>SFEL01000038.1 GCA_004557245.1 Clostridiales bacterium | reverse complement strand
TGCCGCAGAGCAGTGGGCTGTTGACTTTTTTGTTTTTGAGGGGACATTTTCCCCTGCAGCGAGAATGACACCGGCCATGCCATCGGCAGGCGCAAGTATTGGCGTTTTTATAGACCTTGGAGTCAAAGATGTCGATGATGACCGGAGAGTTGTTGTACTTGTTCAGGCCGAACAGGATGCCGTTTTCATCACTCAGCTCATAGGACGTGAAGGGGTAGCAGCTTGCCACGCCGGTGGTCAGCGCATTGCGCTTGGAGCGTTCAAAGAGGTGCTTCTCCATGCTGACCAGCGGCAGCGACGATAGAAACGCCTGCTCCTCATGAAAGGCGCAGCTGCACACGTCCATATCACGGGACACGAGCAGTTTTTTCAGTTCATTGACCTTCCATTCCAGTTCATCCACTGTGGGAGCTGTCACTGCGATCAGCAGGTTCAGGTAATAAAAGTCCTCGTTGTTGCCCAGCCCTTCCTTCAGGAAGTAGCCGCTTCGGATAGCACCGTCCAGATCATCAAAGTCCGTGTTGGTATCGCTGGCGTCCTTGATCTTACTGCGATTGATACGAAGCTGCTGTCCCAGCCGCTGTACCATGCGGGCTTTCGGCTGGCGGCTGATGAACATATCCAGGTCAATGCCATCCCCGGCGTTGACAATGAGAGACAGCCAGCCGGCCGGCACCTGCGCCTTATAGCCGGTAGAGGGCACCAGCAGATAGGCGTAGTAGAGTCCGTCAATACAGATATGCCGCCCGTTGGTAAAGTCGATGCTGTCAGGGGCGAAAAACTCCGTACAGGGAATGGCGTCGATCTCAGATTCCAGCCCTTTCTCCTGATACTGGGCAACGATCCGGCGAACTCGATCCGGCAGCGACGTGGTGGTGTTGCGGCACAGCAAATGGTAGAGGGTATCGACCGTAAACTCGTCGTCGTTTTCCGGGATCAGCACCTCATTGCCGCATTGCTTGAGATAATTGACTGCGGTGCGGGCTGCCGTTTGCAGGGAGGCAATGGCCTCCGCTTCCTCGTTATCCCTTTTCCGGCCTGCCCATGCCTCATATTCAAATACCATGAAGAACCGGCGCGAGGTAGCTTCCCGTGCACCGATCCGGTCAATGAGCGTCAGGTAGTCCTGCTGCAGCAGGCGACAGTTTTCATCGGTTTCCTGCGCCATCTCCTGCTGCACGATCTCTCTGTGCCGGTTCAGGTCGGCACGCTTGGCAATGACCTTGATCTGCATTTTGACCGGGCTGATCTTGAGAAACGAGATGAACGAGTAGATGATGTTCCGCTGCTCTCTGGCGCTGCGCAGCAGGAAGTTGATAGGTATAACTTCGACAATCTTCAGGTAACGGTGATCCCGTGTGTAGATGATGCCGTTTTCGATCTTCTCCACAGGCAGGTATTCCGCCACTGGATTGATGTACTTGGGCGCGGCGTCACCGTTCTTAGCTTTTCGCTTCTTGCGTTTTTTCCGCTTGTCCTGTTCCTCTTCATTGCGTGTAATAACACGGCGGTTGCAGAGATATTTCAGAACAAGAAAGATAAATGACGAGAGGCTTTCGCCGTTGATGCCAACCAGTGCGATGATGCCAAGAGGCAGTGCGGTCAGGCACAGAATGATGATCTTGGCAGTCAGCGTCAGCGCGGACACCGAAAACACCGGCGTGCCGATAGCCAACACGATAACCAGTGCCTCGGCTGTGTTGCGGAGCTTCAGCAGTCCGCCGAAAAAAGTCCCGCCCTCAATAAAATTGGGCGGGATGATATAGGTGTCATATTCATTTGGTTTACTCACATTTAGTTCTCCTTCCTACCCTATGATCCAGAAAGGCCCACCGGCACCGGCACGGCCGCTGGCTTCATTCAGGATGATAGCCAGATCCCATGCCTGTTGGCTTCGGGTATAATTGGCAGGGTCGGCCACCAGTATCTTTCCGTTCTCCACACCGCGCAGCACGATGAAGTGTCCTGAGCTGGTGAAATGACCTTTCAGCATGATTGCCACCACCAGCTTGCCTTGAGAGAGCGCATCCACAATGCGCTGCCCTTCTGTTTTCCCGCAGCCCTGTACCGGAAGCCCCCACGCTTTGGCGGCACCGGGGATCAGCGAATGGTAGGAACCGCTTCTACTGCACCAGTAACCGTTTTCATAGGCCCAACGTGCCATCTCAACGGGATTGACCGTCTCGTTGGTCAGAGAAGATACCACCA
Organism: Clostridiales bacterium; assembly: GCA_004557245.1. Taxonomy (GTDB): domain Bacteria; phylum Bacillota; class Clostridia; order Christensenellales; family CAG-138; genus SFEL01. The sequence continues at coordinate 4,200 of SFEL01000038.1, read as the reverse complement.
TTGCCATACAGGTAGGCCCGCAGCCGTAGGTGCCGATGTCGTCGGTGCCGTAGGGCATGCTCGCGTACCGCTTATCCAACTGATTATAGTAGACCACCTGCGTCGCACCATCCGAGAAACGAATGTCGCCCAAAGATACAAGGCCGGCGGACTCGGCGGGCAGCAAGCCCTGCATCATACCATCGCCCAGGAATACGCTCAGGTTCTGGGTGTAGTTTTCCGCCAATCCCTTTTGTTCGTCCGACAGAGCGAATATCTTATCCTCAAAATAGGCCTCTCCGTTGTAGACGATGGTATAGATCTTCCATATCTCTGTTACTTCCGTTTCCGTCACCGTGACCTTGCCGGTTTTGGGATCCGTATTCGTTTCCGTTACCGTAGTCGTGCGAGACTCCTCCGTGCTCGTGAAGGTATAGAGGGCGTCCTTGGCCTTACGGATTACGTCCTCCATATCCTTGAGGGAGATAGATGCGTAGTCCTGATTTTTGGCGGCACAGTACATGGCAATGAAGCGGTTGGCATTGTAGGCCGGGGAGCTTTCGTATGGATTGATGATCTCCTTCTGGTCAGCGCCGGAAGCGGTAAAATCCGTGTCAATACGGGCGCGAACATCCTCCTGCCCTTCCTCCAGCAAGTCGCTGATCGCCTGCGAGATTTGATTGATGTTCTCCACAACGGCGGCGTTGTCGTTGAGGATCGGTGTGTCTGGACTTCCTTCAACCCCTGCCTTGGTCAACCCGCCGAAGATCAGGGAAGGCAGCAGCATGATGAACAGGACGGGAAGCACCAGCAACCCGGCAATGATGGCAGCAACCGCCTTGCGATGTGTCCAGAGTGCCGCTGCCGCCGCACCGTAAGGGCCTGCGGCAGCAGCGCCTTTTGCCGCGCCGCTTACCATTTTTCCTGTCTTGATGGCGCCGCGCACAGCACCGCCAGCGTGTGCGCTGATCTCAGCGGCTTCGTTCAGACCGCTGCGTTCTTGCTGGGTCATATCAGGTCTTGTCCTTTCTGCGAGGCGGGTCAGGCAGACGCCGGATCAGGCTCTCACGGTAGGAAATGCCGCCATCCGGATTCTGATAAGGCTTTTTCTCCACTACGTCCTGTGCGTACTGCCTATACCATTTTGCGCCATCCACAGTGGTGACGGTGGTGTATTCCCGTTTTGGCTCCATATACTGTTCAGTGCTGTACATGGCAAAGGCGCGGCCGTCAGGTTCTTCCTCAGAGGTCTCCGTGCCGGTGATATGCCCACCGCCAATCTCCACATTGGAGAAGGTCGGAATATCCGCCGCGCCTTCACCAAGAGCCGTATAGCCCATATAGGACATGAGAGCGTCCGCCGCCATATTGCCGGACATGACATCCCCAGATCCCGCGCCGCCGGTGGCAATACGGCTGATAACGTTATTGGCAATATCGCCGCCCTTGGTCATAGAGGCACGGAACGCCATGCCGCCAACGCCGCCGCTGTCTGTGCCGGTGGCGTTTCGGTATGCGCCGTTATAGAAGCTGCGATTGGCAACACCGGCCAGACCGCCTTGCAGGAAGGTATTGCTGTCACCTCCACTGCCGCTGGTGCTTCCGGCTCGCCCTGCATTACCGCCTCGACCGCGTCCAGCGACGCCACGGGCGGCAGCGATGCTCCGTGCGGCCAGCATCGCTTCTGCCAGCATAGAGCCGCCTGTATGGCCCACATTGATGCCAAGGCCCTGCATGAAACTGTCGATCTTCTGTGAGATCTTCAAAAATGCCACTGCGCACAGAAACCAGACGAACAGGTTTCCGGCCACGCCTTCTTTACCGGAAGCTGAGACCTGAGACTGCACATCTGATTCCGTCAGAGCAAAGGCCGGGATTGTGAGCGCACATATAACCAGTACGGACAACACGATCCCTGTGATGTATTTCGTTTTTTGATTCATGATCGTCTCCTATAGGGATAATGGGTTTGCCAGGAAGGTTCCCACCATGGTGATGAACAGGCGCAGGCACCACGCGTTCATCAGCAGCAGAAATATCTGGCCACCGAACATCCGGCACCACGCCTTGAAGATGTTGGAGGTGCTTTGCGCCGCGCCCGTAGCAAAAGCCACCGGCGCCGTGAATACCAGAACGCCCAGCAGCACATAACGCTCCGCCGCCTCAAATAGCAGCTTGATATAGTTCCACGCCAATATGAGGACGAGGATCAGGACGATTAGAGCCACCGCGCCGTTGGCACAGACCCCAAGGATGGTAAGTATGACCGAATTGAAGTCGGCAAAGTTCAATGCGGGCAGTTCAGACGACATGATCCACGCGTAGGGTGTCCCGCCGATTTTCAGTATCAGCTCCACGATTTCATCTGCGAAATAGGCCAGCAGGATAAACAGCACGGAGCGGATCGTCAGCTTTACCGGGTCTTCTGCCTCTACGCCTGCTATAAGGCCGTAGTTCTTGAATAGCTGCCAGATCAGGTTCAGCAAGATCATGCCGATAGCCAGTGCCACGAAGATGTTGTACATCGTCTCCGCTGCAGGGAAGTAGCGCAGGAAGGTGGTCATGTCGCAGCCCAGAGCCCCCAGCACAGAGGTGTTGATAAGGTCAAGACCGTACATGACCTGTTCCGCGATCCATTCTACAATGCCATCTAATATGCCCATAGCACCTCTTCTTTCTCAACCGGGCAGCTTGGCGTTATCCGTTCCATCTGCCATCTGCGAAGAAGGGCGTCACATAGGACATGATGAAGCCCAACCCGTTAAGGATTGCCCATGTGATGATGATACGCTTGAGCCATGCGCGGCTCTCGTCCACAGTGCGGCCGCTGCGGGAGAAGTTCATCATCAGTAGTGCCACCGACGCGGTGACAATGGCGGCAATGGTGGAGATAAGAAGAATCTGATTATAGACATCCTTCATGATCTCATTGGCCTTCTCCCAGACGGTGGCTGCAAAGACCGGCTGGCAAAGCATTGCGGCCATGGTCACGCCCGCGAAAGCCGCGTAAGGCCGGATGCATATCGGTAAGGTAGTCAGCACACAATGGAGTATGGGATAATCGCAGACACACCGCCTTTTAATGTCTTTATTTATTGACAATTATAAATGTATCGTCTATAATAACAAGCACAAAGATGATGTAGAGGTGGTGTGCAGAATGGGACGAAAGAGTGTTGCTGTGCTGCCGCAGACGCAGGCGATTTTAGAACAGCTGGGAGAACAGATCAAACTTGCCAGATTACGGCGGCATCTGTCTGCCGAATTGGTTGCAGAAAGAGCCGGTGTGAGCCGAGCCACAGTGTGGAATGTTGAAAAGGGAAACCCCTCTGTCGCGATTGGGATCTATGCCGCAGTTCTGCATGCACTGAACAATATGGATAAAGACCTTCTGCTCGTTGCAAAGGATGACGAGCTGGGGCGTAAACTCCAAGACCTTGAACTTACCACTCGCAAGAGAGCACCACGAAACGGAGGTGATTAACCGTGGCATCAAACCAAAAAGTAATTTATGTCTATGAGAGCTTTAGAGCTACAACGCCAAACTTCCTGGGGACGCTCTTCGTGGAGAATGTCCGCGGCCGTGAGAGCTACTCCTTTGAGTATGACGCTGACTGGTTAAAAAGCAGCGCAAACTACATGTATCTCGACCCGGATCTTCAACTGTACGCCGGACGTCAGTATCCCACCGGCGCAAAAAATGTGTTCGGTCTTTTCGCTGACTCTTCCCCCGACCGCTGGGGCCGCCTGCTGATGACGCGCAGAGAAAGAATACTGGCTGAACAGGAAGGCCGAAAGCCTCGAAAGCTCTTAGACAGCGACTTCCTGCTGGGCGTCTACGACGAGACGCGGATGGGCGCGATCCGCTTCAAGCTGGACAAAGACGGGCCGTTTCTCTCGGATGATTCGGAAACCCCAACACCTCCCTGGACCAGCCTGCGAACGCTGGAGGAGGCTTCCCGTCAATTTGAAAACGATGAGTCCGGTCTCGAACAGAAATGGATCAATCAGCTCATCAAGCCCGGTTCCTCGCTGGGTGGCGCTCGTCCGAAGGCCACCGTTCTGGACACAAGCGGAAATCTTTGGATCGCCAAGTTTCCGTCCAAGCACGATGATGTTAACGTGGGCGCATGGGAAAAGGTCACCCATGACCTTGCAAGACTTTGCGGCTTGGATGTTCCCGAGTCCATGCTGATCGACTTCTCCAAGTACGGAAGCACC
>SFEL01000037.1 GCA_004557245.1 Clostridiales bacterium | reverse complement strand
CCGCCTGCCGGGAGCAGGAAAAAGACAATCTTATGGAGGAGAAGTATCATGAACGCTAACGTATCTAAGCTGCTCAACGAGCAGATCAACAAGGAGTTCTACTCCGCCTATCTGTATCTGGACTTTGCCAACTACTACGCCGCCGTCGGACTGGACGGCTTTGAGAACTGGTACCGGGTACAGGCGCAGGAGGAACGGGATCACGCCATGCTGTTTTATCAGTATTTGCAGAATAACGGCGAGGGCGTTACCTTTGAGGCTATCGCAAAGCCGGAGTGGGAACGAGGCGACCACATGACCCCGCTGAAAAAGGCACTGGAGCACGAGAAGCTGGTCACCGCCAGCATCGATGCCATCTACGCCGCCGCATACGAGGCAAAAGACTTCCGCGCCATGCAGATGCTGGACTGGTTCATCAAGGAACAGGGCGAGGAGGAGAAGAATGCCGCCGACCTCATCACCAAGATGGAGCTGTTCGGCGGTGACAGCAAGGGGCTGTATATGCTCAACAGCGAGCTGAAGGCACGGGTCTACACCGCGCCCTCGCTGGTGCTGTAAGCCCCGCGCGTCTGCGGGCTTTCGGATCAAGCAAAAGGCAGACTGCATACAGGTGGCCTGCCTTTTCTTCCACCAGGCGGTTAGAGGAGACGGCGTCGGACTTCAGTCCGTCCGTCACATCGCAGAAAAATCCGGCGGGGTGAGTACGGTTACCTATCAGGACGGCCTGTTCTGTGTAAAGGTCATGCTCTGCGGGTAATTATGCCCTGCCTTTCCAAAACGGCACGACCACAGATTTCAGCAGTCTCGCTTCCGGCAATCCCTGTATGTACCGGATCGCCGTTTTTGCAAAGATATTACATGGGAGCAATTCAAAGAGGCTGTAGCCTGGTGTAATGGGTGAAAATTGCACTTGAAATAGTTTGTGCATTCTGATAAGCATTCTACATGATTTTCGATAAGACTATTCAGATATGGTACTGCGATGCGATCTCTGCAGTACAGCGGGCCATGAACGGATATGATCCCGACATCATTGGCTACTGTTGGGATAACAGCAATCCCCGTATTCAGTTGGAACCCCGCGGCAATCGCGGATATATTGAACTGCGGTCCATGAAAAAGAAATAACGATTCCTACAGGGAAGATAACAGGTATAAACGGAAGCCGCTTGTCCCATCTCTATGTTGAAGTAGATTCTGTATTCAGCAACTATTCCACTATTCTTTCTCTGTATTAAATCTCCGGTAGAGTGAGTCCTTCTGGGAGGTCCATCATGAACCTCCCCTGGGTCCAGCAAAAAAGCGCAGTTCTCCCTTGGCGGAGGACTGCGCTTTTTTGCGGCCTTACTGCATGGAATACAGGTTGGATGTGCTGCTCCCATTGTCACGGTAGCGTGGGATCTTTTGCAGGTATCCATGCTGCTCCAGATCCGTCAAAGCCCGTTTGACCGTGGAGCGTGACAATCGCATGTCGGACGCAATCGTCTTGATTCCTGGCCAGCATTTTCCCTCACTGTCTGCACGGTCACGCAGATACATATAAACTGCCCTCGCTCTGGAGGGCAGTTCGGTGTCGGCATAAATTGTTCCAAAGTAACTCATAGATCCTCCTCACCGTAAGTTTTCATCTGCTTGCCGCCCCTGCGCCGGGGCTTATCTACAGCAGGCTCATGGGCAATGCCGCCGCGTCCGGAAACGGCATAGGCTCCACGCATATCCGCATTCTCCGCCTTGCTTGATTGCGGAAGATTTCGCTCCAGATCCTCACGGTTTGCATAAGCTACCGCACGATCTGCCCGCTCCGGCACGATATAAGGTTTCTCGAAGGTGATACCCCATTCCAGGAAAAGCCGCAGGCGGGTACGCATGGGATGCTGTCCCGTCTTTTGGACAATAAAATTTCCCTTGGGAATGGACTTCAGCTCATCTGCCGTCAGTAGTGGACGCTCCATCATCTGCAGGCTTTGGCTTGGATCGTTCTTTCCCCTGCTCACCGATCCGGATAGGACAGTGCGGTTTCCGAGCGCCTTGGATAGCACTTCCGCTGTCTGACTGTTTGGTGCGAAGCCACCGAAGATGGTGTCCTGGCAGTTGTCCTGAATTATTTCGCTTCCTTCTTTTCCGTAGTTCTTTTCAAGCTGTGCCAAGGACTGAATGATCGGCACCAGCGTCAGGCGGCGGGAACGGCCTGCGGAGAACAGCGGAAGGACATCGAAGGGCGGCATGGTGCCAAATTCATCGCAATACAGTACCACGCGGTTTTGCAGCTTCCCTCCGTTTTCATCCGCCACAGCAAACAGTTCACGGCTCAGATTTTGAATCATCAAGCCCGCCATGAAGTTTTTGGTGGTGTCCTCCTCCGGAAGAATGAGAAAGATGGCAGACTTTTCAGAGGCAAATTTCTCCGCGTCAATGGCGCTGTCGAAGCAAAGCACCTGCTCCAACTCCGAGTCCAGAAATGCATTGAGACGAGAAAGTACCGTGGACATGACAGAGGCCATGGCCTGTTCTGCGCTGTTGAGTGCAGCACCAGCAAACCATCTGGCCTTGTGGTCTGGCGGCAGCTTGCCCATCAGGAGCTGGAAGTGACTCTTGCCCTTTACTTTGCTGGGTTCCAGCAGATCCTGCACCAACTTGAAAACGGAAACGATATGCCGGCGTTCCTGGGGATGCGCCTCATCCGGTGGAAGAAACTCCGCCAGCATCAGGATGACTGAAGTGAGCAAGCCCTCCGCCGCATCGTAGAAAAAGGCATTCTGTCCGCGATTGCTGTCATCGCCATCGGGGTTGACAATGGTTTTGGCAAGGATCTTGGCGTACTTCTCCGCCTTGGCTCGAGCCGCCAGGTTCTTGGGATCTTTTCTTGCAATGTCCATGTAGCGGTTGACCAGTGTCAGCAGGTTGTTGCCGTCTGAGCGAGTGGGATTTCGCAGGTCAATGACGGACACATTATAGCCGTAGCAGTTTTTGGCAATCGTGCCGTAATTGCGGGCCAGGTCACCCTTGCTGTCCAGCGCCAGCCAGCTCATACCGGAGGCACAGGCATATTCCAGATTGGGGTACAGGAAGAATGCAGTTTTGCCGATACCGCTGGCGCCGATCATAAGGCAGTGGATGTCATCGCTGTCCACCAGTGCGGCGAGCTCCTGCGGTTGCCCCTTGCAACCGAGGATCAATCCCTGCTCCGTGGGGAGATCCTGTCCTTTGCGCCACTCTCTGACCTTGAAGGGTACATGGGCATAGGTCTGCCTGATTTCCTTGTCGGTGGCCCATCGGGCTGTGCCGTGCTGCCCATCGCCCACAGTGCGGGATTTGATATTGCCAAGGGTATAGTGATGAGACATCATGGACAGCCCACCGATGACAAGGAACATTGCTGCTCCAGCTGCGATCAGGATCCAGATACTTGCGTTCAACATTTCACCTCATTTCATTCATAGCAAGGCCCTGAGCGTTTTCGCTGCTCAGGGTCAGATCGTCATTCCAGTCTTTGCTTTCCGGGATTAGGCGCTCCACGGAATAGCGCACCTCTAACTGATTCTGCATCCGGCGGCTGGCCTGATTACCAGCTTCATCGTTATCGAGGCAGAGCAGGACGGTGTCGAGCTGCGGCACTTGTTCCAACATCTGCAATACTGGCTGAATGGATGTGCCGCAACAGGCTACATAGCTGTGCCGCTGCCAGTTCTCCGGATAGAGGGTGATGAAGGACAGCATATCGATGGGTGCTTCAAACACATACAGACTTCTGTCTGTGCCGACATAATGGAAGCTGTATCGTGGATCACTGCCCTCGACGTTCAAGCGGAAGGCTTTTCCGTAGCTGTTGGCGCTGCGCTTGTGGGCGTGGCGGGGAACACCATCTGTATCCGTACCAACAAACACGGCGTTGTGATATTCGGCATCCTCATACAGAAGCCCAGCCTTGGCAAAGTGCGCCACCACATCTCTTGCGATGCTGCGATGTTTGATGAGATACGCAAACACTCTGCGCATATCTTTGTTGGCGGGCGGCAGTGCAAATGGTTTCACAGGTTCCTCGGTGCGCTCCCCGGCAGAAGGATACGCTGTTCCCAGCTCACCGCCCAGCAGCATTGTCACTGCGTCCGGGTAGCTAAGGCCGTAGAACCGCTGCACAAAACTGACGGCGTGTCCGCCTCGCTCCTCCGCATGGTCATACCATTCGTTGCCTCGGACGGTCACGCTGTGGTCACTGGCAAGGCGTTTTTCCCTGCCGGAGGAAAGCAGCTTTTCACCGCGGCAGCGCAGGAACTCCTCCAGATCCACTGCGGCGGCGCGCTGTTTCTGTTCTTCGGTGAAATGAATATAGCTTGACATGGAGTCCTCCTTTTTTACATACTCTGCTGATACTGCGTCTGCTCCTCATGGTCATCTGCCTTGTGGCCCATGGCCATGCGCTTCTCCATAAGCCGTCTGCGGCGTTTGGAATCGATGCGGATCCCCGCCGGGTTGACTGGCGGAATGGAATTGTTTTGGAATATCCTGCTCATGTGATGGAGCAGTTTGCTTGCCGCCAGCATAACAGACGGATCCCGGAACTGGTCGAAGCAGTCGAGAAAGAATCGCGCATACTCATTGCCCTGTGCCGCAGCTCGAATCAGCCATTCTTTGGCCTGCTCACGATCTGGAGGGACATCCCGCCCTAAGAGATACAGCTTGCCCAAGGTGTACTGTGCAAATTGATTTCCCTGATCAGCAGAGGCTGTCAGGTACGCAAGAGCCTTTTCCACATCCTTCGGTACAAACTCACCGGTGAGATAAATCTTTCCGAGACGATACTGTGCAAATTGACTGCCATGGTCTGCGGCCTTGTCAAGCCATTCCATCGCTTCATCCCATCGTTTTTGCGTGAGGAGCAGCTTCCCGAGGGCGTACTCCGAGAAATCATTACCGGCTTCTGCCGAGCGCCGAAACCACTGTTCTGCCTTTGCATGGTCACGCAAGGTGGAGAAATCATCCCGATAGAACTTACCAAGCTGATGCGCCGCAACGGTATATCCTTCCTCCCAGAGCTGCTCCAGAGCTTTGACCGCTTCTGCGTGTTCCGCATCCAGCGCATAGATGTCCTGCAGAACAGCCTTTGCTGCGCGGTAACGCTGCGTCTGCTCATACACACTGTAGGACTGATGCTCCTCCTTCTGACTTTCCGGCTCAGGCTCATCCTGCATTCTTTCATTCTCAAAGGTTGAGAGGCCGAGACGAATATTCTCGGCCTCCCGGATGATGTCGTTCTTGATTTTACGAAACTCCTTGCGTTGAGATAGCGGGAGTCGCTCCCACGGGGTGCTGTGACCGTAACACTCGTTCAGTTCCTCATGGATCTGATTCCACACCTCATAGCATTCAGAAACCTCTGGCAGCTCCGTCAGCGCGTCCACGACGGTATCGACGAGCTGCTTCAGCGGCTTCTTGAGATAGCCATACTGTTTCTTTCCGGTGGTCGTTTCCAGTGCCTGCACAAGCTGACGCATGTTGTCCGCGATGATCGGGCTGTCGCAGATCTGGTGCTGCATCCGGCTGATCATTTCCTGCATGGCATTCTGCGCTGCCTCCACCAAGTCTGAGTAGGCCACATCCTTGCGCTCATAGATTTGCTGCATCTCATCCCGGAAGATGGCATTGGTCAGCTTGGATCGCATGGCCGCGATTCCATCCTTAGTCAGGAAGCCTTCCTTCGGATCATCGGACCAGACCATCATGTGAATGTGAGGGTGATGCCCTTCGTCATGGAAGGCGGCATACCAGTGGAAGTTATCGAGCGATATTTTCATTGACTTTGCCAGCGTCGGTGCGTTCTCCATGAGGAGCGCGCGCCACGCATCGGCGTTGTCGTATTCCAAACGAGCAGCATCCTCACGACGCAGAGAGTAGATGATGGTCCACACATTTCCCTCATGCGCTTCCAGCTCTGATATTGCCGAGGCGAGATCTACGGCAGTGGCAGAACTGAACAGGCCATGAGTACCTCGCTTCTGCACACGGGGACGGGTAGCAATGTACTGCATGTATCCGCTCTCCGGGTCTATTTCGTGAAGGTTAGCATCCAGTGCCATACTGATAAATGCGGAAGCCGTACCAAGCGTCGGCGTTTTGCAGTAGTCCTCGTACTCAAACAGATCCACCGCATCCGGAAAGTCCGTGAGCAGTTTCTGAATCAGCTCACGCTGACCTTTTGTGACCGCACCGTTTCCGGCCAACCTCTCCACTCCTTCACGGGTAGCAATGTAGCGCATGTACCCGCCCGCTTTCCCAGATTTGATATAGCCGCTCTTCTGTACGAGCTTCGCCATCGCTTACACCGATTTCTGAAAGTCCATTGCATCCTTGAAGGATATACGGCCATTGGTCCGCTTCATATCACGGATGGCCTTGCCGCGCAGTCGCTCATATGCTCCTTCATCAATGTCGGTATCATAGGCGATGATCTGCGCCATCAGGTTGATGTCCACGCCCTGCTTGAAAAGCAGAGAACTGATGCGGCCTGCGAAACCGTCCAGCGTTCCGGTCAGCGTTGCGGAGAGTACTTCAGGCAGAAATGCACTGGCGTTCTTCGTGCTCAAGTAGCCGACATAGAACTTGAGCGCGTTCATCACAAACTCGCTTCGGCTGCTGCAGTTATCCTGCTTCAGGTGCGCATCGATCTCTCTGTCCATAGAGGGGGTGAAGCAGTCCCGCATGAACGCATTCAGCTCCAGCACACCTGCCTCGATCCGCTCCTCCAGGCAGGTACATTCACATAGGCGGCACGGATGCTTGCGGACATAGTTCTGGCAGTATTCGCACGCCATTTTGACCGGGCTGAGACATCATCAACTGCTCCAACGCCTGCAGCGGCGTGTCTCGCATGAAATAGTACGGCATAAGCGAACTCCTCTCTGAAATGAAAAAAGGGCCGGAATCTTATTGCTAAGACTCCGGCCCGTTCCGTTTGATATTACATTGTCTGTTGCTGCGCGACTTGTTCCAAGGCTTCTTCCTGCTGCCGGATTCGCTCGTCCAAATCCGGCACACACTCCTCAATCTGCTGCTGAACACTGCGGATCATTTTTTCCTGCTCTCCCGTGAGTTCAAAGAAATCTCCGTCTACAGAGTCCGCACAGCAGCGATAAATCTCGGTCA
>SFEL01000017.1 GCA_004557245.1 Clostridiales bacterium | reverse complement strand
TAGATCTGTAATTGATTTTTCTTTTTTTGATAAGTCAGTTCTTAATATATCTTTATTTAATTGCGTTGGATTTTCCAACGTAGGGTTTTCCAACGTAGGATTTTCCTGCGTTGGATTATCCAATGTTGGATTTTCCAATGTTGGTAAATCCGATACTGGCTTTTGAGGAAGCTCATAGATTACGTAGTCTGCACCGCGCAAGCGTCCTTTTTCGTCGCGTTCCCGGCTGCGGACAATATATCCGGCTCTTTCCAGCTCCCGTATTGCCTCCCGGATCGCGTCGATCTTTTCCAGGTTGATAAGGGACAGACCTTTCAGCGTGTAGTCAGACCTTTCAGCGTGTAGTCCCAGTTATCCGGCAGGGACAGCATTTGGGACAGCAGCCCCTTTGCTTTTAGGGAAAGCTCCTGATTGCGTAGGTGGTGGTTGGACATAACGGTGTAGCCGCTGTTTTTTTCCACCCGAAATACTGCCATAGGTTATCAGCTCCTTTCGCTCACTCTGCCTTGCTGCGCCAGATTGCGGTCTGTCTGCCCGGTTCATACGGACACTCGGCATATACACAAAACCGATATTTCCAGTGCGGACGGTAGAAGTGGCAGGTGTTACAGTCCTCATGCTCGGTGCAGCCGTTCTCGTACCGGTCAAATCCGGGCTTTCCCTGCATGAGCGTTTCAAATGCGCGGCTTTTACCGCTCATAAAGTACATTCCGGCTGCGCCTCCTTTCTGAATTTGGGCAGAAAAAACGCCGCAGACTTCTTTCAAAATCTGCGGCGCGCTTGGTTATTCGATTTTTGAGCTAACCTGTTTGCCCACTGCCCTTAAAAGCGTTGATTTTACTGGATTTTTGCTTGTTTTCTTATGTCAACGCTCTTGAGCCGGCATTTTTTATTTTATCTGTTATTCCGTAAGGCCGTTTATGGCCACAAGGTTCTCCGGCGCCGCATTCTCTGACTGGCCGAAGTAATAGGTCAGTATGTCCACTATGGCAGGAACGCTGGAGGAACCGGAAAGGCCGTATGGTACGCATATCACTATTGCTATCTCGGGCTGCTCCCGGGGAGCAAAAGTAACGAACCACGAGGTGTTCTCGATATCTATGTTCTTTGCCCGTCGGCCTATCTGAGCAGAGCCGGTCTTGCCGCCGAACATTTCGGTATCGATATACTTCTTGCGGAATTCCGGATAATCCTTAAAGGCGCTGGAGGCTGTGCCGCCATCCTCCGGGGATACGACGCCCTTCATGCCGCTGCTCACCGCGTCCCAAATGTCGTCGGAGATTTCTATCTGGTTGTACACGCTTGGGGCAACATTCTTTACGGTGCTGCCGCTGCTGTCCATCACCTTATCTACTATGTGGACGTCGTACACCGTGCCGCGGTTGGCAAGTGCGCTTACATAGCGGGCTACAGCGATGGGCGTGACCAGCGTAGTACCCTGGCCAAACCCGGCGCGGATGGTCTGGGTGGGCTTCCACTGTATCTCGTTGAGCAGGGAGGAAATGCTGTTTATCCAGTCCTTGCGCATCTGGGTTATGCCCTCGGGAATATCTATCTCCTCGCTTATTATTCTTCGTATCTCAGGGCCCTTGTTGGTTATGTCGCCATCCTGAAGCTCCATGAGGCGCTTGGCACAGCGGTTTATTGCCTCCTCGTCTACCTCGGCGTTTCGGCTTTCCACAAACTTTACCAGGGTTTCCTTAAGCTTGCGGTAAACCAAGCCGGGAAGACTTGTCTTCTGGTTTGCAATATCCAGCGTGCCGTCCTCTCCCGTAAGTGTATTGTCAAACAGTACCTTCTGTCCACCCACGATACCCTCTGTCTCGCCGGTGAGTTCTATGCCGGTGCGGCTGGTGAGGCCAAATTTGCCCGCCCATTCATTGAGTTTATCTATGCCCAGGCGATACGCCGCCTCGCAGAAGTAGTAGTTGCAGGAGTTCTTTATGGCATCTGCCAGAGTCTGGTTTGCGTGCTGGCCTATCTTGCTCCTGCTATTCAGGTGGCACTTAGGGGCATTCTGCTCTATGGTTTGCTCCTTGCCGTTTTCGTCGGTATACTTGATTATATACTCATAGTCGCAGCTTATGCGCTCGTTAATATCCAGAACGCCCTCGGCCGCCGCCGCCACGCCGGTGGCCATTTTAAATATGGAGCCGGGCGCCAGCTTTGTGGATATTGCCTTGTTTCGGGTGGGTGTGGTTTCCGCAGAAAACTCGCTGTTGAAAAGCTCCTGATTCTGCTCAGGGCTGAGGCCCGCTATGAACCAGTTTGGGTTGAAGGAGGGATAGGATGCCATGGCAAGTACTTGCCCGGTGTTTACGTTCATGACCACTGCGGCACCGGTCTTTGCCGTCTTTATGCTTTCCACGTCACCGTTGGTCTTTTCTTCGTAATCCTCATAATTCTCCAGCAGCTGCTTTTCTTCCTTTGTGTCTATCTTGGCTATAAGATCCTCAAGGGCCTTTTCAACGACGGTCTGAAGGTTTATGTCTATGGTTAGCATAACGTCGTCGCCGTCCTTTGCGGGCGTATAGGAAAGCTCTCGTATGGCGCTGCCGTTTTTGTTTTTCTCAAGCACCCGCTTGCCCTTACGTTGGTTGGTTGAGCCTGTCAGATACTCCTCCATCGTGTATTCGATGCCGGATACGCCTATATAGTCGTCATAGGAATAGCCCTTTTCCTTTACCATCTCCTCTGTCGCCGTCCTGCCAAGATATCCGAGGATGTGCGCCGCCGTAGTGCCGCGCGGATACACGCGTGTAGTACTCTGGCTGGTCTGTAAGCCGGTAAGCTCGTCCGCCCGCAGCTTAATCTCCGCCACTACCTCCATGCTCACATCGTAGGCTATGGTAATAGGCTCATAGGCGCGGTAGTTGTTGAGCAATACCTCCTGACGTATGGATATGACCTTGTTGGCGTCCTCAAAGGACAGATCCTCTGGTATGAACCACAGGGCGCGAAGCTTTGTATAGGCTTCCTCGGCTGTGGGCCATGTACTTGTGTCCCACTTGGACTTGTCCTCTATCTTTTCGTTTTTCTTCAGGGATTCGCTTATATTGAAGCCCATGGACTGGCAGAAGTTTTTGTATCTGGCCACCTGGGCTGCCTTGCTCTTCACACCCCACTCATATGTGAGCTTGCCGTCCTCACCCAGGCGTATATACGATGTGTCGATGGTCTTACCGCCACCGTCCTCTATTATCTTTATGGCCTTTATGAGAGAATCGGTATATGTGGCGGAGTCGTAATCGGTACGGTTGTCCGCATCCCGAAGGAACTCCACATTATAGCTGTTTTTGCTGTATGCCAATACCACCCCGTTGCGGTCGAGTATCCTGCCGCGGGTGCCCTTTATGTCTATTGAGCTGGTGCTGGTATTCGCGGCCGCCTCAGCATACTGTGCGCCTTCTACTATAGTGACCTCGTGGAGCTTATATATGAGCGCACCCATGAGGCACATCAGAACTAACGATATTATTATGAATCTCGATACGCTATTCTTCATTATTTTATCCCTCCGGCGCTTCTGTCATAGCGCTTCTTGGCGGAGAGCATCAGCCTGGGCTTGAGCAGTGCGTGCGCCGGTATGCAAAGTGCCGCGCTCATAAGTGCCGAAGGCACCATGTAGGTTATCAGCATGTCGAAATACGAAAACCTTCCGCCGACCATCCTGGTGAGTATTGCCATGAGGTTTTCCTTCAAGAAAGCGCATACGCCAACCGTCAGCACCGGGATAATCATATTGTCCGCAAAATATTTTTTATAGAATATGCCTCCCACGGAGCCGGCTATCATATAGGCTATGGCGTTTATGCCTACCGCCTTGCCGAAAAGTATATCTATGACAAGCCCAGCAGCACAGCCAACCGCCGCAGCCTCGGTGGCGCCCAGCTGTATCCCCATGCATACTATCACCACCAGCACGCAGTCCGGCACTACGCCGGCTATATTTATTTTTGCGAACAGCACCGAATCGAGATACATCCCGATTATTATGCTTATCGCCGCATACAGCCGGTACATTACTCTGTCTTTTCCTCCTCTTTGGTATCGACCTTTACTATCATTACCTCCTCGAGCCTGAGAAAATCAACCGCAGGCTCGATTATGGCGTTTCTTTCTTCCGCATCGTCGTTTGAGCGGGATACCTCAGTCACCGTACCTATGGCTATGCCCTTTGGAAAGGTCCCGCCTATTCCTGAAGTAACTATGGTGTCGCCGGGAACCAGATCATAGCCGCTGGGCAGATAGTAAAGCTCCAGCGTCTCCTTTTCGTCGGTATTAAGTATACCCCGCGCAAAGCCGTAGTCGCGTGTGCGCTCCACCATGGCGCTTATATCAGAGGTGCTGTCAATTATAGCGGTTACCTTGCAGGT
Organism: Clostridiales bacterium; assembly: GCA_004557245.1. Taxonomy (GTDB): domain Bacteria; phylum Bacillota; class Clostridia; order Christensenellales; family CAG-138; genus SFEL01. The sequence goes on along the minus strand of SFEL01000017.1, from coordinate 56,784 downwards.
ATTTGCACTGACGCTGCTTACGCGGCCAACAAGTCCCTGCGAGTTTACTACCGCCATATTTTCCTCTACGCCGTCCTTACGGCCGGCATTTACCGTAAATTCGCTGAACCATATACCCTGGCTCTTGCCTATTACGGTAGAGGTTATATAGCTGTAGTTATCGGTAATATCCGTGTAATTCAAAAGATCCTTGAGGCGCGAGTTTTCCTCCCGCAGCGTCTCCAGCTCGCTTTCGATTATCTCGTACTGAGCCAGCTTTACCCGGAGCTGCTCGTTTTCCTTATCAAGATCCGTAGAGCTGAAAACCCTCTCAAAAAAGTGTATTATAGAGTTGGACGCCTTCACGGAAAAGCTCTGTACCGGCTTGACCACCGAGTTTACGGTATCCTCAATAAAGGACACCTTTGCCCTGTCCCGGTATGTGGCCGCTATGAATATAGACAGCACAGCTATTATTATCAGGATGATCAAAAAGCCCTTGCTGCGAAAAAAATCGTGCATTACCTGCTCCTTATCGTTACGCCTTGGAAAAAACTTTCCACGGCCGCTATATACAAACTCATTATAAAACTCCGATAATTATTATAAATGCAAGTACCGCCATGCGCAAGGCATGACGGCAAATCGTTACATTTGTTTAAAAACCAGGCCGGATTTTGCCATATTGCAATGCTTATGCGGTCAGCTCACCGTCCTGTATGCAGTCTATTCTGTCCTTTATGTCCAGCGCCTTCAGCGCACCCAGCACTACACAGTTCTCCGCCTCGTCGGCTACGCGCACCTCCATCTGAGTCTCACGGCTCACATACTCTGCAAGGCCGTCCAGCATGGCTCCGCCGCCGGTTAGCGTTATGCCGTTGGTATATATGTCCCCCGCAAGCTCGGGCGGCGTCTCCGCCAGCGTATCCTTTATTGCACCCACTATGCGGCGCACCGGCTTTATTATGGCATAGCTTATCTCACCCTGTCCTACGACTATGCTTTGGGGCAGCCCGGTATCCATGCTTCTGCCCCTCACCTCCATATGCTCGTCGCCCCCCATGAGGGCGCTGCCCAGTGTGAGCTTTATCTGCTCCGCAGTACGTTCGCCTATGCTGAGCTTATATTCCCTGGCTATGTACTCCACTATGGCCTTATCAATGTGCGTGCCGCCCGTGCGGACTGACTTATGGCAGGCTATGCCGCCCAGCACCACCACTGCAGAATCCGTAGTTCCTCCGCCTATATCCACCACCATGTTGCCCACAGGATCGCTCACAGGCAGTCCGGCGCCTATGGCGGCGGCAAGGGCCTCGTTCAGCACTATCATATCCCTTGCGCCCGCGTTCTTTGCAGCCTCCATCAGCGCCCTGCGCTCTATATCGTTTACGCATAGGGGCAGGCAAAGCCCAAGGCGTATGCCTACCGGCCCCGCCTTTCTGCCCAGCGCCTCGGTTATGGTGAAGCGTATCATGGCTTCCGCCAGCGCCATGTCCGCTATCACGCCGTCCCTCATCGGGTAGCTTACGGTTATCTGCCCCGGGGTGCGGCCCAGCATCTGCATGGCTCTGTCGCCCAGCTCGAGTATCTCCCTTTCGCTGCCTGTGGACACCGCCACGGCGCTGGGCTCCCGCAGCACTATTCCTCTGCCCCTTATGGCTGCAAGGGTGTTCACAGTTCCAAGATCCAACGCTACCGCCTCGCCGAATATATCCCTCAAAAACTTTATTCCAAACATAGAAATACCTCCGTGTGATCTTCACAAAAAAGTATTTCCATATATTGTTACAGATATACCCTCCGGGTTTGCGTTTGAGCGCAAGCTGTGATATTCTACAATATGTGATTTTCCGAAAATGATTTTGGAGGTGGAATATATGGAGCTTATTCTCGCTTCCCAGTCTCCCCGCCGCAGGGAACTTTTCAGCCTTGTGGGCCTCGATTACACCGCCATAACCAGCGATGCCGACGAGAACATACCCTTTACCGAGCCCGGGGAATTTGTGGAGCAGCTCGCCCTTCGCAAGGCGGGCGCCGTAAAGAAGGATAACCCCGGAGCCTGTGTAGTTGGCGCGGACACTATAGTATGGCTTAACGGAGAAATAATCGGCAAGCCCAGGGACCCCGAGGATGCCGTGAACATACTGAAAAAGCTTTCCGGCAAAACGCACACGGTATACACCGGCGTTGCGGTACTGACTGATCAGGGCTACGACGTATGCCATGACACCACCGAAGTGACCATGGAGGATATACCCGAATCTGACATACGCGCCTATGTAGCCTCGGGCGAGCCCCTTGACAAAGCGGGAGCCTACGGTATACAGGGCCCCGCTGCGGTATTCGTAAAGCGGGTAGAGGGCTGCTATTTTACCGTAATCGGCATGCCCATGCACAAGCTGTACCACATGCTCGCCAAGGTGGGCATATACCCTGACTGGCAAAGGGCGGCGAGAACATAATATAAAGCATATGAAAGAGCCTCACCTAAATGGGGCTCTTCTCTGTTTATCTTCAGCTTTTTAAGGATGAAACGGGCATCTATCCCCAAGGCACTGTCCATTCATGGGATAAAAGCCGCAAATGATTTTCTCCGGCATTTCAAGCATTATACCGAATTTCTCCTCTATGAACTCCGCCGCAGCGCTTACAGCTGTAAAGCTGTCCCGCTTGCAGCACCGCGGGCCACCTATGGCCGCTATTCTTTCCAGTGCTTCGGACGTCATAAGGTTGGCTAAACCCCATTCTTGCCCGCTAAGCGGCGTTGCTCCGGTTATTATGCTTATTGCCATTCCGCAGCTGACTGCTGCACCGCAGCAGCCCCAGAACCCGCATATCCCACCCGGCGCCTGTTCTCCCCTGTTTTTCATTTCATCCAATGCGGCATTCAGATCCACATCTCCTCCGCAGTTATGAAAAGCAGCTATAATCGCAGAGCCCACGAGTATGTGGTGTTCCGGGCCGTGCATATGCACCGCAGGTTGTGCCATCAGCTTCCGCATTATTTCTATTGGATTTTTACTCTTTGTGCTGCCGCACACGCTGTGGATCAGCTCCACAGCGTTGGTACTGTGGCATTTATCGCATATATAGTGGCCGTTCTTACAGGCGGCGTTAGCCTGAAATATCCTGTGGCACAGCTCGCATTCCATCGTTTTCGGCGAATTAAAATACTCAAGCTCGGCTCCGCAAATAATGCAGTTGTTTTTATTGTCCACTTTACCTCCTGCTTTTTAAACGATGTTTGTGCTCTAAACCTTATCCTTGGGAGTTTTACAGCACCATTATAAGTGTCCCCGCAGTTATGAGCACAGACCCTACCGCGCTCTTCCATGTAAACTTCTCATGCAGGAACGCAAACGCAAGTATCAGCGTTATGACTACGCTTAGCTTGTCTATAGGCACTACCTTGCTCACCTCGCCTATCTGTATTGCCCTATAGTAGAAGAGCCACGAAGCGCCGGTAGCGAGGCCTGACAGGCACAGGAACAGCCAGCTCTTGGGCGTTATCTCGCTTATTCCTCCCTGCTGGTTGGTGATAAGCACCATAACCCACGCCATCACCACAACTACCATAGTGCGTATGGCCGTGGCGAGGTTAGAGCCTACTCCCTCTATACCTACCTTGGCGAGTATGGACGTTGCGGCGGCGAACACCGCACTCAATATGGCACAGACAAACCACATATAGTTTACATCTCCTTTTTTAGCGTCTATTTGCGCATTTCTTTAGCTATTTCGTACATCATTATGCCGGCGGCCACTGAGGCGTTGAGGCTCTCAGCCCTTCCGAACATGGGCAGCCTGTATTTATCGCACAGCTCCGCCACAGCATCTGACACTCCGTTGCCCTCGTTTCCTATTATAAGCACACAGCGGCGGCCGGGCTCGGGCAATATCTCGTTTCCTGCGAGGTGGCCGCATATCAGTCTGAAATCCTCAGACTTCAGCTTTACAAGTTCAGCAGTGAGCTCGCCCTGCCATATGGGCAGATGATATATGCTGCCCATTGTAGAACGCAGCACCTTTGGGCCAAATGGGTCTGCGCAGCCGGAACTCAAAAGCAGCCCCGCGGCACCCATAGCGTCAGCTGTGCGTATTATGGTCCCCATATTACCCGGGTCCTGCACGCAGTCCAGCGCCACTATAAGGCCTTCCGGATACTCGTCCGGGAGCTTAATATCCGGGGTCTTTACCGCCGCGCAGACGCTCTGCGGGTTGTCAGTATCCGTCATGCCCTCCAGGACATGCCGCGTCACCTGATACACGCTGCCATTCGGGCAATACACAGGCTCACGGCCCTCCTCGACGAACAGCGAATCTATCTCCGCGCCTGAGGAAACGGCCTCCGCAACAAGCCTTTCGCCCTCTATCAGGTGCAGTCCCGTCTCCCTTCGGCCCTTTTTGGTAAGCAGTGAACGTACACGCTTTACCGTTGGATTACGGGTGCTCTGTATAAGCATTGGCGCATCCTCCCTTTAATCAAACAGCGCAGCCGTTTCTGACTACGCTATTTTATTTAAGCTTATTAGGCCCTTGCCTCGACAGCGATATCGGCCAGCTTCTTGAAGGCCGCCATATCGTTTACGGCGAGATCGGCCAGAACCTTGCGGTTCACATCCACGCCAGCCTTCTTGAGGCCGTCGATCATGCGGCTGTAAGTGGTGCCGCAGATGCGTGCGCCGGCGTTGATACGGGCGATCCAAAGCTTGCGGTACTCGCGCTTTTTGAGCTTACGGCCAACGTAGGCATAAGCCATGGAACGCATTACCTGCTGGGAAGCTGCACGGTACTGCTTGCTCTTAGCACCATAGTAACCCTTTGAAAGTTTAAAGACCTTGCGGCGCTTTTTAACGGCATTAACTGCTCTCTTTATTCTTGCCATGATTCATTTCCTCCTACTTATAAGGTATCAGCTCGCGAACCTTTTTGGCTTCGCACTCGGCAATAAAGCCGCCCTTACGCAGTCTGCGGCCGCGCTTAGTGGTCTTTTTGGTAAGAATGTGGCTCTTATAGGCCTTTGCTCTCTTGATCTTGCCGGACTTGGTAACGCTGAAGCGTTTTGCGGCACCCCTATGGGTCTTGATTTTCGGCATGGGGTATTCCTCCTGTATTAATTGGTTTTGGGTGTTAATATCATGAACATATTGCGTCCCTCCTGCTTAGCAGGGCGGTCGATCGCAGCACTGTCCTTGACCATATCGTAGAAAGTGTCCATTACGTCCAGTCCCAGGTCGCCGTGCTTTATCTGGCGGCCTCGGAAGCGGATAGTCACCTTTACCTTGTCCCCGTTCTTGAGGAACTTTTCGGTTGCCTTGGCTTTAACTTCCATATCGTGGGTATCGATAGTGGCGGAAAGGCGTATCTCCTTTATATCGATGACCTTCTGGTTCTTCCTGGCTTCCTTTTCTCTCTTGCCCTGCTCAAACTTGTACTTGCCGTAGTCCATTATCTTGCATACGGGCGGCGTGGCCTGAGGGGCTATCTTGACGAGGTCAAGCCCCGCTTCTTCTGCCATGCGAAGAGCGACGTCGCTATGAACAACGCCCTGCTGGTTGCCGTTCTCGTCGATAAGGCGCACTTCCTTATCGCGGATCTCCTCGTTGATCTGAAGTTCTTCCTTGGCTATGGTGGACACCTCCATATAAAAAATTCAGCGGGCCTGAAGACCCGCCGAATACATTAGCTCAAATCCTTGCCTGTATTTACCGCGCCTGGCTGAATTCTGCCGGCGGGTGAGAAGCGGGCTGCTTCTGCTTTGCCGTTGGTTATTATATCACATTCGGGATATTTGTCAACAGTATATTCGCTGTTTTTCTGTGCTTTTATGCCTTCAGCATGCTCCTGCAATAACCTCTGAGGCTCTCTATGCTGCCCTCGGCGTCCGTTGCGCTGGTTATCTTAGCGCTGCCCTGAGCGTACTCATCCCTTCCGCCGCCCTTGCCGCCTGCCGCTGCGTTCACCGCCTTTATAAGCTCCCTCATGCTGGTCTTGACGTTCCTGCCGCGTGCCAGCTGATATACGAGGCTGTCCCCGTTCTCGCCAAAGAGCATCGCCAGGACGTTTTCGTCCCTTATGAGCATATCGCCAAGGTTCTTCAGCTCGTTCATGGAGCTGCCCTTCCGCATATCTATTATAAGCTTTGTGGCGCCTATCACCTCCGCCTTGCCCAGCAATTCCGCCGCTATGAATTCGTTTAGCTTCTCGGTGCGCTCCTTGAGCTGATGTCTTGCGGCGGTGAGCTCGTCCCCCTGACGCAGAACTGCATTGAGCACGTCCTCCTGCTTTGCGCTGAAGCGCACTGCAAGAGAATCCACGATATCCTGATTATTCAGCGAATCCTCGACGGCGCGCATGCCGCAGGCGAACCATATACGGGTGCCTCCCTTGTATTTTATATGGGCGGTTATCTTTATGTATCCTACCTCGCCGGAAAAAGCTACATGTGTGCCGCAGCAGGTGCAGGAATCTACCTCTCCCCCGTCAAAATATACTATGCGGATATCTCCCTTGAGGCCCTTGGCCTGCTTGCGTAGCGTGATATTCTCAAGTTCCTCGCCCTGAACCGTCTCATATGTAACAGGAACGTTGCGCTGCACCGCGCGGTTAGCCTCTCGCTGAAGTTCCTTTATCTGCTCATGGGTGAGCTGTGTGTCGAGGTCTATGGTAGCATAGTCCTCCGCCATGTGGAAGCCTACGTTCTTGGCTCCGAACAGCTTACTTGCCATGCCGGAAAGTATATGTTCTCCGCTGTGCTGCTGTGTGTGGTCCAGGCGGGGCCCGGTATCGGCGGCTATCTTTACCTTTGCACCCGCTTCTACGGCCTTATCGCAGAGATGCCATACCTCGCTGTCCTCCTCGCGGGCGTGGGTCACGCGGGAATCCCCAATAAAGCCCGTATCTGACAGTTGTCCTCCGCTTTCCGGAAAAATAGAGGTAACGTCGGTAAGTATCTCAAAGCCGTTCTCCACGGCTCTGCACTCCAGCACTGTGGCCTCGCACTCCAGCGCGCCGTTAGCGTAATAAGCCCTTTTAGTCATAAAGCACCAATGTCCTTTCAGATATGCTTATAGCATACAAAAACCGGCCAAAAATTGCAACAGTTCAAAAGGCTGCCCTAATATTATCGGGCAGCCTCGGAGTGTCTCAATATGCGGTTTTTCAGTTCTGGCTGCCCTGGCGGAACTTTTCCTCTATGGGTATATCCTCCACGCGCCAATCGTCGGTATACGGCGCAGTCCCCGCCGAAAGCTCCACGCGCTCCTCCGGCGCCTTGGCTATCGTAAGCCCCGCCCTTATCGCGGCGGTCTCTGCGTCATCGGGGTCTCCCTCCCGTATCACGCACTCCGTGCCGGGGGCGATATGATACCACATCCACCTTGCGTCCGGCACCGTAAGCCGCACGCAGCCGTGGGAATCCGCCACGCCCAGCTTGTTGAAGGAGGCCTCTTCGTATGCGTTCACGTCCTTTGCGGTGTACAGCGTGGTGTGAAAGTAAATCGCCTTGCGTATCTGCGTCCAGTACTGCCCGTACCTTCCGTCCCGTGCGAATTTCGAAAAGCGCACCCTGTACGCCCCCATCTTGAAGGTCCCCTTCGGCGTGCGGCCATTTATTCCGGTCGAGCAGAGCATATACCTTTCCGGCCTGTATTCGCCGCTTTCGTCCGCCTTGTATACCATCGTCACCTGATGCGCTATATCGACTATTATCTTATACGTGCCCGCCTTTGGGTATCCCTTCGGCAGGCTCCTGTCCCCATCGTCCCCTATCAGCTCCTCAAAGGACATATTTACGGTAGGCGCGTATTTCGAAAATGGTATGGGCTCCGGCGTCGGTTCCGGCGTAGGCTCCGGTGTGGGCGCGGGAGTAGGCTCCGGCGTGGGCGCAGCGGTCACGGCGGCCGGGGCCATTTCAAATATGGGCTTCCCTGCCTCCGCATCGGCGCAGCCCGCAGCCAACAATATTATGAGAAGCATCACGGCGGCTGTTCTTTTCATTTTTTTGCATTTCTCCTTATCGGACACGGTGTGTGGTTATAGTATGGATACGTTTTGTAAAATCATACCATCGGAGAACAGCTCTTTTCTTCGACACGGAGGCGAAAAAACCGCCCGCTGCCTTTTGTGTTGACAGGGGCGCACATCTGGTTTATTCTGATACAAGAAGGGGGGGGGACAGCCCTTGAGCATAAGTACTTCCAATTTGCTTTTCTTCCTCAGCCAGACTTCAGATTTATTATCTTTTTTTCAAAAATACGAAGACGAGCTCATAAAAGATACGCCGGGCGGCTGCCTTTACGCCCTGCTGGATAAGTACGGGCTGCGTCCGGGCGATATATCTGCGCGCACCGGCACCGGCAACTACGTTTACCGCATACTCAACGATGAGCGCACGCCGGGGCGGGATACCGTGGTGGCCTTCTGCCTCGCAATTGGCTCTACGTTATCGGAATGCCAGACGCTGCTGCGCATCAGCCGCCACGCCCTGCTCGATCCCCGCTTTCACCGCGATGGCGCGCTTATCTTCGCCCTCGAAAGAGGCATAGGGCTGAGTCAATGCAATGATCTGCTTTTCGATATAAAGGAGGATACCCTGTGACGCTTAAAGACGATTTTGCCGCCAAAGGCCGGGTCATGTTCGCATACGGAGCCGATGGAAGGGTATGCGCGACCCAGCGCAGGATAAGCAAGTCCGCCGTGCCGCTCTATTGCGCCCTCATGAACCTGAACAGCCCCAACCTGCCAAAGGTCATATCCGTAAGGGAAGATGAGGATGGGGCGACCGTGACCGAGGGATATATCGACGGCGTTACCCTGAGGAAAGCGCTGCATGACGGAACGCTGGGCGAGGAGGAGCTAAGGCGGCTCGCCATAGATATATGCTCCGCCCTTTCTCTGCTGCACGGCAGCTGCCCGCCCGTAATACACAGGGACATAAAGCCGGAAAACATAATACGCACCGACGACGGAAGATATGTGCTCATAGACTTCGACGCCTCCCGCCTTTTCAAGCCGGGGGCCACCTCGGATACCGTTACCCTCGGCACCCACGGCTATGCCGCGCCGGAGCAATACGGCTTCGGCCAGACCGGGCCGGAAAGCGACATATACTCCCTCGGCGCAACGCTCTACGAGGCGGCAGAGGGCAAGCCATACGCCCCGGGAGCTGAGATAAGCTGCCCTATGGGGCGTATAATCAAAAAATGCCTCGAATTCAACGCGAAGGACAGGTATTCCTCAGCGGATGAGCTGCTTAAAGACTTGGGTGCGAAAAAGAAAAAGCCCTTTATCCCCCGTGCTGCACCGGTCATTCTTGCGCTGCTGCTGGGCTTTTGTTCCGGCCTTGCCGCAGGCGGCGGGATACATACAAAAGAGGAAGCACAGACGCATGACGAGACGCCGCCTGCAGAAAAGGCCGTTGAGGCTGTTAAAGCTGCTGAGGTTGCTGAGGAGATACCCTGCACTTGCGAGCTCATCACGCGCCCGAACGACACGAGGCTGGAGGGATATTCTCTATTCAGCTACCCCGGCGCTGAGTTTTTGCCAAAGAGCGTAAGAGGCGCAACGGAATTCCCTCTCACGCTGGATATAAAGGTTTCGGCGCCGGTATACTCGAAGGACTGCAAGGCAAAGACCCACACCGCCCAGCACTGGGAATACTCCGTTCCTCCGGGGCAGGCGGGAGAGACCATAACGGGAGACAAGGTAACGGTGGACGGTCCGGGAGAATACTATATTTACTATTACTGCCCGGACTTCAACGGCATGGGCTACGGCGCCAACTTCAGCTTCAACGTAAACTGAAAACAGCAAAAGAGCGGCAAAGCTGCCGCTCTTTTTTGTCTGATCTATGCTGCTTTTTTATTACTGGTTCACGCCCACGTACTGTACTCGCTTGTCGTAGGTAACTACATCCAGCTCGGACTTCCACTGCTCCATGAGCTGATCGTACATCTCGTCCTTCTTTTCGCTCATGATAAGATTCTTTATATCGTCCTTTACGTCCTCAAGGGGAACTACGTCGGTGCTTACATCTTTATAGCGCTTGATTATATGTATGCCGTAGGTACCCTCTACCAAGCCGGAAACGTCCCCTTCTTTCTTCAGGGCAGCTGCCGCCTTCTGGAAAGCCTCGTCATATACGTTTTCAAAGGTTTCACCCACGATATAACCATCGGGCTTGCTGTCCATGCCGGGATCTTCATTGTATTCCTTCATAAGGGCTTCAAAGTCCTCGCCGGCGTTTACCTTGTCCAGCACTTCCTGCGCAAGGGCCTTGTAGTCCCTGTCCTTCTTGTCCTCATCGGCATTCTCGGCGTTCTTGATGAGTATATGCTTTACGTAGTACAGTCCATCGGGGGCTACTAACGGCTTGAGGTTGCCATAGTAGGAATAGTAGCTCTCATCGTTATAGTACTGGGAAGGATCCTTTTCGTAGGCCTCCCTGTCTGCTGCCAGTTCCTCGTCGTAGCGGGCCTGTATTTCCTCGTCGGTAGGATCTTCTATGGTAGAATAATGGTCATTCAGTATCCTCTGGCCCAGGGCTTCGTCCAAATACTGCTGCTCCATATCGGCGAGTATTGCCGCAAAGGAGTAGCCGTTGGCCTTATATGCCTCATCGAAGGCCTTTATGGCGGCCTCGCGGCGCTCTGTCTCGTCCTCTATTTCGCTGTCCTCATACTGGCTAAGGTAGCTGTTTGCGGCCGAGAGGGCGTTTTCCTTGGCTTTGTTCGCCTCTTCTTCGGTGAGTTCGAGGCCGATCTTATGCGCCTCCGCCACGGGTACTACGGAATTCACCAGCATATCCATTATCATCTGGCGGCCGTCCTTTGCGGTCTCGGAGTTGCTGGTATCTATGATGCCATACTGTGCATAGGTGCTGAATGCATTGTAAAATGTGGAATACAGTATCTCAACATCGCCTACCTTTGCAACTACGGGATCCTGCACAACTGCGCTGCAGCCTGCAAAGGCACAGGCAACCATTATAACGGTCATCACCGCCGCAAGCACTCGGAGGATACGGTTGTTCTTAAGCATTGAAAATCTCCTTATCTCTTGTTGATAGCCCGATAAACAGGCAGTATACAAACCTTATTTATTTTATACTTTAGCACTTGCCATGTCAACGGAATAACGGTCTGTTTTAAAAAATGCCGCAATTTTTCCGTTCATGCGGCTGCGGATTGTCACCCATTAAAAATTCCAATGGTCAAAACCGGCTATTTTATATAAAATTATGATAAAGGCTTTATTTTTAGCCGCCATATGGGTTATCCTTATAGTGAAAAGCGTTTTATTCGGGGGTGATACCGCCAATGAAAAATCTGCCAAACATACTCACGCTTGTGCGCATAGCCTGCGCCGGGGTATTTGCCTATTTCTTCGTCTGCCATCAGTACAACGCCTGTGTGATAACTTTTATCATATCTATGGTCAGCGATGTGCTGGACGGAGCTATCGCCAGAAAATACGGCTGCGTATCCGATCTCGGCAAGGTACTGGATCCACTTGCAGACAAGGTAACGCTTCTCGTGGTATCAGTCTGCTTCTATACCGAGGGCTGGATACACGAGCTTATGCTGGCCGCTGTGATAATAAAAGAAAGCCTTATGATAATCGGCGGGCTGATAATGCTCCGCTCCAATGTGGTAGCTTATTCCGACCGCTTCGGCAAGGCCTCCACCGTGTTGTTCTGCGCCAGCATAACAATGGCGCTTCTGGAGAAATTCCCGCTTCCGCTGCTGCTTCGCCGTATATGCGGCCTCAGCACCGCGCTGTTCTGTATGTCCATAGTATGCTCCTTCATAGCCCTCGGCCACTATGCGCGCACGCAGTTCATGCACCGTAAGGCATAGCTTCTTGCTGCAGCAACGCCGGCCGCCTCATGAGGGCGGCCTTTTCCATGCACTAAATCTGCACTTCCTTCATAGTATAGCAGTAAACTGATATGGAGGAATATGCTTATCATGAAAAGACTGACAGCTTTGCTGCTGTGCCTTATGATGCTGTTTGCACTTACCGCCTGCAGCAAAGACGAAAGCGGCCTGCGCAAAGTAACGCTCAACGAAGTCACCCGTTCCGTATTCTATGCCCCCCTTTATGTGGCCTGCTCAAAGGGATTCTTTGCGGCGGAAGGCCTTGAGGTTGACATCGTCACAGGTGGCGGCAGCGACGCCAGCATGACGGCACTGCTTTCGGGCGAGGCGGATGCAGCTCTCATGGGCCCTGAAACAGGCATATACGTGACCAATCAGGGCAAGGCGGACCACCCTATGATAATCGCCCAGCTCACCAAGCGGGACGGTTCCTTCCTGCTTGGCAGAGAAGCGGACGACAGCTTTGATTTTTCCAAGCTGAAGGGCAAATCTATTATCGCAGGGCGCCCAGGTGGAATGCCGTATATGACCCTGCTCTATGTTTTAAGGCAGCATGGCCTTGAACCGGGCAGTGACGTTGAGGTAATAAGCAACATACAGTTCAACCTTATGGGCGGCGCATTTGAAAGCGGCACAGGCGACTACGTGACGCTGTTCGAGCCCACCGCTTCTGCCTTCGCAGCACAGGGCAAGGGCCACATTGTCACCAATATGGGCCTTGAAAGCGGCGAAGTACCTTATACCACATTCATGATGCGCAAGGATACCATAGAGAAGGATCCTGACTTCGCAGCGGCTTTCGTCCGAGCCATATACAAGGCACAGAAGTGGGTATGGGCGGCAAGCGACATTGAGGTCGCTTACGCAATGCAGTCCTACTTCCCGGATACCGACATCGCCACGCTGTCTGCCGTAGCAAAGAGCTACCGGGCTACCGACTCCTGGACCAAGGTTCCCACAATGACCGAGGACGCCTTCACCCGGCTTCAGGATATACTCGAGGGCGCCGGAGAGCTTACCGCGAGGTTAGATCTTTCCGAGCTGGTTGATAACAGCTTTGGTGAAGCAGTAATGGCCGAAATAGACTAAATCAAAAAAGCAGGGACGAGGACTTTTCCCGTTCCTGCTTTTGCTTTTTATCTGAGTTTTTCCAACAGTGCCAGAGGCGTCGGCTCGTCGTAATCTGCATCCATCCTGCCGTCCGGATTGCCCCAACGCGCAAGGGCGAAATCTACGCCCGCTCCCCGAGCGCACTGCATGTCGTACACCGTATCGCCCACGTAAAGCACTTCTGATGGCCTCGCGCCGGTATATTCCATATACTTGAGCAACGGCCCCGGCTTAGGCTTGTGCTCTGCTGTGTCGTCCGCGCATATGATGCAGTCCACCCGGGATACTATATCCCCGAACTGCTCGCGGCTGTGATCAAGCTCCGCCGTATTCTTGGACGTAGCTATGCCCAGACTGCAGCCTCCTGCTTTAAGCCCGTCCATAAGCTCACGCACGCCTGCGAATGCCCTTGGCGTATCCTCGTACTTTTTGATGTTCTCGCTCCAGAGCAATATGCCCCTCGGTATGTCCTCGTCCCTTACTCCCAGCATTTTAAGCCCCGCATCGCTCGGTGTTCCAAAAGTGGCTCGCACCTCGGCCTCTGTGGGCGTATTGCCGGTGAGCATGGCTATAGTATCCCGCAGCGACTGTTGTATCGCTTCGCAGGTATCTATGAGGGTGCCGTCCATGTCAAATACAACGTGTCCGTATTTCATTTCTTTAAAGCTAAAGCCCTTAGGCTATTTTCCCTTTTTTAATTTTTCCAGCACACGCCCCTCGCTGCCCGCGATTATACGAACTATGTTTTCCCTGTGGCGTATACATATCACGGTAAACAGGGCTGCTGCAAAGAGCTTATTTTCCCTCGTGCCCCATATGAGCGAGATCAGGAGATATGCCGCGGTGCCTGAAAGGGAAGCTGCGGATATTGTCTTTGTAGTTATTGCCACTATGGCAGCTACTATTGAGACTATACCGCCATAAAGCGGGTTGAGGGTAAAAACCGCGCCCAGGGATGAAGCTACGCCCTTCCCGCCGTGAAATCCGAAGAACACCGGGTAACAGTGGCCCAGTACGACGCCCAAAGCGCCCATATAGGCGCAGTTCTCGCCGCCAAGCAGCCTGCCTATGAGCACGCCTGCAACGCCCTTCAAAAGATCCCCCGCGAAGGTGATTATACCGTCCTTTTTGCCGTATACCCGCAGCATATTTGTGCTGCCGGCATTACCGCTGCCATGATGGCGCACGTCATCATGATGCAGCAGATAGCTGAATATTACGGCAAACTGGATGTTGCCTATTATATAGCCTAAAGCTGCGGACTCTATATATGCAAGCATGACACTTTTCCTTTGTTTTTATATTCTTGGAGATAATGGTAGCCGTCGGCCTTCACAAAAGGCCCGCGCAAAGCGCGGGCCTCTGCTTTGTACAGTGTACTATTGGGATTGAAGGTGCTTATTCTTCCTCGTCATCGTCCTCTTCAAGGGTGGGTACCAGCAAGGCGTTGCAGTTGGGGCAGAGGAGCTCCTCGCCGCTCTCCAGCATGTCCTCGTCGAAATAGATGGTCTCGCCACACTCGGGACACTGAAGCTCTACAAAATCGTCGTCCTCTTCATCCTCGTCTTCATCTTCGTCGTCGGAGAGATAATCGTCGATATTGTCCAGCTCGTCGTAGATGTCGTCCAGACATTCGTCTATCTCAGCCATGGCAGCTTCGTTCTCGTCGATAGCGTCGGCCATTTCGTCCATGGTAGAAATCATGGCGTTCAGGAGCTTACCCTGGCCTTCCTCGCCAATATTCATACCCTCGGCAAGGCCCTTGAGATATGCGACCTTTTCTTTCATGTAACCCATAGTTGACCTCCTTGTTTTTCTGTTAGAATGCGTTATACGCGCTCCATATATTCGCCGGTACGGGTATCGATACGCACCTTGTCGCCCTCGTTTACGAAGAGAGGAACGACTATCTTCAGGCCGGTCTCAACGGTGGCAGGCTTGTTTGCGCCAGTGGCGGTATCGCCGCGGACACCGGGTTCACACTCGGTAACGGTAAGAGTTACGAAGTTGGCAGGCTGTACTGAGAAGGGATTACCCTTGAAAAAGCGAACTGTAACGGTATCGTTTTCGATGATGTAGTTGATAGCATCCTCTACCTGCTCGTGATTTAGGGGCAGCTGCTCGTAAGTCTCTGTATCCATAAAGTAATACAGGTCACCATCGTTGTAGAGATACTGCATCTCCTTTGTTTCAATGTGAGCGGTGGGATACTTGTCGGTGGGGCTGAAGGTGCGCTCGAGCACCGCGCCGGTCATAACGTTCTTGAGGCGGGTACGTACGAATGCGGCGCCCTTACCGGGCTTAACGTGCTGAAAATCGACGATGGACCAGACCTGTCCGTCTATTTCTACGGTTACGCCCTTCCTGAAATCGCCAGCCATGATCATAAGGAATTACCTCCAAAGTAAAAAGTATCGTGTATATTACCTACACTGCATTATGTGCAGATTATAACCATTTTGCATTATATCACAGGTTACACTACTTCAACAAGGCTTTTGCAGCGGAAAAATACATATCTTTCATGGCTTTTGCGTCTTCCGCCATGGTCCCCTTGCTCTCGCAGATGAAAACCGGGCTGTAATCCCGCTCCGCCACCAGCTCCGCCAGCGGCATGAACTCAGGGCCGTACTGTGTATCCGCGAAGGTATGGTGCATCTTTTCCCCGCCCTTTGTGTACTCTATCCGTGAAAAGTGCACATGCATGGTCCTGGACCGTTCCGTGCCTATGCCGTTTTCCAGCCTGTCCAGTATATCGGCATAGTCCTGCTTGGATTTTATCGCCCCAAGACCACGGCAGTGGAGATGGCCGAAATCTATTGTAGGCCAGATGCGCTCATCCACGTTGCAGAGGGCTATTACCTCATCGAGATCGCCCAGCTGGTTTATCTTCCCCATAGTCTCGGGGCAGAGGGTGACATTCATGAGATTCATCTCGTCCAGTGCAGCTATTATCTCCTTAAAGAAGCCGCAGGCCCGCTCCAGTATCTCCCCCCTGTTGCCGCCGGATGCGGAGCCGGGGTGAAACACAGCCCGCTTTGCGCCGAGAGCTTCTGCCACTTTAAGGGAATCAATAAAATAACCAAGGTTCTTTTTCTTTTTTTCCTCGTCCTCCGCAGCCAGGTTTATGAAGTAGGGCATGTGTACGCTGAGCTGTATGCCGTACCTTTCCGCCTCGGCTCGTATGGCCTTGGCGCCATCAGCTCCCATGCGCACTCCGCGGCCGAAGGAATACTCAAAGCAATCGAGCCCCCTCGCTGAAATCCACTTTGGCATCTCCACCGTAGCGGAATGCCCCTCCTGATAAAAGCTGTCGCTGTTCCCCGCGGGACCGAACTTTGCGTTTGACTTCTTTATATCTGACATTTTTATCTCTCCTAAGCTTTATCGCCGCCCAGCTCTTTATTCAGCTTGTGCAGCGCTTTTTTCTCTATTCTTGAAATATAGCTGCGCGATATTCCGAGTAGCTTTGCTATCTCCCTCTGTGTCACTATCCTTCCGCCCGTCAGGCCGTAGCGCAGCTCTATCACCTTGCGCTCCCGGGGCGTCAGCACCGTATCCATTGCCTTTCTGAGGTACTCTCCCGCCACGGTAAGCTCCACGGCGTTGTGTATCTCGTCCTCGTCAGAGCCCAGCACCTCGGAAAGGGATATTTCGTTTCCATCTTTATCCATGCCTATCGGCTCGGATAATGACACCTCCCCTGCCTGTTTCTTTTCCGAGCGAAGCGACATAAGTATCTCGTTTTCTATGCACCGGGCGGCATATGTGGCAAGTGTGTTTCCCTTTTGCGAATTAAAGGTGGATACCGCCTTTATGAGCCCAACCACTCCTATGGATATCACGTCGTCCGCGTCCCGCTTTGGCGTAGTGTACTTCTTGGCAATATGGGCCACGAGACGCAGATTATGCTCTATCAGCAGCCGCCGCGCCTCCGCGTCCCCCGCCTCCAGCCGTGCTATGCAGTCCTTCTCCTCCTCGGGGCTCAGTGGCTCCGGAAACGAGCTTCCTCCGGTAATATGCCCCGCAAAGGCGAATATTCCGCCAAAAAGCTCCAGCAGCGCCTGTATCATAGCCTTACCCCCAAATTTATTCGGTATATCAGGCTATGCGGTTTTTTTTCGGATTATGACGCTTTCTGTCCCTTACATAAACTTTTTAAGCGAACCCAGAAGTCCCCGGGATATGGATTTACCTATCTCACGGCCTATGGTGTTCATGGCCTTGTCGGCTATCTTCTCAGTAGCAGTTTTTTTCTTTCTTCCGCCTGCGGATGCCTTCTTTTCTTTTTCCCTTGCCTCATTGGCGGCCTTCTTTTGCTGCTCCTTTGCTGCGGCTATCTCCTCCTTCAGCAAGGCCTCCCGCTCGGCGTTGATTATCTCGTATGCGGACTCGTTATCCACCTCTTCCTCATACTTGCCGTAGAGATCGTCCGCCTCTATCTCGGCCTTCCTGCGCTCATCGTCTATGGGACCCATAGCAGACTGAGGAGGAAGTATCATTGCTTTTTCAACTATTCCGGGTACTCCCTTTGCGTCCAGGAAGCTTACCAGCGCCTGGCCGGTTGCAAGCTCGGTTATGGCCGTTTCCGTGCTGAATGCAGGATTTGGCCGGAATGTCTGCGCCGCAGCTCTTACCGCCCGCTGCTCGGAGGGAGTATATGCCCTGAGCGCATGCTGCACCCTGTTGCTGAGCTGTGTAAGGACCGTATCCGGCACGTCTGAAGGGGATTGGGTTATGAAGTACACGCCGACGCCCTTTGAGCGTATGAGCTTTACCACCTGCTCTATCTTGTCTACAAGGGCGGTAGGCGCGCCCTTGAACAGCAGATGGGCCTCGTCAAAGAAAAACACCAGCTTGGGCTTTTCCGGGTCGCCAACCTCTGGCAGCGTCTCGAACAGCTCGCTCAGCAGCCACAGCATGAAGGTCGAGTAAAGCAGCGGGGAATGGTACAGCTTTACGCAATGCAGTATGTTTATGTACCCCTGCCCTTTCTCGTTGGTCTGTATCCAGTCGCTTATATCTATATTCGGTTCACCGAAGAAAGCTTCCGCGCCTTCGTCCTCGAGACGCAGGAGGGAGCGCTGTATAGCGCCTACGGACTGCTTGGTGACATTGCCGTAGTCATTCAGAAGCTCCTTGGAGTGCTCCGCTACGTAGCTCACCATTGCCCGAAGATCCTTATAGTCTATGAGCAGCCAGCCCTTATCATCAGCCACGCGGAATACTATATCCATTACGCCGCTCTGAACGTCCGTCAGGCCCAGCAGCCTCGAAAGCAGCGTGGAGCCCATCTCGCTTATGGTGGTGCGCACAGGGTGGCCTCCCTCGCCGAAAACATCCCAGAACCTTACTGGATAGCCTGTGAATGTGAATTCGTCACGGCTTATGCCCATGGAATCCAGACGTTTTGTTATGTTCTCATTCTCGGCGCCCTTCTTTACACAGCCGCCCAGATCGCCCTTTATATCCGCCAGAAATACCGGAACGCCCATATCTGAGAATGATTCCGCCATGACTTTCAGCGTTATGGTCTTGCCCGTACCCGTAGCGCCCGCTATAAGGCCGTGTCTGTTGGCCATTTTAGGCTCTATATATACTTCCTTTTCGCCCTTGCCTATAAACAACCTGCCGTCCCTGAACATACTCCGCTTCTCCTTAGAATTTATTAAAAACAATATACCATTTTTTTGCGGCACAATACAACCGTTTATTACACCAGTCTTGACAGCATAGTTTTGCAGTAGTATGCTAAACATAAGTTGATTTTTATAAACAAAAGTTGTGAAAGGTGGCCGCCATGACCAGCCGGGAACGTGAAATACTTGAGATAATAAAAAAGCAGCCGGATATCGAGCAGAGCGAGATAGCCTCCCGGCTCAATATCGCCCGTGCGTCCGTTGCGGTACACATATCCAACCTTCAGAAAAAGGGCTATATCAGCGGACGGATATACCTGGTAAATGACTTTGACTATGCCGTAGGCATAGGTGCGGCCAATGTGGATATCTGCGGCCGCAGCAAAAACCCCATAATAATGGCGGACAGCAACCCCGGCGCCATGAGCATATCCCTAGGCGGCGTGACACGTAATATATGCGAGAACCTGGCCCGCCTGGGCGGCAGCGTAAAGCTCATTTCGGCTCTGGGCAGCGATCTTTACGGGCGTATGATACGGGAAGAATCCACTGCCGCCGGCATTGACATGAGCCAGTGCATGACAGTAGACGGGCACCCCTCCTCCACTTATATGTCCCTGCTGGATGAGCACGGGGAGATGTACGTGGCGCTGTCCGATATGTCGGTGCTCCAACGCATGGATATGGACTTTATAAAGCGCAGGGAAAGCATTATAAAGGGTGCGAGACTGCTGGTATTCGACCCGGCGCTGCCAGAAGCCGTAGTTGAGGGCATAACCTCACAGTACGGCGATGCGCTGCCTCTGTTCTGCGACCCCGTATCCTCCGCCTACGCCCGGCGGCTCAAGCCCTACGTAGGCAAGGTACATACCCTGAAGCCCAACAGAATGGAGCTTACGGTGCTGACAGGCCATGATACCGATACTCCGGAGGGCGTAAAGGCCGCCTGTGAGATACTTCTCTGCCGCGGAGTAAAGCGCATATTCGTATCCATGGGCCACGAGGGCTGCCTGTATATGGACAGCGAAGGCAACATGGTTCAGCGGGCGCTAAGCCCAATAGAGAACATCGCAAATGCCTCCGGCGCCGGAGACGCCTTCACGGCTGCCGTGATATACAGCTATTTAAAGGGCTTCGGCATAAACCGTACCATAGATTACGCCCTTGCGGCAGGGGCCGTAGCCGTATCGGCGGCTACTACGATCAATCCCGAAATGAGCCCTGAGCTTATAGAAAAAATAATTATTGAGAGAGGATAAATTCCATGACCATCAAAGATTACCTTAGCGTTGCACCCGAAATACAGCAGGCAATAGACGAGGGCAGGCCTGTAGTCGCCATACCCCGAAAACCTCGAATTCGCCCATAACGTAGAAAAAATAGTGCGTGGGGAAGGCGCTATACCCGCTACCACCGCCATAATCGGCGGCAAGCTGAAGGTAGGCCTCAATGCCGAGGAACTTGAGATAATGTGCAAGGCAAATGGCGTAGGCAAGGTCAGCCGCAGGGACGTGGCTGTATACCTTGCTACCGGCAAGACCGGCGCCACCACAGTTGCTACCACCATGCTCATAGCTTCCCTCGCCGGCATACGTATATTCGCCACCGGCGGTATAGGCGGCGTACACAGGGGCGCTACCGAGACTATGGACATAAGCGCGGATCTGCAGGAGCTGGCCCATACCCCCGTTGCGGTCATTTGCGCAGGCGCAAAGTCCATACTGGATATAGGTCTGACCCTCGAATACCTTGAAACCATGGGCGTACCGGTGGTTGGCGTGGATACCGATGACTTCCCCGCCTTCTATTGCCGCAAGAGCGGGTTCAGGGTAGACTACAACGCAAAGGACGCCAATGAGATAGCCCGCATAATCAAAACAAAATGGGATGTGGGCCTGGAGGGCGGCGCACTCATAGCCAACCCCATACCCAAGGAGTATGAGCTTGACTTTGACGAGATGGAGACCGTTATCAACCGCGCTCTGTCCATGGCCAAGGAGCAGGGCATACATGGCAAGGACACCACTCCCTTCCTGCTCGCCCACATAAAGGATTTGACAGGCGGCGAGTCTCTGGCCTCCAATTTGCAGCTGGCCTACAACAACGCCCGGGTCGCCTCCCGCATAGCTGTCGAGTACTGCAAGCTTCCCTAAGGGCAACATATGGTAGACATTACTTTAAGGCCCATAGACGAATCCAACTTTATCGACTGCTTCAATCTCCAGCTTGGAGACGGGCAGGATAAATTCGTATCCCACCCCATACGCAGCCTGGCTCAAGCCTATGTTTACCGTGATCAGTGCCAGCCCTTCGGAGTGTACGCCGGCGATACCATGGCAGGTTACGTCATGGTAATATACGACTACGACGAGGAAGCCTACAACATCTGGCATATGATGATAGATAAGGCTTATCAGGGCAGGGGCTACGGCAAGGCCGCCATGCAGCGGGTACTTAGCTACATAGCCTCTAAGCCCCTCGGAAGCTCAAACCATGTATCACTCACCTGCGCACCCGATAACAAGGCTGCCTATGGCCTGTATAAGAGGCTCGGTTTCAATGAGTCCGGCCGCAGCGATGAGGACGAGGTCGAGCTGGAGCTGTACCTGAAATAAAAAGTCCCTATTATATAGTTTTCCCCTAACATGAAAGGCCGCAGCCCATTCAGTGCTGCGGCCTTTCCCTTTGTCATCCCACCGTACCGTGCCCCGGCTTTTACCGCTCAGGTGCAGTATGTATACTGCTTCGCCGTATCTGTATTTCACAGTGTACTCCTCAAAGGGCACCGTAGGCGCTATGCGCAGCGCATCCTTCTCCCTCCGTATGCCCAGCATATCCTCAAGGCATATCTTATACAGCCACGCTGCGGCCCCCGTATACCACGTCCAGCCCGCCCGTCCGGCATTGAGTCCGGAATACACGTCCCCCGCCACGGCATATGGCTCCCCCTTGTATTTTGCCGCCTGTGCGCGTGTGAGCGCGTGGTTTATGGGATTCAGCGCGTCGAACAACGCAAGAGCCTTCTCTCCCATGCCCAGCTTGCAGCAGGCCTGCACTGTCCATACGGCGCCGTGTGTGTACTGTCCTCCGTTTTCCCTCACTCCGGGAACGTAATCCTCGATATACCCGGGGCGCTGCCAGCTTTGCCCTGTAAATGGCGGCGTGAGCAGCTTTATCATGCCCTCCTGCTCGTCGTAAAGCATGCTGAGCATCGAATCCACCGCCTCGTCGGCATGTTCACCGCCGCATATTGCCGCCCAGGCCTGGGATATGCAGTCTATCTCGCAGGCAACGTTCCCCTTTGCGCCAAGCGGTTCGCCGCTGCCGTAATACGCCCGCCTGTACCACGCGCCGTCCCATCCCGCCTGCTCTACGCAGTGGCGGAGCTTTCTGGCCTTTTCGGCAAAGCGCTTACCGTCCGCTTTCCTGCGGCACATTTCGGCCAGGACGCACATTTTATCCAGCACATCCAGAAGGAACCAGCCCAGCCATACGCTTTCGCCGCCGTCGCGGCCCACATCGTCCATTCCGTCGTTCCAGTCACCGCCGCCCATAAGGGGCAATCCATAGCTGCCGAAGCCTATGCTATCCACCGCTCTGACACAATGCTGATACAACGTCTCCGTGTATGATGAATCCGCAAAGTCATCGTATACGTCTCTGACCCCATCGGGTATCGCCTTGCCCTCAAGGTAGCTCACCTGCTCGGTGAGTATGCTTTGATCGCCCGTCAGGTGAACGTACTCCCACAATACATAGGGCAGGAACAGCCTGTCATCGGTTATGCGGGTGCGCACGCCCCGGCTCGGCCGGTGCCACCAATGCAGCACGTCCCCTTCCCTAAACTGCTTTGAGGCGCAAAGCAGTATATGCTGTCTTGCCCGCCAGGGTTCTGTCTGCATCACAGCAAGCATATCCTGCAGTTGATCCCTGAAGCCCACGGCGCCGCCGCACTGATAATATCCGCACCTGCCGAGCACCCGGGCCACAATGGCCTGATACAGCAGTCTCCCGTTCATCATGGCGTCCATGGCTGCGTCCGGGGTGTGTATCTCAACGCCATTGAGCCTCCGCTTCCACAGCGTCCTGACATTATCAAGGGCTGCGTCCGTGTCCTCATTCAAGCATTGCCGTATCTCGTCCTCGCCGCCTTCGCCCAGCGCGAACACCAGCCGTATCTCCTCCCCGGGGGCAACGTTCACCTCGCTGCGCAGGGCGGACGCCCCGCTACGGCCGCTATCGCCAGTCAGTGCATCGGCGTCCCAGCCCCGGCCGAATATAATCTCCCTGTCAGAGCACTTTTCGGCTTCACCATTTACGATGGCAATGTACGCCGTCTCGTCGTTGCCCTTATCCAGCAGGTTCCTTGCGCATATGCCGGATTCCATCGGGTATGCGTGTATCCCATGCCTCCTCTGAACCGGCCCCAGCGCCCACTCCACTCCGTACATTATACTCAGCTCCCGCCTTGAGCTGCCGGGATTGGCTATACTCAGCACCGAGTATTTTACGTTGAACCGCTCATGGACGAACACCGTAAGCTTGGTTTTAAGCCCGCAGTCTCCTGACAAAAACTCCGAATAACCGTAGCCGTGCCGTATTATGCGCCGCCCCTGCATAAGGCTCGCGAAGGGCGAAAACGTCTCGCCGCTTGCCGTATCGGTTATCAGGATGAACTCCCCCTGCATATCCTCGGCTGGGGAATCGTACCACGGGGTGAGCTTATGCTCCCGGCTGTTTCCCCGCCAGGTATGCCCGCCGCCCCGTTCCGTAACTATGCAGCCGAAGGTATCGTTGGCTATCACGTTGCACCAGGGCATAGGCAGGCTTTGCCCCGCCTCAAGGGTAATGACGTACTCTCCGTTTTTATCAAAGCCACCGAGGCCGTTATCGAAGCTCAGCTCCGGCCGCCCTATGTCTATGCAGCCATGCTTATAGCCGTTATAACTTCGCAACTCCGCCTCCCTCCTGGCAGAGGGGGCAAACTGCCTGTTCAGGCTCACGTCCGCCTTTATTTCCACCATAGCGGCGCAGCGCAGCGCCGCCTTCTCGCCCTCCTTCAGCTCAAAGCCGTTGATAAGGTGCGCCCTGCCGCAGCTTATCTCCTCTGCCATTATGGCCGCCATACGCTCCCGCAGCTCGTTCCGATATTCGTTCGGGTAGCAGCCCACCGCGATAATGTCCACGGGCAGCAGTCTTTTTGCCATGTATTTCGAAAACTCCATAAGGGAGCGCAGCAGCCTTAGCTCAGTGATGCGCTGTATTTCTACCAGCAGCACAGGTCTGTCGCCGGATATACCGTGCTTCCACAGTGTTTCCGTCCCCCCGGGCCCAACGGCGCCGTACTTTATGGGTATCTCCAGCAGCAGCCTTGCCGCGATCCTTTCAAAGAGCTCCGCCTTCCCGTATTCCGTAGCCGTCTCCCTCAGCAGCCCGTCAGTCTGCGCCTCGCTCATGGCGAAGCAATCGTTGAGCCGCCCCTGAAGCTCGCGGCAGTCCTCCAACGCCCGCTCCTCGCTCTCGGCATAACCCATGATAAACCACAGCTCCTGTCCCTCGCCGGGAGCTACCGTCACCTCGCTCCGCGCCCCGAAATACGGCAATACCGGACATTCGGCGTTTTCTGTTTGCAGCATTGGCTGCATCATGGCCTGCTCCGGTGTTTTCAGCCGCCCCAGCGCCTTTAGCCTGTCCGCACAGTAATTCACCTGTCCCTTTGATATCAGCCTGCCGTACAGCCAGCCCGCAGCCTTTCCCCGCTTTTCAAACAGCAGCGCGCCGTCTCTCATGTGGGCATCCACCTTCAGCCTGTTGAAGGATGGGTGAGCCGTATCCGCCGCCTGCGAGCTCAGGCACACGTCAAAGAACGCCCCCAGTTCTATATGTTTTTCCTCTGTGCCGGTGTTTTTTACGGTGATGCGCCGCACCTCGCCGTTCTGCCCGACTGCCGCGCATATCTCCATCCGGCAGGATATGCCGTCGCGGGCGTTATTGAATTCCGCCCTGTACGGGTAAAACACGGCTTCAGCGCCCCTTGCAGCATCCCATGCATGGCTCCCGCTTCGTACCACCAGCCGTACGCCATTCCGGCCGCGTATATGGTCAGGCCGCCAGCGCGTAAGCATTATATCGCCGCACTTTGAAAAGCCGTCTCCGTCTTCGGTCACGAACAGCGTATAGCTGCCATTGGTCAGCAGCTGGCATTCGGGTATACTGTACCTTTCGCGTATTATACGCGGCCGCGCCTCCTTTCGCGCGCCGTTCCTCTGCACCCTGCTTTCAGCCGAATGCAGCGGTTTTATGCGTATGCCCCTGGCCGGAGCGCGTTCCTCTGTAAGTATTTCAAACGCGCGCATTGCAGGGTATGACATAAAGTACTTCTCTATCGCCCCATCGCACAGCGCGTTTGCTATGGCGCACATGCTCATGCCCTGATGGTGCGCCATAAAGCTTTGAACTACAGCATGATCCTTTTCCGGATTTGACCGGCCCTCGGTATAGTCCAGCGCCTCGTACATGCCGTATGGGCCCAATCCGCCCTCCCCTGTAAGCCGTCTTATGTTTTCGCAGGCGCCCCGGGGATCGAAGGCCAGGGCGAGCATCGTCGAATACGGCGATATTACCCTGCTGCGCTCCCGGTGGCTCATAAGGCTGAGCCGCTGCAAGCCGAAGGCCCGGTACTGATAGTACATGTTGCGGTCAAATGCATAGTAGCCTGATTCGGATATACCCCATACGCCGCCATAGCGCTGCCGTTTCTGCGCCTTTACGGCGTTCAGGCAGCTGTTGTAAAGCAGCGTATCGGGTACCGCCCCAGTAAACAGCACCGGCATAAGGTACTCGAACATCG
Organism: Clostridiales bacterium; assembly: GCA_004557245.1. Lineage (GTDB taxonomy): Bacteria > Bacillota > Clostridia > Christensenellales > CAG-138 > SFEL01. The sequence goes on along the minus strand of SFEL01000017.1, from coordinate 31,327 downwards.
TGCCGCTCCAGGATACCAGAGTACCGCCCAGCACCGGCGCCATCTGACGCCCGAGCTTGAACCAGTGCTCCGGCTTTACGCTGCCGAGAGCCACCGCTATAAGGCTCGTCAGGCGCGCTTCCGAGGCAAGAAGGTCATACCACGAATTTGACAGCTCGCAGGCATCGCCATCGTATCCTATCCTGAAAAGCTTCCGCTCCGCGTCGTAAAGCGCCGAAAAGTCCGTTTCCCTTGCCGCCCGTTCAAGGCGCGCCGCCGTATCCTCACGGCCGTATTTCTTAAGGGCCATTGCGCCTGTAATAAGACAGGCGCAGAAGTTACCGCTGTCCACGGTAGAAACATACCGCGGATGCATCACCTCCAGCGTATCAGTTCTGTACCAGTTGTAGAGGTGCCCGTGCCACTTCTGCATTTTATCCACAGTATCCATTGTGCCGGACAGCCGCTTTTCCAGTTCATCAGCCGTAATAAACCCCAGCTCCGCCGCGGACACCGCCGCCGCCATTGCCATGCCTATATTTGTGGGCGACGTATTTACGGCGGGGCGTTTTTCCGGCTCCTGCTGAAAGTTATCCGGGGGTATATATCCCCTGCCCTCGCCGGCAAATGTCTCAAAAAACGCCCAGGTCCTTTCCGCAATATCCTCAAGCAGCTCTCTTTCGTCAGGTCTTGGTTTCTCCTTGGGGAGTCTCCTGTCCAGCGCCCATATTGCCGCCGGCATAGCTAACCACAGCGCAGCAAAAAGCGCCGCGATGGCCGGCGTTTTGCCCAGTATTGCACCCGCGGCCATGACTATGCCCATGACCGGGCATATGTACAGCGCGCCATAGTAGCCGTTTACTCCCTTTGGCCTTGAGCCGGTCTGAGCTGCGGTCTGCCATTCCAGCATATGCCTGTGGGACACCAGCATTCTGTAAAGCGTGCGCCTCTGGGCGTCCCCCGATCGCGCTGAGGCGTATGGCAGCGCCATTATGTCCAGCCCCGCCCGCGCGGCCGGCAGCAGCATATCAGCCGCCATTCCCAAAGGATCGGCATTGCGGGTAAACGCCGCCCTGAATGGCAGCGTGATAAGCTCCGTAAAGAAGCCGTCGCATAGGGCGAAAAGCGCCAGCGCTATATGCCAGCCCCCGCCGGTATACGGCATTAGCAGCACCGCATACAGCACGCTGGCGGGCAGCATGCACCTTCTCAGGTTATCAAGTATCTTGCGCTTGGAAAGCCAGCTTAAAGGATTATCCCGTTTCACCCCTTCCGCGTCCTTTACCCAGTCCTTCAAAAATGGCAGCAGCTGCCAGTCGCCCCTGAGCCACCTGTGCTGTCGCTTCCACCAGGGTATGAACGCGTCCGGTTCGCTGTCGTATAGCGCGATATCCCCTGCGTAACCGCAGCCGCAGAAACAGCCCTCCAGCATATCGTGACTCAGCACGGTGTTTTCGGGTATCCACCGCATGGCGGTATCCATGAATGTCCGTATGTGGAATATTCCCTTGCCGCCGAAGGAACCGCGGCCGAACACGTCCTGGTAGAATTCAGACGCCGTAGGAAAATAGCCGTCCACGCCGGTAGAACCCGATATTATCCTCGCAAAAAAGCTCTTTGCGGCGCCCTTCGATGTAGATGCCATGCGCGGCGCTATCATTCCGTAGCCCCGGCGCACCGTTCCGCCGAATATCTCCGGAGCGTTCAGAGGATGCTCCATGCAGCCTATCAGCTCTGCTGCGGCTCCGGGGGGAAGTATGGTATCGCTGTCCAGCGTTATGCAGTATTCTATACCTTCCGGCAGTTCATTTGTAATAAGGCAGAAAGGCTCCTTGTCCCCTTCACATATAAGCTTGGCAAGGTCGCATATGGCTCCCCGCTTGCGCTCCCGGCCCATATATACGCCATCTGCTGCGGCAAAGCTGCGGTGCCTGTGCAGGCAGTAAAACAGCGGTTCTCCATCCCCCGAAAGGTACTTTTTATTCAGCTGCGCCGTAAGCTCCCTTTCCATTCGCAAAAGCCCGCCCTCACCCTGTTCGCGCTCCTTTGGGCCGTCCTTAAAATCCCCCAGTACGGCGTAATAGCAGCCCTTGAGTCTGGTGGCGAGATAATGGTTCTCCATGTGCTCAAATACTGCCCTCAGACCCTTTTCGTCTGTCACAAGCGCAGGTATCACTATAAGAGTCTTATTGCCGCCGGTAAGGTTCTTCTCCGCAATCCTGGGTATCACCCGGCGCGGACTGAACCGCAGCCACAGCCTTACGCTTATGCCCGATGCCACAGTCCACGCGGGAATAATGGCCAGTATCAGCGGCGCTATGCCCGCCGTTGCTCCAAGCCATACGAGGAGCAGGGCAAGGGTTATATTGAAAATCTCGAATTTCCAGAGCTTTTTGTCCTCGCTGTTTTTCTTGAAGCGCAGGTCTGGCCTGAGTACGTTATAAAGCCGTTCCCTGCCCTCCATAAACAGATACCAACCCGCCTGACCCTCTTTTCCTTCTCCGCTCTGGGCAAGGCGCACTGCCTGCCGGGCTATAACCTGCTCCGCAGCCCCCAGCCGCATCGAAAGCCGTTCCACAGAGGCGCGGTAGTAGCTTCTGCTGCGTCCGTCCATCTTGCCGTATACCGGATCCCGTCTTAGCTCCCTGTCGGTAACGCTCAGGTCCTCAAAGGCTTTATTCCAGTCCATACCGCCTATGCATCTGAGGCTCCTTATGACGTTATCCGCCCGCTGAGTGCTGCGCCGCCGCATCGCCGCCGCCTTGGCGCAAAGCCCGTCTATGCTCTTATCCTCCAGCTGCAGCTTTGCGTTTATCAGCTCCGCCATCCCTTCGTCGTGCTCCTTCATCATGCCATACAGGCATTCGCACAGCACCGGATCCTCCCCGAGACTCAGCCTGTCTATAATCGCCTCCCGCCGCGCCCGTTCCTTTATCCTCTCCAGCTGGGCAGCTGCGCTTTTTGCTGTTTCCATGGAATTCTCCGCCTCTAAGGCTCTTTCGCATTCCAGCGTAAGCAGCTTTACCAGCGCCGCATTGAGCATGTTGGGCAGCTCCGCCACCTCTGCCATCGTCAGCGGCGTTACGCTCTGATACGCCTCCATGAAGGCGTATATCGTGGCCTCGTCTATACGTCCGTCCCGTCTGCCGGCCATGCAGGCGGCTATATCGTATATCCGCGGCAGTCCGGCATGGCTGCCGTGCAGCAGCACCGGCAGGCGCTTGGGTCTTTCATCGCAGTCGTTCAATACTCGCTCAACTATATAAAAATCGCGAAACAATGCTTCGAGGGCGCCCCATTGCTCCTCCCTTTCCTGCATTTTTTTGTATATGGCAATAAGCGCTTTCCTGTCGGCGGTGAGCTGAAGCGAGCTTCGCCTGTTTTTTCTGGCGGAAAGGCCGGCACGAAGCTTCGCCTCCTCGCTTAGCTCGGTCTGTGAAAAGCAGCTCTCGTTTAATTCGTTATATGTCCTGTTTGGCAGCATTGTAGCCTCCCTGTGTTTTGCATGGTCCTTTTAGTATTGGCAGGGGGCTTAAAAATTAACATACAAAAAGCCGGACAGTGCCGGCCGTTTATTCGTAGTTATGCTTTTTCTGTTACTTTTTATCTTCCTCGCTAAGGGATACTCCATCCCGCGCCATGCGGTCGAGAAGCATCTGGTTGCGCAGTTCAAGGAGCTTGTTCTCCTGCTCCATGTGCTCCAGCTCTTTAACTATCTCGTCGAGGAACTGGTCTACCTCGACTATATCGTAGCCCCAAAAGGCCCTGTTGAATTGCTTTTCTATTATATCGCTCTTCTTCATGCTACCTCTGAGTTTTGCAATTGCAGCCCTGTGCGGGGATGCCCCCCGCACAGTCTGAAATGCAGCCTAAATCAGATCACGTCAACGTCGGTATAGCCATCGTTACCGATAACGTCATAGTTGGTGGGAGCTACGACAAATATACCGCGGGAGATCTTGTAGATGGTTCCATCGAGGGCATAGATAGCGCCCGCCATGAAGTCCAGTATGCGCTGTGCGCAGTCGATCTCAAGCTCTTCCATATTGACGATAACGGGTTTGCGGCTCTTAAGGTTGTCGATGATATTCTGGGTATCCTCGTAGCTTACGGGGTGATACACTACCATCTTCATGGGCGCCGCTGTGGGAAGGCTTACCACGTTATTGCCCGCGGCAGCGGTCTTTCTCCTGCCGCGATTGCCAAGGCTGACTACATTGTCTTCAGCCATAGCCTGCTGATCGTCATTGAAGTAATCCTCATTGTACTCTTCATCGTCCACATCTTCGATGCCGATGAAGTCCATCAGTTTGTTAAGAATTCCTGCCATGTTGTCCTCCATTCAATTAAATAAAATAGATTGTTTAATTGGCGCTTGGAGAAAAACACTGTAGTAATTGTCAGGCTCGGGGCTCTCTGTCTCTACGCCCTTGCCGCAGCCGCCGGTCTTGCGCCGAATATGGCCGTTCCCACCCGTACCATAGTAGCGCCTTCCTTTATGGCCGATCTATAATCCCCGCTCATGCCCATTGAAAGCTCCTGCATATCCACGCCGGGAATACCCGCCGATCCGATATCCTCAAAAAGCCTTCTCATAGAGGCAAAGTACCTTCGTGCCTCCCCCTCTCCCACAGCAGGGGGCACGCACATGAGTCCCTTAACCCTTATGCCGGGCAGCTCGGAAATTACCGAAATTAAGTCCTTCAGCTCGTCCGGAGCTATTCCGCCCTTCTGAGCCTCGCCGCCGATGTTCACCTCGGCAAGCACATTCTGGGTTATGCCCGCCTTTACGGCAAGGCGGCTTATCTCTTTGGCAAGCTCCAGCCTGTCCACAGACTGTATAAGGCTTGCATTGCCTATTACATATTTTACCTTATTGGTCTGCAATTGTCCAATCAAATGCGCGTCAAGGCCGTTTTCTTTAAAAAAATCCAGCTTGTCTCTGAATTCCTGAGCCCTGTTTTCGCCCACATGGCGCGCGCCCGCGGCAACCGCCTCGGCTATGCGTCCCGTATCTACGAATTTGGTAACGGTTATGAGTTTCACTTCGTCTTCACTTCGCCCGCACTCCGCGCAGGCGGACGCAATGTTTTCCATCACCGTCAGGTAATTGTCCCTTATGCTCAAAATACGCCACCGTCCTTTCGGTCTTTGCCGCTTATACCGCTACTTTTTATACCTCATGCCCTCCACGAGACCGGTGCCTGTTATAAGCGCCTTGTCGCCGTTTACGGCTATCACCGTCACAGGCACGTCGCCCGTGCTGGTGGTTATGTAGCTCTCGCCGTTTTTGGATTTTACCGCAGCAGCATTCATCTCAAGGCCGGCAAGCTGGGCCGTCACCGTAGCTTTGATCACGCGAATGCTGAGCAGCTCGCCTATGTTTTCGGTAAACTCCAGCATATTGACTATGCCGCCGTCACACACCACAGGCTCCAGGGCGGTAGCCGTGTACATGATATCCTTCATGCCGTCAAATGTCACCGTATATGTCTGCCCCCCCATAAGGCTGGCTCCCTCTGAGGGTGAGGTTATGAATGCGGCGTACCATTTGTTTGGATCTACCAGCCTGAACAGAAGGCTTTCGCTTGTGGCGGCGTTGATGCCGCTTTCGCCGTTGATTATCTTCTTTATGACGTCTGCGCTAACCACGTCCAGCTTTTCGCCATTGAGCACCAGCTCATAGCCATCGAAATAAAAGCTCACGAGGCCGGTCATCTTGGCGTTCACGGTGCTGGTATACTCGGCTATCTGGGCCAGCTTCGCAGATTCCTCAGAATAGAGGGAATTCAGCTCAACGTCCGCCTGCACGGAATTCTTCAGGTATATGGTGCGCTGGTTCAGCAGTTCCTTCATGCTGCGCTCAAGCTCAAGCAGATCATCAGCGCCGCCCTCTGACACGTTAGAGGCTATCTTGCTTTTAAGCTCCGCTATCTGGCCGTTCACCGAGGTAAGCTCGGTGGATTCTATACCGTCCAATATTGAAAGCTGCTTGTCGTATATCTTCTGCTGTATTGTAACGAGGGACTGGGCAAGCTCGCTGCTGTATCCCCATTTGTACACCGTCGCCACAGGCACCTCGGCATTTACGCTGGCGCCCTCGTCCACAAGATGATCCACCATATCGAACTTGTCCACTGCTACGGTGCTCTCATTGCGTATTATTACGGTCTCCGGCATCAGCTTTGCCTCCATAGTGGCGTTTTTAAGCGTACCGCCCCCGCCGCTGGGTATTATCAGCACCAAAGCCACCACTATGCCCAGCAGCACCAGCATGGTAAGGTAAAACCTTCCGCTGAACCTTACTTTTCTTCTCCTCGCCATCTGCGCTCCTTTAATTATACGGCTTACGCCGTCTCGAATACTCTCTTTACTTCGATTTCCCTTTTGTTCACCCTGCCAACGAATGCTCCAGCCATTCTTTCTGTGTCCAGTACCCTTGGAATGATGTCTTGGACGCTTTCCATCGTAACGCCCTCAATACGGCGTATAAGCTCCTCGTCGGTGTATATCCTTCCCCTTAGCTCGCCGCGTCCCAAAGAGCTGCTGCGGGAAGCCGTGCTCTCAAGGCCTAAGAGATAATTGCCTTTCAGCTGCTGCTTGCTGCGGGCGAATTCTTCTTTTGTTATGCCGTCCTTCTTGACGGAATCTATCTCCCTGAGCATAAGCTCCATCACCTTGGCGGCCTGCTTTTCCCCGGTGCCGGCATAGAGGGTGAAGTAGCCGGTATCGGAATAGCTCGTGGGGTATGAGTACACGGAGTATGCCATTCCGTGCTCCTCGCGTATCTTCTGGAACAGCCTGGAGCTCATGCTGCCCCCAAGGGCGTTATTGAGCACCAGCAGCGCAAACTGCTCCTCGGTATCCCCGGGGAACCCGGGGAAGCCCAGGCATATATGCACCTGCTCTATGTCCTTTTCCACCGCCCTGAAGCGTTTTTCCTTTATGAGCTGGTTCTTTGGGGGTACGTAGCTGTCGCCCCGGCCCCGCCTGTCAAAGCGCCTATTCACCGCGGCTCGCAGCTCCTCCATCTTAAAGTTGCCCGCACAGGACACCACCATGTTCTGTGGTATGTACCGCTTGTCCATATATGAAAGTATATCGTCTCTCGTAAATGCCCGTACTGTGTCCTGTGTGCCCAGTATTGGTCTTGCAAGAGGGCTGTCTCCGTATATGACGGCGCTCAGCGTCTCGTGGGCAAGGTCCTCCGGATCATCCTCCAGCATGAGTATCTCCTCGCACACGACGCCCTTTTCCCGCTCGATATCCGCAGGATCAAGGCTTGGGCGGCAGGCTATATCGCTTAGCATGTCCGCCGCAAGGTCGATGTTTTCACCCAGCACCTTAGCATAAAAGCAGGTGCATTCCTTGGCGGTGTATGCGTTTATGCTGCCGCCCACCGCGTCCATCTCCGCCGCTATGTCAGATGCGCTGCGGCTTTCTGTCCCCTTGAACACCATGTGCTCTATAAAGTGGGATATGCCGGATTCGGCGCCTATTTCATACACCGAACCGGCCTGTATCCATACCGCCATGGATACCGAGCGGAATCCGGTCATCTCCTGAGCTATGAGCTTTACACCGTTTGGAAGCGTTTCTCTTACTATCACCTTTTGCTCTATTCCGATAGGCCCAGCACATTGCCTGTGCATGTAAGCCCAATTCCTTTCTCTTCTATCGCATTTATTATGCCGCCCAGCGCCTCCTTACAGGCCGCCGTAGGCCGAAGCAATATTATGCTTCCCTCAATAGGCTTTTCAGGCAGGCGGGAAAGTATGTCCGCAGCAGTGCCCTTGGCCGTCAGCAGGTCTATTGTCGAGGATACCGCTGTTAATTTCAGTTTTTTTGCTGCCAGCGTAGACGTTACGGCATTGCGCGAGCCTTCGTAGTATATCGCAGGCTCTGCGCCGCATATCTTCCTTACCGCCTCGTTGGCCCTCCTCACGTCCTTTACGGTCCAGCCTATTCTGCCATCCATGTCGGGATAATACCCCATGGAGGCTATCTCGTGGCCTTCCGCGGCCATGCGCATAAGCAGCGCAGGGTTGTTTTCAGCCCATTCTCCGCTTACGGCAAACGTAGCCTTGACGCTTTTATCTTTTAGTATATCCAATATATCCGGTATGGCTGCCGCATTCCAGCTCACCGCGAACTGCAATGCAGCCCTTTCGCCGCTGCCACGATACTGAGGCGCCGAAACCGGCAGCACGCCGCCTGGCTGTGTAGCATGATACATCGCTATTATCAGCGCCGCAAGGAAAATATTTGTCAACAATCCGCTTAAAAAGCTGAGTTTTCTGCGCATATGCCCCGTACCCCCATGTAGACAATCTATGAAGGTGCGGGCCGTTTAAGAACATATGCCTTAAATCAACATGCGGGCGGAATAATATCCGCCCGCACACACAAGCTGTTTTATTATTTCTTCGCGTCGGGCAGGAGCTCCTTGCGGGTAAGGTCGATCTTGCCATCGGGCTTGATCGCTATGACTCGTACCAGTATCTCGTCTCCTATCTGAACCTCGTCCTCAACCTTCTCTACCCTGTGATTTGCCAGGCGGCTGATGTGCACCAGGCCCTTCTTACCAGGCTTGAGTTCTACCTGTGCGCCTATGGGCAATATGTTCACTACCTTGCCCAGGAATACGCCGCCGACTTCTATATCGCGGCAGATATCGTCTATCATGCGCTTGGCGGCAGCTGCGGCTTCAGCATCGGGGGAGGCGATAAATACCCGGCCATCATCCTCAAGGTCTATCTTAACGCCTGTCTCTGCAATGATGCCGTTTATGGTCTTTCCGCCGGATCCGATTACCTCGCGTATCTTATCGGGGTGTATGCTGAACTGCATGATGCGAGGAGCATAGGGGGACAGGTCTGCCCTGGGCTCCTTGATGGTCTCTGCCATCTTGTCCAGTATGAACAGACGACCCCTGCGTGCCTGCTCAAGGGCGCGGGTAAGTATCTGCTCGTCTATGCCTTTGATTTTTATATCCATCTGAATGGCAGTGATGCCCTCACGGGTACCAGCTACCTTAAAGTCCATATCGCCAAGGAAGTCCTCAAGGCCCTGTATGTCGGTCAATACGGCGATATTGCCGGTAGAATCATCCTTGATGAGGCCCATCGCAACGCCTGCTACGGGCTTCTTTATGGGGACGCCGGCGTCCATAAGCGCAAGAGTGCTGGCGCAGATTGAGGCCTGCGAGGTGGAACCGTTGGAGCTTATCACCTCGGAAACCAGGCGCATCGAATAGGGGAATTCCTCCTCGGAGGGGAGCATGGGTACCAGAGCGCGCTCAGCCAGTGCGCCGTGGCCTATCTCACGCCTGCCGGGGCTGCCGACACGGCGTACTTCGCCCACGCTGTAGGGAGGCATGTTGTACTGATGCATGTAACGCTTGAAGGTGACGTCATCAATGCCGTCCAACTCCTGTCCCTCGGAAAGGGGCGCAAGGGTGGCTATGGTCATTACCTGAGTCTGACCCCGGGTAAATACGCCGCTGCCGTGTACGCGGGGCAGTATGCCGACCTCGCTCCAGATGGGGCGGATCTCGTCCTGTGCGCGTCCGTCGGGGCGGATCTTGCGGTTGATTATCTTATCCCTTACGATTTCCTTAGTAAGGTTGTAGAGTATCATGTCTATATCGCCGGCGGAATCGGGATACTCCTCTGCGAAGTGCTCGATGACCTCCTGCTTAACCTGCTCGCTGCGCTCCTCGCGTACCTTGCGCTCAAAGGTGTCAAGCTGCCACTCCACCTTGTCTCTTGCGTACTCGCGTACCAGCTCAGTGAAGGCTTCGTCGGGATGATATATGTTGACTTCCATCTTGGGCTTGCCGCACTCGGCAGCTATGCCCTCGATAAAGGCCACTATCTTCTTTACTTCCACGTGGGCCATCAATATGGCGTCAAGCATTTCCTTCTCGGTCAGCTCGTCAGCGCCGGCCTCCACCATCATGACGGCGTCCTTGGTGCCTGCAACTGTAAGGTTCAGCTTGCTCTTATGCCTCTCCTCCAGGGTGGGATTGATGATATACTTGCCGTCTACCATGCCGACCGCCACAGCGCCGGTAGGGCCTGCAAAGGGGGCTTCGCTCATGGCCAGAGCCGCGGAAGAGCCTATCATGCCCAGTATCTCGGGCTGGACGTCGGGATCCATTGACAGTACGGTAGCTATTACCTGAATGTCGTTGTAAAAGCCCTTGGGAAACAGGGGACGGAGGGGACGGTCGATAAGGCGGCTGCACAGTATGGCCTTTTCAGAGGGACGGCCCTCGCGCTTTATGTAACCGCCGGGTATCTTGCCCACGGAGTACATCTTTTCTTCGAATTCGATGGACAGGGGAAGGAAATCTACGCCGTCCCGGGGCTGCTTGGCCACCGTTGCGTTGACCATGACCACGGCGTCGCCCATGCGGACGAATGCGCTCCCGCCTGCCTGCTCGCAGTACTTACCGGTTTCGATGGTAAGGGTCTTTCCGGCGAGCTCCATTGTGAATGTCTTGCCTTGCATGTTCATGCTCCTTTTCATACTCTCTTATTATAAACCAATTTATTATACATTATTTGGCGGCGTATGGCAACAAGAAAAAGGCCCATCCTTTTAGGACGGGCCTTTAATGTCCGGTTTTATTTGCGCTTCTTACCCATTATGGCGGCGCCGGCGCCCGCGAGGGATATCAGCGCCATGCCTATTACGGACACATCGCCGGTCTTAGGTGTAGCCAGACAATTGTATCCGCCTACGCGGAAGGTAGTCCTGTAGTTCCGGCAGGGTACGCAGTCGCTGTAGCGGGTGCATACGTCGCCGCAGCCCCAGTGACCGCAGGGGTTGTTGTAGTAGCAGGGGTCATAGTACCAGTCGGGACGGCAGCTGTAATCCGTCCTCGTGTCGGTATAAGTCTTGTCGTTAAACCGCACGGTCGCGGTATATGTATAGTAGCCGCAGTTATTTATGCTGCTTCTTACTATGCTTGCCGCTTGGGTTACGCTATTTCCGCAGTTGCGGGTGCAGGTAAATGTTGCACTTGCGGAGGTAAATCCGCACCAGCTCCAGCTGGGTGAACCGTAGCTATGACCAAGGGCGGGGATTTCTTCTAGGAGTTCATTACCGCACACCGTACACTTATATTTTATTGTCCCCTTTTCAGTACATGTAGCCGGTTTAATTACTGTTCCGTTATCCTTTGTGTGCGGCTTAAGTTCTCTTGAAACATAAGTCACATGAGAACATAATTTACAGGGTAGTTCATCTTTACCTGGCTCGGTACAAGTGGATTCTTCAACTACTTTCTGTTTATCCCTATCCCATACATGGCTCTCCCATTCTTCTACTAGGCACTTGGAACAAGTTTTTTTATGCATATGGCAGTAGTGTTCGCTATCGCTTTTATCGGCATCTTTGGGAGCACCCCACTCATGCACACACGGTTCCTGCTCGCCACCAGTTGTACCGCCAGTTGTACCGCTGGTATTGCCGCCGGTATTGTCAGTGTTTACGGTATTATCGCCGGTGTTGCCGGTTGTGCCGCCAGCTTCGCCGCCTCCAGTTGTGTCAGAACCGCGCACTGCTATCTGCTGCGTATTATTCTGCTTTAAAACACACTCCGCGCATAGGCCATTAGCATCTACCGATTCTACTTCTTTTTTACAATCGCTACATGTTATCTTCGTAGCATTTTCAAGAGCTTCCTCACCGTCTCCTTCCTCCGCCAGCGCAGGCACTGCGGCCAGCAGCATGGCCAGAGCCAACATAATGGCAAATAATCTTTTCTTCATAAAAAGCCCTCCCTCGCTTTTTGCTTTGCCAGCTTCTTTTCTAAGGATATTATACCCCTTTGCGTATGAATATACCAAAGCTAATCTGTGAATAAAATATAAATAATTCGGCGAATCGTGCCGTTCCCCGCAATGCGGCGCAAGATGTTGTGCCGAATAAGAAAAGAGCAGCCTTAAAGGCTGCTCTTATGCTCACTCAATTACTTGCGCAGGCCAAGCTCGGCGCATATCTTGCGGTAGCGCTCTATGTCGGTCTTCTTCAGATAGTTCTGAAGGCCACGGCGCCTACCGACCATCTTCAGCAGGCCACGGCGGGAATGGTGGTCGTTTTTGTTCTCCTTGAGGTGCTCGTTCAGGTGGTTGATGCGCTCAGTCAGCAGAGCGATCTGCACTTCGGGGGAACCGGTATCGCCCTCGTGAATCGCGTACTTGGCGATGATTTCAGCTTTGGTCATTTTAATTTCCTCCATATTTTTATAAATCGCCGGAAACCGAGTATTGCGCTTGGAGATGCGGAAAACACAGCCTCCGGTTCTTAGCTTAACTATTTTATCACAGGGGATTCCCCTTGTAAATAGCTAATTCTTCAATATTTTTGCGGCGTTTTTCATATCCCGGCGTATCTGGGCCGGGAGGCCGTCAGGGTCTTGGAAGCGCATTTCGCCCCTGAGGTACTCCACAAGCCTCACCGTAAGCTCAGCGCCATATATCTCGCCTGCAAAGTCCATTATGTGGGTTTCTATGGCGGTATGTCCCCCGTGTACCGTGGGAGCGCACCCTATGTTGGTCACGCCCTTATACTCACGGCCGCCCGTTTCTGCCCACACGGCATAAACCCCCGGCTTTGGCAGCACTATTCCCTCCTGCACCGGTATGTTTACAGTAGGCAGCCCCATAGTACGTCCGATATTGCGGTTCTTTATGACAGCGCCGCTCAGCGGGAAGCGATAGCCCAGCATGGCGTTTGCGTCCGTTATGCGTCCTTCTTCTATTGCCATGCGTATCCGGGTGCTGGAAACAGGCGCGCCGCCATACATGCAGGCTGATATCTCATATACTTCGAAGCCGTACTTGGCGCCCAGCTCCCTCATAATATCCATATTGCCGGCGCCGCGGCTGCCAAAGGTATAGTTGAACCCGGCTACGGCAGCCTTCATGCCGTATTGTTCCACCATGCGCAGGGCAAAATCCTCCGGACTGGTACCAGCCAGTTCCCTGTCAAACCTTTCGGCCGCTACGGGCGCAATGCCGGACAGCGTCTCTATCCGCACCTCGTCCCTCATTATGCGTACCGGGGCTTTTCCGAATAGCTCCATGGGGTGGTTGGAAAATGTATATATCATTGGCTGAAGGCCGCGCTTATGGGCGACGCCGAGCATATTGTTTATTATCTCTCTGTGCCCCCTGTGTACCCCGTCAAAGGTGCCGAAAGCTATGGCTGTTTTATTCATTCTTCTTCCTGACCGAGGAAGGTACATATATGCACCGCCTCGCCGTTTGATTTGGCTATTCCTAAAAATTTGCCGTTGCAGTATGCCCTGAGAGGGGTATCCTTTGGCAGTTCTTCTATGCCGGGACAGACCACCTCCGCGCCATGAGTCAGGAACCGCTCGCCTTTTTTGTTCAGGGCCATTCTGGCTTCGCCTATATGCATAAGCGCCTGCTCCATGGGTATGACCGCCTTATAAAGCTCTCCCTTTTCTTTAAGCTCCTTCAGCTCGTCTATTGTAAAGCTGCCGTCCAGATCAAACGCCCCGGAGCGTGTGCGCAGCAGGAAGGACATGTGGGCAGGCACCCCCATGCTCCCGCCTATGTCGTGGCAGAGCGTGCGCACGTATGTGCCCTTGGAGCAGACGATCTTTACGAGATATCTGTTGCAGCCGGTCTGTGATATGAACGAAAGCTCCGGCACGTTTATATCCCTAACCTTGCGCTCCACCTCAACGCCCTGCCGGGCAAGCTTGTACATCTTCTTTCCGTCCACCGAAAGGGCTGAATACAGGGGCGCGGTCTGCTTTTGAGGGCCTGTGAACTTAGGCAGCGCCTCCATGAGCATCTCCCCGGTAACTACAGCATCGGAGCGTCCTTCCGGCGCGCCGTAGGAGTCCTGGGTATCCGTAGCTATACCGAAGGTTATCTCGCCTATGTACTCCTTTTCCTTGTCCACGAGATAATCGAAGAGTCTGGTAGCCCGGCCTATGCATATGGGCAACACGCCGGCCGCACCGGGATCCAGTGTTCCCGTATGGCCTACCCGCTTCATGTTGAATATATGCCGGATATCCGTCACCACGTCACTGGAGCTCATTCCCGGCGGTTTTAATACGTTTACTACTCCTTCCAGCATGCTTGAAGCTCCTCCTCGGCAAGCTGTACCGCTATCTTTTCGGCCTCCGCCACAGTGATGCCATATTCGGTGTACCCTGCTGCCCTGGGGTGGCCGCCCCCTTTTCTTGAGGCTGCCACGCGGGCGACGTCGGCGTATTTCTTAGCTCTAAGGCTTACCTTTACGTCCTCTCCCTTCTGCCTCAGAAACGCCGCTATCTCTACCGTATCTATATCCCGAAGTTTTTCAACTATTCCTTCAGTATACGCCTCAGGGCCAAAGGGATCCATCTCACTTTCCGTGAGCATTGCTGTGGCTATGCGCCCTTCGGAATATAAATGCAGCCTCTCCAGCGCGTAAGCGTGCATCTTCACCTTGCCTGCCGGCTCGTTGTGATATACCAGCCTGTTTATGAGAGAATTATCAGCGCCTAACGCAATAAGCTCGCCGGCTATGGCCATAGTGTCCCTCGTTACGTTGGAATAGGCAAAGGAGCCGGTATCCGTCACGAGGGCGGCAAAGAGGCAATTAGCCGTCTCCGCGTCTATCTCCGCCCCCAGCGCCCTGCCCAGCCTGTATATAATCTCTGCACAGGCGGCAGTCTCCTCCATCACGTTATTATCGGCATACATGGTATTGGTGCCGTGATGGTCTATATTGGCTGTCACGCCCGCTCTATCGAATATGCCCTCGGCGCTGCCCAGCCTGCCCTTATCTGCGCAGTCTACCGCTATTACCGCATCGAAGCCCTGGGCCTCCTCCGGCAGCAGTATCTCTTCAGCACCCGGTATGAACTTATACGCGTCGGGTACTTGGTCGCAGCATACGTTTTCCGTCCGCTTGCCCAGCCTGCGCAGTATCCTTGATAGTGCCGTTCCTGAGCCAATGGTATCCCCATCCGGCGATACGTGGGATATTATGCTGAAAGCGCCGTTTTGTTCTACAAAGCGGAGTATCTCCTCCATGCTGCCCTTCATAAGCCTTCCCTCCTAAAAAATCAGGCGATGACTCTTCACATCACCGCCCAGAGCAAGCTACTTTTCGTTTTTGTGCAGGCTGTCGATAATCTCTGAAATATGCACGCTGTACTCAATGGAGCTGTCCAGCTTGAAGTTCAGCTTTGGCAGGGCGCGTAGCTGCATGCGCTTGCCCAGCTCGCGGGTTATAAAGCCGCTGCCGTGGTTGAGGGCTTCCACCGTATCCTTGCGTACCTCGTCGTCCTTGTCGTAAACGCTTACCAGCACCTTGGCCTGCTTCAGGTCGTTGGTCACGTCCACTGACATTATGGTGGTCATATCGGAGACTCGAGGATCCTTCATTTCCTTTATGATTTCACTTATGGTCTTCTTTATCTCCTCATTCATTCTTTCATAACGAATGGACATCTTTTTTGCCTTTCTGATTATCTTTCTATCTGCTCCATGGTGTAGGCTTCTATCATGTCGCCCTCGCGGATATCGTTGAAGTTCTCTATTCCGATACCGCATTCATAGCCAGACGCCACTTCCTTGACGTCGTCCTTGAAGCGCTTGAGGGAGGCTATCTTGCCGTCGTGGAGCACTATGCCGCCGCGGACTACGCGTACCTGAGCAGAACGAGTGATCTTGCCATCCTTGACGTATGCGCCTGCAATAGTGCCGACGCCTGATACCTTGAAGGTATTGCGCACCTCTGCTGTACCCAGAGCGACCTCCTTGTATACGGGTGCAAACAGGCCCTTCATGGCGCTCTCAACGTCCTCAATTACGTTGTAGATCACGCTGTATGTGCGCACATCCACCTTTTCGCGTTCGGCAGCTTCACGCGCCGTGGCATCCGGGCGCACGTTGAAGCCTATTACCAGAGCATTGGAAGCGGAGGCAAACACTATATCCGAACCGGTTATGGCGCCTACGCCGCCGTGTATGCAGCGCACCCTTACCTCGTCGTTGGAGAGCTTCTCCAATGCCTGCTTTATGGCCTCTACGGTACCCTGCACGTCTGCCTTTACTATGATGTTCAGGTCCTTGACGTTGCCCGCCTCTATCTGGCTGAACAGATCGTCCAAAGATACCTTGGACATATTGCGTATCTGCTCCGCCTTGAGCTTATCGCGGCGCTCCTCTGCTACCTGGCGTGACAGCTTATCTACTTCCGCAACGTTCATTACATCGCCTGCGGAAGGCACCTCGCCAAAGCCCAGTACCTCTACAGGCTGGCTTGGCCCGGCTGAAGTCACCCTGCGGCCCTTATCGTCCATCATTGCGCGTACGCGGCCGAAGGCTGTGCCTGCAACTATGGGATCGCCTATCTTGAGGGTACCGTTCTGTACCAGTACGGTAGCCACAGGGCCGCGTCCCTTGTCCAGTTCTGCCTCTATTATGGTGCCACGGGCCGCCCTGTCGGGATTTGCCTTAAGCTCCAGAACGTCCGCCTGAAGCAGTACCATCTCGAGCAGCGTATCCAAATTGATGCGCTTCTTCGCGGAAACGGGCACGCATATGGTATCGCCGCCCCACTCCTCGGCTACCAGACCATACTCGGTGAGCTGCTGTATTACGCGGTCCGGATTGGCGGTGTCCTTATCTATCTTGTTGATAGCCACGATTATCGGCACCTCTGCCGCCTTGGCGTGGTTTATAGCCTCGACGGTCTGTGGCATAATGCCGTCGTCCGCCGCCACTACCAATATTACTATATCCGTTACCTGCGCTCCGCGGGCACGCATGGAGGTGAACGCCTCATGGCCCGGAGTATCTATGAAGGTTATTGTGCGCCCCTTGCAGGGTACGGTATACGCGCCTATATGCTGAGTGATGCCGCCTGCTTCGCCCTCGGTTATGCTGCTTTCGCGGAAGGCGTCGAGCAGGGAGGTCTTGCCGTGGTCTACGTGGCCCATTATGGTAACTACCGGCGGGCGGGGTACGAGGTTTTCCTCGGAATCCGCCTCTTCAACGCTCTCGTTGAGCACATCCTCGGCGGTCTTGGCTATGTTGAGTTCAAGCTCTATGCCGTAATCGGCCGCAATGAGCGAACAGGTGTCGTAGTCTATCTCCTGATTGATGGTAGCCATTATGCCAAGTATAAACAGCTTTTTGATTATCTCGGCCGCAGGCTTGCCTATTTTTTCGGAAAGATCCTTTACGGTTATGGTCTCGGTGGTCAACACGGCCTTGTCGATCTTTACCGGCTCCGGCTTATGTACCGCCTGCTGCTTGCGCTTCTGCTTGCGGCTCATCGGAGCGTCGTCGTCCCAGCCGCCTGCTGCTCTGGTGTTTTCCTTCATAATGGTCTTCTTATTCTTTGGCGCCTTGCGCTCCTCATCTCTGGTCTGTGGTTTCTGGTTCCGGTTCTTGCCCTGATCCCTTCCGGAAGGCACCGGGGATTCCATGGTGCGGGCCGCCGGTTTCGGTTGATAACCGCCCTGCATGGGGCGCTGCTGAGGCCTGTCGGTGCGCTCCGTGCGGTCTGCGGGCCGCTGTGGCCTGTCAGTGCGCGGCTTCTGTGGCCTGCTGTCATCTCTGCGCTGAGATTCCCTGCGCTCATACGCCGGGCGCTGCTGTGCCGGCCTATTTACCGGTGCGGGCTCCGCCTTTATCTCTGGCTTTTCTTCAGGCTTCTTGTCTGCCATTGCAGGTTCCTCCACCTTTGCCTGTACGGTTTCCTCCACCTTCTGCTCCTTCACCGGCTCCGGCTTCGGCTCTTCATTTACTTCGACCTTGCTCTCTGCCGGGGCTGGCTGCTCATCCGCCCTGTCGTCGCCTACGTGGAAGGCAAGGTCGCCCTCGCTGGTGAGGACCTCTCGGAGTCTCTCTGCCCTTTCTTTCTCCATGCGTTCCTTTTCGGCGCGCTTTTCTTTATCTATAAGCTCGCTTTCCGCCCGCTTTACGGACTGAAGGGCCGCTCCCAGATCGTTCTGCATTCGCTTTACGCGTTCCAGAAGCTCCTTTGCCTGGGTTTCAAATTCCCGTGCGGAATCCATCGTCTTGTTTGCCATAGATATTACCCCCCGGTATGTTACTTTTGCTGTGAAGTCTTATATGTCTCTTCTATCATACGGGCAAAGCCCGCCTCTGTTACCGCAGCTATCATGCGGTTATCCTTTCCTATCGCCCTGCCAAGGTCTTCAAGATACACGCAGGGTATGCCGGCTCTTTGGCACATTCCCTCGTAGCGCTCCCGCGTGGCGTCGGACACACCGCTGTCCAGAGCTATTGCGAGGGCCTTTTTGTCCTTCACGGCTCTTTCCGCCCCGAAGTCGCCGGATATGCACTTTCCCGCCTTGGCCGCAAAGCCCAGAGCTGTACGCAAACGGTCATTCTGCATCGTCAGTTATCTCCGAAGCGAGCCTGTAAAAAACCTCATCTTCTATTCCGTGCTCCAGAGCCCTTTCCAGCGCTTTTATTCTGCGTGCCTTATTCAGGCACTCCGCGTTGGCGCATACATATGCGCCGCGGCCGGAGACCTTGCCGGTGCGATCCACGCTTATTTCGCCCTCGGGAGAGCGAACTATGCGCAGCAGCTCCTTCTTGGGCTTCATCTCGCGGCAGCCCACGCACATTCTCATAGGCACCTTTTTAGCAGGCATTGCGAATCCTCCAAACTATTCCTCGAAGCCCTTGTCTGCCTCGTCGCCGGCATCGGCTATATCCATATCCTCTTCGGCCTGGCTCTGGCTCTTTATGTCTATCTTCCAACCGGTGAGCTTGGCGGCAAGGCGGACGTTCTGGCCTTCCTTACCGATAGCAAGGGACAGCTGATTGTCAGGCACTATTACCTTCGCGGCCTTTTCCGCCTCATTGATGTATACCATCATAACGCGCGCGGGGCTGAGGGACTTGGCTATGTACACTGCGGGATCGGGATCCCACTCTATGATATCGATCTTCTCGTTATGCAGCTCGTTTACTATGCGCTCTACCCTTATGCCCTTCTGGCCCACGCATGCGCCCACAGCGTCCACCTGAGGGTCAGAGGAATAAACGGCGACCTTGGTGCGGAAGCCCGCCTCGCGCGCTATGGATTTTATCTGGACTATGCCGGTCTGTATCTCAGGAACTTCCAGCTCGAAAAGCCTCTTAACAAGGCCGGGGTGGGTGCGGGAAACTATTACCTGAGGGCCCTTGTTGGTCTTACGTACCTCAAGGACGTAAACCTTCAGCCTGTCGCTGGTGTTATAAGTCTCCCCCGCTATGGTCTCGGAGGCGGCAAGGAAGCCGTCGGTCTTGCCCAGTTCTACATAGATGCCGTTCTTCTCTACCCGCTGAACTATAGCGGTAAGAACCTCGTTTTCCTTCTCTACGAATTCGTCAAATATGACGCCGCGCTCGGCCTCGCGAATGCGCTGAACCACCACCTGCTTGGCGGTTTGGGCTGCTATGCGGCCAAACTTACGGGGATCCACCTCTTCCTCCAGAACGTCGCCTACTTCATAAAGGGAGTTGATCTTCTTTGCATCGGCAAGAGATATCTCCGCATAAGGATTCTCCACGGTCTCAGTGACAGTCTTGGAGGCGAATATCTGCACCTCGCCTGTGTCCCGGTCCACAGTGGCACGGACGTTGCCCATGGCGCCGTAGTTGCGCTTATAGGCCGCTATCAGTGCGGATTCAAATGCGTCTATCAGTATATCCTTGCTTATTCCACGCTCTTTCTCTATAGCGTTCAGTGCCTCTATGAATTCGGCGTTCATTATCAATTCTCCTCTTCTTCTGTCTCTATATTTTCAAAATCTGCTTCTAATTCGTCAAGGCTCTTCTCCATGGCCTTGAAGTCTATATAGGGCTGCACCTTTGAGGCGTCCTTTTTTTGGAAGGTCATCGCCTCGCCCTTTACGCTTATGGTGAAAGAATCAGGCGTAAAGGACAAAAGCTCGCCTGTGTACTCCTTCTTGCCCTTGAGTGGAGCGTAAAGCTTTACCGTAATGGGGCTGCCGAGGCTGCGCTGATAGTCCCTTTCCTTCCTGAGCGGCCTGTCGATGCCTATGGAGGACACGCTGAGGTAGTATGCCTGCTCTATGGGGTCAGCCTCGTCCAATATGGGGTCTACGGCTCGGCTCACCGCCTCGCAGTCGTCTATGGTAGCGCTTCTTCCGTCCTGATGCTCTATGTACAGGGTGAGCACCCAATTACCCTGCTCCTTCTGGAACTCTACCTCATCCAGCTCGTAGCCCATGCCTGTAACTACCGGCCGGAGAAGAGCTTCCACTATTTGGGTGGTCTTCATGCTATTCCTCCGCTATTCAAAACAAAAGAGCAGGACGCGCCCACTCTTACTTGAAAACTAAAATACAGCAAACTTGCCATATACCAACAGCAAAATTGTACCATATGCGGCACTTTAATGCAAGCATATTATTTCGCATCAAAGCGCCGCACATACCGGCTTCTTTAAAACAGGCAGAGCTGATCCGTCTCGGGCAGCCCGTTCAGGCAGCCGGCTTCCGTAAGCGCCTTTATCACTGCGGAGTTGGCGCCGGTGCGGGCCTGAAAATTTTCTATGGAGGTATACTCGCCTCCCTTTGCGCCTTCGGCTATGCCTATGGCGGCGTTGGCTCCCACGCCCGCCACCGATGAGAAGGGCGGACGTATCTTGCCGTCTTCTATTATGAACTGGCTGGCCTTGGATTTATACAGGTCCACAGGCAACAGCTCTATGCCGCGCTTGTTCATTTCAAAGACCACCTCCAGTATTGTCAGCAGGTCTTCTTCCTTTTTATCCGCATCGTTGCCTTTTTTCTTTATGGCGTTTATGTTGGCAAGCACCTTCTGGGCGCCGCCCTCCGCCTGGGCTATGTCAAAGGCGTCCGCTCGGACGGTATAGTAAACGGAATAGAAGGCGAGGGGCATATGCACCTTGTAGTAGGCCACACGGAAGGCCATCATGACGTAGGCCGCTGCGTGGGCGCGGGGGAACATGTACTTTATCTTTTTGCAGGAGTCTATGAACCACTGAGGCGTATCTATGGAGCGCATATGCTCCTCCATCTCGGGGGTGAGGCCTCTGCCCTTGCGGACGCTCTCCATGGTTTTGAAGGACATGGACGGGTCGCCGCCTCTGAGTATAAGGTAGTTCATTATATCGTCTCGGGTGCATATTACCTGCGACAGTGTCGCGGTGCCGCTCAATACCAGCTCCTGAGCGTTGCCCAGCCATACGTCGGTACCGTGGGAGAGACCGGATATCCTGAGCAATTCTTCCATCGTAGTAGGGCGTGTGTCCTTGAGCATCTGCCGCACGAAGGTGGTGCCGAACTCGGGTATGGCTATGCTGCCCACGTCGCAGTCCAGCTCGTCCAGCGTCACGCCCAAAGGCTCGCTGGTGCGGAATATCTTCATGGTTTCAGGGTCGTCAAGGGGTATTGTCTGGGGATCCAAGCCGGTAATATCCTTCAGCATTCTCAGCACGGTCGGATCATCGTGGCCCAGTATATCCAGCTTTACCAGCCTGTCGTCCATGGCGTGAAAGTCGAAGTGGGTGGTTATGGTATCGCCCTCGCTGCGGTCCGCCGGGTACTGCACCGGGGTAAACTCCATTATATCGTTTTCCTTTGGCACTATGACTATGCCGCCGGGATGCTGGCCGGTAGTCTTCTTAACTCCCGTACAGCCCTGCACCATGCGGTCCATCTCGTCCTTGCTGGCGTTTATGCCGTTGGCATCGCAGTAGGAACGGACGTAGCCGTAGGCTATCTTGTCCTTTACGCCGGATATGGTGCCGGCGCGGAAGGCGTGACCCTCCCCAAACATGACCTCAACGTACTTATGCGCTACAGGCTGATAATCCCCTGAGAAGTTAAGGTCTATATCCGGGGTCTTGTCGCCCTTGAAGCCCAGAAACACCTCGAAGGGTATCTCGTAGCCAAGCTTTTTGTATTTTGCGCCGCAAACGGGGCAGTCCTTATCCGGCATGTCCACGCCGCAGGCATACTTGGTACGGTCTATGTCGAAGTCGCTGTGCCGGCAGTTGGGGCAGACATAGTGGGGCTGCAATGCGTTTACCTCGGTTATGCCCGCCATGTTGGCCACGAAGGAAGAGCCTACTGAGCCTCGGGAACCGACGAGATACCCGTCGCTGTTTGACTTGTGTACAAGGCGCTGGGCCATAAGGTACAGCGAGGAATAGCCGTTGCCTATGATGGAATTCAGTTCCTTATCAAGGCGCTTCTGCACCACCTCCGGCAGCTCGTCCCCGTATATCTCGTGGGCCTTCTTCAGCGCCATATTCCTCAGCTCGTCGTTTGCGCCGGGGAACGTGGGGGCATAGGTGCCCTTTTCTGACAGGAATGCCTTCATTCTCTCGCAGCTGTCGGCTATCATGTTGGGGTTGGTTATTACTACCTCCCTCGCCTTTTCCTCGCCCAGATAGGAGAATTCCTCCAGCATCTCATCCGTGGTCTTGAAGTAGAGGGGAGCCTGCTGCTCCGCGTCGTCAAAGCCTCTGGCGTGCATTATTATGCTGCGGAAAAGCGCGTCGTCCGGCTCCAGGAAGTGTACGTCCCCCGTGGCCACCACAGGCTTGCCCATCTTGTCGCCCAGGGCTACTATCCTGCGGTTGAGATCGCGAAGCCCTTCCTCCGTGTCCACTGTGCCGTTTCGCATAAGGAAGGCGTTGTTGCCTATGGGCTGTATCTCGAGATAGTCGTACATGTCCGCTATGGACATGAGCTTTTCCTCGCTCTCCCCCCTGAGCACCGCCCGGAACAGCTCTCCTGCCTCGCAGGCGGAGCCTACTATAATGCCCTCACGGTGCATATTGAGAAGGCTTCTGGGTATCTGCGGTACCTTGCGCAGGTGCTCGAGGTGAGCATATGACACGAGGCGGTAAAGGTTCATAAGGCCCTCGTGGTTCCTGGCCATTATGATTATATGGTAGGTAAGCCTGCGGCCCTTTCCCTTTTCCTTGGGAACCGCGTCTATGAGCGGCAGCTTTTCTATGTCCTTTGCGGTCATCTCGGACAGTACGGCGTTCATTATCTTTGCCGCAGTCCTCGCCCTTTCCATGGCTCTGCCGCCGCAATGCTCCACGCCCAGCGCCTCCGCCGCAGTCCTCATATTCGTCTGCTTGCTTTCCCTGTGCAGGTAATGAAACAGCATGGAGGTGCTTACGCAGTGCGCGTCCAGCTCCATATCAAAGCGCAGGCCGTGCTGCCTGAGGTTGTTCAGCTCCAGCGGGTCGTGTATCACCTTCACTCCATCGCCTATAAAGTCATACAGCTGCTTCAGCCCGTCCTTCAGGTTCATGCCGCCGTTTATCATTTCGCGTGTAAGCCCTGTCTCCTCTGCCATTGCATCGGTCAGCGCCGCGCCGCTGTTGACTATTATGGATACGCCTTCCTTTTCGCCGCTCTCGTCAAAGCGCAGCGCGGCTATCTCAAATACGTCGTCCTCCTTTACGCCGGGATATGCTACCACGCCTATCGCCACGTATTGCTCCGGCCGCTTTATAAGCTCGCTGTCGGGCATGAGGTATCCCTCGACGCCCAGCAGTATCTTTATGTCCTTGCCGTCCTTTTTCAGCTTGTCTGCCTGTGCCACCGCATCCGGGAAGGCGTGTACCACGCCGTGATCCGTTATGGCTATTGCCTTATGTCCCCAGCGGGCGGCGGTCTTTATGGCTTCCTTAACGTCTGTCAGGCCGTCCATGCTGGACATCTTGGTATGAAGATGCAGCTCTACGCGCTTCTCCTCGGACTTGTCCGTGCGCACCGCTCTTGGCTCCCAGCCCACGTCCCGCGGGAATACACACATTCGCCTGAGCCACTGATCCATCATATACTTTCCGGAGACGATAAGTATATCTTTCTTTTTCTGTATGCCGGCTATGGTATCGACGATGCCCGTCTCGCCCTCCTCGAGAAACATCTTGCAGGGAAGCGTGTTTGTATGGTCGCTTATGGCAAATGTCAGTATAGTCCTGCCGTTTTTCTGCTTTGTAGTCTCCAGGGTTAGTATCTCGCCCTTTATTGTGACGTAGCCCATAGTCTCGTCCACGTCGCGCTGCTGGATTATGGCGGTCTTTTTTATGGGCTTGCCATATATCACGTCCGCCCTGTCGGGGAGCGTCTTTTTCTTGGCCTCCGCGGCCTTTTTAGGCTGCCAGGCGGGCCGCTCCTCTTCCTTGGGCAGCGTCAGCTCCATGGTATCGTCCGCGGTAAGCTCTATGTCAGTCTCTATGCCGTACCGATCGAGGTAATATGACTTTACCGTTTCCCTATGCCTCGGATCCGAGACCAGTTCAAACACCTGCCCGGGTATCTTTACCTTTAGCGTGCCGCCCTCATAATCCCAGGCGGAGCTGTGTATTGCGGGGCGGCATACCGGCAGTATGTCGCACCATGTCTTTTTGAGTATGTTCAGCGTATCCTCATCGCAGGCGGACAGCAGCCCCGAAAGCTGGGCGCACCTGAGTATTACCTTTGTGCGGCAGCCCGGCATGAGGGCGCAAAGCTCCCTCTCAAGGCAGGCTATGTTTTCGGCGCTGGTTATATGGCCGCACCGCACGGTAACGGTCAGCAGATTTTCACGCTTGTTCAGTCCGGCATCTGTTATCTCGCCGTCTCCAAGGCCGTATTTTTCGAATATATTCAAAAGCTTCTGTTCCATAGGCTATTCCATCATGACTTTGGCCTCGGTTATGAGTTCGTCTACGGCGGTTTCCAGCGGCACCGTCCTGAAGAGCTTACCTCCCTTGAACAGCGCACAGCCGCTTTTGCCGAAGGCCACGCCTATATCGGCTTCAGCCGCTTCTCCGGGTCCGTTTACAATACAGCCCATCACGGCTACTTTAAGGTACTTTCCCTTGGGTATCAGGCTGGAAAGCTCATGCTCCACCCTGTTGGCGGCGCTGAGAAGATCGGTGCAGGTTCTGCCGCAGGTTGGGCAGCTGACTATTTCCACTCCTTCTTTTCTGAGGCCCATGGCCTTCAGTATCTCCTTCGCTGCGTAAACCTCCTGTACAGGGTCGCCGGTCATGGATACGCGCATGGTATCCCCTATGCCGTCCACAAGAAGGGCGCCCATGGCGGCCGCAGCCTTTACAATGGCCATTTCACCGCCGCCAGCTTCTGTAACGCCTATATGCAGGGGGTAATCGCACTCCCTGCTCATAAGCCTGTAAGCCTCAATTGTATTCGGCACGTTGGAGGATTTAATAGATATGACCATGTCATAATAGCTCTGTTTTTCCAGCATGCGGACGTGCTTCAGCGCGCTCTCAACCAGCGCTTCCGGCTTTGGCCCTCCGTACTTTCGGAGAAGCTCCTTTTCCGCAGAGCCGCCGTTTACCCCTATGCGCATTGGAACATGATGGGCCTTGGCGCAGTCCGCCAGCCTTTTTACGTTTTCCTCTCCGCCTATGTTGCCGGGATTGAAGCGCAGCTTGTCCACGCCGTTTTCCATGGCGGCTATGGCGAGCCTCCAATCAAAATGTATATCCGCGACGAGTGGTATGTGTATCCTGCGCTTTATCTCGAGTATTGCCTTTGCACATGCCTCATTGTACACGGAAGAGCGGACTATCTCGCAGCCCGCCTCCTCAAGTGCCAATATCTGATCGGCGGTGGCTATTGCGTCCGCCGTGTCCGTATTGGTCATAGACTGTATGGTGACGGGGGCGCCGCCGCCTATCTGCACCGCCCCTGCCATAACTTTTCTGGTATTTTTCATCTTTCCCCCACAAATCAGACTGCCATGATACGGCTAAAACAGCTTTCTTACGTCCATTACCGTAAGCAGTATCATAAGGCCGAAGAGCAGCACCAGCCCCGCCATATGTATCATTCCCTCCTTCTCGGGAGGTATGGGCTTGCCACGAACCGCCTCAATCACCATGAACAGGAACCTTCCGCCGTCCAGCGCTGGAATGGGCAGTATGTTCATTATGCCAAGGTTGATGCTGATAAGCACTCCGAGACGCAGCACCACCTCAAAGCCGGCCCTCACCGCCTGACCTATTATGCTTATGGTGCCTACCGGTCCAGCTACGTCGTCGGAGGTTACGCTTCCCGTAAACAGGCCGCCCAGCACCCTGAACATCTCTTTTACAATATAGCAGGTGTACTGCACCGAATTTGCAACGGCCTCAAAGAAGCCGTAGCGCAGCCTTTCGGGAGATATGTATATCCCCAGCCTATTGCTTCCGCTTTCGGGGTCGTATATGTCGTGGGCAGTAAGAGTCACGTCCATGCCGTCACGTCGTACAGTGACCTCTATTCTCGCAGGATCAGCCTGCTGTATGTAATCCGTGCATTCCGCATAGTAGGTTATGCTTTTGCCGTCTATCTCGGTTATGATATCGCCTACCTGTATGCCCGCGGCCTCCGCCGGGGTGTTCTCTGCGGTAAAGTCGTTTATCATCGGCATATACTCGCCGTAGGTCATAAGTATGATAACAGCCAGCACCACTGCCAGAAGTATATTCATAAATGGGCCGGCCAGCACCACTATCATGCGCTTCCATACCGGCTGCGCATTGAAGCACTCGGGATCGGATACACCTTCATCCTCACCGTGGAAGGCACATAGGCCGCCTATGGGCAGCGCCCGGATCGCGAAGCGGGTACCGTTTTTCTCCTTGCTGCACACCACAGGGCCCATTCCTATGGCAAACTCGTCTATTCTGAAGCCAAGCTTTTTGCCCGCGTAAAAATGCCCAAGTTCGTGTACGAATACCAGCACCGTAAGCACCAGCAGCGCGCCAATAATTGACAACAGCGTCATTTATGCGTTTCCTTTCTCAAATGCAAGCTTCCTCGCCTGCCTGTCTGTTTTTATTATGTCCTCAAGGGAGAGTATATTCCCCCTGTCTGCCCTGTGAAGAGCATATTCCACTACATCGGCTATCTCATCAAAGCGTATTTTTCCTCGAATGAACATATCAACCGCCGTCTCGTTTGCGCCATTATACACTATGGGCAGGTTTCTTCCTTCGCGCAGCGCCTCATACGCCATGGGTATCGCCGGAAATTTATCGGTATCAGGCGCATAAAAGCTTATTTTGCCCATGTCCTCAAGGCGAAGCCTTCCAAACTCGCCGGGAGTCCTCTCCGGGTATGTCAGCGCATATTGTATTGCAAGCCGCATATCGGGCCTGGATAATTGTGCCATATTGCATCCGTCCGTGTATTCCACCATGGAATGCACTATGGACTCCGGGTGTACCAATACGCTTATCCTTTCCCCGGGTATGCCGAAAAGATAGCTCGCCTCCATTATCTCGAGGCCCTTGTTGAAAAAGGAGGCGGAGTCTATAGTGATCTTTCTGCCCATTTTCCAGGTTGGGTGATGCCCTGCCTGCTCCGGCGTGACGGTTTTGAGCTGTTCCTTTGTATATTCCCTGAAGGGACCGCCGGAGGCCGTAAGTATGAGCCTTTGTATCTCGCCGTGGTTTCCCGCCGCCATGCACTGGAATATGGCGCTCTGTTCGCTGTCCACCGGTATTATGGCACCGCCCTTTTTCAGCGCGGCATTTACCAGGTCGTGGGCGCAGACGATGCTTTCTTTGTTTGCAAGGGCAACGGTTTTGCCCGCTTCCAGCGCTGCAAGCAGCGGCTTCATTCCTGAAAAGCCGCTTATGCCATTTACTATTATGTCGGCGCCCTCATAGGCCGCCGCTTCCAGCACCGCCTGTTCACCGCCGGCTATTTTTGCCTTTATTCCGCTTTGCCTGAGCTTATCCGCCGCAGCCTCGTCCGCCATGGCAATATAATCCGGGCGGAATTCCTCCGCCGCTTTAAACATGGCGTCTGCATCTCTGCCCGCGCAAAGCACGGCCGCCCGGAATTTATCCGGATTAGCCCTGATAACGTCAAGGGTCTGCCTGCCTATGGAGCCTGTGCAGCCCAAAACAGCTATATTCTTCATTATTACATTCCTTTAGCCCAGCATACTGAGCCATATATAACACAGTGCCACCGGCGCGCACATCAGCACGCTGTCCAGTCTGTCTATCACCCCGCCGTGGCCGGGGAATATATTGCCGTAATCCTTTGCGCCGGCCCAGCGCTTTATGACGGACGCAAACAGATCGCCTATCTGTCCTACTCCTCCGCAGATAATACCCACCAGCAGCATGGGAAGTATGGGCAGGCGCAGTCCCCATATGAATTGCAGCAGGAAACATGCAAAACCGCCCAACAGTCCGCCGAGAAAGCTTCCATAGCATCCCTCAACCGTCTTATGAGGGCTTATCTCGGGGCACAGCTTTCGCTTGCCCATGGAGGAGCCTATGTAATAGGCCAGCATATCGCCCATGAGCGGGCATATGAATACCAGCAGCAGGCCCACGTTTTTCGGTGAGGTGAGCCCGTCGGCGGGCATTATCAGCGCCAGCATTCCAAACAGCGACATGGGGTATATGAGCATGAACGCGGAGTATATGCTCTCCTCCGTGGTGCGCAGCTTATTGAATACCCTCTCCGCCGCAATGAGCATCAGGCACAGCGCCCCGAGGAGCATTATGGCGGTAGCGGCGCTCATCCTCGCCGCCAGGGCCGCCGGAAATGAGGCTATCGGAAAGCACAGCGCCGCAAAGACGTATGCGGGCGCCGCGAATATGTTCTTTTCCGTCTTTTTATAGATCATGTTGGACATCTCATATACCGCTATCACCGCCGCCACGGTAAATACCACGGTGCGGAATATGCTGCCGAGAGCCACTATGCCCACGAAAAGCAACCCCAGCAACGCGCCTACTATTACTCTGGTTTTCCTGCCGCTATCCATTACGCCGCTTCTCCTTTTGATGATTTATTCTGTCACCGCGCCGAACCTTCTGGTGCGCCGTTGGTATTCTCTTATGCAGTCCGCATATTTTTCGTCCGTAAGCTCGGGAAATGTCACATCCGTGAACACCAGCTCAGCGTATGCCGCCTGAAGCAGCATGAAGTTGGATAACCGCTGCTCTCCCGCCGTACGGATTATCAGGTCAAGATCCGGCAGCCCTGCGGTATACAGGGCGTTCATAAGATCAGCTTCGTCTACGGGCTTTCCACGCTCCATGAGGGTGTTGCAGGCGCGTACCACCTCTGCCCTGCTGCCGTAGTTCAATGCAATATTGAGCTTCAGGCCGGTATTGTTTCTGGTTTTGTACATGGCCTCGTCCGTCTCCTGGCCCATTTTTTCCGGAAATGCGGACATGTCGCCCATTATGCGTATGCAGACGTTGTTTTTATCCAGTTCGTCCAGTTCGCTTATAAAGTATTCCAGAAAAAGATCGAACAGCGCCCCTATCTCTTCCTTGGGCCGCTTCCAGTTTTCGGTGGAAAAGGCGTACAGCGACAGCGCCTCAATACCTATATCCGATGAAAAACGTATAAGCCCCCGCAGCCGCTCCATTCCTGCCCGGTGGCCAAGCTTTCTCGGCAGGCCCCGCCGCGTGGCGTAACGGCCGTTGCCGTCCATTATTATGCCTATATGCCGTGGCAGTTCCGGCGCCAAGCCTACGCTTTGAGGCTGTATCTTTGCCATTGTGTAAAAATATCCTCCGATACAAAAGGGGATGCGGAACTAACCGCTATCCCCCATATTCGCAGTCTGTTTTGAACAGAGCCCATATGAGCTCAACCGCATTGCCATCAGTACGCTGCCTTATCACCCGTTTTTCGTTGCCGTTAAGTCCCTTGCGGCTGCGGGTCTCTACGCACCTCACGCTGTATCCTTCGGCTTCCAGCAGCTCTTTCGCCCTTCCAAGCTCGTATCCAAGTACGGATATCAAACCGTCATTATCTCCTTTTCCTTATCAGCAATGACCTTGTCAATGTTCTTTATGAACTCATCGGTAGCCTTCTGGGCCTGCTCTTCCTGGCGCTTCTGGTCGTCCTCGGTTATGTCGCCGTCCTTCTTGGCCTTCTTGATGGAATCGATGGCGTCGCGGCGGATAGAACGTATAGCCACCTTAGACTCCTCGCCCTTCTTGCGCACCAGCTTTACAAGCTCCTTTCGGCGCTCCTCGGTGAGCTCGGGGAATACGAGACGTATGAGGCGGCCGTCGTTGCTGGGGTTAATGCCCAGGTCGGACTTCTGTATAGCCTTCTCTATTTCCTTTATCATAGTGGCGTCATAGGGGGAGATGACCAGCAGCCTCGCCTCGGGGGAGGATATATTGCCCAGCTGGTTTATCGGCACCTGAGAGCCGTAATAGTCAACCATTATGCGGTCAAGGGCCTGGGGGTTCGCACGCCCGGCCTTGAGGGTTCCGAGGTCACGCTCCAAAGCGGCTACGGTTTTGGTCATTTTTTCTTTTGCGGTTGCGACAGCGTCCATATTTGAACCTCCTGAAAGTTTATCTTATAAAAAGCTCAGCTATATTTTACAGGAAATGCCTGTTTCGCACAATCCCCAATTAGAGATTGTTCACAGTATCGCCCGCTTTATACCTTACTTCACGTTGTCTATCAGCGTACCTATGCTCTCGCCCTGAACGGCTTTTACCACGTTGTCCGGGTCCGCCATGGCGAAGGCAAGTATAGGTATGTTCTGCTCCTTGCAGAGGGTTATGGCAGTAAGGTCTGTAGCCTTTAGTTCACGTTCGATGACCTCGTCGTAGGTAAGGTGCGAATACCTTATGGCATTCGGGTTCTTCCTTGGATCGTCGGAATAGATCGCGTCTACGTTCTTTGCAAGAAGCATTGCATCCGCGCCTATCTCGGCGGCCTTGAGGGCAGCTGCGGTATCGGTAGAGAAGAAGGGCAGACCGCTGCCGCCTGCAAATATGACTACCTTACCTGCATCAAGGGCGGCGTGTGCAGCCCGGGAGGAATAGCTATCCGCTATTCTTGGCATATCTATTGAGGACATCACCACGGCAGGGACCCCCAGCTTCAGCAGGCAGTCCTGCACGGCAAGAGAGTTTATGACAGTCGCCAGCATACCCATCTGATCCGCCCTGTTGCGGTCCATATCGCCGGAGCTGCGGCCACGCCATATATTGCCGCCGCCGATGGTTATGCCTATCTCTGCTCCAAGCTCGTGAAGCCGCGCCACCTGTCTCGCTATAGCCTCCGCCTTGTCAAAATCCACAGCCTGTGCGCCGCCCATGGCTTCGCCGGAAAGCTTAAGTGATATTCTCTTGTATTTCAGCATTTTTCTGCTCCTTAAAACTATTATTACGGTTCGGACCGATTTTCACCAGATATATTATATAACAAAAAAGGAACACCGGAAAGTGATATGCACCCCGAAAGTTAGACACTTTCGGAGGTGCATATTTTTAATGAGCAAAAAGGGACAAAAATACAAAAGATACTCGGCAGAATTCAAAACAG
>SFEL01000036.1 GCA_004557245.1 Clostridiales bacterium | reverse complement strand
AGCTCCGGCAGCGTCGCTTCGTCCTCGGCTTCCTCGTCGGGCTTTCCTTTCAGCGTCAGACGAAAACAGGTGTCAATGTCTTTCCAACCGCCGTGAAGAATGTTTTTGCCCTTTACGGTAAACTGCTTGCCGCCGCACTCAAATACAGCAGTGACAGCTTCGTACACATGGGGCGGCGCGACGGCACAGAACAGCTTGCAGCAGATAAGGGACAGCAGTTTCTTTTCACTTTCTGCCAGCCCATTAAATCCGGCTTTTGCAAACTCCGCTGTGGGCAGAATTGCATGATGGTCTGTTACCTTGGCATTGTTGATAACGCGCCCCATCTCCGGGGCAAGCTCCACGCCCTGCATAAAGGGAAGCTGTGGCAGCAGTGCCGCGATAAGGTCAGCCGCCGACTGTTCCATGTCGGAAGTGATGTAATTGCTGTCCGTTCTCGGATAGGTCAGCAGCCGCTTTTCGTACAGGGCTTGGGCATAATCAAGGGTCTGCTTGGCAGTAAAGCCATAAATTCGGTTGGCTTCCCGCTGTAAGGAAGTAAGGTCATAGAGCTTCGGGGGCTGTATGGTTTTCTTTTCTTTTTTCAGAGAAGCACAAACGGCCTGCGAATGTTCGCAAGCCGCTTGCAGGGCATTTGCTTCGGCAGCGTCGGCAATGCGCTCACTTTCCGCTTTCACACTGCCGCAGCCGATCTGCACAATATGATATTTTTCTTTCTTGAACGTGGCAATCTTCCCGTCGCGCTCCACCAGTAGATTCAGCGTTGGGGAAAGAACGCGCCCCACATTCAGCGTCTTATGGTACAGCACGGAGAAAAGACGGGTAGCATTGATGCCCACCAGCCAATCAGCCCGCGCACGACAGAGTGCCGAATGATACAGCGGGTCATAGTCGCGCCCTTCTTTGAGCGTGTCCATGCCCTCGCGGATCGCGCTGTCCTCCATAGAAGAAATCCAAAGACGCTTGAACGGCTTTCGGCAAGCTGCCTGTTCATAGACAAAGCGGAAAATCAGTTCACCCTCGCGCCCGGCGTCGCAGGCATTTACCAGCTCGGACACATCGGCACTGTGCATAAGCTCTTTGAGAATGGCAAACTGCCTTTCCTTGCCGGGGGTCAGCGTATATTTCCAGTCCTCAGGCAGAATCGGCAAATCATCGTATCGCCACTTTTTGAAACGCTCGTCATAGCTGCCTGCGTCGGCCATACTCACCAGATGTCCAATGCACCAGGACACCAGCAGCCCGTTGCCCTGTATGTAGCCGTCTTTTTGCTCCTTTGCCCCAAGAGCACCCGCAATGGTCTTTGCAACAGAGGGCTTTTCACAGATAATCAAAATACTCATTCGTTGTCCTCCTGTTCATCGGTCTGCAACGGCACATTGCCGTCAGCCCCATAATCACCGTAATTGTCGGTTTCTTCCTCGTCATCCTCGTCAAAATCGAACTCATCCAGCTCGGTGCTGCCTTTGGTATCGGCTTTCGGTTTGCGGAACTTGAAGTACCACACAGCAGCGCCGCCGCCCAACGCAAGTATTAAGACAATCGCAAGGATACCGCCCACATTGCTTTTCTTCGGTTCTTCGGTTGGCTCGGTCGGTTCCGGATCGGCAGGGGCAGCTTCTTTTCCGGCGCACTCGCTCATATTGGTGCTGCAAATGGGGCAGGCTGTATTAACCTTGCCTGCGCTGCATTTTTCGGTGCAGCTACAGGTAATAGGGCTGTTCCCGCCCTCGTCCTCCAATAGTGCCAAAAGATCGGCTTCGTCCACGGGGTTGAGGAAATAGGTGTGATACTGTTCGCCGTCCTCGTCGGCGGGCTTATCATAATCAATGATGATATACAGAGTATGTCCGCTTCGGGTTTCCACCGTAATAAACTGCTTGTTGGTTGCCTTATCAAAAAGCAGATCTCGGGTCAGCGCGATCCCGTCCTCCGTAAAAGGCGTCCCCGGTTCCACGTCCGGGGACGGCTCGGAAGCAGCAGGTTCCGTTTCTTCCGTTGCAGTGCTTTCCGGCGGCAGCTCACTGTCGTAGTAATCGCCGCCGCCTGCATAGGCAACCGTAGAAAAAGCCGTCATGCAAAGCACGGCGGCAAGCAGCACGATAACAGTACGCAGCTTTCCTTTATTCCTCGTCATTGGTCATATCCTCCTGTTCGTGATAGACATTTTCCGCAGGCGGCGCATCGTTGCCGCCGCTGCGCAGAAAGTTCATCAGTTCGTCGCGGGTCATGCACATGGAGCGCACAATGCCCACAATCTCAAAGTTTTCCTGTTCGGTGCGCTGGGCTTCCAGCTCTTTGAGCTTGTTTTGATACTCGGTAATTTTGCTACGGGTCTTTTCAATCTCCCGTTCGATACGTTCCAGCTTAGTAAGTGCCATAATGTTTACTCCTTTCGATTTTCAGATTAGTTATAAGGCGGTCTGGCGTAGGCGTAGAAATGGGACTGCCAATAGCTGCTGTTCAGATTGGAATACGAAATCGGATCCCCGCAGTGCAGCATCATGGAATTGCCCACATAAATACCCACATGAGAAACGCCCGGTGTGTCATAGGTTCCCGTAAAAAACACCAGATCGCCCGGCTGGGGATTGGAAACAGGGGCAGAGATGTTATATAGCCCCTGCGCACCCAAACGCCCGGTATTGCATACGCCGCTGTTGGTCAACACCCATGATACAAAGCCGGAACAGTCAAAAGAGGTATTTGGATTGCTGCCGCCCCAGACATACGGATACCCGATATATTTCTCCGCCTCGGCAATCAGCGTGGCAAAGGTTTCATCTTCCAGCGCCGATGCGGGAATTTCATAACCTGCAGGCCGGTTTGTTATATACCTGCTTATATATTCAGAGTTGCCGAACAGATCCGGTCGGTTGCCCAGCACGGACATATACAGGGCATATTTGCTCAAAGTTTCCTCGCCCATGATGTACACGGGAACATGGGAAAGGTCGAAGTTTTCAAGTGACACATGGCAGATGTAATAGTCATAGGGAACTTGGACGGTGTATTCGTAGGTTTCCGTGCTGGTTTCGCCTGTTTCGGGATCGGTCACAGTCCGCGTCCCCGTTCTCGTTTCCGTGCGGTAGCGTACCTCCCTTGTAACGGTTTCGGTCAGGATATATTGCTTCTCAAAGAGCATTTGCAGTGTTGCCTGTACCTCGTCAGCCGTCCATGCGCCCTCATGGAGCGCAGAGAGAATCGAGATCAGTACATAAGGGTCATGCTCGATCTCGTCAAGGTCATAGTGGTATTCGTCGTAGTCATGGGTGCTTTCGTAGGTGTCCAGATACCTTTGCAGCTCTGCTTCCAGTTCACAGTAGGCAGCTTCGGCAGCAAGAATATCCGCGTCCTCCGATTGGTAGGAAGATGCTGCGACACCGCCGCCCGCACCGGAAAAGAGAATGGAGCAGGATTGCAGCCCGCCGATCAGCAGTACAATAAGGAGGAAACCTGCAAGGACAATCAGGCAGCCTTTCCAGTGCCGCGCTGCAAATGCAGCCGTTTTCTTTGCTTCCTCGGCAACACGCTTTGCCGCTTTCGCGGACGCTTCGGCGGTCTTTTTGGTGGTCTGCGCGGTTTTCTGCGCTGTACTGCCTGCCGTTTTTGCCGCTCTTGCTGCCTTGGCGTATTCTCGCTTTAACCGCTGTTTCTGGAAAAACTGGTTGAGAGGATTGCCGGAAAGAAGCGCCGGATTGTCATGCAATGCCTTTTGATACAGATATTCCGCATTGGCTTTGACCGCTTTTTGCTCGGCTTTTGCCGCTGCCCGGTAAGGTTTCAGCTTATGACGGCGTTTTGCATAGCGGTATGCACTGCCAGCGCCGCGCTCGGCAAGTTCCTCGCCCTTATGTCCGCTTTCCACACCGACGTTTTCATTCTCAACCTCGTGAATTTTCCCATGGATAAGCATTGCTGCCTCCCGCACGGGTCGGCCTGCCGGATTGGATTTGATCTTTGGGGCAGGTTTATCCACCTTATCAAAGCGCAGCTTGGTATGCGCCGTTCCGGTTGCCTCGTCGAAAACACGCTTTTTGTGTAAAACACTTTTTTTCGGTATAGCTTCCCGCGCAGCGTCCAGCTTATCTGCCCGTGTTTCGGATTTGCGGATATACTTTTGCAATGCCGGATCGCCGCGTTCCTCGTCGGTGAATTGCAGCCGGGAGCCGGGGCGCTGCCGGACAGCTTCGCCCTCACGGATCTTGCTGTTTGCTTTTCGGATTCGTTTTCTTGCGGCATGAGCGTCATGCTCAGATACAGCGCGGTTCAGTGTCTTTTCCTCTGTGCCGCCCGCAGAAACCGGAAGATCCTCCTGCGCCGCAGGGGAAAGATTTTGTTCCGCATCCCTGCCGGAAACGCTCTGTACTTCGCCCGTCGTCTGATTTTCCCGCACCAGCCCGTCACGGGTCATGTGCTGGGTAATTTTATCCCGGGGTTTTAATGGGTCTTTCAAGTGGTATCACCTCCGATCCGGTCCCTTGCAAGGGAGCAAAACGCAGTGTTCAGTTCAATGCCGATGTAGTGCCGTCCGTGCCGTTTTGCCGCAAGCCCCGTCGTACCGCTGCCCATGAATGGGTCAAGGACAACCCCGCCTGCCGGACATCCTGCCAGTATGCAGTTTTCTGCCAGCTTTGGCGGATAGGCAGCAAAATGCCCGCCCTTGTACGGCACGGTGTTGATAAACCACACGTCGCGCTTAGCCCGGACGGGCGAAATCATTTCGTCGGTTATGCTGCCTTTTTCTCTGGGCTTGTTAATATTTTGGGTTTGCGGCTGACCGGGAACGGGAGAAGAATACTTGCCCACGCCGCGCCCGTTTTTCTTGCGCAGGGCAGTTGTGGGCGCGATCGGCTCGGCTATGGCCTGCCAGTCGTAGAAATACCGTTTGCTTTTGGAAAACAGAAAAATGTGTTCATGGCTGCGGGTACACCGGTCTTTGATACTTTCCGGCATGGGATTTCCTTTTGCCCAGATAATGTCGTTGCGCAGATACCAGCCTGCACCGCGCAGGGAGAACGCCAACATCCACGGGATTCCGATCATGTCCTTTGGCTTGCAGCCCTGTACCATGCGGGACAGGGAAACAATCTGCCCGTTGCGCCCATTCGGATATTTGGGATCCCGGGCAGTACCCTTACCGGACGTGCCGCAATAGCTGTCCGCAATATTCAGCCAGAGTGTCCCATCCGGGCGCAGCACACGCATTACTTCACGGAATACCGCCGTCAGCCGTGCTATGTATTCCTCCGGTGTGTCCTCACGCCCGATCTGCGCGTCCATGCCGTAATCACGCAAGCCATAATACGGCGGCGAAGTCACGCAGCAATGGATGCTGTCATCCGGCAGGGTTTTCAGCACAGACAGGCAATCGCCGCAAAGGATGGTGTCAATGGGCAGGCTCATTGTCCGTTCACCTCACTTGGCTTGGTGGACATGATACGGTAAAGCTCGGTGTCCTTGGGAAAGTGATCCACGAAAGGCAGTATCACGTTTTCAAAGAACAAAAGACCTTCGCCCGGCGCGGAGTTGGTAACATATTTAAGCTGCTCCGATGAAATGTTCAGCCGCTCCGCAAGGATTTTGCGGTCGCCTGCCGCTTGGTTGAGCATACAGATATAGTCAGAGTTTTCAAGGATGTTTTCAATTTCCGGTGAAGATAAAAGATCCTTGACGTTCTGGGTCGCGCCCGTCGGCACGCCGCCCCATTTTCTGAAACGCTTCCATATCTCTGCGGAATAGGCTGCGGTCTGCGGTTCTTTCAGAAGCAAATGGAACTCGTCGGCATAATACCATGTGGAAACGCCTGCGTTGCGGTTGAGTGTAACACGGTTCCATACCTGATCCTGAATAATCAGCATCCCCGGCTTTTTCAGATTCTTCGGCAGTTCCTTAATGTCATAGCAGACAAAGCGGTTGTTGATGTCTACCGTCGTTCTGTGGTTGAAGAAGTTAAGGGATCCCGATACATACAGGTCAAGCGCCTGCGCTACCCGGTCAGCTTCCGGTAAATGCTGCGCCGTCAGCGCGTCGTGCAGGTCGGACAGGATCGGCATATTCTCCGGGCATGGGTCAGCAAAGTAAGGCTGGTAGATCCGCTGTACCGCCCGATCAATTACCGTTCTTTCAATGGCTTCCAGTCCGGCCTTGCCGCCCATAATCAGCTCACAAAAAGACAGTACAAAGTCGGATTTCAGCGCCAGCGGGTTTTCGTCCTCGGAATAATTCAGATTGATGTCCAGCGGGTTCACATAGTCGGTGCTGGTGGGTGACAGCCGGATAATCTGCCCGCGGAGCAGCTTCACCAGCGGCGCATATTCGCCCTCTGGGTCGCACACGATCACATGGTCGCCGGTTTTCAGAATCACGCTTACCATCTCGCGCTTACAGGAAAAGGACTTGCCCCCGCCGGGTGTACCGAATACCAGCCCGTTGGGAGAACGGGCATTCTTGCGATCCAGCATGATCATGTTGCCGGATTTGGCGTTCAGACCGTAATAAAAGGCGTCGCCGCCCATGAACAGCTCCTGTGTCACAAAGGGAACGATAATCGCGACGGCAGAGGTCGTCATTCCCCGTGTGATTTTGATCTGGCTCACCCCCAGCGGCAGGGACGATACAAGTCCCTGTTCCTGTTGGAAGTCCAGACGGGCAAGCTGGCAGTTGTATTTCTGCGCCACTCCTGCGGCGCGGAACACGTCATTTTCCAGCTTGCGCCTGGTATCGCCATAGTTCAGCACAAGGAAAGTGATCATGAAATAACGCTCATTGCGGCTTTGCAGTTCGTTTAAGAGCTTTTTCGCTTCGCCGCCGTAGGTCGCAAGGTCAGAGGGAAGTATGTCCATATCGTAGCCGTCCCGGACAGCTTTTTTCTGTTCCTGTATCTTCATGGCGTCGAGATCGGTAATCTTGCGCTTGATCATTTTGACGGCTTCCGACTGATCCAGCGCCTGCACATGGAGATTGACAACAATGCCCGAATCGGTATCCAGAAAGTCCGTCAGTACATGATCGTTCAGCTCCGGCGTGATAATTTGCAGGAAGCTGGCTGCACACAGCTTTCCGCCCATCTGGAACATCCGGCTGTTCTTAAAAGCAAATGAGGACGGAGCGATAAAGTCTTTGGTGGACAGCCCGCTTGGAGCAAGCCAGTTCCAGTCAAAGGAAAACCGCTCGCCATCCGGGTGCATGATACCGTGCAGCACTTCCAGCCGATCTTTGCCGTCCAATGCCCGGGCTGCAGCGCCCATCACCTTGAAGTAGCCCAGCAGGTCGGTTTCAATGCGGGTAAGCCGCGCCCGCGCTGCTTTCAGATTGTCGGCCTCAATGGTATAGGTCAGATACTTGGTCTTGACGTTTCCGTTATTGCCCCGTTCAAGCTGACGTTTCAGAATCCCCGTATTTTCCTGCCGGATATGGTCTAATCCGTCGCCGCAAAGCGGAATCTCAAAACTCTGTGCAAGCTGCTCCCGGTCGGTTTTCCGGTTGACAAAGGTAAGCTGC
>SFEL01000035.1 GCA_004557245.1 Clostridiales bacterium | reverse complement strand
GTGATCTTCACTCTGCCGTAGCTGTCGGTCGTGTAAGTAAAGGCAGCAAGGTCGGCTTCGTTAAATGCCGGCTTGAAGGAAATGCTGACGGTTATCGTTCCAAGTGTAGCATTCTTTGTAATAGCTCCTCCGCTGATGCCGAAGTAAAAGGTTTTTGCGTCGGCTGCGGACTGTGCCGAGCCCTCTATTGCCGCACTCAGATTGGCACCCTGCTCGGCGGCAGACAGCGCCGTGTAGGTATCGCCGCTTTTGCTGTAGAAAGTGCCGGTGACACTTGCCGAAGGAGTAAAGCTAAGCTCCGCTACCACATCCACATTGGAGTGGTTTGTCATCGTGATTCCGGGCTTATTATCCGACCAGCCGCCGTTCTCGCCGCCTATGTAGGAGTGCGTGCCGGGATCCCATTGCTTTTCGCCCTCGGTGTATTTGAAGGACATTTCCTCCCAGCCGACATCCACCGATACGACTTCACCGGTGGAGGCGACGGAATATTCGCCCGCCACGTTGATTGTGCTGCTGCCGCCGCTGTTTTCTGCCGCATAGACCGTTGCCGTAGCAGAAAACACCAGAACAGAGACAAGCAGAATAGAGAGTAATCGTTTCATAATCGTTTTATCCTTTCCGATGTATTTTTTACCTTAACATTGATTCTTACTCGGTAACAGTCAATGTGAGTTCGCCCTTCGTATCGACCATTGCCTTTTCGCCGCTGTCGGGGTCATAAGCCCGAACAACCAGCTCGGCATTATAGCCACCGACCTGCAATTTGGATGCCGCATCCTTTTGAAGCTCCAGCTTGCTCACCTGGTTTCCCGGCGTGATAAGGTCGGATTTCGCCACCACCAAATCGTTCACCATAATCAGTATGGAAACATTCTGATTGGATGCGTTGGGGTTGGCGTAATAAAAGGTGACGGTTTTTTCAGAGAGATCCACCGTTGCCGCCGTGCCGTAGGTGACATTGATGGCGCCGCCGCCTTCGGGACTGTCTAACTTGCCGCTGTCGTCACCGTCAATCGGGGTTTGGTTTGACTCAATCCCCTGGGGAGGATAGTCCGGCGAGATGTCGCCGCCCCCTCGGAAGAACAGCGCCCATATCGTAATGCCGATACAGATTGCCATACCGATACACAGCAGGATGATCAGCAGCTTGCGCTTTTTTTCTTTATTCATAGGTTTCTGATGGTTCATAGTATGTATTATCCTCCTTATATCGGGTTAGAACTGCTGAGATTGCCGACACAAACGCCGGTGCCCGACCTTGCTTTCGGGTTGTATTTCATAACAAAGAGTTCGAGGGTTTCCTTCAGCGTTTCTATCTGGGATTTCATATAGAATTCATCTTCAAACAGTGCGTAATGTACGCAGGCTCTTATCAGAATGAAAATCAGCGGTGTCAGCTTCTCATAGGGAATCCCCAGCTTTGGCTCTAAGCTCTTTGCGTATTCCGTATATCGTTCATCGACACCCTTAAAGAACTTCTGACCGTACTGCCTGTATTTCGGGTGAGTATAAACCTGATACATAAGTCTGTATTTCTTTCCGTGCTTTTTTGCCGTCCAATAGGGTATCTCGTCAATAAACCGCCACAAGTCCTCCACATCGGTGGGGGCTTTCGCCATAAACTCATCTTCCACCTTGCCCATACAGTATTCGGTGGACTTAACGATAAGGTCATCGAGATTGTCAAAATACTGATACAGGTTCGGAACGCTACAGTCGCAGGCGTCCGCAATCGCTTTTACACCGACAGAGGTAAATCCGTTCTCCGCATAGCAGTCATAGCATTTTTCCATGATATCGATTGTTTTTGCCCTGCGGGCTTCTTCGTTTACAGTGCGCAATAAATTTCCTCCCTCTCGGATAATAAAGTTAGTATTCGTTAATATTATACTGTATTTCTTATACTTTTTCAAGAGGGCAAAGCAAAAATGATATCAAAAAATGAATAAATAGTTGGGAACGATACATTTTGAATTATTACATCCTTCCTTTGTGCTCCTATGCAACATCGTCATCTTTATAACTGTGTTTCATTCGCAAACTCGTCCATCAGGAAATGAACCGGAACGGGCAGGCAGCCGCCGTACTTGTGATCCGCCAGACGGAATAGCTGCTCAAAGGTCGAAGCATAGAGCATACTGACCAGAAAGTTAAAGCTGACATCGTGATCAGGTATCAGGGCAAACAGCACAACCTTCTTTTCGCCCAGGCTGGGCAGCTCCAGCTCATCGGTTGCGGTCAGCGCCGCCACACTGGACAGGTTGAATTTTTCCAGCCTCGCCGCCAGCGTGATCTGAATGGATTTCAGCGTCTTGGCGGAGCCGGAGTGATAGTCCTTGTAATACTTCACCGCGATATGCTCCGGGTTCCGCATTTCCAGCCGTTCAAAGAGTTCGTCCAGGGGGGATTGGTAGCTGTCATCGTCCTCCCGCACCTCACCGGCCCGCAGCATTTCCATGACCATTGGGAAATTCTGCTCGTCGGGTGGCGCTTCATATTTCAGATAGAAAATCAGCGCCAGCAGAAGCATACTGGCCGCCGTATCCCAAAACGGGTCCTGGGATTGGCTGCCCTTGGGTGTGGTCGCCTTAAAAAGATTCGTCACCAGCTTCTGCACATCGTTGTCTGTCTCCAGATAGGCAAAGGGATTATAGCAGTGGCTTTTTTCCATGTTCAGCAGATCCAGCACCCGGATTTCATAGCCCTCCTTTTCCAGAAGCGCGCCGGTATCCCGAAGAAACTCTCCCTTACAGTCCAGTACAAAATAAGAGGTATTTGCCTGGAGTAAGTTCACTTTGGCATAGAAGCGGCTTTTTCCGGCTCCGCTGCCGCCGATGCAAAGGGTATTCAGGTTGCGCCGGTGCTTTCTGCCGTCCAGCCCCATCCGAACATGCTGCGTGAAAATGCGGTTGGCCATCGGGTCTTTCTTGTCCCGGTATTTCTTATCCACGGTTCTGGCATCGCCCCATTTGGCCGAACCGTGTTCCTCACCTTTGCGGTAGTTGCGCCGGGAGGAAAGGAATATCCCGATCCCCAGCCCATACGCACACAAAAAAATAAGGACAGTTTTCAGGCTGTCCTCACACAGTACGATATGAAAGGGATCATTTATCGCCGCAGGAAACGCGGTGATGATCTCCGGGAGGCCCCCGGATACAGCCGGAGCCAGTAAAAGCCCCAGCCATACCACGGGGAAAATACCGAACAGACAGAGGGAGAGGGCCGTTTTGTGGTTATCTTGCCTCATCCCGGCTCCGCACTTTTTTGGTTGGGGCGTCGATGGCTTTCAGCAGTACCTCGTCCACGATGTCCGTGGAGCGTTCTTCTTCGATCAGGTCATTGCGCATCTCATTTAAGGCGTTGATCACCACGCCATGCTCGTACTTATCCAGGGCAAGGATGCGTTTTTCTTCTTTTCCCATATTCAACGCTCCTGTTCTTTGGTGCGCGGCGCTTTGTTCTGCTCCAGCACACGGGACATCCGACCGGAGATTTCCCCGGCAGTATCACGGATTTCAGTCAGTGCGGCACGGACGCTTTGGGCGTCGCCCTCCCGGAAGCTGTCGGGGAGCTGGCTGAAATCGTAACCACCGGCATCAATGCCATATTTCCGGCACAACAGATACGAAGCACTGTATGCGGCAAAGGCCGCATCCTGACGGGAGTAGTCACCGCCTGCGGCGGCAATCTCGGCGTGGGCCAGTTCTTTGGAAACGCTGCGGAAAATATCCGACGCCTTCATGCCGCGGCGCACAAAGATCACCTGCTGGTCATGGTCATATAAAGCGCCCATGTGATTCGGTAGATCATCCACCATCTGCATGGGAACCAGGGGACGGTGGATCAGGGCTTTCAAAAGCAGCCGGTCATCCATGCTGACAGTGGGCTGGGCTTTGCCTCTCATAGTAGTCTGCGAAACATCAAAGACCTTTTTCACATTGTAATAGGTGCCGATGGAGCCGTCCTCTCGCTTGTACTCATCTCCCGGCTCCAGAATGGAGATGGATGTGGGGTGGCGCTTGACCGATACGCCCAGGTCCTTCCAGCCGTCATAGTCCCGGATCTGGGTGGCCTGGGGCATCTGTGCCAGGATCAAAAGCGCGTTGGTGGCAGAATAGCGGTCAAACCGGGCCTGCACATCCAGATAGCCCCGGAATTTCCCGCCGTCCGCGCTGACGGCTTCGGCGGTAGAGTCGGCTAGGTCATAGAGCGCCTGACGCTCCGCCTTTTTCTTTTCGGCCCAGGCGTCCTTATCAAAGGACTGACCGCTCTGATACGCCTGGCCGCCCTGGGTGGTAAACAGATCATCAAAGTTACTCATAGCTTATCTCTCCTTATTCTTTTTGGATTTTTTAAGGGAAGGCTGCTTATGCTGGATGGTTTTCGGCTGCTGCCTCTTAGTGGATTTTGCCGGTTCTTCCCGCGCTGCCGGCTCCGCCTTCTGCTGCCGTTTCGCCTGAATTTCCCGCAGCTCCTTACGGACGGAGGGGCGTTCTTCGGCGGGTTTAGCAGTACCCTCGGCGGTTCTGCTGGGCTTCTTTGAGGTAGGCTCGGACGGAAGGGATTTGTCTGTCCTCGCCGCAGAGGGGTTTGCCGGTGCCGCCTCCTCCCGCTGTGTGGGCGCGCCCAGCATATCGTCCAGCAGACGGTCCTCCTCGCTCCTTTGGGGCTGTGCCTGCTCCGGGGGTGCCGGGGCAGCGGCTTCTCCGCCTGACCGTTCCTCTCTGGATCGTTCGATCTCACTCTTGATGGAGGCGGCGTCCACCGTGGCCAGCTTAAAGCGTTCCACAATGCGGTTGATTTTGCTGGCGTCCTCGGCGCGGACCATGACATCCACCATGCCGTCAGCGGATGGCTCCTTGCCCCGCAAAGCACAGTAGACCACGCCGTACCGCTTGGCTTCGGTGGCAAACTGCTTCAAATGCTCCTCGCTGATGGTGAACACCTTCAGCTCCTTGCCGCTTTTCAGCATGGCGGTGAGCCGCTGTTTCCCTCTGATCTTGTTCTTATCCCGATTTTTCAGAACGGCATAAATGGCGGCGGCAATGTTTTTGGCGGCGGAACCGGTGAGCTTTAAGGCAACTTCTGTCCCCTCAAGGCTGAATCGCACGACCTGTTCCGCCGCGTCGCCTGAATTGTTCATTGCGTTGTTTCTCCTTTCCCTGAGATTTTGCGTCCTCTCGGACGGCTTTGATTTTTTCGCGCATCACACCGGAGCGCACGGCAATATCGTCACATAACCTCACCTCCCTTCGCAGAACAGCCAGCTCTTTTGAGATGGCGGAAATATCTGTTTTAACTTTTTCCAGCTTGGCCGCGTCCGATTTCACCTCCACGGTGCGCTGTTTCCGGTACAGCTCCCTGCGGTCAGCAGTCAATGCCCCGATTTTTTCCATCAGGCCACCCTGATACGAAAAAAGCTGCTCGTCGGTATCAATGCGATTCCGAACCAGCAGCTTCATTTCCTCAGATATAGCGTCCATCTTCCGCAAATCCTCCCGGAGAAGGAAGTGGAGGCGTTTGTTATTTTGGGGCCGGTTTTTTGGAAAAATGCCCAGCAGGTAACAGTAATGAAAATACAGCGCCCGAAAGCCGGTGATTTTCCGTGTATCCTTGAAATTTCCCCGGAGAGTGGCACGGCGCACCTTGCGCTCCGGCTCCGGCAATGGACGCTCTGGCCTTTGCTGTGCCAGGATGCGGCGGCGGATGCCCTCCAGAGAATAGTCCTCGCCAAAGTTGCGGGCCAGACGCACGAAACGGGGCTTGCCTGGTGGCCGCACGGAAATGTCCGCCCCTACCTTGACTTCATAGCCGTGCTTTTTCAGGTTATCGAAAAACTGGCGCTCCGTCATGGATTGGCGGATGATCTCGTCCACCTCG
This sequence comes from Clostridiales bacterium, assembly GCA_004557245.1. GTDB lineage: Bacteria > Bacillota > Clostridia > Christensenellales > CAG-138 > SFEL01. The sequence goes on along the minus strand of SFEL01000035.1, from coordinate 1,935 downwards.
GCTTTGATGATGCCCCGCCATGTGGGGCGGCCTTCCTGCTCGGCCCTCCATTCACCGTATTGCTTTGATTTTCCGCGCTTTGGATTTTCAATCACAGACAGGCCGTATTCCCGGCACAGAGCGTCTGACGCCACCTGCATATCGTGATAATCCTTTCCGGTGCGGTGATACTTGATGCCGTCCACAAAGGATACGGTATTGACCACAAAATGATTATGCAGATGATTGGCTTTATCCAGGTGTGTGGCCACAATGACCTGATATTTCTCGCCCCATAATTGCTGCGCCAGCTTCACGCCAATCTCATGGGCCATTTCCGGGGTCGCTTCGCCGGGGGCAAAGGACTGATAGCCGTGGTAGGCCACCGTGCCGTCCTCCTTACCAAACCGGCGCTTGACCGCCAGCATTTCCTCACGGGCGGTAGCCGGGTGGCAGTTGACACCGGAGACAAACTGCTGCATGATTTCCTCACCCTCGTTATCAGCCCGAATATTTTCGGTTTTCTCCCTGTTCACGGCATATTCAATGACATCAAAAAGGCCCTGGGCCTGCCTTTCAGACAGGTCAGAGCTTTCATAAAAGGCCGGGTTATTCGTTTTATCTGGATTCTCAACATAAATGACCACTTTACCCAGCCAGCCCTTGACCCGCCAGATGGATGTGGTAGCCACCTCGTCACACCGCACTCCGCTTGCCGCTTTTGCCGCAAGCGTCAAAAGGCTCACCGCTCCGTGGGTGTTCCTCTCCCCGCAAAGTCTTGCGACTTTGTGGGGGCCCCATTTTCTCCATCGGCTGCGGGAGAACAACCGCCTCCGTAATCTTTTTAATGGCCGTTTCCAACTGACGGGCGCAGGTATCATACCGCTGCACATCCACCACATTCAGGGTGTGGGCTTTCTGTGCGATCTGATTCAGGTTATTGGCGATCCCGTGCAGCTCCCGCATCATGGAAAAATAGTCCGGGGGCGGCGCATCCTGCGGCACCACGCCGTTAATCAGGTGACGCAAATACGCCTCGCGGGAAAGACCGCTCCGCCGCACCTTCTTATCCAACGCCTCGGCTTCCTTGCGGTTCAGCCAGAATTGGATATGAACATTTCTTTTTCTCACTCGTCCTTTTCCTCCTTTTCATTCAGTCGGTTAATCTGCAACAGGCACATAAGAACAACACCGAACAGCGCGCCGATGAGAAAGCCGATTGCAAAAAACAGTGCGTAGTGCATAATCAAATTTCTCCTTTTCAATGAGGGGTTTCAGGGGGGGTCCCCTGACAAGCGGCCTTTGTGGTATCACAAAGGCGATGCTTGCTGGTATATTGCAGACCTGTTCTCCCTGCGGGGTCGAACATTCTTTGAAACCCGCCGAAAACAAAGTCAGTCGTCCTCACTGTCTGCCATACAGCCGCCGCAGGCCGGACAACGGTGTTCACATTCCTTGTCAGGGTAAGCGCAGTCCGGTTCCAGATCGGTGCAGTCACCGCAGTTCTCACAGGCACGGCTGCAGATCTCGCAGACGCCGCCGCACTGTTCCTCGCATGTCATGTCCATGCTGTCCACATCCTCATCGGAGAAGCCCAGCAAATCGGTATTCTCCAGAATCGCCTCTGCCAGCAGGAAGGCGTCCTCCTGGGAATCAGCTCTCAGCTTAAAGGTCTTTCTGGAAACGGCAGTCAAAGTGACTTCAAATTCTTTCATGTTGTGATCCTCCTTATCGTTCTTGGTTTTTCTCTTTACTTCGGGTGATGGGAATACCCAGGTACATACACAGGTAGTCGTTGTAGTCCTTGCCCCTGGGCGGGAATCGTGCGTCAATGGTATAGTCCTTTGGCAGAACCGCCATCAGCGCCTTTGCCGCCAGCCTGCCTGCCCTGTCGTTGTCCAGCCGCAGAATAATCGTTTTGATCTCCGGGTGGTCGCGCAGGTATTGGGTCAGTGC
>SFEL01000016.1 GCA_004557245.1 Clostridiales bacterium | reverse complement strand
CTGCTGCCCCAGCACGTCGAGGTAGTCCGCCTTCAGCGTCACCGGATATGAGCCGTTTATCCGCCCCTTCACAAGCGGTATTTCAAACATGAACACATACCGTCCCCAGCCGGCAGCGGTCTGGGAATAGTTGCCGAATACGAAGGGGCTGTCCGCCGTCGCGCCGAGGTCGGCAGTAACCGTCACCTTGCCGTCATACGTCTCGCCGATGAGCGGGAATATAATATAGCAGCAGCCGTTCACTATGCGGGGCACATAGCCCTGCTGGTATGTTCTATCCATGCCGTCGTACAGGTTCCAGCTGTCTATTATCAGCTTGTCCGCCACCGGGGTAGGCTCCGGCGTGGGCTCCGGCGTAGTTACAGGCGCTTGGGTCTCTGCGGGCGGCGTTTCGCCCTCAGCAAAAGCGGCGATGGGCAGCGCAAGCAGCAATATAGCCATCAGCGCTGCGAGTAGTCGGTTCATATACTTTCCTCCCGTATCATGGTCATAATTCCCGCGTCCATCTCGCACACGGTATCGCAAAGCTCGTCTATATCCCCCTGATTATGGCTGGCAAGCAGTATCGTCTTGCCCTGCTCCTTCAGCCCCTTTATAAGCTGCCGCATCTCCCGAACGCCGTGCTTGTCAAGGCCGTTGAGCGGCTCGTCCAGTATAAGCAAACTCGGGTTTTCCATAATGGCCTGGGCTATGCCCAACCTCTGCCGCATACCGAGGGAATACTTGCCGACAGGCTTTTTCATAAGCGGGTCGAGCCCCACGCGGCGTATTGCGGCGGCTATCTCCTCAAGCCCTATCTTTTTATTCAGCGAAGCCAATATCTCAAGGTTCTTCACGCCGGTCATATTGGGCAGAAACCCCGGCGTTTCGATTATCAGGCCGAGGCCGGGCGGGAAGTCCACGTCTTTGCCCACCCGCTTGCCGTTGACTATAACTTCGCCCTCGGTGGGGATGAGAAAGCCGCATATACACTTCATAAGCACGGTTTTACCGCTGCCGTTGTTGCCCACTATGCCGTGGATTTTTCCCTTTTCAAAATCGCGGGTGACGCTTTTTAATACCCGCTCCTGCCCGAAGTCCTTGGATAGGTTTTTGACCGAAATAATGTTCATGCTTCAGTACCGCCAAAGTTAAAGTTGTAGTTCCGCACCGCCCGAAGGGAAAGGAAAAAGCACAGGGCGATGAGCATTGCGAATATAAGATACGTCTGCCATAGCCTTGGCAGCAGGTCGTAGCCGAAGTTGTGCATGTGGTATGTGGCCTGGTTCAGCGGCGAAAGCCAGCCCACCGCAACGTTGGCCTTGTACATGAGCGCATCCGGCAGTTTGAATATAGCCTTTATGGTCTGGGGGTTGAGTAAAAAGCCGAACAGGCTGAACGCGAACACGGAAACTATACCCGCAAGCTGACCTTTTTTAAGGTTAAACAGCAGCATGACGAACACCATGAGCAGGGTGTACAGCAGCATCAGCAGGAATATGGTCGCCATGCATTCATACGGGCGGCTCATTTCAAGCGTTTTCACAAGCGCCGGCAGGGCCACCTTTTGCCCCGCGCCGGAGTAGCCGAGGATTGCGGCGGTCTCAGACCACATATCCCCCACAAAGCTCTGCCGCATACAGACCAGGGAGGTGGAGATCAGTATGAACGCGAGGTATATAAGCGTGGCCAAGGCGATATACGTCGCCTGCCCCATGAGCCAGGTCTTGCGGTCTATGCGCATGAGGTAAAAGGGCGTGGCGGGGCTGATAAAGGGCATGTCCGCAAAGAGCAGAAGCAATAGCAGCGAGGAAAGAAGTATTGAGTTGCTGTCCCCGAACGTCCACACGAAGGCTTCCACAAGCTGCATGGTGGTATCGTACTCCTTGGCGAACTTCACGGCCTTGTCGGACAGCAGGAAGCAAAGCACGAACGCAAGGCAGAAGGTGATAACTATTCTTGGGTTTTTGTGCCAGCGGCGGAAGTTGTACTTGGTTACGGCGAAGATCTGCTTCGGCTTCATATTCGTTCAAGCCTCCTTTTCGCGGCGTATGCAAAGGCAAGGGCCATCAGCAGGCTGAACTCGATAAGCAGCACAGCCACCCCTATTTTACCGAACACCCACCTTGGGGACGGGTTGAGGTCGGTAAGCGCGGCGAAGGTCATGCCCGTCAGCGACCAGAAGGCCCCCGATGCGAAGAACATGAGCGCAGTCTCCATTAGATTGCCAAAGTAATTCGGCACGCTTTCGCCCGCCTTGGGGTAGGCTTCCATGGGCAGGAACATGAGCGCGGCGAAGCCGTAGGCTATGAATATACCAAGGGAGAGCACCAGCCCGCCGGAAACGGCGCAGCCCACGGCCTTCCCCGCGATATACCGCGGCACGGTGGTGCGGGGCAGGTATTCCTTTATGAAGCCGCTCTTCACGTCGTCAATGAATGACGCGGTATACGGCAGCGCGGCGAGTATGGGCAGGGCCAGCGCCATGGCGTCGGACGACAGCGCGCCCATGATAAGGTCGCTGTGGTAGCCGGGGGAAAGCAGCTCCGCCGAGCGGAAGGCGGAGAGGATGCCCTGAACGGAGGAAAGAAGGAGTATGAGGGCGGTGCCTGCTGCGCTGATGATGAACCCACGGCTGAATATGGCTTGCCGCAGGCCGGCGAAAATGGCTCGTTTCATGGGTTCGCTCTCTCCTTTCCGTGATGTGCTTATTGCTTTGCGCATACATGTTAAGTTTACTTACTGATATTTAATAACCAACTCCCCTGTCAATGATGTTCCCATTTTCTACATTTATAGTAACAAAAGAATGGTCTGCACTTGTTGTATTACTTGTAACAGAGATCCCCTGTTTGTTTGTATATGTGGAATATCTCTTTCCAATAAAATCTACGACAGGGCTGAGCTTATAAGTGCCGGTTTGATTTGGTATTCGTGTATAAGCATAGCCAAGATTAATGCTGTCAATTTCAATAAATGTTTGCACGCTCTCGTTGCTACTATTACCAACATCAATATTGATTATGGAAACCGCTTTCTTAAAGCATTGTTTTAATTCTTCCCAATTTAACAATTCAGCTGTATTTTCAGTAGGTGTTATATTCGTTGGATTCACCCATTTCATGTATGCAATTCCTTGCTGGTCCACACATATGATAATATACTCTCCCTGCCATAACGGTGCATAAGCCGCCCCATCATATCCTTCGGACTTTGGACTATCATAATCAAAAACCATATTAACGGGCAATTTATTGATTTCTCTTGTAAAGTAAAGTGCATAGCACTGATTCGCTTCATCAGTATAGTACGAGCTATTTATGTTCACTCCTAAAGGTGCATTTGTCCAATACTTGCTGGTTACATAGTGAAAATCATCTAAGCCCAGTGTTTTGAGGAATTGCTTAGCCTCATCCACGGCGTTTTCTTGAGAAACTTCAACTCCCCTAGGTGCATCTCCATATGTTGCAGCCCTATCTATATAGTTTGTGTGTATAGCATCGCGAACATACTCTACTGAAGTATCCATAAAATGCACATCGTTTATTACTGTGAGCGTGGAAACCGTCCCGTCATTAGCTATCGTCATTAAGTCGGCGAAAGAAAGGCCGGTTATGCCAGCTATATCTGCAAAAGAGTAATCTGTTTCGATACATTTGCGTTCATCTGGAGCGTTTGCGTACATTTGTCTAAAGGATGAGAGCTGTGAACTTGTATCTGCTCCCGCTATACCTGCTGCACCGGAAAATGCAGAATTTGACTCGCTTACTTCTTGCCCTTCTAATCTGAGTATAATTTCCATTATTTCATTTTTTGTCAATATATCTGATGTGTTTGCATAGATGGTTTTGTCGCCCCAAATCGCGTGTGACAGACGAATAACATCCTCCCTGTCAAAATGAAGTGACTGGGCGATATACTGCTTTTTGATATTATCTATGCCGATAGGTAATACAGCGTTGACACGTATAGTTAGCGAATCTGATTTACCTGTGAATTCTTCCTCCCAAGTTGCATTGGTATTCTTATAGTGGTTGACTTCCTCTAAATCGGGGGATTCAGCTTCAATACCATATGAAGGTGGCGCTTCATGGTGGCAGTTGCTTTCCGGAGTGGGTTGGCATGCAGATAGCAAGAATGATAATGCAAGCACAACGACACTAACAATTGTGAATAAAAGCCCTTTTCTAATGTCCATGACAAATCTCCTTTGTGTTTGTTTTATTGATTATGCATATAATCATGGCGAACAGCAAAAGATAAATCAAATCATATAGGTTTTTCCAAACGCTAATGCTGTTAACCCCTATGTTATATGTGCAAATTGGGACAATAAACCGTTTTAAGGCATAAGGCAGCGCCAAATGCCATAATCGTGATAAGCAATATTGCGATTCTCTTTTTCATATCCGTAACACCTCGCTTTGTTATCGTTGTCACCATGATACGGTAAGCGCCGATGCAAAATCCATCATCAAGTTGTAATTAAAATGTAATTATTGAAAGCGCACCCGCACGGTCGTGCCCTTCCCAACGCCGCTCTTTACCGTAAGCTCCGCATCATGGGCGTCCGCGATCCTTTTTACCAGCGCAAGGCCAAGGCCGCTGCCGCCGGCTTTTTTGCTTCGGGATTTGTCCACCATGTAGAACGGCTCAAATATGCGCTCCATTGATTCCTTCGGAATGCCGCGCCCAAAGTCTCTGACCTCTATGGTATCGCCGGAGAAGGTGAGGAGAACCCGCTTGTCCGGCGCGTCCGTGTCATATGCCTTTGCTGCATTGTCCACAAGGTTGATGAGCAGGGACTGGATAAGGTCCGCATTGCAGTTCAGCGTCCCGCCGCCGGAATGGGTGATGAGAGTCACGCCACGGTCGGCAAGGCTTTTCTGCGTGTTCTGCCGCACAGTGTCAAACAGCGCGTCAACCTCGCAGGGCCTGCGCTCTATCTCGCGCTCCAGCGTGATAAGCTTCAAAAGCGTCTGCACCAGCCGCTCCAGCCATTCGCATTGACCCTCGATATGCTCTAAGGATGCGTCCTTTTCCTCGTCCGTCATGTTTGCCCGCCGCAGCATACGGGAGTGGAGCAGCAGCGCCGTAAGCGGCGTCTTGAATTCATGGGTCACGCCGCCGATGAAAAGCCGCTGCCGCTCGGCGGTTTCCATAAGCTCCGCTATGCGCGTTTCAACGGCCTCCGCCATCAGGTTGAAATCCCCCGCAAGCGCTCCTATCTCGTCTCCCGTATGCACATCTGCCCGCATGGAATAATCGCCGCCCGCGATCTGTCGCGCCGTTTTTGCAAGGGAGGTGAGCGGCCTTGTGCTCCTGTGCATGATGAGCGCGATGCAGCCCGCGCCCAAAAGGATGCCCGCGAGGCTTACGGCGGCAAATGTCCACGCTAAGCTTACGATGCTGTTGTAGGTCGTGGAGATGTCCTCCACCACATATACGGCGTAGGATGTGTTTCTCACCGCTACAAGGCTGCCCGCAATAAGCACATTGCGCCCGTCTATTTCCCGCTCCGCGATCTTCATAGAATATTCGTTTTCGGGCAGCGGCAGAAACGCGCGCGGATTGACCGAAACGCCGGAATAGAGCGTTTCATCCCCGCGCATAAGTACGGAGGAGGAATCGGCAAAGCGGGAGAAGCAGTAGTTGACGAGGGAGTTTTCCACCGTCCACGAATCGTTCTCCGCAATATAATAACCCGCCATTTCCGAAAAAGAGGAGGCAAGGCTTTTTTGCCTGTCCCTTGCTCGGCTGTACGTAAGCTCCAATATGCTGTTTTTGGAATGGATGAGAAGTACAGCGGAACAGGCCGTGACGATGACGAGCAGCACGGCGATACAGATGAGAGAGGTTTTTTGCCACAGCTTCATTTCAGCGTTCCTCCAATCGGTAGCCGAGTTTAGGTATAGCCCGTATCGCATCCCCAAGATTCAGCTTTTTGCGTAGGTTGGATATTTTCATATCCACCGCCCTCGTTTCGCCCGCATATTCATAGCCCCAAACATCAGAAAGGAGCTGCTCCCGTGATACAGTCAGGTTCTTGTTCTTTAGGAGCGTCAGCAGCACGTCAAATTCCAGCGGCTGAAGCTCCACCTCCTCGCCGGCCTTTGTAACGACGCGCGTTTCGCTGTTTACCTCAATGTCCCGAACTCGGTAGACCGTGTTCAGCCTGCCGGTGCGCTTTAATACCTTTTCGATGCGCACCATGAGCGTGAGCACATCGAAGGGTTTGACGATATAATCCTCCGCGCCATCCATAAGGCCTTTGATTTCCGATGCGGAGTCCGTCTTTGCGGTCATGTATATTACGGGAATATTATACTTCTCCATATAGGAAAACAGCTCAAAGCCGTCGATACCGGGAAGCATGATGTCCAAGAGAGCAAGGTCAAAGGCATGGTCGTCCGCAAGGCTATCCGCGGCCTTTTTCCCATCGTCAAACACGGCATATCCATAGCCGACAAACTGCATATTGAGCGCTACGGCGTCGGATATGGCGTGGTCGTCCTCGACAATGAGTATCCTGTTTTTCATGCTGCCGCCCTCCGTTTATAAAAGCAATTTATCATATGTCCTCCTTGTATCAAAAGCATATTCCCTGTTTGTCAATATCCCAATCCTCTGTCGATTATGCTGCCGTCGATGGCGTTGATAGTAATAAGGCTCGTTCCGTAGTCGGACCGCGAGATACCGTTGAAATCCGAAATCGTTCCGAAGAAATCCCATGCCGGAACCAGGAGCGCGCTTCCGCTTCGGTTTTGTTCCGCAACGCGTGCATAGCCGAAGCGTATATTTTCAATGGTGATAATGCTTTGTGTGTTTGCGTATTTTACGGCGATCATTTTCTCAAAAATCTTCTCCACTTCACTGAAAGGGATAAGAGAGGAATCTTCGGTAACATTTTCAAGAATTGAATAGGGTGCCTCCCACCGCATTCCAACGATGCCGTCATCGTTCACATAGTATGTAAGCGTTTCATATGGCCACGGCTCGTTATAAGTACCCGAATCTGTAATAGCGTCGCCTCTATTCGAGGTATAGGTGATGGGCAGCCCGTTAAAATCGCGGGTATACCGCAGCACATAGCAGCATCTGACCGGATTTGTTCCGCCTGCACCGCCGTATTCTTTTGTTGTTGAATAGTGCATCATAAAGGGAATATTCAGCTTTTCGGTCAAGCTGTCGCACAGCTGCTTTGCCTTTTCCTGCGAAATGGTAATTTGCGGAATATCCTCCAGGCTTATTGACTTATCAAGCCGAGTTATGTTTTCCGCTGTGACATAGCTCATTACAAAGCCGTCCGGAGCCGTGTTCTGCGAATATAAAGCGCGGGAATTACCTAAACCCTGTCCGTTATATATCTGTATGCCCTCATAGCCAAACTCTAACGATATACCTTCGCCGTATATCAATGCAAAACCTTCATCATCGACCTCGAACAAACCCGAGATAGGGGCATCCTGCGCATCGTCCGCCGTGTTGTACTCCTGATATAAAGCGGCGATAGATTGTTGCATCCATTCTTCCCATGTCAAGATTTCTCCGTTTTTGCCATAGTGCGACATCCTTAAATCCTCATCAGAGGGGCCGGAAAAAAGCTGCTGTTGCGCTATGAGTATCTGTTTCATAATGCTGCTTTTTGAGGGTGCGGAATATGGGTCGTACAATTTCGAACGAACGAGCTCATGCAGCAGCACATCTGCCTGCTCTTGGGATATGGAGCCTGTGCTTATTCTGATAATTGGTGCCGTGCTGGCTTCCGGCACATCGATTGCGGCATTTACCGAAACGGCTGTCATTCCGTCAGAACTTACAAAATCCGCTTCATATTGCAGAGGAGCGTTCACTTTTTCAGCTACGCTTTCGTCGCTTAATCCTTCGCTGGCCTTATCGATTAGATCATCGCTGCTTTTCCCAATTATAAGTGGGCTTTCCGGCGTTTTTTGGCACCCGATTGCGGTGATGGCAATTATCATTATCATAGACAAAACAACGATCGTCTTTTTCATCTCATATTACCCCTCCGTGTTTTGTATTTTATTATATTAGCCCTTTCCCAGTAAAATCTACCGCAAAAATGTAATCAATTTGTAATTGTGTGTTTTGAGCATCATGGGGTATTTATCGTGGATTAGATATGAGGGAGGCGTATACGCCTCCCTCATCCTTAATCACTCTGAATTTACCAGTTTTGAGCAACGCAATCAAGGGTAAAAACAAGACGAGCGCTTCCCACAGATTTTACGATTTTGAAATAGTAATAATGTGAGGTGTTCAGGTTGTACCAGCTGACACCTTGACCGCTCCATGCGGTAGCTGAGCCTAAAGAATATGATGCGACTTCAACATTGCCGGCTGTGGCATCATAAAGATATATATCTACGGTTACCGAATTGCCTTTAGGGTTAGAATTGCCAGTGAAGGTTGTGTGAATTTTTCCGAGGCTACTAGGCTTGAACTTATAGTTAGTATAGACATAGCTATTAATCCCAGTAGAACTGCTTGCTGCGCTATAAGGTAACGTAGTCGTGCTGGTAGGCGGATTATCACCTCTCATGAAAGACTCGTAGAGAATATCAACATTGGTAGCATCTACACTAATTGGCGGTGCTTCCTTGCATTCAGGTGTGGGTTCCATGGCAAAGGCAGTTGTTCCCCAAGCAGCAAGCAAAGAAAAGCAAAGAATAATTGAAAGCAACTTTTTCATAATTTATCTCCTTTCAAATACCGTAGTTGTTTTTTCGTGGAACATAAGATACAATTTAGCCATACCCTTGCAAATTGGCATCGCCTTTTCGGCGATGTGAGCCGCCCGTTCGCAATATGCAGGGGTATTTTCATATATGGACAATCATAGGCATCCCTCCCTGGCCGCCGGGTTATAAACGGCTTTTGAATTGAGATTCAGCAATCTCTGCTATATAGACACCTGAGGAAGGGGTAAATCTGTCATAAAAATCCAAAATAAATAAAAATATATTTTTGAAACCGGCGAAAGATTTTTCGTAGTTGAGGTGTCATATAAACAGCGGTTTATCTGCAAATATATTTTTTAGGAGGCTTCTAATATGAAGAAAAGAATCCTTTCCCTTGCGCTTATCCTTATCCTGTGCCTTTCAATCTGTACCGCAGCTTTAGCGGCAACCCGCCAGGCCGGCGGCCGCTGCTATTTTGATAACACCGGGCGCTCAGTATCGTTTGGCGGATACTCCACATCCGCTCAAACAGAGGACACCATAGGCATAACAGTAATTCTCTGGGAACAGCGAGGGACTATCTGGTATGAAGTAGCGAGAGCTTCCAGCCAGCTAAGAAATACTGACTATGCAGATGCGTCAGGAACAAAAACCGTAGATGGCGGACACTACTATAAGGTTACTGGTACGCATACTTCTTCAAAAAATGGCACGAGCTATTCCGTAACATCAGAAACTTCCAGCAAATGGATTCCGTAATAATAAAGATTAAACATGAAAACAGGCTGCCAGTTGCGGCAGCCTGTTTGTGTTTTAACTCACATATTTTAAGTTCATTATAACTTCTTTCAATTCTTCAATGGATAACATTGTGCTGCTTATATTTAAATCATGCCCCGTGTCAAATGCTTCTGCATACACCGTACCGTCCTCCATTGTTGACAAATATGCTTTAATCCCAATTGCCAGCTCTATTGTATTTATGCTGTCTTCCGTTGTGCTATTGGCCCCACTCCAGAGTGCAGAATCATTATAAAACGACTGCACAACAGCATATTCTTTCCCATCGACAATATATTGACTCTTTACTACAAGCATTTTCTGCCCTATCACATGTGCTGTAAACGATAGCATAGTGCTGTCACTGCCGCCCGGAATTACGACCTGCCTCCCGGTAGCTTTTGCAACAGCCTCCAGGCTCTCAAACTCTGCGGGGAGCGCCGCAAAATCGATTGGTTTCACATACCCCGTGGTGCCTTCATTGCGGGACAATAGAGAGCCGTCAAATACGCTGACAACGACATTGTAGAGCCCTTTTGCCAATGCAGCGCCTGCTTCCGTCATGGTGAAAAAGCCAAATACAATCAATAGCACCGACAGACATACCAATCCCCTGCGCAGAGAGAAAGAGTGGCCTCTTATCACGGTGTTGCAAAATGTTTTTCCTGGCGATGTCGCTGCGCCGGAGACAGGCTCCGGTATACCAAGCTCGATTCTCGCCTGACGGAGCACTTCATGCCCGTCAGGAATTTCCCTGCCTTGGAGCAGGGCTTTTGCTTCGCTCATGGACAGCAATCCATTCTTCCTGTGGAAGAACGGATGCGCTGCGGCCAACCTCTTCGTTCTGTACCATATGACCTGTTCTCTTATTCTTCTCATTGTTTTACACCTCTCACAGCAGAGTTAAAACATCGATATGCCGAAGCATATCAGGCGCATTTTTTGCTAAGGCATCGCGCATACGTTTGAGCCGCAATGAAACAGCTTTTGGCGTTAGGTCCAACTTTCTGGCGATGGTTTCTATGGGCACACCATCAAGGTAGTGTTCGATAAATACCTGGCGCATTTCAGGACTGTACTTTTGTAAATGCGCTTCGATCGATATTACCCACTCCACATAATCATATGCAACACCGGAATCGGGATGGCGGCATATTTCAGATAGAATCACAGGATCGTGAGCCGCCGATCTGGACTCCTTTCGCAGGTAATTCAGCGTTGCGCGATAGATGCACTGCGTTACATATGCGCCCGGATGCCTCAAGTCCCTCAGTTCATCCTGCTTTGTAAGCAGGGTAACTGCTACGTTATGCAGAATATCCTGCGCCCTGTCTACGTCTTTGATCATCATGACCGTACATAGCATTAAATGCCTGTAATTCCTCTCAAAATACTTGATGATGTCCAAACCGTCCCTCCTGTGCAGGTTAGGAATAAGTAACAGTACGCGCGCCGGAATACATCATCTGCTTTATAGACACCGTAGCCGGCAAAAATCTTTCTCAACACATTTATTTTTGTATGGAAGCGCTTGAGCATACTGACACATTTATTATGACACACCAGAAAGGAAAAATCTGTCGTAAAACCCAAAAATATATTGTTTCGCCAAGACAGCGGGCGTTTCAGTCCCGCTGTTCTCCACTTTTATGTCGGACAAATTCCTGATTCACTTCAGTGATGAACTCGTCAAAGGGCTGAAACCCTCGTGAGAGGGCTTCCTCCGCTTCGGCAAACGAAGCTGCTGTATGACCATCCAGCGCCCTCAGCAGTTCCTCAAACCATTTCTCTTCACACATAAAGCAATCATCTCCTGACCCATTAGTTTTATGCGGCGTTATTAAGCGCCATGCCGTGCTCTTTTGCTTCACGCGAAGTTAGCTTTAAGAGATATTTTAAGTTACTTTAAGCTAATTTTCAATCAAATATGGGTACGCTAAGCTAATAAATATAGGAGCAAAGATATGAACTGTGAGCAGGAATTGACCGCCTTGCGGGAAACCATCCGCAACGAGCGCAAGGATAAGAGAATTACTCAGGAAGAGCTGGCAGAAATGCTGGAGGTTTCTCCAACGCATGTAAAGCATATCGAAAGCGGCCATCGTAAGCCATCGATTGAAATACTGTTCGAGATTACCAAAATCTTGAATATATCCTTGGACGGCGTCGTTTTCAGCAAAAACGAAAGCGCGCGCACAGATACTCGTAAAAAGGTAGACCGCCTGCTGGACGTATCCGATGAAGCGTCCCTGCATTTCATATTGAGCGTACTGGAAGCGCTGCGCGAAAAGGAGCAGGCCGGCGTCAGATAACCGTCATCTTGCCATGTGCATTGCAAAGGAGCCGCAAATCAGCACTCCTTTTTTGTATCGTGCGTATTTCTTCTTCGGTGGGGTTGTGGCAATCCGTGACGAGCGAGAGTTGAAGATATCCTTCATACGCCGAAAGAATTGCTTCACGCAATGCCGCGGGAGTATCGCAATGAGTTACGTTGAACCATTCGCGTTCTTCCTCGTCCCACTCCATTACCACATATCCGTGGCGAGTTAGCAGTACTTCGCAGATTCCTGTCTGAATAACCAGCGCAAAACAATCAAGTACGTTTTCAAAAGACAACATGGCGATTTTCCTTTCAAAATACCTTATATATAACACTATAATCATTCGCAGGCTAAATCGCAAAGGTGCAAACCAATTGCCTGCACATTGGTTGTAGCGAACTCGAAACAAACCGGCAAGCAGGGCAAAGAGGTACCCACTTTGCTTTTCGGGCAATTTCCGCCGCCGCGAAAACTGCCCTCTGCTTGTCAGGGGCAGCGCCCCTGAAACCCTTTGAACACACATAAATGTGTGGCTGCGCGTTTCTGCGAAACGCTTTAGGAGCATGGCCGTTACTGGCGATCATGCTCCTGTTTCTTTTCCTCGCTGCGCTCATCCTTGCCCAGCATACGATCCACGTTCTGCTTGTGGAGCAGCAGCTCGCGCATCTCGTCGCGCGAACGCCGGTATTCGGCATACGCCGCCTTTTTTTCGGCAAGCAGCTTGGCATATTCCGCCTGCAAGCTCTTGACGGTGGGGAGCTTTTTCACGCCCAGCTCGTCAAAGGCGTTCTTCGCCGCCTTGTGCAGAAGGATGTCGCCATCATGCTCCGCAAGAAACTTTTTTGAGTAGCCCGCCTTGCGGTATCCGGCGTAAACATCGCGGGTCTTGGCGTAGTTGATGATATGCGTTTTCAGCACGGCGATCTCCGCCATGCGCGTCTCCGCCGCCTTGATCTGCGCGGACAGCGCGTGAAACTGCTCCGTCGCAGCGGCAGCTTTTTCTTCCAATTCCGCGTAATCCAGTAGCCCATGCTCCCGCAGATAATTGTAGGTCTGCGCCATCTGCTTGACGTTGAATACCTTCGCCCAGCGCTCGTAGCCCACGCCCTTTCCCGCTTGCAGCTTCGCCTCGATGTCGATGAGCAGCGTATTCTTTTTCCGCGTGGCCTGCGTCCGTTTTTTGCGCGGCGTATGCTCCTTTTCTCCGGCGAGGACGGCGCGCAGCTCGTCCTCCGAATAGCCGTTGATGGAAGAAAGACGGGCAAAGCCCTTTTTGCCGGGGTGGCGCAGGGACAGCGTATTCCCGCGCCGCCTGACCTCACATCCGCTGTCGCGCAGCAACTTCAAAAGCGCGTCAAAGCTGTCGGGCTTCTGCAAAAGCGCCGCGTCGATGAGGCCGCAGAGCAGCTCCCTATGGGTGGGCTTCGCGTTGTCGCCCAGCCACTTGCCGTAGTGATTTTTCCCGCGCTTCGGATCGGCGATTACGGAGAGCCGATGCTCGGTGCAGATGGCGTCGCTGAGCCGTGCGACCGCCCTGCCGGAGCCGAGAAAATCGCGGAACTTGTGCTTGCAGTCCAGCGTGGTGGAGTTCCAGATGATGTGATTGTGAATGTGCTTTTTGTCGGTGTGCGTGGCAACGAAAAAGGCGTGTCTGCCTTTAAGAAACCGCTCGGCAAACTCATAGCCCACGCGGTTCGCCTCCTCCGGTGTGATCTCTCCGGGCTTAAAGGACTGGCGCACCTGATAGGCGATCACGTCGTGCCG
The DNA here is from genome assembly GCA_004557245.1 of Clostridiales bacterium. Taxonomy (GTDB): domain Bacteria; phylum Bacillota; class Clostridia; order Christensenellales; family CAG-138; genus SFEL01. The sequence continues at coordinate 29,408 of SFEL01000016.1, read as the reverse complement.
CTGCTCCCGCCCTGTGATGGTCTGGTACTGCCGCTTGGAGTAAAGAAACTCCGCGTCGGCGGTTTTCGGGTCGCATTCGTAGGCGGAGATCAGCTCGCCGCCCTGTGTCTTGTCTGGATTCTTGGAGTAGTCGATGCGGTCGGTCAGGCAGTCGGCAATCGTCTTGCCCTGATTAACGTGCATGGAAATGATGCGTGTGGTCGCCATGGACGCGGCCTCCTTTCCGGCATAATAATTGAGCTGCATCGGATGCCCGTCCGATGCAGCTCGCTTTCATGGAATGATTCAGTTTTCTGCGGCGCTCTCTGCCGCGTTGGTTGCGGCTTCCGTTATGCGCTGCGCTTTCAGCTCCGCGATTTTCTTCGTATCGACGAAGTGGGTGGAGTACCGCCGCTCGATGTCGGGGTCGCCGCTCTTGCTGAAGCGCAGACGGATCACCGGCTTATGCCCCTGCCCGGATTCCTTCTTGACCGCCCATTGCTTATATACGGTCACGGAGGGCTTGAGGCTGCTTTTCTGTGCGTATGCCCGTATCTCGCGCATGATGAAAGAGAGCTTGCGGAGGTTGACGGTGCAGACGCGCTCCAGATAATCAATGCGCCCGCGCCGCCAGTCCTCGTATTTCTCCTTCGGCAGTACGCCGATCTCCATCAGCACATCCACCGGCGCGGCATAGCCCCGGCGCTGACATTGATGATACACGGCGGAATGTACCTTGCCGGTCAGTTCGCGGTCAGTCATGCCCTGCGTCCCGAATCCGTAAGTCGTAGCTTCTGATTCCGGCTACGAGGCTTCTCCGGCTCTGTGTACTCAATTCTGCCGGCTTCTATGAGTTCACGCACGGCTTTGCTGATTGTGTTGTTGATCTTTGCATAACCTAACTCTTTTGCAATATCGGAAGCTGCTATGTCGCCCGTTTGCTCCAATATTTCTAAAATCAACTTTTTTATATCGAGAACATTTCTCCTTATCTTTGTTCTCATGGACTTTGTTTCAGTTTCCTTTTGATTCAAAAAAGAGCGCTGAACCGGAAGAATCACGGTAAGGTAGGTTCGTTCATCATCGGTTTCAAATATCGGAAGATCGGAGCCGTTTTGCCGCATAGCATGGAGAATAGTCGGGATGCCCGTGTTTCGACCTTCAACAAGTTTTAACTCCTTTAGGAAGTCTCCGATGCGGCGGTTGCGGTATCTTCGGGACACCATTTTGCGGTTGGCAATATCCTCTGATGGAATTGTTCTGTCCGGCCCGGGTAAGCTGGTGATTTCCATTCTGTCCGGCGTGACCGACACCGTGATTGGTTCGCCAATCTGATATGATTTATGGTATACGGCGTTGGATAGGGCTTCCTCCACTGCCGCATAGGGGTAGTTGTAAATGCGCTCTGCCTCCGCACGTCCGGGTACTTTTGTGACCTTTTCCTTGATGATATAATTCTGAATATAGCTGAGCGCATCACGAAGCTGACGATCCAGCGGCCCTGTAAAGACCTTTTCCGTCATGCCAATGCCTGTGGGATCGGGCTTATCGACAACCTCGATTCTGGCGTAGCCGAAAAAATCATCAGGTCGCTCGTTAAAAAACATCAGCCCAACATTCAGGGGCTTGCGCATCTCGCTCGGTCCGCCAATCAACCGCATATCAGAAGCCAAATCCGCAAGCGGACGCTTCAGGGAATCGCTGTAAAGATCGCTGCCCACGGCATAGAGATATTCCGAAATCAGGCTGGCGCGCATATCCTCCACATTGGCGGTCATGTTGGCGCGGTCATCGAAGGGAACATTGTTTGCAAGCATGATCAGCTCCTTTTCTTCAAGCTGGTTTGCACGGATCGTGTTGGAGAGCTTGCGGATATAGTACGCTTTTTCCGCCTTTGCGGATTTCTCTGTTGGAAACGCAATCGGACACTTGTAAGGGCGGGCGTCTCCACCCGGAATCCACAGCACAATGATGTCCGCCCCGGCAAAAGTAGTTTGCTCGACAACTGGAATATAGCGCGGCTCGATCAGATTGCATTTTTGAAGAAGCTCTTTGTTGATACGGTCAATGGAACTCTTTTCAAGCCCCTCTACCGGCAACTTCGGCATTCCGTTTTCCTCCTCGATGCCAATGATGATATAGCCTCCGCCCCAGTTATCTATGTCATTTGCAAACGCGCAGATGGAGTGCAAAATTGTCTCGGGATTCCAGTTGCGCTTGTATTCCACACGGGCATTTTCCACCACCCTGCGGTTGATAAGGTCGGTTATGTTGATTGGCAGAGCCATTGCGAAGCCTCCTTTGATACTCATTATCTTACTCATTAACTTACTCAATTACTTGCTCAATCATTATAAGTGAGTATCAACGCAAAAGCAAGAGATTCCGGTGATTTCATGAAAAAGTTACATCGCCCAATGTCTGAAGTCAAGTATGTCCTAACAATATTCGGCTGCTACGTTTGAACGGAAGTTTATGAACACTCCCCGTTAGCAAGCCTGTGTGTGCCTTAACATGACGAGGCTTTTCTGAAATTGCACAAAGACAGGTCTTTTCAAAAGGTTTTGTGCGTTTTCAGAAATATTTGTGTGTTCGTTGATACCCATCAACTTACTCATTAACTTACCCATTTCCAGAAGTGAGTATCAACGCAAGGGGTATCAACCGTAAATCCTGTCCTGAATCGCGTAGCGCAGGACGTGGAGCTTTGCCAGAAGCCATGCCGCCAGCATGGGAAGCCCGTAGGGGCTTATGAGGAACGCGATCACCAGCAGCCCCACGCCGTAGCTGACGGAATCCACAAAGAGTATGAACAGACCGAAGAAGCCGAGAATGGCGGCGGGGATGCAGAGGATGCCGCTGGACAGGCCGACGACGAACACGAAAAACCATGTGACGACGGCAAGCACCGCAAGGATGGGTGCAAAGAGGATTTTCAAAAGGAAACGCATATCAATATCCCTCCAGTTTTGTTTGTTTCTGCTTTCAGCATACAGGAAGCTGCCTTGCCCTGCAAGGATGCCGAACCGCAAAAAAAGCAGGGGCGGCTTACCTCGCAGCAAACCGCCCCGCATGGGATAAATACCCCTTTATTTGATGGCGGCAAGCCGGGACAGGATACCGCTTGCCGCCTGCCAGATCCGCTCCTGATTTTGGAGTATATCATCCATATCCGCAGCGTAAACGCGCCCTGTTTCATGCACCCGCCGCGTGAGCTGATTGAGGTTGTTGGAGGAATACCGCAGCAGCGACACCAGCTCCCGCAGCTCCGGCAGATCGAGCTTCACCACATAGCCGTCAATGGCCATTTTCCGAAGATATGCGCCCATGTTCGTCGTGCCGAGCTGCGCCATCTTCGCCTCGATCATCGCCCGTTCCTCCGGCGTCACGCGGACTTTGAGCTGAACGTCCCGTTTCCGCTTCGCCATGTCACAGCTCCAAATCATTCTTCTTTGCAGCAGGCTGCTTCTGCTCCGCCGAAGCCTGTTGCAGCTTGGAGCGGACGGAGGGACGCCGGAGGCTCTGGCTGCGATCCTCGTCCTTGCCGATCAGGGCATACACGCCCCTGCGGTCCTTCAGGTTGGAGAGGGCGAGGGAACGGAAGGGCAGCAGCTTTTGCAGCGCCGCCGTGTCCTTCGCTCCGGCGCGTTCCATGAAGTCACGGGACACCTCTGCCATGAAATGCGTCCCGCCGGGGCTGTTGGGCTGCACAGGCTCTTGCAGTTTGCCCATCAGCCGCGCCGCCTCCGCTTTAATCTCGTCGGCTGTGAGGGGCTGCTCACGCCGCGCCCCCGTGAGAAACAAATCCGTCAGGCCGGGGTGGGAGCAGACCACAAACTGCGTCGTGCTGTCGCCGCCCATGCCGTCTTTGTTTTTATAGACGGGGATGGTATTCGCCCAGCGCTTGTTGTCCCGCGAGATGCGTCCGTCGTAATCAAAATGGCGGACGGTAGCCGCCAGGACGTAGAGCATCCGCTCCTGTCCGAACTGCTCCGCCACCTGTCCCACCGCCGCAGTGTCAAGGCGGTTGTCATGGTAATTGTCCCGGATGGCGGCTTCAATGGCGTCCTTACAGCTCACGTTGGCACGGAGGGAGGCGCGGTATTCGTCCAGCTCCCCTTGTTCCCGCGCGTGATCGGCGGGGTAGGGATAGACCGGCAGATCCCGGAGCTTTTTTGCTTCGTCTTTTGCCGTGTCCTCGATGCTGTCGCGGATCGTGTCCATGTAGCCGGTTTCCAGATCGGAGAACTTGTCGTAGAGGATCGCCATAGGCGAGGGAGACAGCAGCAGCGCCCGCGTTTCCGCCTCGCTGAGCGTCAGCTCCTCCATGCTCATCAAAATATCCTCCCGCACGGTGTATTCATAGCTGTGATGGAGGATTTCCTCCGGGGGCTGGCCCTTCAGCCAGTCCCGGTACTTGTCCTGCTCCCGCGAGAGCTTGTCCATGAGGGTGTTTTTCAGTTCTTCGTTCATACTCATCTTGCCTCCTGTTTGTGAGATTTTTTCCGGTCGCCCGCACCGTGGACGCAGGGCGCTTTCAGCTTGCCGAGGACGGAGGGGCGTTTCGCCACCACATTCTCCGCCGCCTGTTCCATGGGCGTCCGGTCGTCGATGTTCAGTTCCGCGTTCAGCTCCGCCAGCCGCGCGGATTTTTCTTTCAGCTCTGCCTCCTGTGGGAACGGCTTACCCAGCTCCGCCTTTGCCGTCGCAAGCTGCGCCTGCACATTTTCAAGCCTGCCCTGCACCGTTTTGTACCGCTCCGGCATCTGGGCGAGGGCATTGTCGATGCGGACAAGGTTGCCCCTTGCGTCCTTGCCCAGCTCTACCCGGTGGCTCATCCTGCCCTTGAGGGTGAGAATGAAGTCCTTGCCGAAGTTTTCAACGGTCAGAGACATGGCAAAGCCACGATAGCTGCCGATGGGAACACTTTCAAGGCCCTTTGCGTCCTTGAACGCCTCCAGCAGCGCCGCGCCTGCGTTATCCTTGTCGGTGAGAAGGTCGCCCTTGACCTCCATGCCCGCAAAGCCGTCCTTGGGGTGGGGATGCTGTTCCAGCGTTTTCATATCCGCCTCAAAGCCGGAGAGGAAGCCTTTGTTTTCCTCGATCTGTGCCGGGAAATGCCGCAGGATGTTGTCCTCCAGCCGGTACTGCTGGCTCTGGTGGTTGGCTTTCATCAGCCGCAGCCGCGCCACGTCCACATCGAGGTCCATTTTTTCACGGATGCGCTCGTCTCCGGCGCACAGCGCCTTGATCTCGGCATAGGAGAGCGCCGCCTCGTCAATATCCTCACAGCTTCTCACCGGGGATTTTGAGGTCATGATCTGGGAGATGAATTTCTGCTTGTTTTCCACCGTCTGCCAGAGGTAGGCGTCGAATGTGGATTCCGTGACATAGCGGTAGATGTGTACCTCCTTGTTGCGGTTGCCCTGCCGGATGATGCGCCCGCTGCGCTGCTCCAGATCGCCCGGCCGCCACGGGCAGTCCAGGTCGTGAAGCGCCACAAGCCGATCCTGTACGTTCATGCCAGCGCCCATCTTGAAGGTGCTGCCCATGAGCACCCGCACCTGACCGGAGCGGACTTTTGCAAACAGCTCCTTCTTCCGCGTTTCGGTGTTCGCCTCATGGATGAATGCGATCTGTTCCCTCGGAATCCCACGGGCGACGAGCTTTTCCCGGATGTCGTCGTAGATGGTAAAGGGCGACTCCTCCGGTCCGGTTTCCGCGTCAATGGCAGCCTCCAGCGCGTGAAGCTCCGGGCTGTCCGTGCCTTTCGCGGCGATCCTGCCGCTCTGCGCCGCCTTGCCCTTGGGAGTGGACAGGTCGCAGAACACGAGCTGCGTCAGCTTCTCCGCCTGCCCATCCTGCCAGATGCGGTGGATGTTGTTGACGCACAGATTGACCTTGCTGTTCGGGTCGTCCGGCAGGTCGGGGTTGATCACCCGCTGGTCAAGGCCCAGCTTGCGCCCGTCCGAGGTGATTTTCAGCATATTGTCCTCCGTGGGAGCAATCGCGCCGGAATGTACCTTGGCGGCGCGTTCGGACAGCTCCTGCACCATCTGCTTTTGCAGCGGCGTGGGCTGGCTGACCTCGGTGTGATAGACGGCGGTGGGCGTGGGAAGGTTTAGCTGATCGGCGGTCTTGATGTCCGCTGCCTCCCGAAACAGGTTCATCAGCTCCGGCAGGTTAAAGAACTTGGCAAACCGGGTCCGCGCCCGGTAGCCTGTCCCCTCCGGGGCAAGCTCGATGGCGGTGGTGGTTTCCCCAAAGGCGGAGGCCCAGCAATCGAAGTGGGTCAGGCTGTTGCGCTTGAGCATATCGTGCTGCAAATACCGCATCATGGTATACAACTCCGTCATGGAATTTGAGATGGGCGTACCCGTGGCGAAGGTAACGCCCTTGCCGTGGGTAAGCTCGTCGATATAGCGGCATTTGAGCAGCATATCCGAGGACTTCTGGGCGTCGGTGGTGGAAAGCCCCGCCACGTTTCGCATTTTTGTGTAAAGGAACAGGTTTTTGAAGCTGTGCGCCTCGTCCACATAGAGCCGGTCTACACCGAGCTGTTCAAAGGTCACAACGTCGTCCTTGCGGGCGGCGTCGTGGAGCTTTTGCAGCTTGGCCTTCAGATTTTTCTTGGTGCGCTCCAGCTCCTTGATGGTAAAGCGCTCGGCGCGGCTGGCCTTGAGTTCTGCAATGCCGTCCTCGATCTCCCATATCTGCTCCTGCAAGAGCCGTTCCTGCCGCTCTCTGGACACGGGGATGCGCTCAAACTGGCTGTGGCCGATGATAACGGCGTCATAGTCGCCGGTGGCAATGCGGGCGCAGAACTTCTTACGGTTGCGCGTCTCAAAGTCCTTTTTGGTGGCCACAAGGATATTGGCGGAGGGATAGAGCCGCAGGAACTCCGAGGCCCACTGCTCCGTCAGGTGGTTCGGTACGGCAAAAAGGGATTTCTGGCACAGGCCGAGGCGCTTGCCCTCCATGGCGGCGGCGATCATCTCAAATGTCTTGCCCGCGCCCACCTCATGGGCAAGGAGCGTATTGCCGCCGTAGAGGTCGTGGGCGATGGCGTTTCGCTGATGCTCCCGCAGCGTGATCTCAGGATTCATGCCCGGAAAGATCAGGTGCCTGCCGTCATATTCCCGGGGACGGGTGGAATTAAAGCGCTCATTGTAGAGCTGTACCAGCTCCCGCCGCCTGTCGGGGTCGCGCCAGATCCAGTCACGGAACGCCTCCTTGATGGCCTGCTGCTTCTGCTGGGCGAGGGTGGTTTCCTTACTGTTGAGGACGCGCTTTTCCTTGCCGTCCGCGTCCCTTACGGTGTCGTAGATGCGCACATCCCGCAGATTCAGCGTATCCTCCAAGATGCGGTAGGCGTTGGCGCAGTCGGTGCCGTAGGTCATGCGGGCGTTGATGTCGTTGTAGGGGATGCTGTTCTTGCCGGAGATGTTCCACTCCGCCGTGAACTCTGAGTAGTTGACCTCCAAGGAGCGGCGGGCATACAGAGGCGGCTCCAGCAGCTCGAACATGAACTGCTGAATGTACTTTTTGTCGATCCACGTCGCGCCGAGGCGCACCTCGATCTCCGAAGCGTCAAGGTCTTTGGGCTGTGCGGCGCGCAATGCCTCCACGTTGGGCAGATAGCCGGGGCTGTCAACGGCGGCGTTCTCCGCCTCCCGCAGCTTCTGCCGGACGTTGCCGGAGAGGTATTCGTCCGCTGTCTGCCAGTCGCCGTAAACAGGGTCGAGGAAAATGACGCCGTTCAGCTCGTCGATGATGTCGTCCTCGCTCTTGCCGGTGAGCTGGGACATATACGCCATATCCACGCGGGCTTTTTCCCCGATGGACAGGGCGAGGGCTTCTGCGGCAGTGTCCACGCTGGTGACGGACTGCCGCTGCCGGATGGTGCGCTTGGTGAACATATCCGCCTTGCCCTTGAGCTTGGTCTTGTCCTCATCGTCCAGCATTTCAAGGGAGCAGAGCAGGTAGTAGGAGCTGTCGTCTGCAAAGGCGAGGGCGTTGCCCCGGCTGTTGATGAGGCCATATTTCTCGGTGAAGCGGTCATAGAGGCGGTTGAGCTTCTGCTGCTCGGCGCGTATGGAAATGTCGTCGGATTCCCACATCTGAAGGTCGATGAGCCGGTGAACGCAGTCCCGCAGCTCTGCCATTCCCTTGACGCGCTCCTTTGCGGTGGCGTTCAGGCTGGGCTTGACCATGACGGAGTTTTCCCGGTAGTACACCTCGCCGTCCACCACGGCATAGCTGTAATTCTTCACGTTGGGGTCTGCCGGAATGGTATCCTGTATGGCGTCGTTCTCACCGAGGTCAGGCAACTCTGCGGCTTCGTACTTGCCGCCGATATTCTGAATGGCGTATCTGAGCTGCGTGGCAAGGTCCAAATCCTCATACGGTTCCACAGTAAAGTCCTGTCTGCCGTACTGCGTACTCTCCGAGGTCTGTCGGCCTAATACCATTTCGGGGTTGTCGATGAAATACTGATTGATGGAAAATCCGTCCTCATTTTCACCGAGATGCACCCAGTCAGGTTCAATGTCGATGGGTCTGTCACGCTTTTGCAGGAAGATGATGTCGGACACCACCTCCGTACCGGCGTTGGCCTTGAACGCATTGTTGGGCAGGCGGATCGCACCCAACAGCTCCGCCCGCTGCGCGATGTATTTACGGACTTCGGGAGATCGTTTGTCCATCGTATAGCGGGAGGTCACAAAGGCGATCACGCCGCCGGGTCGAACTTGGTCGAGCGTCTTGGCAAAAAAGTAGTCGTGAATGGAAAAACCGAGCTTGTTGTAAGCCCGGTCGTTGACCTGGTACTGTCCAAAGGGCACGTTGCCGATGGCAAGGTCGAAGAAATCCCGTCTGTCGATGGTTTCAAAGCCTGCCACGGTAATGTCTGCCTTGGGATAGAGCTGCTTGGCGATTCTGCCGGTGATGCTGTCCAGCTCCACACCGTACAAGCGGCTTCCTTGCATCTCCTGCGGGAGAAGCCCGAAAAAGTTCCCGACGCCCATGGCAGGCTCCAAGATGTTGCCGGTCTGGAAGCCCATGTTTCCAACGGCTTCATAGATTGCCTTGATAACCGTGGGGCTGGTGTAGTGAGCGTTCAGCGTGGAAGCTCTGGCGGCGACGTATTCCTCCGGGGAAAGTGTGGCATATAGCTCCGCAAATTCGTCTTTCCAGTTATCCTTGCTTTCATCAAAAGCATCCGCAAGGCCGCCCCAGCCGACATAGCGGGAGAGAATTTCCTGCTGTTCAGGCGTGGCCTGTGCGCCCTCAAGCTCCAATTCCTTCAGAAGATTGATTGCCGCCATATTCGCCCGGAACTTGGCCTTTGCGCCGCCGACGCCCAGCTCATCATCCATGATGCGGAAGTTTTCCGCAGGCGGCAGCGGTGCGGGCGGGTCATGCTCCGGCTCGTCAAAGCGCAGGGTGCGAATCTCTACATCATAGGGGAGGTTATTTTTGTCACCGGGATACACCGCCACGGTTTCCTCGGTGTAGGTGTGGTCTGGTTCTTTTTCAGGGATAGCCGTATTCTCTGCGGCGGTCTTTTCCGGCTGCGGATACCGCTCCATGAGCCGCGCGAAGCTCTCCCTGCTCTCCGCGCGGGAGATGGGATAGAAAAGCGTCGGGTCGCTGAGGGTAATATCAAAGACGCCGATGCTCTCGATGATATAGGGCTTGCCGTTTTCCAGATACACCGTATCACCTACGGAATACGGGAATGGTTCTCTCTGCGGGGCGGGAGCTGTTTCGGGAGCTTCCGCAACTGCTTCCTCCGGCTCGTGCCATCGGTGCTGCTCCACATCCTCATCCGAAACATGAATGAGGTCGCTGAAATCGAGGTTTTCCAGCTCATTGGAAATAAGCTCCTGCAAAGAGATGTACTGGCGGGTTTCCAGATGCTCATCGTCCAGATAGCGTTCCAGCCGGTAATTCACAAGGTCGATATTCACCTGAAGGGGAATCTCATCGTCGGTGATAGTAGTGTAAGCGACACCGATTTTCGCCGGGTCGCTGAAATCCGCCTCCGAGCCGTACTCGCTCCGGCAGAAGTCGGAGATCAGTCCCTTTGCACGCTCCGTGAGCGCCTGCTCCGCCTGTCCTTGCAGTTCCAGCCGGTACGCCTCCGCCTGCCATTCGCTTGTAAATTCCTCGGTTACGCCGTCCGCGTCCACATAGTAGCCGTGGGTCTCGTCGTCCCACACGGCGTACAGAGTGCGGAAGCCACGGTCAAGGCTCACCACATGAAAGCGGTCTGCGGGATCGAGGGCAGGTTCTTCCTGCTCCGCGACACGCTCCGCATCCTGCATCACGCGCTGAATGAAGGGGTCACTGTTTAGCTGTTCGGGGTCAACCACTTCGCCGCCCGCAATGCCGCGCTGGGCGAGGGCTTCCCGAACGGCAACGGGGTCAATATCATCGAAATTGTCACGTTCCTGCTCCGTGAAGAAGTTATCCTCGCGGATAAGCTGTGCGATACGCCGCTGCACCTTCGGCCACGTCAGTTCGGCGGTTTCCGGGCTTCCGGCGCGGACAATAAAGAGATTGTTGTTTTCATTGCCGCCGTACTCGCGGGCGAGCCATGCGGCGGTTTCTTTTTCGCGTCCGTGCTGCTCCATATACCGCACTACGGCGTGCTTGCTCTCGATATTTCCGTTCCATGCACGGAGTGCATCGTCTATATCGTCCTGCGAGAGCGGACGCAGCAGATCATGGAGCCGCGCATAGGTTCCCTCAAAAGTCTCTCGGTGCAGGCGGCTGCGGAACTCCGGCATATCCGAAAATAGCCGGATAAGCTCCATATCTTTTGAATTGAGAACGGCGCGGCGCACGGCTGCATTACACTCGATCTCCGCATTTTCCCGGTCAGAGTGCCCGCAGGCGTTGCGATAGGCCGTATCCTCCGAAACCGCTGCCATCACCACCGGCCTGTAATGCTCCAAACGTTCCTGCACCGTGGGCTGAACTTGCTCTGCGGCGGGGTCGCGGAACACCCTCGTGCCGTCCGCGCCGAACTCGGCTTCATAAGCATTGATGGCGGCTTCTGCTTCATGGTCGATAGAGCGCAGCGTGTAAATGTGGCGCTCACCTCTAAAGTCTGGCGCTTCGGCAATCGTCACATCATACTTATCGCGCAATTTCTCTACATACATCTCTAAATTGTGCGACGGTACGCCGCACATCTCCACACGGCCAGCACCGGGGATCGCTCTTGTGGTAAGGTTGAGATCAAGCAGCTCCGCCGCCTGTTTTGCGTCCTCGCCGTACATCTCGAAGAAATCGCCCACCTGAAACAGCACGATGTCGTCCGGGTGGGCTTCCTTGATGGAATTGTAGTCAATCTGTGCCTGTGTTGGCAGTTCACGCTCTGCTTCCTTTTCCCGCTGAAGCTGGGCGTAGCGCTCCTTTTCCCTTGGAGAGAGGAAGCGGTCCTTCTGAATGAGGCTGTCAATCCTTGCGGCCACCTTCGTCCAGCTCAGCTCCACATTGGCACAGCCTGCTTTTTTCAGGACAATTCCGCGGCTGTCGTGGCTTTCATCACTATGGGATGCACCGGAAACGGCATGGGAGCGCCCGCCTATGCCGTACTCATCTTTGAGGAAAGCTGCCTTTTCCTTGCCGGTATGGTCGGCGGTGAAGTATTCGTAGATCCTGCTCTTGCCGCCCTCGACACCGCTGCCGCGATCCAGCGCGTGGTCGATCTCGTCCTCCGTGATGAAGCGTGCCAGCTCCGGCACTGCGGTCATTTCGGAGGAATACGCCCTGCGGGGCAAGGACAGGTCCCGCAGGCTCTGCCAGATGTTCTCCAGCTTGTGGTAATGGAATCGCAGCAGACTTCTGTCCTGCTCATGTGCGGCGTAAAACTGTGCGAACTCGCCGGAGAGCGTTTCACGGAAATCTGTGTTTGTCAGTTGCTCCGCCAGCCGCGCCGTTTCATCAGGAAATCCGCCGCCCCGCAGCGTATCCATGCAGGAGAGATAGCCCTGCTCCCGCGCCTCGTCGCTGAGATCGTGTTTCAGATACCAGAGGGCTTGGGCAAGCTGCATCCGCTCATGTTGCCCTGCCTCGGCAAGCTCCACGTTGGAGGCATACGCGCCGCTGTCCATAAGCTGGGAAATACGCGCGGCGGCATCCTGCCATGCGATTACCTGCGCGCTGCGCACATACTCCGCGCTCCTGCCGGGGGCGATGTGGATGCCGTCTACGGCGTACCACGCGGAAAGCTCGCCCTCCGGCGTCTTAAAGCCGTTGCCGCCGTGAAAGGTGCTTTGCAGCAGCGCGGCAATGTCCTCCGTGGACTTATGCTTCTGGAACGCGGCGGCAATGACCATGCGGGTGTTGTCCGAATTGCCGCCCAGCCGCAGCACATGGTCAAGCTGCACCTGAGAAACGGAAAAAGCGAAGGGCGTCTGTGCGCTCTCCGCTTCTTCTATGGCTGTAATCTGTTCCGCTTCGGTGGGGAAAAAGGATAGCTGACCGCCACGCGTGGGGTGTTCTGTTATGCGTAAATCAGCTCGTCCAGAATAATCTCCTCGGCCTGCGCCTTGCAGGTGTTCATCAGGCCCACCCATTTCATCGGGTCGCTGGCTTTCAGGCTCTCCGTCGCTCCGGCCTCCGCCGCCAGCTCCGGCATCATCTGCTCTAAGCGGCTCTGCGCCGCCTGCTCGATCTCCAGCAGGTGCGGGAACAGTGTCTCCTCCAAGATCATCTGGTTCCAGAGGATGGGCCGATGCTCCTTCAGGTACTTCTGGCGCATCCGCCCGTACTTGCCGAGGGGCTGCTCCGGCACTTCGATCTTCAGGTCGGGAATCATGTAATCTCCGTTCATCGTGTAAGTCAGATTGTTCTCCATGCTCTGCCGTCCTTTCCGCGCTGTGTTCGCGCTCATAATTTCGTATGGTGACTTCGATCTGCCGCAAAACCTGTTCATTGATCTCGCTGACCGCCGTGCCGAGTGCCGCCACCGTGCGCGGGGTGTTGAAATCAAAGATGCTGAAAAAGTCCTCGTGTTCAAAGTGATCCTCCGGCTGCATCCCGCAGCGGGACATGAGGGAGTAGGTGATGCTGACCGCCGCGGCGTTTTTGAACGCCACCTCGATGTTGTAATCATCATACTCCTCCAGATAGGAATCCGCAACGATGCCGAGAATGTCGCGGGAATGGTCGCGCCAGTATTCCGCAGCAAGCTGAGAAGCGACGCTCTCGAACTGCTCCGCAAGGCCGTTTTTGCCGGAAACGCTGTAATTACGCTCCAGCATGGCGCTCACGCTGTCGGTATGCGCGTCTTTCAGCTCCCACAAGTTGACGCGGCGGGCGTTTTCCTTTCCGCCGGTGTCGGAAACGTCAAAGACGTATTTGAGCCTTGGCTTGTAGCCGGTAGCGTCAATGAGGGCGATGCCCGTGCTGCCGCGCCGGACATAGCGCCCCATCTTCTCATTCCAAAAGTCGTACTCTGCGCAGGCGGTGGCCTCCGGGCGCTGCATATAGATCATGAGCTGCTCGTTGTAGGGGTACTTATACAGCCTTGCGGCGGTGGTCAGGAACGCCGTCCACGCCAGATGGCTGCCGGTGATCTGCCGCGCGGTGCGCTCCGCCTGCTCCGCATAGGCTTGCAGTTTGTTGGGCATAAGCAAAATCCTCCCTTCGTGGTTTTATCGTGGTTTTCGTTCTTCCAAAGGAAACGCGCCGGACGATACATTCTTCGTCCGGCGCGCTCCCAGCGGCGAATCTGCGATTTTTCCGGCTCTTGACCGTAAAACAGTCAGCTTTGCTCAGAGGTCAAAATCCGGCGTCAGGTCAAGGGCGGCATACTCCGCGTCGGTAATGCCGCGCAGCTTTGCGAGGGCGCTGTCCGTCAGCTCCCGCAGCTCGGCCTCCTCTGCGTCCAGATACCCCTGCATTTCTGTGAGGGCTGCGATCAGGCCCTCGCGGGTGCCTGCCGCGTTGTAGATGCTCATAAGGCTGACTTCATCGTGGGTGAAATGCTTGTAGTTCATATCAAAGCTCTCTTTCCGCGCTCCGTTTGGGCGCTGTTTTATTCTTCGCCTGCTCCGGCGTCCTTTCCCTGAGCTTTTCCAGCACGGAGGGCTTCTTCTGTTCGTGGTGGGAGGCCGCAGCCAGCTCCGTCAGAGAAATGGAAAAGCCCGCCTTGACCTGCGCCTCCAGCTCTGTTACGGTGGGCTGCTTGGGGCCGTTGTTGATGATGCCGTCGATCATGCCATAGTCGTCCTCCAGCAGCATCTCCGCATTTTTGAGGTAGTTCTCCGGCTTGAGGAAATTGGGAAGCTCCCGGAAGCCTATGGGATCGACGTAATGACAGGATACTACGCCGTTTTGCTTCAAGGCAACGACGTCGCTGACCGATAGGCTGTGTCCCTTGAAATCCGCAGGGTGATCCACGTTGAACCGCTGATAAATCATATCCAGATTGGTTTTGTTGTCCCCATAGTCGGCAAGCCCGCCGGTGTAGATCGCGTCGTAGCCGCCGCGCTCCGGCGTAACGCCCTTGCTCTGCAAGTAGTCATAGTTCATGAAGCGGTAAGCGTCCAATTCACCGCCGCGCCGAATCTGATAGATGAGGAAAGCGTCCTGCGGGTTTTCCAGAAACAGCTTTTCCGTGTCTGCCTGTTCGCTCAGCGTCACAACGCCGCGCACCGCGTCCCATTCCTCGCGCTCCACGCCGAATACCCCGGTGTGGGAGGAAATGTCCTCGGCGTCCAGCGCCATGGCCTCAGTGCTGTCTCCGTAGAGCAGGAACACGGGAACGTCCTGCATGAACAGCTCCATGGCGCGCTCTTTGGTCAGCGGCAGCATGGCGTTGCCGTCCGTGTAGCCGTACTGATACATTTCCTGAAAGCCGATGCCGGTATCCGGCATGGGATATCCCTGCTCCAGCTCCGGCAGGGGCGGCAGCTCATCCTCAACATTCGGCGTTTCCGTTTCAACTTCCGGCTGCGGTTCCTCCTTTGCCCGCCATTCCTGACGGAACAGGCCGTTGAAGCGTTCCAGCAGCCCATGGGAGCCGTCGTCAATGCCGATCTCGTCTGCCAGCTTGACGAAATCCTCCAGCTCCTTCCGCAGCTCTGCGTCCTCGCCGGCAAGCAGCCTGTCCGCAACCGAAGCCGCCGCGGGTCTTTCCGCGCTGCCGGGTACGTTCAGATCCCGGCGCAGGAACGCCGCGTAGTCGGCAGCAAAGGCCAGCGCGTCAGTGCGTGAGGGCGGGATGGTGACAAGCTCATATTCCGTGTCCTTGGGAAGCTCGATGCCGCGCTCCTTGCAAACCTCCGCGAAATGCTTTTCCACGTCGGTGATGATGCCGTTTGCGGTCTTGCCGATGGTGTCCAGACTGGCACGGAACTCCGGCAGCTCGGCGTTTTTTGACCACGTTGCCACATAACCGAAGCTGTTCGCGCCGGTTTCAATGCCGAAGTAGGCGCAGACCATATAGGAGATGCTTTCGGCCTCCACCTCCTCGGTATTGCGGCTCTTATGCCTGCGCTCCGCTGCCTGCTGCAAGCCGTAGTTGTGGAGCTTGGCGTGGGCGATCTCATGGACGGCGGTGGATACCGTCTGCACCTCGCTCATACCCTCCCGCAGCGTGATGCTCTGGGATTTGGGGCTGAAATAGCCGTCCATATCCGCAGACAGCGGCTTGAACTCCACCGGCACGGGCGAGGACCGGCGCAGCGCCTCCATGAACGCCTCATAATTCTCAACGCTGCCGGTCAGGTTGGCGACGGGGCTGGCCACGCGCTCCGGCAGGGGCTTTCCGTCCGTCTGGGCGTAGTCGAACACCTTCACCGGGCGGAACATGGGGATCTCGATCTCCTTTTCCTCGGTAATCACCTTTCCGTCCGCATCCAGAATGGGCAGCTTCGTGTCCGGGTCGAGCTTTTCCTGCTCGATTTTCTTTTTATATGGAGTGGGCGCGATGATGGTGATGCCCTTCTCGCCCCGCAGCACATGGCGGGAGAACTTGTCCCGCCAGCGGTTGTAGCCCGCCACAAGTGTGGCGTCCGGGCGCTGCAAGTGGATGAGCGCCTGATTGTTGAGGGAATAGTTGTGAAACCGGCTCATGGTGCGCAGGTAATTGCGGTACTTATCCATATCGCCGGATTCAAAGATGTCGCGGATACCCGCCTCGATGCGGTCGGTGATCTCCTTGAGCTGTTCTCTGTTTTTACCGGGCTTCTCTGGCATAGGTTCCTCCTTCCGTCAGGTCGATACGCAGGAGCTGAAGCCCCCGCGAAAGATATTCCCGTAAATCCGTTTTTCCGCAGAGATAGCGGATGTCGCCTGCCTTGTCCTGCTCACGCAGCGTCCACAGGTCCGCCGCCCACCGGACAAAAACCGCGTCCGGCGCGTTGAAGGGCTTTTTGCGGCGAAGATAGAGGCTGTGCCGCCCCAGCACCATGATCGTGCAGACGGTATTGACCACATCGAGAGAACATTCGTTGAGAACGGCGATCCTCCGTTCATACGAGGCCGCGCCCAACAGCTCGCGCAGCGCAGGCTTGGCATTTTCAATCAATGCCGGATAATCCGCTCTTGTCGGATACGGAGATTTTCGTGTCATAGGCACTTCCTTTCATTTCATGGGCTGTTTACCCCTAAAATGGCAGCGCCCGCGCAGGGGTAGGCTTTCCTGTGCGGGCGCTCGGTTCTTATTCGTTTTCGGAGTACATACTCCTTGCGGGCGGCATATATCCGGCGTTTTTGGCGCGTTCGCTGGCGGCCCTGCGCCGCTCGTCGCTGAACGGCTCCCGGACGCTGACGCAGCTTTTCGGCACGGCGTAGCTGACCGCTCCGGCATGGACGGCCCTATCCGGGTACACCTTGTCCGGGTATTTCTCCGCAAGGCGCTTGAGCTTGCGTATCAGCTTCGGGTCGTGGGTGTAGATGCTGGCGGTGGATTCTTCCTCGTTGTAGAGGATGATACTTTCCTGCTCCAGCTTGGAGAGCTTCATGTCCTCGCCCCCTTGTCAAATTCCAAACGGAAGCGGACGCTCTCGCCGGTATCCTCCAGCACGGCGGTGGCGTCGTAGGTGCCGCCGGTCTTTTCGGAGTAGAGGCCGGTGAGTTTCACCCGCCCGTCTGCAAGCAGCGCGGCGGCGACCTTTTTTGTCAGCGCGGCACGCTTGGCGGCAAAGAACTTGTTGTCCCGCCACAGCCCGAAGCGGCAGTCGTTTTTCTCGCAGAAGAAGCCCTTTTTGCTCTCGCTGACCTCGCCGCCGCAGCGGGGGCATTTGCCAATGATCTCCCGGCCGGAGGGGAACAGCACCTCCGCGCCGGAGATGACCTGATAGGTTTTTACCAGCTCCGTGAGCATATCCGCAATGCCGGTCATGAACTCGTCCGGGGAAAGCTCGCCGCGCTCCACCTGCTGCAAGCGGTATTCCCATTCGGCGGTGAGAAGCGGGGACTGGAGCTGCTCCGGCAGTACGGTGATGAGGGAAACGCCGGTATGGGCAGGCACAAGGCTGACGGCCTTCTTTGCCCGCTTGCGCTCCACAAAGCCCGTGGATACCAGCTTTTCGATGATGGCGGCGCGGGTGGCGGGCGTTCCCAAGCCCTTTCGCTCGGCGTCCTCCGGTGTATCGTCCTTGCCCGCGTTCTCCATAGCGGACAGAAGGGTATCTTCGGTGAAGTGCTTGGGCGGCGTGGTCTTGCCCTCCTTTACGGCGGCTTCGGTGCAATCCAATACCTGCCCCTCCGACAGCTCCGGCAGCGCGGCGTCCTGCTTTTCCTGCGCGAGATACTGCTTCCAGCCGGTATCAAGGACGGTTCTGCCCTTGGCGGTGAACTCGGTACCGCCGCACTCCAGCGTAACTGTGGTTTCCGCATAGCGGTGTGTATCGCTGACCGCCCGAAGAAGCTGCCCCGCCACAAGGCGCAAAAGCTCGCGCTCGCCCAGCGGCAGCACCGACACGTCCGCCTTGCCCGCGCCTGCGGTGGGGAGGATGGCATGGTGGTCGCTGACCTTGCGGCTGTCGCAGACCTGTCTTGCGTTCACGCCCTCCGGTGCGGTGGTTTCGCAGATGGCGGCGGCCACGGCTGCAAGCTCCGGCACGGAGGGTTCCAGATCGTCGGTGAGAAAGCGGCTGTCCGTGCGGGGATAGGTGCAGAGCTTCTTTTCATAGAGCGCTTGCAGATAGTCCAGCGTCTGCTGGGCGGTATAGCCCAACGTGCGGTTGGCATCCCGCTGGAGGGCGGTCAGGTCATAGAGCCGGGGCGCTTTCTCCGTTTTCTCCGTGCGCTGCACCGCCTTGGCCGTGACCGGCTGACCGGCGCAGGCGGCGGCAAGAGCGTCCGCCTCCGCTTTCTCTTTGAGCTTCTCGGACACGGCGGCAAAATCGCCGCAGCGAAGATTTATCGTGTAAAAGGCTTCCGGGTGGAACGCCCCGATCTCCGCCTCCCGCTGGACGATGAGCGCCAGCGTCGGGGACAGGACGCGCCCCACGTTGAGGGTGCGGTGGTACAGCACAGAAAAGAGCCTTGTGGCGTTGATGCCCACCAGCCAGTCCGCGCGGGCGCGGCAGAGGGCGGACTGATGCAGTCCGTCGTATTCCCGCCCCGGGCGAAGGTTCGCAAAGCCCTTGCGGATGGCCTCGTCCTCCATGGAGGAGATCCACAGCCGCTTCATGGTCTTTGTGCAGCCTGCCATGTAGTAGACGGTGCGGAAGATAAGCTCCCCCTCGCGCCCCGCGTCGCAGGCGTTGATGACCTCGGTCACGTCCTCCCGGCGCATGAGGTCCCGCAGCAGCTCGAATTGCCTGGATTTGTCCGCTTTCAGCGTGAAGCGCCAGCTTGCGGGCAGGATGGGCAGATCGTCATAGCGCCACTTGGCGTACTTTTCATCGTACACATCCGCGCCCGCCAGCTCCGCCAGATGCCCATAGCACCAGCTTACAAGGTAGCCGTTTCCCGAAAGATAGCCGTCGTTGCGTTTGGTCGCGCCCAGCACAGCGGCGATGGACTGGGCGACGGAGGGCTTTTCCGCGATCACTAATTTATGGTGTGTCATATTCATTTTTCTCCTTTTCTGCACAGCAAAAAGCAGCCCCGAAGGACTGCTTTTCGTGTCTGTTTTTCTAATCGTATGTGGGTCAGGGCCGTTCAAGGCACCGCTTCCGGTATCGCTCGGCAGCCTCGGCAAAGGCTTTGCGCTCGGCGTCGGTTGGGTCCCGTGTTCCATCCAAAAGGCGGCACTGTTCATAGCTTTCCACCGCGCCGGTCAACCTGTCCAGCAGCGCCTCCGGCGTGAGGCAAATCTCAGCGGTGTCCCAATTTTCACGCCTGTCATCCCATGTGAGGTAGGTATAGCCGTGCCGGGTCGGCACCACCTCCACGCCGGTATCTTCTGTAAGGTGCTCCCTGAATGCCTCCAGCACCCGTTCAAAGCTCAGCATCCGTATCACATCCTTTTCCGCTGCATTTGGTCTTTCATGGGTACATTGTAGCATCGGTGGGAGAATGCGGCAAGGGTCGGGGTCCTAACGCTCCGGCGCTTTTGCCCGCAGTTTCTCCCGCAGGTCGGTGTCACGGTAGCAGGGACGGAGGCAGACGGTGCCGTAGCGGGAACAGCCGCAGCAGAAATGCCCCTCCGGGGCAGGGGTGTGCGGCGTTTCCTCTTTTCCCGGATAGGGGCGCTGCATCATCAGCCGCTCCAGCGGGTTTTTGGTGAACATGGTCATGCATCCGCGTCCTCCGTTTCCTCCGGCTCGTCCGTATCGTCCTCGTTTTCGTATTCCTCATCTTCATCCTCATCGCCGTAGTCGTAATCGTCCAAGTCCACAGGTCCCTTTGTGTCGGGCTTTTTCTTACGGAGCTTGAACCAATACAGCGCGCCGCCGCCCGCCATCAGGAGCAGCAGCACAATCACAACAAGACCGCTGCCGGACTTCTTTTCGCCGCCGTCCTTGTCGGGGCTGTCGCTCGTATCCGGCGTCGGGTCGGGCTCCGGCGTCTTTTCCGTAGCCTTTTCCTTGCCCATGCACTCCGTCATATTGGTCTTGCAGACTGCGCAGGCGGTGTTGACGGCTCCCGCCTCGCATTTATTCGCGCAGGAGCAGACGGGGATGGAATCCTCCCTGTCAATAAGCGCCAGCAAATCGCTCTCGTCCACAAGGTTGAGGAAGTAGGTTTCATACTGATCTCCGTCCTCGTCCAGCGGCTTATCGTAGTCGATCACCAGATAGAGGGTATGGCCGTTGCGGGTTTCCACCGCGATGAACTGCTTGTTGGTGTGCTTGTCGTAGAGCAGGTCGCGGGTGACAGCGCTGCCGTTTTGGGAAAAGCCCGTCCCTTTCTCAATGGCGACAGGCGCGGCGGTACCGGCGGGCTCCTGTGCTTTTACCGGCTCGGTGGCGGCGGGCGTCTGTGCCGCAGCGGTCTTTCCCGTGCTGCCGGAGGCGTTGGAGGGCTTTCCTGCACCGGTATTGCTGCCGTTGCTACCGGTATTGCCGCTGCTGCCGGTATTGCCGGAGGGCGGCTTCCTGCAATCGCAGTCTGCGGGACAATGGGTGCTGTGCTGCTCCGGCGTGGGGCTGGGCGCAGGCGTTTCCTTTTCATAGAAGGGGTTGGCGATCACCAGATAGCCCGTGCGGTTGCCCGCGTTGTCCACGCCCATGATGTAAAAGTGGGAATCCCGCGTGTTTTTGTCAATGCGGACGCTGAACTCCCCGTTTTGCAGCGTGGTATAAAGCTCGTCGTTCACATAGACCCCGGCTATGCCAGAGAGGGTGTCGGCGGCCTCCACGCGCAGCAGCGTACCGCTGACGCCTGCCCGCAGCCGGGGCGCTTCAAAGTCCATACAGGATACGGTCAGCTCCTTTTTATGCTCCGCGCCGTAGGGGTCGGTGACAAAGAAAAACACGATACCGTTGTCCGGCACCGTGTAGCGGGCGAGGCCGTCGTGGGCAAGCTGCTCCGTCAGGTCTGTCCTTTCGGCGGTTTCCCGAAGCGCCGCCTCTACCCTCTGCCAGCCCGCGTTGTTTTTGTCCCTGATGCGGACCGTGACCGTCACCGGCGCGTTGTGCCAGCCTGCCGGAATATCTGCGTACAGCGCATATTCCGCCTCCGGCTGCGGCGTTTCCGTCGTTTCAGGCGGCGCGGGAGCCGGTTCCTGTGTGTCCGGCGTTTCTTCGGGCGTGGCGGAAGGCTCGGCCTCCACGATCTCCGGCGTGCTTTCCGGCGCGTCGCCTGCCGGGGCGGCCTCCATATCCGTCGCCATGGCCATGCCGGACATGGTGAGGAACATCAGGGTAAGGCAAAGGACGGCGGCAACTCTGCGCAGCAGCCGGTTGTTATTCTTCTTCATGCACATAGTCCATATCCTCCTTGGTATTGGGGGTGATAAAGGGCGCACCGCCCCTTTTGAGCTGTGTGAGGAACTGCGCCAGCTCCTCCATGCTCATGCCGGTAGCGCGGGCAAGGCCGATGATGTCGGTATTCTCCAGCTCGACGATGCTCTCGTCAAGCTCCCTGTTGCGGGAGCGGAGGGCGGCGATCTTTTCATCGTTTTTCGCCCGTTCAGCCTTGAGCTTTATAATCTTAGGGTTCATTTTTTTCTCCTTTCTGAGAGATCAGGGCGGGGACAGCCGCCCGTAGGCAAGGAAGTGGGATTGCCAATAGCTTGAATTGAGGCTTGTGTACTGGATGGGGTCGCCGCAGTGGAGCATCATATTATTGCCTACATAGATGCCAACATGGGACGCGCCGGCGGTGTCATAGGTGCCTTGGAAGAACACCAGATCGCCGGGGCGCAGGTTGGCGGCGGACACCCGCGTACAGAGCTGGCGCAGTCCCTCCGCGCCCAGCCTGCCGAAGCTCCAGCCCACGCCGCAGTTGTTGTAGACGTAGCTGACAAAGCCGGAGCAGTCGAAGGAGGTGGCAGGACTGCTGCCGCCCCAGACGTAGGGGTAGCCGAGGTACTTCTCCGCCTCCTTGATGATGGCGGCGAACTGCGCGTCCTCCAGCGCTTCCGGGGGTATCTCGTACTTCTCATAGTCGGCGGTGTAGTATTTCCCGATGTACTCCGAGCTGCCGAACAGGTCCGGGCGGTTGCCCAGAGTAGCCATATACATGGCGTAAAGGGAGAGCTGATCCTGCGACATGATATAGACCGGCACATGGGAGAGGTTAAAGTTTTCCAGCTTTACGGTGCAGATGTAGTAGGTGTACGGCACCTGCACGTCGTACTCATAGCTTTGCAGATTGCCGTCCGCGTCGGTGTAGTAGCCGGTACGGGTTTCCGTGCGGTATCTGGTTTCCGTAGCGACGGTTTCCGTTAGGATGTACTGCTTTTCAAACAGCATCTCCAAGACGCCGCCGACCTCGGCTATCGTCCACTCTTTTCCTTTCAGGGCGGTAACGGCGGAGATCAGCACATAGGGGTCATGCTCGATGTTGTCCAGCTCGAAGTGGTACTCGTCGTAGTCGTGGGTGCTTTCGTAGGTGTCGAGATACTGCTGCAATTCCGCTTCCATGGCGCAATATTGCGCCTCTGCCGCCAGCATATCCGCGTCCTCACTGGGGTAGGTGGATACGTTGATGCCGGTGGCTCCGCCCTGAATCAGCAGGGAGCAGGAGGACACGGTGCAGAGGATGAGGACGATTATTGCCGCGATGCCGCCCACGATAAGAAAGCCCTTTTTGTGACGGGCGATGAACTCACTGGTTTTCTTTGTGTTCTCCACGGCTTTCCGCGCCGCCTTTGCCGTGGCTTCGGAGGCTTTGACCGTATTCCCGGCGCTTTTTCCGGCTTTGGCGGCGGCGTACTCCCGCTTGATGGCCTGCTTCTGCTGCCAGCGTGAGTGGGGATTGCTGGAAAACTGCGGGTCATGGTACTGCGCTGTTTTGTCCAGCGCACGGAGGTTGGCGCGGTCTGCCTTGGCCTCGGCGCGGTCTGCGCGGCGGTAGGGCTTCTCCTTGTGGGAGCGGTGGGCGTGCTGGGCAAGTCGCACGGCGCGCTCCGCCGCCTGCTCCACGCCGTGGGCGCTCTCCACACCCACATTGTCCTGCTCATGCTCCCGAATCTCCCTGTGGACGGCGGATAGTGCCGCCGCACCGGGCGCGTCCCGCAGGGCATGGGTGAGCTTGGAGGGCGGTCGCTTCTTGTCCACCTCCTCAAAGGAAAGGCGCGTTGTGACCGCGCCGGTTTTCGGGTCAACGACGCGCTGCTTTTTCTTCACGGTTTTCTTGGGTATCTTCGCCTCGGCCTTTTCCAGCTTCTTCATGCGCTTGTCCGCTTTTCGGATGGCCTTTTTCAGTTCCGGCAATGCCAGCTCCTCGTCGGTAAACAGCAGCCGGGGCGAGCGTTTGCTCATGGGCTTCACCTCCTTCTATCCGTTTCTGTGCCAGCTTGCAGTAGTCCGGGTTCAGCTCGATGCCAATGTAGTGCCGGCCAAGCTGCCTTGCCACCGCCGCCGTAGTGCCGGAGCCGAGGAAGGGGTCCAGCACCACGCCTCCGGGCGGGCAGCCTGCCAGCAGGCAGGTTTCCGCCAGCTTGGGCGGGAAAGCGGCGAAATGCCCGCCCCTATACGGCACGGTGTTGATCTGCCATACGTCCCGCTTGTTGCGAAGCTGCGGGATCTCAGACGCTGCATACCCGTCCGGGCGGTGGTCGTTGATGTGCTGATGCTTCTGACCGGGGATGTCGGCGGAATACTTGTTGCCTGCGCCGAAGCCCCGCCTCATCCGCGCGGGTGTGGACTCCGCCACCGGCTCCGCAACGGCTGCGGCGTTGTAGTAGTATCTGCGGGACTTGGACAGCAGGAAAATATGCTCATAGCAGCGGCTTGGCCTGTCCTTGGTGCTTTCCGGCATGGGATTCGCCTTCTGCCAGATGATGTCCGAGCGCAGATACCAACCGTCTGCGCGCAGCGCAAAGGCAAGCAGCCATGGCACGCCAATCATATCCTTTGCCTTGCAGCCCTCCACCTTGCCGTTGAGGGCAACGATCTGCCCCGTCCTGCCGTTGGGGTACTTGGGGTCGAGGGCTTCGCCCTGATTGCCCTTTCCGGCATAGGTGTCCGCGATGTTCAGCCAGAGGGTGCCGTCCGGCGTGAGAACGCGCCTGACCTCCCGGAAAATGGAAGTCAGGCACTCCACATACAGCGCCGGGGTTTCCTCCCGCCCGATCTGCCCATCTACGCCGTAATCCCGCAGTGCGTAGTACGGCGGCGAGGTTACGCAGCAGTTCACGGAGCTGTCCGGCAGGGTTTTCAGCACGGTCAAGGCGTCGCCGCAGTAAATGCGGTCAGCCTGCATAGTCGAACTCATCCCTTAGAAGCGTGGTAAGCCCCTCGACAGCCGTGAGGATGTCCCTGCACACGCCGGTCAGCTCAGATATGGCCGGTTCTCCGTCATACTCAAATACGTCGGCGTCCTCATTGTCCTCGTCCGCCTCGCGCTCTGCGGCGTATTCGCGCTCCATGCGCTCGGCATACTCGCAGCAGCGTTCGCCGGGGCAGCAGGGATTGTCCGCAGGAACGTAACCGGCGTATTCCGGCTCGATCAGGTCGTTTTCGATGAGGTCGGACAAGTCCGCAAGGTCATGGGACTTGAGGTAATTGAGCGCCATGCCCCAAGAACTGAACATCTCCTCGCAGCGCTCGTCAAAGTCGAGGGTGGATCTGCGTACAAGGTCCAGATAGCCGTCCTTCTCGGTTCCGTTTTTGATGTAGTGCATGAAGATGGTCGCCATCCACAGCAGCTCCAGCTTTTCCTCGATGTGCCGCAGGTAGTCCTCGCCGTGGATCAGGTACAGATTTTCTTTTTCCATTGTGATGCTCTCCTTTATATTATTTATAGTGGAATCAGGTCAGGCGATCTCACCCAGCATGGTGAGAAACAGCGACTTGCCCTTGGGCGTGACAAGGGTATATACCCCCTGATGCCCGTTGACGGCGATATAGTCCTTTACGAAGAACAGGCCGTCGCTGGCGGGCTTGGCGTAGGGCAGCAGTGTACCGGAGGGCGCGCGGTAGAGATAGCGCTTGCGGATGAGGAACGCGGTGAACATTTTCTCCGGCACCTTCAGTTCCTTTGCGGTGGCGCGGAGATTGGTGCAGCACTCCGGGTGAATGAAGGCGTCGTAGAAGTCCGCCTTGGGCTTTGCCAGCCGCAGCTCCTGCTGAAGCAGCTCGTTCTTCCGCTGTTCCTCCAGCATCCGCTGCGCCATGAGCAGCACCAGCTCCGGGTTTTCCAAGACCTGCTCCAGCACGGATTTTGTCATGTATGCGCCGTGCTTGCGGATGGCCGGAATGACCTCATGGGTGATCCAGCGCTTGAACGCCTTTGCCTCCGGTTTTCGGGAACTGAGCACCAGTGAATACAGTCCCGGCTCGTTGATGATAGCCATTCGCTGTTTCCCACCAAGGGTATCAATAGTACTGATACCCTTTTCATCATCATCCAGACGCTCAACCGTCATGCTCGGATTCCCCAGTTCCAGCGCTTTGCACACATCCGCCGCTACAAACCACGGCTCACCGTTGAGGTTCAGCGTTCGCACCTTTCCAAAGGCTTCGTTTTCAAAAATCATCAGTTTGTTTTCCATCGTGCAATTCCTTTCTTGTTTTGTTATGCAGTCTGTTCCTGTGGCTTGGTGGTGAGCAGGTCATAGAGTTCCCCGCGGGGGAAGCGGTCTACAAAGGGAAGAATGACGTTGCCGTAAAAAAGCAGCCCTTCGCCTTCACCGCTGTGGGTGACATACGAGAGCTGATGCGGGGAGATATTGAGCTGTTTTGCGAGAATCTGCCGGTCGCCGCTGGCCTGATTGAGCATGAGGATGAAATCGCTGTTTTCAAAGATGTTCTCCACCTCGCGGGAGGAGAGCAGGTCTTTGACATTCTGCGTGATGCCGGTCGGAATGCCGCCCCACTTGCGGAAGCGCTTCCAGATTTCCACGGTGTAGGCGGCGGTCTGCTCCTCGCGCAGCAAAAGGTGCATTTCGTCAATGTAGTAGCGGGTGGACTTATGGGCTTCCCGGTTGACGGTGACGCGATTCCACACGGCGTCCTGCACGATGAGCATCCCGATCTTCTTGAGCTGCTTGCCCAGCTCCTTGATGTCGAAGCTGACAATGCGGTTGGCGATGTTGATGTTGGTGCGGTGGTTGAACACGTTGAGGGAGCCGGAAACGTAGATTTCCAAAGCCGTGGCGATGTACTGCGCCTCCTTTTCCTCCTGACGGCGCAGCTCGTTATACAAGTCCTCCAGAATCGGCATATTCTCCGGCTTCGGGTCGCTGAGATAATCCCGGTACACCATGCGCACACAGCGGTCGATGATGGTCTTTTCCACCGGCATGAGGCCGTCCTTGCCTCCCACGATCAGCTCGCAGAGGGAGAGGATGAAGTCGGATTTCAGGCTCAGTGGGTTTTCATCGTCCGAATAGTTGAGATTCAGGTCCATAGGGTTGATGTAATGCGGGCTTGTGGGGGAGATTTTAATGACCTGTCCGTGCAGGCGCTCCACCAGCGGCCCGTATTCAGCTTCGGGGTCGCAGATGATGATGTCATCGTCAGTAACGAGGAACACGTTGGCGATCTCCCGCTTCGCCGCAAAGCTCTTGCCGCTGCCGGGAGTACCAAGGATGAGGCCGTTGGGGTTCTTGAGACGCTTGCGATCTACCATGATGAGGTTGTTGGAGAGGGCGTTCAGCCCGCAGTAGAGGGCTTCCTTGCCGTCCTGAAACAGCTCCTGCGTGGTAAAGGGAATGAAGATGGCGACGCTGGAGGTGGTAAGGCCCCGCTGGATCTCGATCTGGTTCAGCCCCAAGGGGAGGCTGCTCATAAGGCCCTCCTCCTGCCGGAAGTCTAGCCTTGTGAGCTGGCAGTTATACTTCTGTGCGATGCTGACAGCCTGAAATACGTTGTTGTCGAGCTGCTGGCGGCTGCCCGCTCGTTGCGGCTTTGCAGGTCTTGCAGCAGCTTCTTCGCCTCCGTGCCGTAGGTGGCAAGGTCCGAGGGGATGATGTCCATGTCGTATCCGGCGCGGACGGCCTTTTTCTGCTCCTCAATGGTCATTTTCTGCAAATCCGTGATCTTCCGCTTGATGGTCTTTATGGCCTTGACCTGATCCACAGACTGGACGTGCATACTGACGATGAGGGAGCTTTCCATGTCGAGGAAGTCCGCCAGCATCCGGTCGTTGAGTTCGGGGGCTAAAATCTGCAAGAAGCTGGCGCAGCCGATGCGCCTGCCGACGCCGAAGGAGCGCCCGGTGCGGAACTCAAAGGAGCTGGGCGCGATGAAGTCCTTGACCGAAAGCCCGGAGGGTGCCAGCCAGTCCCACGAGAAGCGGAACGGCTCCTGCTCGTCCATGTGCAGCATCCCGTGCAGCAGCCGCAGCCGCTCCATGCCGTTCATGGGCTCCGCCGCCACGCCGAGGCGCTTGAAGTTGTTGAGGATGTCCGTTTCGATGCGCTCCAGCCTCGGCTTTGCCGCTTTCAGCCCGTCCGCCTCTACGCCGAAGGTCAGGTACTTGGTCTTGATGAGGCCGTTGTTGCCGCGGGCAAGCTGGTTCTGGAGCATCTGGGTATATTCCAGACGGATGCTGTCAAAATCGTCGCCCTGCGGCGAGATGGTGATGTACCTTGCGTAATTGTCCTTGTTGGCGGACATATTCACGAAGGAGAGCTGAAAGCGCACGGAGCTGTCGAAGTAGTTGAGGAAGTCGCACCAGCCGTCAAAGATGGCGGTCTTGTCCTCGTTCTGGTTGAGCTGATAGTTGATGTCCTGAAACTGGACGGTTTTCGTGTAGTAGCTGTCCGTCACGCGGCAAATGCCGTCGGGGAACATCCGCTGAAACGGGATGCTGTCCTGTGCGGACTTCTGTTTCTTGTCCTGCCGCTTCGCTCTTGCGATGGCGGCCTCGATCTGCCTGCGTTCGGCGCGGGTGAGTTTTGTGCTGGTGGACAATACGATACACCTCCCGGTCTAAATTGTCCTGCCGTTCCAGAACGGCGTAGAAATTATTGGTTGCGTAAGGGCGCTGCTTGGGGCGCAGGAAGCAGACCTGCACGATGTTGCGGACGATCTTTTCAAGGGGCTGTCCGTTCTTCTCATACATGGCCAGCAGAAAAAAGGGCAGCATGAGCAGGATCATGCAGATCGCCGCCGTGCTGACGCCGGTATGGGTTTTGAGCAGGAAGAACAGCGGAACGCCCAGCGCCGCCCCTGCGCTGAAGCATACGAGCTGCCGTTTTGTCAGGTTCAGCAGCACCTTGGTCTTGACCGCGTTCAGGTCCTTGGGTACGGGGACGTATGCCATATTGGTTTACCTCCGTCAATGACTGTTGAAAATTGACTTTGCGAGACTGCTGGTTTTGAACAGGGTGAAGCAGAGCAGCACCGTGTAGCCCATGCACAGCCAGATGGCCGTGGAAATGTTGTCATCTATGAGCATATTCTGTACCAGCACCGCATAGATGGCGATGCAGATGATGATGAGAAAGCCCTGAAACGCCAAAGCCAACAGGGAGCGGAGATAATTCTGCCCCATGCCGCCCCATTCCTTGCCCATCATGGTGGCCATGGGGATGGGCGCGATGCTGGTGACGAGGTATATCTCGATCATTCTGCCGTAGATAATGATAAAGATGCAGATGGTCAGCGCCCACATGGTGAAGCCCACCACGAAGGATTGCAGCCACAGCCCCAAGAGCGACCACACGTTCATCTCCAGCAGCCGCGCCTCAAGGTCCGCGATATGGTCGGCAAGGTTGATGGAGGTGTTGCCCACGATAAGGCCGGAGGCGCGGTTGACCACGCTCTGCGCAGCCTCGAATACGCCCATGACGATATTCCATGTGTTGGACACGATAAGCACGGCAGCCGCCGTCTTGAATACCCAGCGAAAGAATACCCATGTGTCGATGTCGTGGAGGTTATTGCGGTCCGCGATAAGCTGTATCAGCTCCAACGTCATAACGAAGGCGAGGATCACGCCTGCAATGGGCAGTATCACGTTGTCCGAGAGGGAGCGGATCATGCTGTAAATATTGGCGTTCCACGCCTGCGGGGTGCTGCCGATGTGTCCCGCCGCCTCCGCGACCTTGGCGTTGACGTTATCAAAGAGGCCGGTGAGGTTGTCCATGATGCCCCCGACCAGCAGCTCCTTGAGCCATTCGGTGAATTTTTCCCATATCAAATCCAATGGGTCAGCCCTCCTTTCCCGCCCCCGCCCGTGTCAGGCGGGCAGGGGCGAAGGGTTTTACGTTGCGGCACTGTACGGCTTAACCGAACAGGCCCTTGAGCAGCGGCACGAGAATCATACCGATGAGCGCGACACCACCGCCAGCCATCAGCTGTTTTATCCCCAATTAGGTGTAAAACTCTGCTCGATGGCGGGCGGCGGCGTGTCAAAAAATATATGAAGTTTTCAGAAGTTCCCCGACGTGGGGC
>SFEL01000034.1 GCA_004557245.1 Clostridiales bacterium | reverse complement strand
TGGTTGTCATTTTGTACCGATCGCCATTGCGGAACATCCGCAAGATCGCCTCGACATTATCTGGATTGAACGAGTCACCACCACGCCAACGCTGATCCTGCCAAAGAACAGAAAGCCGTTCCAGATCGGCCTCAAACCGATCCTCTGCAATTCCGCATTTGTAGGCCACGATCGCCAAAGCCCGAAGCGAATTAAAGCGGTTCCCGGCCTTCGTCTTAGTATAAATACGATACCAAGTATCCTCATACCATCCTATCGCGTGCTTTTTTTCAGTCCCAGCTCGCGCTCTCCGCTGCTGCCGGGCCTTGTATGCTGCGTCCTTGTTCTCTGCGATAAAGTCATATACTTCTCTGGGTGCCCCAAAATCGGGGAGATCAAGATGCAGCTCCTGGGCGATACTCTTTGCATAAGACACCATACGAGGACTTGCGACGCTGATCGGTTGATAGATGGCTTGAAAATCAACTTTCAAAGCCTTGGCAAGCGCCTCGATCTTCCAGAACGGCCCAACCTCCCAGGCCGTTGTCACATCCCCAAATTTGGACAAACTACCAACCAAACGATAGTCCTGCCCCAGATGATGCCGCTGCACTCCGGCATAAAGGTTTCCCAGGCGCTGATGCAGCATAAAGTAAATCTGATCGGCAAGCCGAAAATTCTGCAGATACTTCTCCCGGTAACCCACCTGCAGCGCCACATCCAGGATGTAAAAAAAGTGAACGCCGGAACCGCTGTTTGAAATCGCCGTAGGCCTGGGAAACTTCCCTTGCTCGATCAGCGAAATCAGATATTCCATGATTGCCGGGCGTACCTCGTCAACATCCATTACAAACGCATACACCCGGCGCATGAGCTTCTTCCTGGGATAATTATGCCAATAGCCACAAGGATTGATAGCCACATCATCACGCCAAGCATAATCCATAAGATCATCGATCGGAACGGCCTGACGCTTCCAAGGGTGCGCCCCCTCCTTATCCGTATTCTCATACATGATGATTGATGGCGTAAACTCAGCCTCATCAAGATCGTGAAAAAGGAAATCTGAATAGAATAAAGCCGGAGGGATAGGGGCATAATGTGCCTGCAGAATGATATCCTTTCCATGAAAGTCTGCCCGGCGCTCCTCCGAGGTAAGCTCATGGACACTTTTTTCCTTTGCCATATACTCTCCTCCATTATCTCGACCGCCATAGGCCCCTCCCCATGGAAAACCCGATGGGTTTACCACAGGGCCCCTCCCATGGCTGGAGCCTGTGGTAGAGGCAACCTTGCGCCGGGGGCGGCGATCCTAAAAGAAAAATTTTTATTGCTTATATCTCCCCGAACGAAACTGCACAGCAACCCACCCGCAAAAATCGGAAACGGAAAGGTGAACCTTTCCCCTAAAGGGAAACCGATATAATAGAATACTGTTATTTGTCTTTACCTTATCTTACACAAACCATAAATCCTTGTCAACAAGGCAGCTGGTCGAGGGGATAGCCCTCGACCAGCTGCCTTGCTTTTATAGCTTTTCCTCTAACTGCGTATCACACTCAATACAGAGGAGTTTTCCCGTGAGGTCGCGCGTAGCCCTTACGATCAGACCGCAGCAAGGGCAAACATACTTTCGGCTGCTCTGCTTCGTCCTGGAAACCGTGATCGGCTTTCCATCCGTGCCGGGCTTCGTGATTTTCGGCTTTCCGTTCTTGTAGGTAGCAGCTCGGCGATATCGGAAACACCCTTTTCGGCAATTCTCCGCCACCCAAGAAGCCAGTTCTTCGGTCGGGGAGGTTACACACCATCCGTATCTCTCCGACCGCTCACAGCGCAGCCCGTGAGCTTCTGCGGTGTCCCTAAAAACTTGATTGTGATATGTCCCCGATCTGCTGCAGTCCTGGACACCCCTCTGGAGGTTGTAAAGATGGCACATTTCATGCAGCAGCGAGGCAATCACCAGCTCCGGCGCTCGGTTCAGATGTTCGGCAACCAGGTTGATCTCCCGGTAATCCCTCTGATCTTTGTCTGACCAAACCTTTCCAACGCTTATCCAAGCGTAAGCGGTACTCGTTGTATCGGTCTGTATCGTAATGATCGTCTTTTCAAGCTGCCCGGCAAAATACTTTGTATTGAGTGCTTTGTAGGCTCTCTGCAGCTCGTCTACTGCCGACAAAATGGTTACTTCGTGGTTCTTCATGGTGGTCTCTCCTTTTGAAAGTTATTTTTCAAGTGTGGCTGCTGCTCGGCGGCGTGGCCTCGCCTCGCCGCCTTGATTACCGCCTGCCCCAGGAGACATGCCATGTCAAGGCAACCGTGGAATACCGCAGAACGCGCAGCGGGCGAGGATATGCCGCGAAAGTGCCTTGATTTGGCACGGCTTCTGGGGCAACTCTCCCCTTGACACAGATCGATTATTCGTGATAAACTCAATTTAGATATCTCGGAGATATCTAAATTGAGTTTATGAGGGGGATAACCCTATGAGACAAAAAAATGAGAAGAAGCTGCTTTCTTTCATCAACTACGCCTTGATCGACAAAATGCTAAAGGACATTTCCCTCTTGGAGGGCAGAAATGAGTCATTGATTGCGGAGGAAATACTTTTGGGGTACCGTGAGCCTCTGCTCCCCCCATCCAAAACAGCAAATTTCATCGTCCGAAATTTCTATGTTGCCGATGATGCCGTCACACTCATGTACGCCAGTGCTTTCGAGCAAATCTCTACATTGATCAACGGGCATTACATCCCCCAGAAAGAAAAAATCCTCATTGATAGCTTGCACAGCGCCCTCTGTCGCTCTCAAGCATCATACGGCTCATCATCTCCACGCCCAGAAAAATTTCGCCTGGAGTGGTACATTAAGCAGTTCTCCGCTTATATCGAGTATCTCGAAATGGTACATCATAACATGCCGGAGCCTAATCTGACCAATTTCGATGAAAAATACAAGTTGTTCAAGGAAATCCAATTTGGTCACGATCTCCTCGACGAACTGGAAAAAGAACCCGAGTATACCATGTATCACAATATTTTGAATATCATCCTGCAAACATGGGCATACGCAAAAGAAAGCCCTACAACATACCGCCTCTTAGCATCACAGATGGCCCTTATCAATCTACCCAACACCCCGGAAAATCGTCTGTATGCAGCCGCATACATCAAAGAGGCCTCGTCTGATTGGCCCGGCTAACCGTCACGCACCCCTCTGGGGGTAGGAACCGCTTGGCAGATCTCGCAGCCAATAGGCGCGAGTTCTGCCAGGTGGTTCCGCAGGGGGGCGCGCACGCTCCCCTGGATGATTGAGAAAAAAGGTCGGCTGCAGCGTCAGCCAGCAGCCGGGCGTTTTCTCAATCATGGGGGGTCCAGGGGGGTGTGAGCGATAGCTCATATTCCCCCCCGGCAAGGCGGGCAGAAAATTCTGCCCACCTTGTATGGCAGAACGAAAGGGGCCACCCCAGCGGCCCGGTCTGGCGAGCGCAGCGAGCAAGATCGGGCCGCTGGGGTGGGGCCAGGATTTTCTCCGGGCTGCCAGGCGAGCGCAGCGAGCTTGGCGGCCCGGAGAAAGTCCTGGGCCGGGCCCGGGCCGCAGCACAGCGCGGCCCGGAGCTGCAGGAGGCAGCTGCACGATCTGAGGAGCCGGCACGCGATAGCGTGTCTGGCTCCGGGAGCGTGCGCTGACGATGGCAGCGGCCCGCCCCGGTCTGCCATCAGCCGCCCCCCATTCACCGCAAATTATCAAAAGAAAGGAGGCCCACCACATGGCAAGCCTCAAAAAATTCGCCCACGGAGCCGTTTTGAACCAACTCCGGCACAATGAGCGAACCTTGGAAAACTCCAGCAACGAGGATATCAACCCGGAGCGCTCCGGCGATAACTACGCCCTTTTCACCCCAGAGGAGGGCAGCTGCTTCGATCGTTACCTGGAGCGTAAAGAGGAGCTATACTGCTACAATCGCGCCGATGTTAAAACCATGGCCGCTTGGATTGTCACGGCTCCAGAGGAGCTTCCGATCGATCAGCAGCAACGCTTCTTTCAGAGCGTATACAATTTTCTTGAAGATCGCTACCACAAAGAAAATGTTGTCCAGGCTATCGTCCACCAGGACGAGGGGGGGCAGCCTCACTTGCACTTCTGTTTCATCCCAGCTGCCCCCGATCTGAAGCACGAAGATTTCAGCGAGAAAATTTGTGCTAACGATGTTTTGAACCTCAACGAGTTCAAGCACTTCCATCCCGATCTGCAGCACTATCTGACAGCAGAGGGTTTCGATTGCTGCGTACATAGTGGCATCACCCGTGAGATTGGCGGCAATCTCACCGTTGACGAGCTGAAGCACAGGGAAGAATATCTGCATAAAAAAGGCTACGATCGAGGGGTGCAATGGTAATGGAACCGCTCTTTTACAAACTCGATCAATTCACTCATACAATGCTTGTTTTTTCCTTGTTTTTCCTCGCCATCGTGCTTCTAATCGCTGCAGCACGACCGATCATCAAGCATCTGCAGCGTGTAGAGGCCTCCGGCCTCAAAGCTGCATCCTGGAACAACGCCAGAGGCATTGTATTCGGCGCCGATCGGCTGGGCCGTGTTATCTATTCTCCATCTGATCGGGAGGGCCATGTTTTTTGCTTGGGCGGTTCCGGCAGCGGAAAAACAAGCTGCTTGCTCATTCCAACGCTGCAAAAATTTTCTGGCAACTACTTCGCCATAGACATTAGCGGCGATATCGCCGCCAATGTCCACCGAAAAAACAGCCTTGTTTTTGAGCCTTGTTCTGCAGATACCATTCCCTACGATGTATTTGCTTTGATCGATGGCATGGAGGATATCCAGGACAAGCATGAGCAACTGGAGAAGCTGGCCTTTCTAATAATGCCGGATATTCCTGGAGCTTCTGACGCTTCCCTCTTCTTCACCAACGAGGGCCGAAAGATACTCACGGCCTCACTGGTTGCCTTTTACTTCTCCGGCATGGACTTCACAGATATCTGCAGGAAGATCATCAGCTCGTCATATACAGAGCTGTTCCGGGAGATCGATGCCCAGGGCAACGAGGAAGCAAGCCTGTATATCAAATCTTTCCGAGGCACCAATGCAGAGAATACAGGCGGCTGCAAGCAATCTGTCGATGCTGCAGTCAAGCTCTTCGCTCTCAACCGTAATATTAGACGCTGCTTACATCGACCGGACGGAAACCAAATCGCCTTTACACCCCAAACCTTGGAGAAACGCTGCGTCATTTTCCGCCTCGACGAAACGCTGCTGGATGTATATGCCCCTCTGCTTTCCATCGTTGTTTCCCAGGCGCTGACCTACTTTGCCAGCCGACCGATCGGGGCCACTCCTCCCATTTTGTTTGCCCTGGACGAGTTTTCCAGCCTCGGCAAAATGGATATCATCGGTGCGCTGCAGAAACTCCGCAAAAGGGGCATAAGGATCTTCGTCATCACCCAGAGCCTCGCTGATCTCGACCGCATTTATGGAGAGATTGAGCGAAAGGCCATGCTAAACAACTTCTTGTACAAGGCCATTCTGGGTGCTGGTGACACAGATACACAGGAGTATTTCGCAAAAATGATCGGTCACAAGCAAGAAAAATCCTACTCCAGAACCACCGGGCGCGGCGCAGCCAGCATCACGGAACGCCAGGAAAAAACCTGGGCAATCGAGCCGGACGAGCTGGGCCGACTTCGCAAAGACCTCGTTCTGCTGCATCCTGCCGGGCATGACAAACTGCGAAAGACCCCCTATTACAAACACTGAAAATTAACTTTCAAAAGCTGGCATAAAAAGAGCCTCCCAAACGGGCAATGTCATTAAGTTAAGGTTTTGTCCGAATATGAAAAAGTACCCACCCCGTTTTGAATGGGGTGGGTGCTTTTTGGCGCGGTAAAAGCTGCTAATCTGCATAATGCCGCACTTTATATCATATCCCGGAAAAACAAAGGCAAATCTATTCGACAAACTGGAAGTTAATGATTTCGTTCCATGCTGGCTTTGTGTTCGGCTTCCATTACATCCAGAAGTTCCGCAACAGGTCCACTGGGATAGATTTCTCGGCAAGATTCTATCACCTGAGTAAATTCCTCTGACCCATCATGCCAAGCGGCATCTGCGGAGGCGATATGCTGGCAGATAACTTCAGCTGCGGGAGGATTATCCCAGAAGTCAACTTCTTGGTCGCCCATGAGTACAAGATAGGCCAGTACAGTATTGGGGGCCTCTAAAAACCGACTCCGCAATTCTTCACAGGCTCCTTCGCTTGCCGCATCCGCCACCAAGGTAAACGCAATGAGCTGGTCTAAGGGAACTGTATCCGTATGATTAAAGACATACTCAAAATTTGGATTGTCAAAACTACCGTTGAGATTGAATACTTCGGCATCTGTACTGACTGCCAGCCAATCTGTCTTTTCCAATTCCGGCAGAACCACTTGCGACGGAGAATTTTCTGATTGCGGAGTCGATGAACTTTCTGTACTACTGCAACCAGAGAGGAAAAGAAAAAAAGCGAGAATAAATGCAAATAACTTTTTCATAAATGCCTCCAATTTAAAGCAATACTTTCTCGAAGCTAATCTCATTTTAAATACTTCAACAAATTTCGATTTGTCTGACTGTTTATCTTCTTGAATTATATTATCGCACCAAGCTATCCAGCCGATCGGCTTCGTCCTCCAGATGCTTCATGCGTTTTGCAAATCTGATCTTTCGGCACCCATTCCGGCACTTATGACCTTGATACCAGGGCTTCCGGCATTGCCATAAAAAAGCACACTCCCGGCAGCCCAAGGGGATATTGAAATACCGAATATCCTCCAAAATGGTACCCCACCACCACCAATACATAGCGCTGCCCTCACTGATCTTTCCGGCCCAGGAAGCGCTCGCGCCAGGACAGCTTGCGGTTTCTCTCTTCCTGCAGCGCTGCTGAAGCTGCTGCAGCCTCGGCTCTCGCAGCTTCCACCTCTGCCAATACTTCTGCAACCCTTTTTTCGGCCTCTGCAGCCCTCTCCTGGGCGCTCTGTGCTGCTTGACGCAACTCTCCCTCCCTGGCTGTCGCAGCCTCCAGAGCCAGCGTAGCGGCCTTGGCATCGATCTGCAGCTGCAGCATATCCTCGATCTTGGTGTGCAGCGCATCCAGCTTGTCCCCTTGCTCTGCCACCTTTACCAGAAGGGCCTCTTTCTGCTGCCGCAGCATCTCCAGCTCCTCGTCCTTGTTCTGCTGGATGATCGTAACCGGGTTCTTCTGTCGCTTGGCATCAAGGAAAGAAATTGCCTCCTCGTCAAGGAACTGCTGCCGACCATCCTTAATGATATGCCCCTCCAGCTCGTCCTTATATCTGACAACCTGCTGCCGGACAGCCTCGTATGATATACCTTTCTGCGCTGCATAGTCCCTCAACGAGATCACATTCATGGTCGATACCTCCGGCCCTTAAACAAGCCTCTTGTGCAAGGCTTGTACAAGGTTGTTTTTCTTTATTTTACGACAATTTCCACCAGAAATCAAGGAGTATGCTCTTGGGCCGTGCCCCACCATTTATAAACGGTCGGTTTGCTCAACCCTGTGTCCCGGATGCAATCAACCTTTCTCCCATCTGGGTGTTCAGCTCTCCAATCGAGAACTATCTGCTTCATGCTCTCCGGTCTGCCTTTGTTGTGCATCCCTCCATCAGGATAAATACACCGAACTTGGCTCGGCCCCCACCACTTGTAAACGGTCGGTTTGCTCAACCCTGTGTCCCGGATGCAATCAACCTTTCTCCCATCTGGGTGTTCAGCTCTCCAATCGAGGACTTTCTGCTGACCAGTCGGCGCTCCGGCCTTATTTCTCCACTCACCATTGGGATAGTCTACCGTCTGAAGAGCCCTGGCTCGTTTCAAATGCTCTACCTGGGTTCTTCCATTGTAGCGCCGCCCTCGTCCTGTCCATTTCCAGCCCAGCAACTCCTCCAGCCTTGCCCTGGTTGTCATTTTGTACCGATCGCCATTGCGGAACATCCGCAAGATCGCCTCGACATTATCTGGATTGAACGAGTCACCACCACGCCAACGCTGATCCT
>SFEL01000033.1 GCA_004557245.1 Clostridiales bacterium | reverse complement strand
GTCATGTTCAGCACGCCGCTATGGTTCAGACAGATCGCACCGCCGCCGTTGACAGTGGCTTTGTTGCCGGAAATTTCGCCGCCGAAGAGATTTACGGTGCCGCCATAGACCGCATAAATCGCGCTGCCGAGTTGGGCACTATTGTTTTTGATCGTGCCGCCGTAGAGATTCACAGTGCCGCCCTTGTTGCTCTGAAGCGTACCATTCAAGAAGATCGCGCCGGCATAGCGATCGGCTTTGTTGCCGGAAATTTCGCCGCCGTACATATTAAAGACACAGTTAACGTCGTCCAGTGCGATGGCGCCGCCGCCACCGTTTCCAGTATGGCCGTGCCGCCGCCCGCGCAGTCGCAGAGGATGAAGTGCGAATTCTCCCGCATCTCAATCTTCGTGGTACCGCTGCTTGCAAAGGTCTTGCCGTTCAGGCACAGATACAGCGTCCTTCCCGCTTCTATTTCCAAGTTGCTCTGGATCGTGACGTTATCCGTCAGGCAGACATAGGCGGTATTATCGTCACCATAATCGATGGCAGAGGTGCCGTCCCACGGCTGATACGTCACATCCGTATGGGTGGTGTGGTCACCCACAGCAGTATCGCCGCCGCAGATGCAATGGGTGTGAGGCGGTGCCGTGTACGCCGTCGCGGTGATCGTACCGGGGATGGTCGTGGTTTTGCTGATGCCATTTTTGGTCAGCTTGACCGTCACCGTGAAGCTGCCGTCCGTGCCGCTCTGGTTGGTTTCGCTGCCCGCTACTGCCGGAACCACATCACTAACGGTGATTTCGCTGTTGCTGGCGGTAATGTCGCCCTTCCGGATTTTTCCGGCGGCCCATGTGGAAAGCGCGGTCTGTGTGTTCGCCTCCGTCATGGAGACCGTAAGGCTCTTCGGCAGCG
Source organism: Clostridiales bacterium (assembly GCA_004557245.1). Classification (GTDB taxonomy): domain Bacteria; phylum Bacillota; class Clostridia; order Christensenellales; family CAG-138; genus SFEL01. The sequence continues at coordinate 7,643 of SFEL01000033.1, read as the reverse complement.
TGTCGATCAGAGTGTAGACTTCCGGCGCAATGCGGATATGGGGGTACATACAGTCGTATCCGTTATCGTCCTGCGTTGTAAACTGCTCCACGCAATCGAGCTCGGCGCCGATTCCCTCGTAGAGCTTCTGAGGATTTGTGCTGGGAAGTATTACTTTGGAAACGCTGTTCAGCATCGAACGACCGTCTTCATCGCCGTTCTCTGCGTCGAGGACTGCCTCCGAAGACAAAAGCGTAATTGTGTTACAATTCGCAAAGCAAGGCGTATCCTTTGTACGCACAGTCAGGCTGACGTCGCCGTCGAGTGTAAGAGATCGCACATCAATCCCATATTCTGACTGTTCGCAGGTCACCGTCACGGCTGCGGACTTACCTGTCGGCGCGTATATTTTGAGGTTGCCGCTCCCTCCGACTTCGCCCAGGTCGATCACGATCGGGCCGCTGCCAACCTTCTGGGCAGAACGGAACTCCACGCTGCCGTCCACGCAGAGGTTGATATCGCCCTCTGTGTAGAGCAGTCTTTTGTTGTAGGGATTCGTCACCACAAGGCCATCGTGCAGATAGAGGGTCTTTGTATTCTTATCATAGGAGGCAAGGCCGTTTTTCAGGATATCGTTCTGATTGCGATCACCGACTCTAACGCCGTCCAGCCAGACGTCGTAATATACAGTCGTGTCAACGAATCGTTCGCCCGTGGGGAGCGGATAGCCGTCTGTCCCCATCACCCAGTTGTTGAGGTCAGACATGCCGTCCATTTCGTAGAGATTGTCATTGAGGGTGGCTAAGAGTTTATCCGCACCGCCGTAGCTTTCAACCTCGCTGAGATTGTAGCAGTTTTTGATTGTCCTGCCGGTGGAGCCGGTGATACCGCCACTTCCAAGGTTTGCGCAGTTATATAAATCCGAATGGCTGCCGCCGTTGCCCACGATCCCGCCGGAGGCGTTGCCGCCGGAAACACGGGCTTCATTCCAGCAGTTCTTGAAGACCGTATCGCCGAAGACCCAGCCAACCAGGCCGCCAAGGGACTTGCCCCCGCTGATAGAGCCGGAGGTGTGAACGCCGTTGAAGCTGCCGCTGTTCGAATAGCCGACGATTCCGCCCGTGGCATAGCGACTGGCTGAGACGATGTTGTTTTCACCGGCGCAGTTGGTGAAATTGGAAGAACTCTGACCGGCAAAAACGCCGACGCCGAAGAATTTGTCGGATTGGCTCGCTGTGACATAGCTGTTTTTGATGGTCAGATTTTTGACATAGCTGCCGCCCTTCAGATTACTGAACAGTCCGACATCATCGTTATCATTACTGTTGATGTACATTCCCGAGATGTAATGGTTACCGCCGTCAATATGCCAGACGGCGTCTTGGGTTGGGGTCCATGCATGCGGGGTGGATGCAGCGGTTTCACCTGTTTTCGTAAAATTGCCGCTCTGATCAAATGTACCCTCATTGAGAATGATGTCATTCGTGAGCTTGACATAATAGTTCCCTTCGGCGGCGAGTGTTGCCAGCCACGCAAGCTCCTCGCCTGTGGAAATGAGATACGGGTCGCTCTCACTCTTTCCCCCGCCGGAAGGCGCTTTCGTGCTCCCGTCCCACACATCCGGTCCTGCCGCCAGCGCCACCGTGGGTAGCAGCCCCACCAGCATCACGCAGCACAGCAGGATGCTTAAAATCCGTTTTTTCATCTTCGTTCCTCGCTTTCTTCTCGCGCCGTCCCGTCCCCCATGGGAAGCGCGTGGAGCAGAAGGGAATTGCATCGGGATATATCCCGATGCAAGGGAGTACTCCCTTGCAATATGTGTTGGTTTCTATGTTTACGCTGTCAGCGTGATCCCCGCAAGGGAAAACTCGAAGTGCATGGCCAGCGCCTTGAACAACTCCTGTATCACCCGTTCGGAGATCGTGCGGATATCCAGCCCTTCCACGAACCGGATGGCCTGCTCCCTTTCCTCCTTCGGGACGTTGTAGGCCCGCAGGCTCATGGTAAGGAACAGCCGCAGCTTCTTTTCCAGCGTCAGCTCCCCGTCGCAGGGGTGCGCCATGTAGCCGCGCATGATGCCGGCCGAGCCAATCTCCATGTCGTAAAAATCGCGGGCGGTCAGCTCCGGATGGTAGGGGCCAAAGATCTGATACAGCTCCTTCGCCGTTTCCCGATGGATGTATTCGGAGGCTTCCTGATGCGTGTAGGCTTCCATGTAGATCTCTCGCAGGTTTTCGTTCAGCTCCGTCAGCGTCATCTGGATCGCCGTCTCGACCGCGTAGACATAGACCGGCGGCAGATCAGCCCCCGCGATTTTCCGCGCCGCGCCGAACTGGCTGCTGAACATAAACTCCACCAGTTCGGTCAATACGCCGTCTTTGGCGCGGAAAATGTTCTGGAACTGGCTGTATGACACACTGGCCTTTTCGTTGATCTCCGCCAGCGTGGTCTGCTTGTAGCCCTTTTCCAGAAACAGCTTCACGCAGACGGCCAGGATCCGCTTCTTCGTTGGCAAACTTGCGCTTGTGATGGCTATGAGGATCACTTCCTTTCTCTTGTGGTGTATGCACCATCAGTATAGCATAGAAAGGGGCTGGATGCAATAGTAGAAAGTGAATGATTTGGATCTTTTCTTTGAACGGGTTCAATTTTTGCAATAATTTTTCCGCAAGCTGGCCAAAACGCCCCATTTGGATTGTAGTATGGGCAGAGGGAAAAACAGAAGGTACGGAGTATACAGCAAGCACAGCAAGCGAGTACCCGCTTGCGAGTTTTGCGCTGTTCAGGTCCCTTGCCCGAACAGTCAAAACGGCTTGCTGGGATATCCCAGACCCTTATGCAGAACGGAGGCTGCCCATGGCAAATCGGAAACGGAATATTCAGATGAAGTTTTATGTCACGGAGGAAGAAAAGCGGCTCATAGACGAAAAGATGGCGCAGCTCCCCACCCGGCGATACGGCGCGTATCTGCGCAAGATGGCGATAGACGGATATATCATTTACACAGACACCACGGACATAAAGGAGATGAACGCCGCCCTGTCCGCCATCGGGCGGAATATCAACCAGATCGCCAGGCGCGTCAACGCCGGAGGGAATGTCTATCAGGCCGATATGGAAGAAATACGGGAGAGGCTGGATCAGATATGGCAGTTACAAAGACGCATCCTGTTAAGTCAACGCTGAAAGCGGCGATAGACTATATCTGCAATCCCGCCAAGACAGACGGACGGTTGTTGGTCTCCTCCTATGGCTGCGCCGCCGAGACCGCGGACATTGAATTTGCCTGGACCCGCCGCCATGCCATCGACAAGGGGACGCACCTGGGCCGCCACCTCATACAAGCCTTTCAGCCCGGAGAGGTGACGCCGGAGCAGGCCCATGAGATCGGGATGGAGCTGGCAAGGGAAATCCTGGGCGGCAAGTATGAGTTTGTCCTAACCACCCACATAGACAAAGATCATGTTCATAACCACCTGATCTTCAACGCTGTCAGCTTTGCGGATCATAAGCACTACCATTCCAACAAGCGCAGCTATCACTTCATCCGCCGCACCTCCGACCGGCTTTGCAAAGAACACGGCCTGTCCGTTATCGTTCCCGGACCGGACAGGGGCAAAAGCTATATCGAGCAGCAGACGGAGCGCAGCGGCACCAGCTATAAGGCGAAGCTGCGCGCCGCCATAGACCGGCTGCTGCCAGGCTGCAACGACCTGGAAGAACTGCTGCGGCGCTTACAGCGGGAAGGCTATGAGGTCAAGAGGGGAAAATACATCTCGTGCCGCGCGCCGGAGCAGGAGCGCTTCACCCGTCTGAAAACCCTGGGCACTGACTATGCCGAGGAAGCCCTGACCGCCCGGATCATCGGATGCGCCGGACCGTCACGCCAGCCGAAACAGCGCAGCGGAAAGATCAGCCTGCTTATTGATATCCAGAACAATATCAAGGCCCAGCAGAGCGCGGGATACAGACACTGGGCGACCATTGAGAATCTGAAACGCATTGCCGAGACCACCAATTTCCTGACGGAGCACGGCATCGGCAGCTATGAGGAACTGACCGAACGCTGCGAGGCGGTTGCCGCATCCGCCGCCCGGCTGAAAACGGAGCTGCGGGAGACCGGCGCACGGATAGACGAGCTTGCTTTGAAGATGAAGCACGTTGCCACATACCGCCGGCTGAAGCCGGTCTATGACCGCTACAAGGCGTCGAAGGACAGGGAGAAGTTCCTGCGGGGCTATGAGAGCGAAATCATTCTATTTGAGGCCGCCGCCAGGGAGTGCCGGCGTCTGGGCGCCGTGCCGCTGCCGTCAGAGGAAAAGATGCAGGCCGAGATGGACGCCCTTGCCGCCCGGAAAGCGGCGATCAAAGCGGAACAGCAGAAGGTCCGGCAGGAGGAGCAGGATTACGCGGCCGTGCGCCGGAACGTGGAGGAGTTCCTTGCCCCGCCCCGGCAGGAACGGCAGAAGCACATGGAGCTGGAATGACCCGGCAATAAACTTTTTCGCCGGGTTTCGCGTTTTCCCCTGGGCTTTTGTCAAAGCGTCCGGTATAATGAAAGCAGAAACGTGATGAAGGAGGCGATCACCATGACAAGAGGCGAGGCGTTGAAAGACTTTTTCCGCAAGACCATCCTGCCCGTGGCTGCCGCCGCGCTGCTGTACTGCATCTTCCGGTCCGCCTGCGTGAAAAACGGTGAACTGGATTACCTCTGGCTCTGGATCCTCTGCGGTCTGCCCTTCGGCATCTGGCGTCTGCGGCTCTGGATCATACCGGGCGGCGGTTCCCTGGGCGGCGGGATCGCTCTGTTCGTCCTGAACTTCATTCTGGCCGGACTGATCGGCGGCGCCGTCCTGGTCTGGCGACTGTTGGTGGCGGCATGGTACGTGCCTGTCACGGCCTACCGTCTGATCGTGGGATAAAGCCTGTGCGCTATGGAAATGTGGAAAACCGCCGCTGCGCCGATGGAAAAGCCGGCCGCTTTCCCACAGCACAGTCTGGTATGGCGGTTTACGCACAGTTCCACAGCGTCTGCTGCGGCGGCTATCCATCCCTTCCTGTCCAATCCCAAAAGAGAACATAAGCAAAAAAAGAAGCAGGAGCGCAGCCAACGGATCCACCGAAGGTCACGCTCCCGCTTTTGCTATGGGAAAGTGTTGAAAACTGCTACTTTTCTCTCGCAGAACAGCAGAGAAAAGACCGGATGGGAAATCATAAGGGCATGGCCGGAAAATGCCACCACAGGCGGTTATTTTGCCTTTTTCCCACCCTTATTCCCGCTTTTTTTCAAGCGTTGAGACTGAAACTGCGGACACTCTATCACAGTTGCCCGAAAACTCTGCTTGCAGCCGTGGGTACAGCCCATGCAGAGGCGGTTGTACTGCCGTCTGCCGTTCTCGCCCAGGAAGAAGGCCCACTCCAGCCTCCATTTTTTGCTGCGGCTCATAAATCGCCATGCTCCGGAACGTCACGGCCGGGCTTGCGGATCTCCGGCGCTTTCTGTTTCGCGCACTCCTGTCTGGCGTTCTCCAACCGCTCTCGGATGGACAGCTTTTTCTCCGGCTGCGTCCGCTCCGTGTGCTCCTGGGCCTTTTCCAGTTCCTCGCCACGCCTGCCGTTGTTGATGATCCCGTCGATCATGCCGTAGTCATCCTCCAGGGTCATTTCAGCGGCGCGGAGGGGATTGTCCTTTTCCGGCTGCTCCGCCAGGACAGCGAAGGCCCGTGTGCCGTTCCCCATGATGAGGTACTTTCCATCGTCAGACTGATGGTGCAGGCCGTACCCGGCTGCCTCCATCTGCTCCCGGCTCATGGCGGTCACGGTGAAGCTGCCCCTGGGTGTGCTGATCCGCTCCCGCGTCGCCATCTGGTCCGGTGTGGGGATCGTGACCTCCTTCGCCCGGTCCGGTTCCAGAAACTCCGGCACCTGAGAGAAGCCGAAGCGGTCACAGTAATAGGCGGTGTCGGAGCCGCCCTGATGGAGCACCACGATATCCGAAACGGACAGGGAGTGCCCCTTGAAGTCTGCCGGCCGGTCGATATTGAACCGTGTGTAGATGCTTTCCAGATCATCCCGCTCCGTCAGCGGTGCCGTGTAGACCAGCTCATAATTTGCCGGATCAACAGAAAGGCCGTTGCGCCGGATCGCGTCCAGCGGCTCAAAACGGTAATCCAGCGTTTCATCCCCGCGTTTCAGCTGGTAGATGGAAAAGCTGTCCTCCCGGACCGCCCGCGACTGCTCCACGATATCCGCCGGTGTCTGCACAAATGCGGCAGCTTCGGCGGCATACTCCCGTTCCGCCTGCTCCGCAAAAGAGAGCATTTCATCCACACGGGACCTGTCCGGGTTTTGAAGCGCCGCCCTGATCTCAGCCGGGTCAAAGTCCAGAAATTCCTCATAGCCCGTGGCGTCCTTGAACTTTTCCAGCTCGGAGGGAAGATAGTCCTCCTGGGTCTGCCCCAGGGCCGCTAATTTCTCGTCCAGAGCGGAGATGCGGCCCGCCATCAGATTTTCGTAGATATCCTCCTTTGCCGCGTGCGCCTCCGGATGCTCCGCCGCGTACTGCGGATCGCGCTGCCGGAAATATTCGTCCAGGTCAAAGGCGATATCCATGGCCCACTCAGACTTTTCATCCTCGGTCAGCTCGCTTTCCTCCTGGAAGGTCATCACCCGGTATTCCTCCGGGATGCTGCCGCGCTCGCCGTCATAATACTCATGGAAGCTGTTGCCCGTATCCCGCACATAGCCCTGATCGGTAAAAGTCCCGTTTTCATCTATCGCCACATCCCGGCCGTATGCCTCATAGTCGATGTAGTTTTTCAGATGCTCCGGCACCTGCATGACGTCCAGTTCCTCGATGTAATACCGCCCCAGATCGTCGTAGTCATCGATATCCGGGTAAATTTCGTAACAGTCCAGATTCTCCGTAAGATTGATGATCTCCTGCAGGCTGCCGCAATGGTCGCCCAGCTCCATACCAGCCTGAAACTGCGCATACTCGCTCTGGCTCATTTCATCCAGTTTCGACGCCAGATAGTTCAGCTCGTCCAGATTTTCATACTCGCCCAGCTTGTCATAGAGGCCGTCCACATAGCAGTCATAGTCGGTGATGAACCATTCCTCATAGGGCTGCCCAAAGTCATCCTTCTGCCCGATGCCGATACGTTCGAATACCTTTTTCATTTCTTCGGCGGTGGTGGGGAACTTCACCCACTCGCCCACAAGGTCGCCCTCGTTGTATTTGCCCAGATTGGTGATAAAGGCGGCAAATGGATAGTCCTTATCATATTCAAAATGCGGCATAAATCAACACCTCCTTAAAGTTCCGGCTCAGACTTGCCCCTGGTCTGGAGCTGCGTCTGTCTGCCGGCACATTCCTTTTTGCTCTGTTCCAGCCGTTCCCGGATGGATGGCTTTTTCTCCGGCTCTGCATGGCATTCATGGTTCCACTCGTCGCCGGAGAGAGAAATATATCCGTATTCCGTAAAATGACCCTGTTCCTCCAGCATGGCGTACTTACCAAAAGGAATAGGATCGATTGCTTTCAGAAGCTCCGGGGGTAGCAGCGTATTGCAAAGGCCGCTGTTTGTCAGCACATAGCTGACAAAGCCGCTGCAATCAAAGGAGGTGGCAGGGCTGCTGCCGCCCCAGACGTAGGGATATCC
>SFEL01000032.1 GCA_004557245.1 Clostridiales bacterium | reverse complement strand
AGCCTGCGCCTCGGCCAGCAAGGCATCACGCTCGGCAGGCGTGTACTCGGCTTCGTTCACAGTGGAACGCCATGCCGCAGGGTCGGTGTTGCCTGTGCTGTCACAACATTCCATGATGTCGCGCTGTTCGGCAAGCATGGGGTCCCAGGGAAAAACGATACCGTTTTTCTTGCTGCGGAGGTGCGAAGAACGCGGCAACGGAGGAACCGCGTTCTTCGCACCGGCAGCGTGCAGGGCCTGCTGACGCGCATCGCTATCGCGTTCGTTGAGTATGCCGCGCAGGTCTTGCTGGGAGACGGCAGAGAGCGGAGCGGAAGACTGATACATAGTGCTGTTCTCCTGTATAGGGATGGAGGGTAGAGTTTGGTCTACGCAGACGGTTTCTTCAGGAAAGCCGCACCGGGGTCGTTGCCGAAATCAGTGCTGGCGATACGCATCCCCATGATGGTACGGCGGGCGTCCTCGGAATCGTTGGACATTTCCTTGGTGGGACCAGTCTGCGCCTTGAAACGGGGCGTGAAGGTCTTGCCGCCGGAAACCGTATCCTTAGACGCGGGCCCGGTGGCCTTGGTGTTGGCGACATTGGCCATGACGCACCTCCTTAGCCGACCTGCGTGGAGCCTTCAAAGGCAAACAGCTTCGCCGACATGTACACGGCGATGTCGGACTTCCACACGAGCTTGAGACGCTCGGCATCACCGGCCACGAACTTGTAGCCCAGCAGCACGGCGCCGTAGTATTCGTCCAGACCGCCGGTGGCGTTGCCCTGGTTGTCGTATTTCACCAGATTATGCCCGAAGGTACAAGGCACGGCGCCGAGGGCCTTCGAGTCAGTCTTGGTGTCCACCCCGGTCACATTACCGGGACCGCCCTTCACGGTGGACGTGGAGACAGACGCCACTTCGGGCATACCCAGACGCGCCAGACCCCACAGCTTGTCACCGTCCTTGGGGGTACCCAGAGGGAACTGCGTGATGCCGTTGTTGGTCAGGGCAGTATCGAAGTCGGCGTTTTCTTCATACTTCCAATCATCGGTGGCGAAGTCCCACGAGACACGCATGGCGCACGGCTTGATGTACACACCCTCGAGGTTCTTGTCGGTGGTGGTCACTTCAAAGTGGATGGCTTCGACCCAGGACCGCAACGGGACCCAGTTGAGCATGATGGTGTCGCCGACGGCAGAAACTTTCTTCAGCGCGGTACGCATCCAGTTGTGGCCGTAGGTATCCGCCAGATTGGGCACCAGAGGGAAATGAAGGTTGAGATAACCCTGCCCGTAAGCAGCGTCGGCATGAGAGTCATACGGGGGCGTGAAAGCCGCATGGGGGGCACTGAAAGGCGGTTTGAACTCAGGCCAGTCACCACGACAGAACCAGCCCTTGAAATCAGGCGTACCGCCTCGGAACATATTGATGTTAGCCATTGTCTGGGTCTCCTAGTTGATAGGGTCGAAAGTCCAGTAGCCCATCGCGAGGGCGTCAGGGTAGATGACTTCGGCGCCCCAGGCCACGAGATACTGGTAACGGACACCGAAGCTGTTGGGGTCGCTGGTATTCAGCCGCGCTTCCAGGATATTGGAAGCATACGCCGTGGCTTCCTTGTGCCCAGCAAGAATAAAGAAGCAGAGGTTGCCGGACTTGTCACGCACCACGGGGACGTGGATGGATTCGATGACCGTGAAGCCCATGAGCGGGTGGTCCCACATGCCGGACACGATACCGCCGCAGTTGCAGCTCCATTCAGAGTTGCTGTAGTTCGACAGGGCGAGATAGGTACGGAGCTGAGGCGGCACGATGATGAACATCTCGCCTTCCACCCAGCGTTTGGACTCGATGAGGACACGCTGGAGGTCAGCCAGGACCTTGGGAAGATTCTGCGGCGTCACATGCACGGGCTGGCCGGGCTTGCCCAGATTCACATCCTGATTCATACCGGCGAGGTCGAGACTCGTGCGCGGGGACACTTCAGCCATCATGCGACCCAGGACGAAAGTACGCATGGTGCTCACATACGACTGGTACATGGATTCCAGCAACTTTTCTTCGTAGCTGGGCCAGCGCTCGCAGGCCATCTTGATGTCGGTGGAGTCGAACTTGATGTCCTGATAGCCCATGTAGCAGATGCTCAGACAACGAGCCTGAGTGCTGACAGTGTTGGGCACGAGCTGCTGGTTCTTCTGATACGAACGCAGCGGACCGACTTCCGGCGCGTACATGAGCTGGATGGTCTGGTTGCACCGGGTAACAGGTTCCAGCAGTTCGGACGCCGTGATACGCGGCAGCCAGTCGTTTTCATACACGCGAGACAGGATGAAATCGCTGTAGCCGACACGGGCGAGAGGGGTGGCCTCGATGCCGGTGTATCCACTCGCACTGGGGAAAATAGGCATGGAAAAGCTCCTTAAAGGTTATCCGGCGGCTCGCAGTTCTTTCAACCGCACGCGGTATTCATCCGGGGAAATCCGCCGCATTTGGTATAGGCTGTTGAGTTCAGCCAGGGTAAAAGTGGGTTTATTGACAGAAGAAGTTGCCGGAGTACCGGTCCCACCCGCCACCTGCACAGGCGGCACAGTGGTGACTTTGCCATTATCAGGACGGTTCTGTTTGAACTTGTCCACGATGTCGATGACGTACCGCGTATTGCCAGCGTAGAACTCCTGCGTGGCAGCCTGGTCACGACTCCGGCTGCTCAGACCGTCGGGTTCCTGGAGGTAACGCAGGAAATCCGGGTCATTGAACAGATTGTAGAAATCAGGATGCACTTGCAGGATTTCACCAGCATAACGGGTTATCTGCGCCTGCTGTGTAGCGTTGAGCGCCTCAGCCCGATTACGTTCGATAGTCTCGCGCTGGGCCTTCACCTCAGCCACCACGCCCTCGAGAGGCTGTTGCAGCATACGCGCCGTCATAACGGCAATACGACGGGCGTCGGCAGGGTCAACCGTCTCCAGCGCATTCAACTCATCGGCACCGTCGAGACTGGCCAGCATGGCCTGCTGCTTGTTGGCGGCTTCAAACTCGGCGTTACGCTTCTGCGCCTCGGCCAACTGGTTAGCGAGAGCATCACGTTCCTGCGCGAGCTGCTGCATCTGTTGTTGCTGCGCCATGTACATGTACGGGGCAATAGACGGCTGCTGCACAGGCTGCTGCACAGGCTGCTGCACAGGCTGCTGCACAGGCTGCTGCACAGGCTGCTGCACCGTCTGCTGCACCGGCTGCTGCACAGGCTGCTGCACAGGCTGCTGCACAGGCTGCTGCACAGGCTGCTGCTCCATAGCCGCTTCTGTCCGGGCATATTGGTCACGAAAAACCTGTGCCATACCCGGAGTACGGGCAAAGGCGGGAGAGACGGAAGTGTTGCCGTCGCCGGATGCCATAGGGTTAGTGGACATAGTGCTTTCTCCTACTTGATGTACTGTTTCAAGGTAGTTACGACATCCTGGAGCATCAGTACACGCCCCAGCGCCATACACCCGGAACCTTGCTTTTGTCCGTCGAGCAAAGCTGCCCGCGCCAAAGCGTCACATTCCTGGGCTTCTTTTTTCGCCGCCGACTCGAACAACCCAATCAAGGACAACAAGGCCCCCTGATTCGACGCGAGCGTCGCCAAAAGGTTGTCTCCTGCGGTCTTGTCGCCCTTAACTGCCAGAAGACGGGACATACCGCAGCCCACTGATAGTATCACGCACAGACTTGTTGTCTTCCGCCGGGCGCCGCTGCGGGTTCACGACAGTACCCGGACGACCATTGCCACCGATGTTGGACGGGGGAACAGCAGGCTTGCGCCCGGAATTGCCCCCACAACGAGAACATCCCATCATTTACCTCCATAACGCATATTATCCATGATACCAGCGTACACATGGCCATTGTAAGGACATTCGCGCATGTGCTGGTCATCACGCAAACGTTGCATGTTGCGCCGTTCATACGGCAGTGTGGTGTCAGATTCCGCCAAAAACGGATTGTCCTTGACCAGCATGGAGGGATTTTGCGCCTTCTTCCGTGCCTTGTCCCACACGCTGTCGAACTCTATTACACCAGCAGAAAACACAGTCGCCATAACGCACCCCTTTAAGCGTCGTAGGCAGGAAGCGATTTGCCCCCGAGCTTCACCCAGGAAGACGGTTTGCCCAGCAGAGTGGCACGGTCGCCGATGACCGTTGTGCCGAGGACGGAACCATCCTGCCCGGCAGGCTGTTCAGCAGCTTCGATGGTGGCGACACGATGCAGAGCATCCGCCAGAGGACGCAATTCGGCATCAGACAGTTTGGTCATGGCATTGATAATGGTGCGAAGACTGGCGTCGTCAACGGCTACCAGGTTCGTCAGCGTACAACCGCTGAGAGTCGAACCGCTGATTTCACTGTTCTGGATGGTGGAACCGGTGATGGTAACATCCATGAGGGTTCCACCCTGCATAAACTCGATAGGACCACAATTGGGAGCCATACTAGCCTCCTACAAAAATTTCCGGTGCGTGCACTTGTCCAATGTCATACAAGTCAGCATAGACATTAGCAGTGCCGACCATAGTGGCATCGTTGAGTTCAAGCTGGTAGGAACCGGGAATCCCAACAGCCATGACACTGTTGCAAAGCGACAGGCTCCACAGGCAGTTCATCGTGCTGACGGCAATGTCCGCCATGAGTTCACTCGATACATGGTTGACATCAACAATCCAACCGCAGCAATCCTGCGCTGTATCCTTCGTCGAAGGCAGGCGGGAGCCGGAAAAATCATGGATGAGCCGATGCAGACAGGCTTGCATGGGCGTGGCCACTTCATTCTCGACACGGAATTTGTACTTGTTGAAACCAACCGCCCACAGGACGACAACTTTTCCGGGGTGTACGGTAAAAACCGAAGACAGAACGGTCGTATTTTCGGGTGTCCAAAGCGGTACGATAGCCATCAGAAACTCCCTATCAGGTAGCCGAGAACGGCTCCATATACGAGCCCTCGAACAGTATTGCAGCAGATACAGTCGTTCTGTTTGAACGGGAACAACCATATCTTATAAACAGCGTTGTAAATCTTATTGTCAGGTTTTTCAATATCCGTGTCGTACAGATACCCGTGACAAAAATTCACGTTGTTACAAAACCAGGCCACAAACTTGTACGCCCAGGTCCCTTTCTTGGGGGAGGGCGTGTTCAGCAATTCCATCAGGCTTCACCTCCTGTGATGTCCTCCATGACACCAGCACCGGTGGGCGAAGGCGGTGCAGGATTGGGCGCGGCCCCGGCTCCCGGCATGACCCCCATCGGCGACATCTGCTCCATCTGACCCAGAACATTGTCAGGAACACCCATGGTGCCCAGCAATGTCTTGAGGCTCCAGGAAAGCACAGGTGCCAGATTGACCGCCTGACCGAGAGCACCGGCTGCGGCACCGACAGTCTGAAGAATCTCCATGGCCGACTGCTTTTCCATCTCCTTCTTGAGCAGCCCTTCAGCTCCCTTCGTGATGATATGGCTGTCGCCTTTGACCTCCATGTCTTTGGCAAACAACATGTTGGTATTATACAGCAATTCCCCCAGCGGCTTGAAGACACCGTAGGCGATGTTGTCTGCTGCCGCATGAAGGGCCTTAGTGGCATTGCCTTGCAGCATGGACATGCCACGGAACGTGCGCATGGCCCCCGAACCCACAGCCTCACCATGCAGCGCGGCAGGGATGTTGGTCACACGGTCTGCGAGCTGCATGAACATCTCCATGAGCTGTGCATACGCCGGGATATTGGAAGGGATATGCGTAAAGCGGAACGCAGGCATATTGTTGTTGCCCATATCAGAGTCGGACAGGTAAAGACTACCGGGCACTACCTGTCCCAGCTCACCCTTGCCGATATACGCCGCAATGCGCCGGTAGTCGGCTTCACAAATGGGTGCCGAGGCATTAGCCGCATTACGCATGAGGTACATGAGACTCGCCATGTAAGCGCGTTCGATGTCGCGCAAACGCTGGGCGATGCCGTCACCGGCGATGCGGTCTCCACCGGTACGATAAAAACTTGCCGTGTAGACCGGGCGTGTCTGTATCTTGGGGTCGGAGAAGACCCTCACCTCGATGACGCGCCCCTGGACCAACGAAAGCTGGCAGTTGTAAAAATCACCGGCGTCGAGACCCTGGATGTCATATTTTTGCAGCTCCCTGCCGGACATGAGACCATAATGGGTCAGGACCTCGATAGGGCTCACGTTGGACGCCCACAGCGCCATATTACGCTGCCCTTCGTCCGGGGCCCTGGACAACCAGCTCAGGTTGAAATCAGTATTGGGGTCATCCGCCTGCTTCAAAATGTCCTTGATGTTGGCTGAAATGTAACCGTCGAGCTTGGAAGCATTCAGCAGCTCGCGCCGCGTCCAACGCGTGCGAGTAAAAATGCATGTCCCACGCTGTGTATCGGGACTATCAGGACTGTAGGCGAAGTCGAAAGGACTTATGGCACGGAATGTCGGAAAGACTTCCGTATCGATGCGCGGCTTGTTCTTGCCCCACACGAGACGCGGGGCCCGCGTGATGTAAGGACCGGCGAAGACGGCAAAAGGATAGATGGGGAACCATTGCAAAAAGTCGGTGAGAGCCCGATTGAAGCCGCCTTCGGCACACTGGTCAGCCAGCAGCATCATCATGGCGTCGGCAGATTTCTTTGCCTTTTCCGTTTCTTTGAAATGCATCTCACGCTTCTGCTGCCGGATAGCCTCGATGAGCTGAGAAGCATCTTCAAAACTGCCGCTCTGGAGCTGTGCTTTTATCTCGTTGAAAATTTCATCCTGCGCCACAGGAGAAATATCAGGACGCGGCGTAGGTATCACGGTCCAGGGGAGCGAAGCATCCCCGGAACTGGTCATGGCGTCATTGAGATAGGAATTGGCGATGTCGGCTTTCAAAGCGGTCAGGTTGATGTAGGCATCGACACCCAGAGCTTCCGCGCGTTCCTTCGTATCACACGACATGATACCATTCTGCTGGTTCCAGCAGTTCTCAAGTACGGTGCGAAGAGGCTTGCCATTCACAAGCTCAGTAGACTGCCACGACACAGCGCCATTGAACCTGTCCATGACGGCCTCGGCCAGCGGGTCGTGGGATTTCTCCTTCACGTCCTCGATTTCCAGCATCCAGTTGATAGCGTCGCTCATAACTTTCTCCCTATCAAATCACTCGCCTGGGCGTCAATCTTATACGACGCTGGACAAAGAACTGCGCCTGCGTATGAGTTCGTCTCTTACGTTTTGCATCGTGGTATCCTTATCCATATTGTCCCCACGCTGGATAAGAAGGGCGGCGTACTGGAGTGCATCATGCACATGACTCGCATCATTCTTTTCCGGGCTCGGCGTGTACACAGAGCCCATCGTCCCGGAAGCCCGCAACTTGCGGTATCGATACTCATGCGAGAACCCGCGAATGAGCATCTGACAGGCCGGGTCGATGAGCAACCCTCCGGCACGCTGGTTGAGCATATGCTCCACTGTCTGGATGCGGACCCTGGGATTGTTCGTCAATTCCGTCACGGCCTTGATACCCGCGTCGGCGAAACGCTGCTTGGGCGTTACGGCCTGCCACGAATCCCGAGTATTGCTCGGGTCGATGGCAGCAACCAGAGGATTCGTGCTGTACCGGCCCCGCAGCAGCGGTATCAGCATACCATGCAGGAAATTTTCAAACCCCTCGTTGTCAGCATACAATTCATCCAGAACACACCAGGTCCCGTTGATGTTTTGCAGGATGACCGCAGCAGGATGGATACCAGACTGGTCCACACCGATGATGATGGGCTGGAAAGGTCGCGGTTCCAATGCTTCCGCCGCCACATGGATGTTGATGTTGAAATTCGAGTAGACCGGCTTGCCATCAACGATAGGCACGTCCATCATGCAATACTGGTTGTCGATGATGTCCGTGCGTCCTGTCTTGAGCAAGGCATCTATCTGGTTACGGTAATACCGCATACCTTGCTGTTCGGGCGTGAAATCGTCCGGGTCCCCTTCTTCTCTGGCACCCAGATTACGCAAATTCTCGGCGTCCGGGTTCACCTCATACGTCACGACACCAGTGACTTCATCAACGTGCTTGAAGGCAGCGGGAGGCTGCCTGAACACTGCCCAGTTGGGTTGCGGGTTGCGGATATACTCATCGAGCCAGGAGCCTGGTTCGGGCTGGTTGAAGTCCATGATGGTGCCGCCCCACGAGATACCACCGAGGTCCTGGGACGGGTAACGCCCGATACGTCCCGTGACAGCGTTGTACACCTCCGGCGAGCAACCCGTGGCTTCATTGAGCCAGGCAAACGTCCAGTTGGCAGACCGCAGCTTGGGAGCATCATCAGCCGTCTTGAGGGCCCACAACTCCAGTTCGAGAGA
>SFEL01000003.1 GCA_004557245.1 Clostridiales bacterium | reverse complement strand
TTATCTTTTGGTCTTTGGTTCGGAATAGTGTAGTGCTGGCGGTCTATCTCTTGTTTTCGGTTGCTTGCTTCCTTACCGTACATGAGCATTAGCACCGGGATTATCGTTGCCGTAACCCTCCAGCAGGTTGATCGCACCCCAGATGCCAAGACCGGCGCCGAGCGCCACAACGAGAGTCTGCAGTACGCCGACTGCACTGTTGAAAAATGCCATACAGGCCTCCTTAATGGTTCCCCCGAAGGGGTGGAATTGGTTTTGCCTGACTTGTCCGGTCCATTGCCATACCCCTCGACTTATTTGCCTCTACAGGCATTGGGTGCGTCTGGCCTTCATTCAGACAACAAGCGGCCCGGAAACGGATCCGGACCGCTATGTATCGGCAGCCCGGAGGCTGCCTTAAGCCTGTATGACATCGAATTCTTCTTCAGCTTTCAGTTTCATACGCCGGTTCAGATACTTCTCGATGTCAAAAGTGTATTTCTTATCAGAATCGGACGTGTACTTGTAGTTCGGGTGTTGGGTGATATCGTACTTGTCCGACAGGAACGGCCTAACGCCTCTGAGCTGGAGGACGCACTTGCTGCCGTTCATGACAGCTAGCTCATCCCGGCTCATCAGTTCTTTTCCAAGCTTCTGGTAGTTGGTCCCGTAGCTTGGACTGTTGCCCCGGGTATCAGAGGTGTTGAAAGTATCAATGGTTTCCTTGCCCAGAGCCTCCGCCAGCTCCTTCAGAGTCGTTGGCTCAGACCCGCCGAGGAAGATCTGGGAGTCCATATTGCCGATGATTGTATCGGCATTGTCCTTATAGATTGCCTTCAGCTGTGACCTGGCCTGCAGTACCAGGCAGGCCGAGATCTCACGGCTTCGGATCGTGGCGACCAGCTTTTCCAGGTTGGGGATCTGGCCGATGTTCGCCGCTTCATCGATCAGGCACCGGACATGGACCGGGAGCCTTCCTCCGTAAACATCATCAGCCTTTTCGCACAGCAGGTTGAACAGCTGAGTGTAGATCATGGAGATCAGGAAGTTGAAGGTCGCGTCCGTATCCGACATGATCAGAAACAGCGCTGTCTTCCGGTCTCCCAGGGTGTCCAGTTCCAATTCGTCATACGCTGTGATTTCGCGGAGCTCCTGAATATCAAAGACCGCTAGTCTTGCCCCACACGAGATGAGGATCGACTTGGCAGTCTTGCCTGATGCCAGTTGTCAAGGACTTTTTAATCAAATTCAAGAAAAAGTCACATTCTGCGGACTTCCTCCCGGAGCAGCCGCTTGATTTTATCCTCCATTGTCTCCTTGCTGGTCTCGCTGAAATGGACACGGACGAGATAGGTGGTCTTGCCGATGGTTCGCTTGAATGTCGGGCAAGGTTCGGTTTTCGCTGCGTTTGTGGTCTCTGTCATAGAAAATCCTCCTGTAAAAAATCGTTGTGAGAAAAAGAAGAAGGCAAGGCGGCAACTTTAAGGTATCTATAACCACTTTGCCACCTTTGCCTTCTTGACTTATGCCCGGAGATAGCAGACCCATGAAGCACCGTTTTTCTCGGTGACAAGTCGGCTACCTATCCGGGCTTTTGCTGTTCTGAGGGTACGGGACGATATACCCCTGTCATTGACCGCCTTTTCCAGCTCTGCACTGGGCATTTTCTTTCCGTTTGCCAGTAAATCGAGTATCAGGGCTTCTGCCTGTGCGGTCTTGCTTTCTGCCTTTCCTGTGTCCGTCCCGGCAAGCAGCTCATCGGCGGTAATGTCATAAGCCCCCAGCCACACAAAACCTTTTTCGTCTCCTAGAGAAAAGGCAAGGGACTGTCCCGGCGGGGCAAGAGAGCTTTTCTCATGGATTAACACCCTTGTGGTGGGGCTGTCTTTCAGCTTGCCGATAAAGAGCAGGCTGCGGACTGCCGCTGTAATGTCGATGGAGCCTAACCCCCTGTAAGTGCTTTGCGTTCCGGCAGCTTTGTTCAAGTGTCCGATCAGCACCACGGCACACCCGGTCTCCTGTGCAATCTCGCCCAGACTGCGGAAGATAGGTCGCACCTCGTTTGCCCGGTTCATATCCACATCAGCCCCCAGAAACGCCTGTACTGGGTCGATGATAACCAGTCTTGCATGGTTTTCCCGGATTGCCCTTGCCAGCCGTTCATCGGTGAGGGTCAGCGGCGTGTCCCTGTCATCAATGACCAGCACCCGGTCAAGGTCTGCTTCGGCTTCTATCAGACGGGGCTTGACAGTATCGCCCAGCCCGTCCTCGGCGGTCTGGTAAATGATGTTGAACGGTTCCAAAGGTTCCATATCGGGCAGGGGCTTTCGGTTGGTACAGGCTGCCGCCAGCCGCATGGCAAAGTAGGTCTTGCCCTCACCGGGATTGCCCTGGATAATGGTCAGCTTCCCAAAGGGGATATAGGGAAACCAGAGCCATTCCACGCTTGTCAGCTCCACATCAGCCATACGGAGCATGGGAACAGGCTGGATTTCCGGCGGTTCCCGCATGGGGATAGTCTCGGCTATGAATTTGCGGTTTGTTATCTCGGCTTTCTGCTTTAAAACATCGTTCCAGTCCTTTCTTGACGGTACAAGACGGACAACGGGGATTTTGTCGGGAATTATCCCTAAAAGCCGCTGACAGGCTTCGCTTCCTGCGGTATCGCTATCCAGACAGAGGAACACTTTCTGAATGTCCCTGCGTTCAGAGAGAAAACGCTCCAAAGCCTTGCCGGACACACCGCCCAAAGCAAGGTAGCTACGGGACTGCCATTCCTGCGGATACAGGCAGAGGAAAGACAGCAAATCAATGGGGGCTTCAAAGGCAAAGAGCTGGTTTCCGTTCCCCACATAGCCAAAACCATAGGACTTGTCCGAGCCGGAAATGTCCTGACGGAAACTGTCTGCCGTTCCCCGGACATGGGCATATCTTGGGATACCGCTTCTGTCTCTGCCCACAAAGACAGCGTTGTGATGGTTGCTGTCCTCATAAATATCCCCGGACAAAAGAAAGGTCTCAACAATCTGCTTGCTGAGACCTCGTACTTCACAAAGATATTGGATTGTCCTGTCGGCGGTTCTGCTGGGCGTGGGAAGCCGGAACTCCATCGGCGGTGCGGTCTTGGGAGCTTCGCCATGCTCCCCGGTCAGCAGTTCCACGGCTTCGGGAAAACTCTTGCCGTAAAACTCCATGACAAAATCAATGGGATAGCCGCCCTTGCTCTGGCTGTGGCGAAACCACTTGTTACCCTGGATGGTCAGGCTGTCATGTGCTTTCCAGCGGTATTCTCTGCCGCTTTTTATAAGCTGCTCGCCTTGCGAACGGAGAAAATCTTCCAGACTGACAGCGTTCGCCCTGTCAATCTGCGCTTGGGTATAATTCATCGGTCAATGTCCTCCTTTTTGCGTCGTGTTTGGGGTTGATTTTGGAGCGTTTGTTCCTCTGTACGCTCGTGAAAACTGCGGGCAGTATCAATCTTCGACTTGACACTCCAAAGCCGCTGTAAATCCTCACGGATGGTCTTAAACTGGGCATAGGTCTCAGAATGGGTCTGCTCCAAAGTGCTGTATTCCTCGGACAGCTTTTTCATATCCACTTTTCCGTCCGGGAACTCTTGGGACAGCCTGCGTCTGGCGGCGTAAAACTGTTTCAGCTCAGCTTCATGTGCTGCCTTGTATGCGGCTCTGGGCTTGTCAAACTTGATTTTCTGCAAACCGGCAAACACAGGCTTCAACCGCTTAAAAGTGTCGCTGTCGTCTGACAGGCTGCGGATAGCTTTCATGCGGGCGTTCTGGCTGTCAAGCGTTGCCTTTAAGCTGTCCACGGTGGTCTGGTGGGTCTGCACCCGGCTTTCCAGATCCGCAAGGGTAGCAATTCCATTCTCCCGAAGATAATTGAAGGTCTCGTTCATCTCTTTGAGATTGTTGAGTTTGCCTTTCTGGGAGTAGGCTTTGGATTTGCGGTAGGCGTAATAGCTGCCCAGCAGAGAAGCAAGGTCGGGAGCCTTGGGTTTCT
Source organism: Clostridiales bacterium (assembly GCA_004557245.1). GTDB lineage: Bacteria > Bacillota > Clostridia > Christensenellales > CAG-138 > SFEL01. The sequence goes on along the minus strand of SFEL01000003.1, from coordinate 104,608 downwards.
CCAGCTCGGCTTTGGCTTCCTTTATCCAGTCCAGCAGGACAGCGATTTTTCCCCGAATATCCCGGATAACGACATTGGTGGCTTTTATCCAGCGGTTGAACTCGCCTTTCTCGGTGCGGATGCCTTTCTTCTCCATCGCCCGGACAGCGGCTCCCTCATGGACGGTAGGCAAGAGGTCAAGTCCCTGCCGCTCATAGCTGCGGTGGTCAATACGGACATCAAGCCCTTTCTCGGCAAACTTGGCGTTGCATACATCAGCCCATGCCTTTCGCCATTGTTCCAGCGTTTCCGGGTCTCCCCAGTCGGTGGTGGGAACAGCGTCAAAGAGGAACTTGCCGTTCTGGTCACGGATGCGGTTTCCGTCCTCGTCCAGACGATAAACACGGTGCTGCTTGAAGCCCCATGTCCCGTCCGGATTCATAGGACGGATGGGGCAGAGAAAATGGAAGTGGGGGTTGGGTGTGCCGCCTTCCTCGGTCTCCTTTTCGTGAAACGCCACATCCACCGTCATGCCCCGGCTCACAAAGTTGTCCAACAAAAATTTCCTTGCCAGAGCGATATTTTCCTCAAGGGAAAACTCATTCTGCAAGGAAACTTCAAAGCTGTATGCAAGCTGGGCTTTCTTCCCATGCTCGGCGTGTTCTACGGCGTTCCAGAGGGTTTCCCGGTCGGCAAACTCCCTCGGTGCATGGGGCGGCAGGAGAATTTCGGAACAGATAACGCCTTTCTTTCTGGTGTAGTCGCTGTCCTCGCCATAATAGGCGCTGTGGAGTTTTTCCCCGGAACGGTAGGCAGCGGAAGCCATAACAGACTGCCCCTCGCTGCGTTTAATCTGGTCGGCTGTGAAATGGAACAGAGCCATGTCCTGCGTCCTCCTTTCTGCTGGCAAAGCTGCGGAGCGTGTGCTGTACCTCCGGCAGAGAAAAGACCGTTTCCAGCAGTTCGTACATTTCCTGCTTGGGCAGTCCCTTAAACACCGGGGCAAGGCTCTCTACTATTCCGCCGATGTTGCACAGCTCATGGGTACGCTTCGCCCGTTCGCCTTTCTCGTAATACTGCTTGCGGTTTTCCAGACGGGTAAGTCTGCGCTGCTCTTGGGCAAGCCGGAGTTCTGCCCGTTCTTTCTCCAAACGGAGCTGGTCGAGTGTTTTCTTCTCTGGCATAAAAATGACCTCCTTTTTTGAAAATGGGGATAAAAAAAGACCGCTGATTTCTCACACGGCGGTGTAGATCAACGGTCATTTTTTCGATATTAAATTGTATCATTCATGATGGAAAGTTAGTGAATATCCGTTTGCTTTTTTACTCATATAGTGCTGGCAGTTCATCTTCCGATGCAGCTATTACTTCATAATCGTAACTTTCCCAGTTTGCTCCAATATCGGCAGAGGTGAAGAAATCTTGTTCCATACCTGTTGTGATGATTCTTCCAGATTTTACAGCAACCGCCGAATAGATAACCTCATAAGATGTACCATCAGAAAGATTAAAACGAAAACTGGTCACCGAACCACCAGCAGTAGGTTCAGTTGCTTTATCTTTCAGAGAAATACTTTCAAAAGTTTGATAAATTCCTTCAATATCTTCTGATTCGGTAATCACTTTTTTCTCTGCATCCGCAGGATTAGTGAAACGGAACATTTCCACATTTTCGACGCTGGACAATTCAAAAGGAAAGTCGATGCTTACTTTTTCACTACAAGCAGTCAATGCAAAACACAGCATAATCGCCATAAGCAACATAAACATTTTTTTCATGTAAATCACCCTTTCTTTTTCACCATTTGACTGATAGATATTGATTCACTTTATAAAACTTGCTGGCGGCGAACAGCATTTTATGCTGTTTGCGGACGGCAAGTACACAGGGGATAGCCGCATAAACGGCGCAAGGGGGTGTGGCCACCTTGTCGGAACGAAGTGACGGAATATTCTCGATCTGCTGGTTTTCCTGCTGACAGAGAATGAAGCTCCGCAGGACGCACGAATACTCCCGGCAGGAGAGTATAGAAGTGCGCCCTTAGAGTTCTAAGGGATTACTCAGTCCCATAGAACACAAAGATGTCACTCTTCAGTTTCATATACAATATCGCCGGTAAAATACATTGAGAGTGACATTTGAATTAATTCGTCATTTTGAGGAGAACGCAGATAGCCAATATATTCCACTTGATTGAACCCATACAGTTCATCTAAAATTTCAAAGTAATACTCAGAATACTTCTCAACGAAATCTTTCAATGACATTTTTGTTCCTTCAAAATCGCCATATTTCCCCAATTTGCTTAATAGTAAAACACAAGCACAATCCATATCAACATCTTCAATAGTAATATGTCCATCTACTTGTGGACAAGGAGCTTTTGTACTCACATATCCATAGCAAAAATCTAAATAAACGGAATCGTTTCGGCAAGTAATCTTATGTACAACCATATCATGTAGGCTATACGGAATATCTATGTGTTGCTTAAATCTCGTTATCATTTTATTTCACAACCTTCCACTAAATTATATGACAAATTTTGTAATCAGCACAATCACAATGCAATCTATTTCTACACTTGATTATAACAAATTTTATCACAAGAGTGTGAATAAATCTACTGACGAACACCGAAACCGCCTGAACAGCTTTTCTCTGTTCAGGCGGTGTTTATCAGCTATTTTTCTTTCTTCTGTTGTACCTGTTCATGGGCTTCCTGCTGAACGATAAGCCCAGCCGAAAAGCCATACTTGAAGTGACTTTCGCTTTCCTCACATTGGGCGATTGCTGTCTGTGCCCGGAGTTCCTGCACCAGCTCATAGTCCTCTTTGCTCAACCGCTGGGACAGCTGCTCCATGAGCTTTTCACAGGCTATAATTGCCTTGCGGTATTCCGGCGATGTAGGTACGACCGTTTCACAGGGATAAAACTCCCCATTATACATAGCTTCCAAAATCATAGCTTCACCTCCCTCAACAATAGATTAGTTCAGCCTTGATGATTTCCTCTGCCCGGTTGCGGATAGAGTTCATGGACTGTACCCACAACATCTGATTTTCAGCTTTTAAGGTTTCTGTCACGCCTTCGGCTTCTGCCATCTGGCGGATAATCAAGCCCAGCCTGTCTGCCGCCTGCTCGTTCAGATCAGCAAGGACAGTGTGGAGCCTGCCGGATAAAATCAGCTCGTTGTAGAGTATGGGACGGTACAATTTCAGATAGGACTGGTGCAAGCGTCCCCAATGCCCAATGGGTCGGCGTTCCTCCGGCAGCTTCAAGTCCGGCACATAGTAGTCGCCCACCAACACATAGTCGATGCCGTTCTCATGGATTCTCGGTTTCAACTCTTTCATAAAATCACGCTCCCTTTCTCGGTTCCAGCTGCGGCAAACTGCTCACTGGGATAAATACCCCTCTGGCAATATCTTCGGTGCGGATTGCCTGTTTTCTGGCTTCAATCTCCGCTTTTTTCCTGGCTTTGGTGCGCTCCTCATACTCTTTCTGTTTCCCGTTGGCTTTCCGCTTCAAGTAGTTCTGGTGAAGCCTGTCCTTGCGTTCCTCACGCTTACGGAGTTCTTCCAGTTCTTCCGGGGTCAACTCCACTTCGCCAAATGCCGGGGGAACGAACCTGCCTACAAAATTGAAGTACACCTCAATTTCCTGCGTGGTCTGGGTGCTGCCCTTGCGGTCACGCTCATGGACAAGGATTTTGTCGATAAACTCGTTGAGCATGGTAATGGTCAGGTTGTCAAAGCTCTGATACTTGTCAATCAGAGAGATAAAATTCTGCGCTGATTTTTTGTTCTTCTCATAGGCAGTAAGGCTGGCTTCCAGAGAAGATATTTCATCTGTCAGTTCGGCTTGTTCCTTGCCGTACTGTGCGTCCAGCGTGGCATAGCGGCTGTCCGGCAGCTTGCCCAGAATGTTGTCCTCATAGATTTTGCAAAGCAGAACTTCCAGTTCTTTCAGCCTGTTTTTGGCGGTGGCAAGGCGGGTCTTTTTCTTTCTGACTTCTGCTGTCTGTTGACTGTTCTGTGCTTCCTGCACCACCCGGATAAACTCGGCTCTGTCATGCCTTGTATATTCGGCAATCGCTTTCAAAAGCTCGGAAATCAGTTCCAGAACCACCGATTCATTGATACGGTGCTGGGTCTTGCACAACACACCCACCGGGACTTTGCTGTACTGGGAACAGGTGTACTGGGAAATCCGCTTGCCGTTGTTGGTGCGGTGGACATACATCTTGCCGCCGCAATCGGCACAATAGAGCAACCCGGTCAGCGGTGCGGTCTCGCCCCAGCCGTTGGGATAGCGGCGGACATTGCTGCGGATTTTCTGTACAAGGTCAAAGGTCTGCTGGTCAATGATGGCTTCATGGGTATTTTCAAAGATTGTCCATTCGTCCTCGGAAACATAGTGGCTTTTCTTGTCCTTGTAGTGCTTGCGGGTCTTGAAGTTGACCGTATGCCCCAGATACTCACGCTTTTTCAGGATTTCCACCACCGTAGAGGAACCCCAGCCGTAAATATCCTTAAAAGTCTTGTTCTTGTTCACACCCTCGCCATGCTGGGCAAGATAGGCAGAGGGGATAAGGACTTGTTCCTCTGACAGCTTCTTGGCAATCTGGTAGGGTCCCAGTCCATCAATGGTCATCTGGTAGATACGCTTCACGACCTCAGCGGCTTCCTTGTCTACAATCCACTGGTCTCTGGTTTCGTTCCAGAGATAGCCGTAGATGACTGTCCCGGTCAGGTGCTTGCCGGATTTGCCCTTTGCCTGAAAGGTGGAACGGATTTTCCGGCTTGTATCACGGCAATAAAATTCGTTCATGATGTTCCGAAACGGCGTGAAATCATCGTCCCCTCTGGCACTGTCCACACCGTCATTGACCGCAATCAGACGGACACCTTTCTGCCGGAGAATTTCCATAATCTGACCGACTTTCAGATAGTCACGACCCATGCGACTCATGTCCTTTAGGCACAAATATTCCACATTACCTGCCTCGACTTCTTTCATCAGAGCCATAAAGCCGGGACGGTCAAAACGGGTTCCGCTGATACCATCATCGGTAAAGTGGACAGGGTTCGGGAAACCATGCTGGGCAGCATAGCTTTCGAGGAGCTTTTTTTGATTTGCTATACTGTTGCTCTCGCCCTGCTGGTCATCGTCACGGCTGAGACGCTCATACAGGGCGGTAATCTTTCTCTTGCTCATTTTCTTGCACTCCTTTCTCACAAGCTGTGTGTTTTAAGCGGCTTCCTAATCGACTGATTAAGAAGTCTCTTAAAGCATACAACTCCTGCAGCCAGTTTATACTTTTTATACTGCCTGACAGCGAAGTGCTTTGGCTTTCTTTTCTCCAGATTCTCGAACATGATATCCACCGGGTTCTGGAACTCCTCATCATCCTCTCGGACCTCCATGGCATTGATGAATTCGATCAGGGTTGCGAAGTTCTGTTCCTCGATCGGCGCTTCATAATGGATATAGCCGATCAACGCGCAGTACAGCAGCGTCTCTGCTTTGGTCCAGAACTCGTCCCCGGATTTGCCGTCGCCCTTGGTGTTGGCGATCAATGTGGTGACGAGCTTCAGGATATCCTTCTCGCTGTGGATATAGGCAAATGGATTGTAGTGCATGCTCTTGGAAAAATTGATGGTATTGAATACCTTGATCTCATACTTTCCGATGGCCTGCAGGGCATGGCCGCATTCCACCAGGATACTGCCTTTCGGACGGCACTTGTCAAGACGTTACAGAATAATACTTTCATCCGTCACAAATGCCGTTAAAGGGAAGGACCTTCAGGAGAGAAAAGCCTTGAAATCTCAGGCTTTTTCGCAATCCTCTCCATGTCACTTTGAAGGTCATTCATAATAATTTCTCTTTCAGGCCAGTCAGCATACCAAAGCTCATCAAGGTAATACTCGACCTGATCGATGCGGTGGCAAGCCTCAACAAAGCGGTCATCCCATTCCTCATCGGTGATCTTCGGAGCGTACTGTTCCTTCCATCGTTTCAGCAGATGAAGGTATTCACAGTACAGCCTCCAACAGTCATTGAAGCGCTTTTCCAGTGCTGCCTTGCCGGTCTTTACTACCGGCGCCGGTTCGATATGAGAACCTTCAAAGGGAGCATCGATACCGAAGTCGGCTGCCAGCTTTTCGGCAGCTTCCTTCAAATCAAGGCCAAATAGTTTCGCAGTGAAGTCGATCACATCGCCGTCCTCCGAACAGCCGAAGCAGTGATATCGCTGATCCACTTTCATTGAAGGTGTTCTCTCATGATGAAACGGACAGCAAGCAAAGCCATGCCGATTGACATGAATGCCGTAACTCTCGGCGGCCTGTCTGGTCGTTATCGCTTCTTTGACTCTATCGAATGAGATCATGAGCACTTTCTTTCTTCATCACGCAGGCTGACGATCATGGCCTGCTCGATGATCTTCTTGAGCTTGGTATCATAATTTTCTTTGGCATTCTCTGCCGGTCGTACTCGAACCGTATAGAGAACATTGCCGATTCTCTGAACCATAGTTCCTTCCATTGCATCCATCCTTTCCTTTGAATTGAAAGAGGAGCAGCCGCCGGACTGCCCCTCAGTGTTTCTATTAGAGAGGCAGCTCACCGTCTACCTCATCGTAATATGCCTGTAATACCGCAAGCAGCTTTCGACCTTCCTCATCGGTCAGGGTAATGCCCTTGATGCCTCTGTCAGAGGGAGACCATTCTCTGATATCGAGCTTGGCCTCACGCTCATTCCATGAAACAAGATTGATCTGCTTGCTGTAGCCGTTGTCCTTCTTGGACAGCACACCGATCTTCTTAGTGATGGTGCACTTGATTTCTTCTGCCATAATAAAACCTCCGTAATTTTCCGAAAAAAAGAAGAGGTCAAGAAGTCATAGTGTCTCGTGTAAGGAGTCACTCATCTTGCCCCATCTCTGTTTCTGTGATTTGATTTTCTGATTTCCTGTTCCTGTTTGTGTTCCTTCGGCGGGAGAAGTTTCTCGATGAAAGACTTCACCACTTCAGGGAACCGCTGAACAGCTTCTACATACGGCCTTGTCATTTCAACCAGCTTGTCATACTTGGCCGTCATCTCAGCCAGCTTTTCTTCCAAAGCGGAAACGCTTCGTGATAAGCTGCTGATCCTGCGCTGGTTTCGAGAAATGGTATCGTTCAGCCTGCTGATCTCACCACGAGATGCAACACCCTCCTTTGCCATAGCGACAAGATCCCGGTAGTCCTTCGGCTCAAGAGAATACTTGCCGGTGATACCTTTCTTGCCAAGACCTTCAAGCTCACCATAGGTCAGGTAGGCCTTGCGGTCCTGATCGTATCGGATCTGTACCTTCTGAAGTTTTGCCGTAGCAGCTTCGGTGGCCTGCTCGATTTCAGCGAGTCGTTCTTCACCGGCTGCGATCTTTTCTTCGCCCTGAGCCAAACGCTCCGCATCTTTCTTGATCTGAAAATCCAAACTTTCAAGATGCTCTGCTGTACTGCCTCGTTCGCCACGCTGGAAGTCAGTGAAGCCTGCGGCAGTCATGTGTTCAAACAGTTGATCCTGAAGGATGCTGTAAGATTTCACATACTGGGGCTTGCCCTTTGAGTTAAGGACCGGCTGACCGTGTTCATCAAGAACAGGACTGTTTTTCCATTTCTTTGAATGAGAAACCTGACGGATTACTTCCTTGACGGTTCCTCTCAGACTTTCGTCTTTACATCTTTTCGACCACAGGATTTCCTTTTCCACTGTCGGTATTGCGACTACATGAAGATGATAATGATAGACCGGCTTGCCCAGCTCTTCAGACACAGCACTGTTGATCTCATCGGCATGCATGACAGCTGATACGATCTGATCTTCACCGTAAATTTCACAGCAGAAGCGGTAAGCTTCCTCGTAAAATTCTTTGGCAAACTCGTACCCGCCATGCTCCTCAAAGTATGCCGTATTGACATCGATAATCATCTCATTGAAGTAGGTCGCACCGTCCTTCAGACCTCTTGTCGAGATCTTTCCTTCGGCAACCAAGTGATCGAAATACTCATTATAGGTCATGTCACCGGGAGACTTGAAACTGACATTGAAGGGAATTCTTTCCGGCACGACATTCACGTTTTCATAGTTGGTATTCTTACGCTCGTTATGCCTTTCTGATTTTCCGACACTTGCCGCATTCAACTTTACGACTCTCGCAACTGACATATTTGGTTTTGCCATCTTTGCACCTCCTCAGGGGCCGGGGGATAGCGTGTTACGCAACTTTTTCAAAGTGCGTAACCCACTATGACACTTTCAGCGATGCTGCAAAGATGTCGTGGGCAAGGCGTTCCCCCTTAACTCCCTTTAATCCTCGTCTATCGGCAGTCGCCAATACCACGAATAATGCGGCTTGTTTGAAACAACCCCCAGTATTCGCTTGGCTTTCTTTGCCGTTGACTTGCTGATGCCGGCCTCATTCAGCCTGGCCTCACATTCCGAAGCTTCGTGTTCCTCACCATCGGAAAGCAAGTCACGAATGATCTCCATTGCCTCTTGCGTTTTCGTATCAGGCCTGCCGGTCTTATCCGAAGAACAGGCAAGGAGTTCATCTGCCGTCAGCTCGGATTCCTTGATGAAGCTGATACCATCTTCACCAACAGAGAAGACGATCGCTGCCCCGGTGGGAGCAAGGTTCGACTTCTGCTGAACCATGACTCGTTCGTCATCGTTCTCTTTGCTTCTGCCGATGAGCAGTGCGCTTCTTACAGCACCGACAATGTCGATTGAACCGGGAGTGCGGTAGATCGCTTTCGTGCCGAACATCTTATTCAGATGATTGACAATCACGATCGCTGCGTTGGTCTCCTTCGCAATTCTGATCAGGTGATTGAAGCGGGGCCTGACCTCATTCGCCGCATTGAGCTGGCAATCTCCGATATAAGATGAGAGAGGATCAAGGATCAGAAGCTTCGCTCCTGTGGTCTTGATTGCTGCTTCAATTCTTGCATCATCGAAGGAGATCGGAGCTTCCTTCTCATTGATGAAGATCAATTTCTCACGGTCACCATTGGCTCGAATGAAGCGAGGAACGATGGTATCGTCCGCATCATCTTCCGTGGTCTGATAGATCACACACATCGGCTCAGGTGGAATTTCCGGCTCCGTAAACGGAAGCGGATCACCCTTGGTCAGCATGGCTGCAATGGTCAGCAGAAAAGTGCTTTTGCCATCGCCGGGATCACCCTGAACGAGCGTGACCTTGCCGTAAGGGATGAAGGGATACCAGAGCCATTCGACCGATTTAGGATCGATCTCAGAGGCCCTGATCAGCTCCAGCTTCGGAGTCTGTTTCGTTTCTTCTGCCATATCTGCGTTTTCCTTTCTATAGATTTGGACTGTGTTCAGCAAGGCAGCTCCGTCCATCCGACCTGCCTTATTGCTATCAGCTGTGCATACGCACCACCTCCTTGGGGAATAAAAAATCACCCAAGCTGTTACACTTGAGTGCCGGTTAATGGGCAAAACAAAAGCGACCAACTTTTACGGTTGATCGCCTTTGGCTTGATCACTAAAAAAACCTGTTAGCCCAATGCCACTTATCGTCTGTAGACTCATAGTCTGCTTTGGCGTAAAATTTAATGATAAGATAGGAGGGTTATAACCATGGACATCATCAAGGTGTTTGGCACCAACCTAAAGAAAATGCGCCTTGAAAAAGGCCTCTCACAAGAAAGATTCGCCGAAATTTGCGGTTTACACAGAACATATATCAGCGATATTGAATGCTTCCAACGTAATGTGTCTCTGGAAACGGTTCAGAAGATAGCCGATGCGCTCAACATAGAAGCATACAGACTGTTTATGGAGGAATAAGAAATGAATTACACCATTAAAAATGATGAGATTGCTGACTTCAATGAAAGTGAAGCTTTTGAGTTTCCCAAATACACTTCTCAGTTAATTAACTGGGCAAATCAAAATGCTCAGGGAACACGCGCAAATGTTGTTGGACAGATGTCCGATCTGTTCCCTCAGTTTATGGAAGAATGTGACGATATTACCATCGAAAATTGGAAAGAATGGTACACCAAGAAATACCCCAATGCGTTCGCAACAGCAACGGATAAAATATTTGCTCAGGTTCAGAATCTTAAGAATGCCATTCCTCTAATCGACAGGGAAATGGTTGAACGCTGGGTGGAAGATCTTGTTATTCTAAAAACCTTTAATGGCCTATACGTTCAGAAGGCTATCCTTGCTTTCCTTGCCAAAAAACAAGGGAAGTCTTATCGCCTTGCTACTCCTGACGAAGAATCCAAGGGAATCGATGGTTATGTTGGCAACACCCCTTATTCCGTAAAGTCTAACACCTATAAAACAATGAAACGCTTATCTGAAGTAATTGACGTTAAAATGGTTTATTACGAAAAGACAAAAACCGGCTTAAAGATTGAGGTAGATGATTGATATGGCATCTGAGAAAGTATTAAATAACTACTATAACATTGGCGGATACAATAAACCGGCAAGGATCGGTTATATGATGAACATGATAAGGCAGCTTAAGCCTTTGACCGAGGATGAGTGGAAAATCTGGTATTTTGACAATGTTCATGACGAAAGTTATTTAAATGGATTGGCAGCAGAAATGCATGATAGCATTCCTGCTTCTTACGCCGTTTCATTGCAAGAGTGTAAGGACTATATCTACGATGTTATGTTTCGAAGGACATTTCAAGGATATAACAAAGAAAAACTCGCTCTTCAATTATTGAGACGTGAAATATCTCATTCGGTGCAAGAGGCTCCTAAAGAATGGGATACAAACTATTTTATTGACTTCTACGTAAATGATCGAGCTGGCAAACCAATAGGAATTCAGCTAAAACCTGAGTCTTTTTACTACGGTCATTATCAGTATGTTGTTGATATCAGAGGGAAAATGCAAGCATTTTGTGATCTGTATCAAACATCCGCATTCGTCTTACAATACTCTGTTGATAATCGAACAGATAGAATTTCCATTTCCAATCCAACGGTAATTGAAGAGATACGTAATCTGATTTGATAAATAGAGAAGCGGGCGCAATTATGTGCCCGCTTCTCTATTTGTTTATATTTTATAGCTTTTATAATGCTAAACTCATTTGTTCTGGCCGGTGTATAGGTTTGAACTTTTCGTAATGACACTCATAACCTGAATCTGTTCTCTCAATGCTCTTCAGCTGTTCAATCTCAATGGCTGTTTCTTGTTTTGTTTTTACACTAAAACCATGGGGGCCATTATCATAACACTTGGCTTTTTTATCATCCGGCAAAGCCGCAATAAACTCCAAATGACGTTTGATTCGACTGTCAATAATTGCATTAGCAGCTTCGGTAGTAATACCCATGTTCTCTATTGCAAGCTTTACTATTTCAGGATCAATATCTATACCGATGCTGTTTCGATTTGAAATCATGCACGCTATGTTTGTTGTTCCCAACCCGGCAAACGGATCGAGGACGGTATCTCCTTCTGCTGAATACATATTGATTAGGCGGTAAGGTATTTCGAATGGAAACGATGCATTACGATCTCGAGAAGCCTTTGTTTTTGCCATAATCTGAGAGGTTCCCTTGATTTCCCATAAATCTGAGAACCATACATTTCTTTCTTCCCAAAAGAAGGCACTTTTCTGTCTTAACTCTTTACCAGTTCCTTTAAAAACTCGTTTACCGCCTTTTCTAAAGACCAATATATACTCGTGCTCATATGTCACATACGCTCCAGCTGGGTACATTCCTGATCCCATAAACTTGTTAGGGGCGTTTGATTGTTTACGCCAATGAATGTCTGGTAGAACGCTATACCCCATCGCTAAGAATTGATTGATTATCATAGTGTGGTTCGAGTATAGCTGAAATTCCCCATCAATGGTTCTTGTAGCATCACCAATGTTAATGCAAACAAATCCATTATCATCGAGCACTCTATCGCATTCCTTCCAGACTGCGTTCAACACATCGTGCATTTTGTTAAACGCAGCTATTCCGTCTCCATTGGCCAAATCAGTACCTATCTCTGGGTTCTGTTCAGAAAACATCTCATCCCACATCTCAATCATGGGATATGGTGGTGAAGTGACCACCAAATTAACGCTCTTATCAGAGAGCTTTGATAAATTGCTACTATTAGCAGCGATCATAGTATGATTTGTCATATCACTCTATCCTTTCACCATTTTCCATCTCGAAAAAGCTTCGATACTGTACATCGAGTGCATTACAAATCAGCCCGATTTCTTCATCTGTAACAGTATTTCGCTTGAGCTTTGCATTTAAATTCTGCGGGCTTTCATTTATCATTCGAGCCAATGCAGCAATGCTAATGTTCTTTCGAACACAGAGCACTTTGATTTGTTCTGACCTATTCATAGTATCACCTCGTTAATAGATATTATAAAACATTCAGTTGATATTTGCAACACTACTATTGATCGTTATAAGAAATTGCTTCCGCTATTTTCTTATGTATCGGTCAAAACATCCAGTCTACACTGGATATTCTGACCTTATCCTCAGCCCTGTGAGGACTTGTCTGCATTCAGCTGCTTGGCTCGTTCTCCGGCGGCTTTCTTACGCTCCTCAGAGTAGGGAGCAGTCAGCCTGATGCTGATCCTGGCCTTGTCGATTTCGTAGGTCTCGCTGCCTTCATTGGTAGAAGCGGTCAATCGGCAGAGATCAGGATACTTCCGGGAATACTCAGCCAGCTTACGCTTCAAACCGGGATTGAAAGTGTAGATGCTGTAGGTATCATCACCTTCACTGGTCAGCAGGATGGTTTCCTTCTCATACTTTGTCAGATGACTCATCGATGCCGTACACCTCATTTCTTACGCTGTACAGATAGGCCATATAGGTTTCATCGTCCCTGAACATTGTCAGTCGCTGAATAACATTGAGGATGGCATCCTGCCGGTCCTTATCCTCAGTCAAGAGCAGATACTCAACCAACAGAGCAAGTGTTTCAAAGCGATCCTCCTGACCGAAGAATGCGAGAGTCCTCTTTTCCATAGTATCCATAGTTACGCTACCTCCTTAAGTTCCATTTCCATAAGTTCCTTGGCAAAGTGCAGCTTGCGCTTCATGCCATGCTCCAACTGCAGGCGGTTCTGATAGAACAGCTGCTCAAAGCGTTCCTGATCAGAGTGCAGGAACAGCTTAACGATCAGATCCTCGATATGCTCTTTGATATCGGGATCCACGGTGATGCGACTGAGATCGGTCAGCCTCATCATAGTGACCTCATAGGAAGGACAGGCCCAACAGAAGAGGATGTCCTGATCGATGAAGTCCAGTGCTACATTTTCAGTAAGCTTCATGTGAATACCTCCATAGTGTGTTGTGAAATAAAAAAAGCGGTGTTGACCGATGATTCTCAGAACAACAACCGCTATGGGTAACCTATTCAGTTGTAATGGTTTGTTTAGAAATCTGCCATCAAGACCGTATGAAATCACCTAACAGACACCGAAACATAACAATTCTCTCTATGATCCAGTTGCCGATATGAGGGATGATAAAGACCACGAATGCAACAATCAGCATTCGGATCACCTCGCCGCCAGTACTGAGACCGAAGGCAAGACTGGCGATTGCAGTCAGGGAACAGATGCCTGACAGAATACCGAAGATCACGCTCGATATGCTGTTCAGGAAGATACCGATCCACTGGATCAGCACGATTGGCAGAAGCAACGGCAACGCAATGCACTTGAGTATAAACTTGATAATCATAATAGAACCTCCATCGGAAGAAGTCTGTTTGTGACCCCTTCCATGAGACACTATGACTTCTTAACCTCTTCTTTTACATTGCCGGTTTGACGGTTTCAGCCTCATCCTGAGCCTTCTGTTCGGCTCGCCAGTCACGCATCTTCAGGATGCCGTGTTCATGGCTGCATTCTTCAGAGCAAGTCTTGGTATTCGGACCGGCAGGCCAAAACTCCTTACCGCAATGAATACATATTCTCTTGTTATAAGGATGGCCTTCCTTAGTCGCCGGATCATGACCATAACGACTCATGAACGAGCCATTCGTCCTGCACTCGGCAGAGCAATAAACCTGATTAGGCTGCTTCGGATAGAACATCTCACCGCAGTACTTGCAAGGAACTGCCTCATACATATGACCGCCTCGTTCAGCTATGGTAACCTCACGGAGCTGGTCCCGCTTTTCCTTATCAAGTGCAGCCTGTCGCTTGTAAGCACATTCTTTGGAACAGCAGATGGCACTCGGACCTTCAGGCCAAAACTCTTTTCCACAGACAGGGCATACCTTCTTGTGAAAGCGATGACCTTCTTTTTCAGCGGGATCTGTGCCGGTTCTTCTCGCTTCAGCAGACTTATTGGTACAAGCCTTACAGCAGAATCGCTGATGATGCTTCTCCGGCCAAAACGGAGTACCGCAGTACTCACATTCTCTTTGTGGGTACGGATGGCCATCATTCTCAGCCAGTGCCATCTCCCTGATTGCATCTCGCTTGGCTTTCTCTTTGTCGGCAACAACCTCATGATAATAGGTGTTCTGTCGGTCAATACGATGACTGCGCTTGCATTCCTCAGAACACATGACCTCCTGACCATTCACCGGCCAGAACGGTTTGCCGCAGACAATACAGTTCTTTTGTTTATACGGATGATCGCCCCTCTCGGCATATCGCTGAGCCTTGACACGGGCAGCCTTGGCAGCATTCGTGCATTCCTTGGAGCAGTATCTCTGACGGTTTCCGTTAGGCCAAAATTCCTGACCGCAGTGTTCGCAGACACGCTTCGGGAATTTATGACCTTCATTTTCGTCATAGCGTTCCTGCTTCTTACGCTTGTTGTACTGCTTCTGCACTTTCTTTTTATGAGCCTTCTTCTCACGGACACGCTTAGCTTCCTGTTTTTCGGCGGCCTTAATCTCTTCAGGAGAGAATGCAAGTTCAAACTGTCCAATGAAGTTGAAGTAAAGCTCAATTTCCTGTGTTCGGTTTCTGCCTCTGCCGTTAGGCTCATGGACAATCACCTTATCAACAAAGGCATGAAGCAGTTCCTCTGTCAGCTCTGCCGGTTCCTTGTACTTGTGGATCAGCTTGATAAAACGATCGATCTGCAGGGGCTTTCCCTGAATAAGGGCAAGCTCTTTTTTCAGTTCTTCGATGCGTTCCTCGCAGGCCGTCTGTTCCTTGTCGTACTGTGCCATCAAGGTCTTGTACTGACGTTCAAGAATGAGACCGGCAAAGAAGTTTTCATAGAGAGAACGGAGCTTCACATCCAGCTCCTCGTACTGTCTTTCCAGTTCTTCGAGCTGCTGTTTCTTCTCAACCGGGACCGCATCAACCTTGGCCTGAGCCTTCAAGCGAAGCTGTTCGGCAAAGGCCGCTTCATCCTCAATGACAAACTTGGACATTCTTTGAATACTTGAAAGAATAAGACCTTCAACGGCCTCAGCATTCACATAGTGGGCAGAGCATTCAGTACCTCGCTGACCGTAGGCCCCACAACGGAACGAATAGTAGCGGTCATCAGGATCGCCGTCCTTGTGCTTCTTGGCAGACTGTAGTGCCATTCTTGATCCGCAATCAGAGCAGAACAGATAACCACTCAGCTTGTGCTGCTGGTAAGTTCCCGCCGGTGTTTTCCTTGGGGAACGGACTCTCTGCTTTTGAACGCTGTCCCAAAGCTCCTGACTGACAATAGCTTCATGAGTGAAGTAGAAGATATACTGCTCATCCTCACTGGTTGACCTTCTCTTGTCGGTCTTGAAGTTGGTGCTGACGGACTTTTTCAGGATCGTATGACCAAGATACTCCTGACGGTCAAGGATCGCATTGACGGTGGTATTGCTCCATCCATACGGATCAAAATAACGCTTACCGTTATTCTGTTCAGGATGAAACTTGGCTGTATAAGCCGAAGGGATTAGCACTTGTTCTTCCTGCAGCTGCTTTGCGATCTGAGTCGGACTCATGCCGGTATCGGCCATATCAAAGATACGTTTGACCACCAACGAAGCGACCGGGTCCACAACTAAGGTCTGCTTATCTCCGGGCATACGATTGTAACCAAACGGAATACTTCCGCTGCATCGCTTGCCATCGGCCATGCGAGAATTGAAGATGGATTTGATCTTGTTGCTGGTATCTCTTGCGTACCATTCGTTCATGATGTTGAGGAACGGAGTGAAGTCATTATCAGATCCGTTCTCACTATCAACGCTGTTGTTGATTGCAATGAAGTGGATTTCTTTCTCTGGGAACAGTATCTCGGTATAGAACCCTACTTGCAGGTAGTTACGACCAAGTCGGCTCATATCCTTAACGATGATCACACCGACATTCCCGGCATGAACCTCAGCCAGCAGCTCCTGAAAGCCTGGGCGATTAAAGTTTCTGCCGGTATAACCGTCATCCGTGAAGTGACGGATATTGGTGAAGCCATTTCTCGTTGCGTAATCTTCGAGATATTTTTTCTGATTGGTGATACTGTTGGACTCGCCCTTCAGCTCATCGTCCTTTGAAAGACGCTCATAAAGTGCTGTAATCAGCGGTTTTATTGGTTTCTTAGCCATGTTTTGACTACCTCCTTCCTTATAGAGTTATGTACCGAATGAACACTGTATTGAGTTTCATCCTCCCAAATTGTACCCATTCGGATCTGTCACAACATAGGAACTATGCATCTGAAGCAGGTTCGGTTTAAGCCAGAATCTTGTCTTACCGGATCCGGATCCGCCGACAATCAGGACGTTCTTGTTCCTGGCATTGGCCGGATTCTTCGGACGATTGCTCATCGTGATCCGTTCTGTCTGTGTCAGGATGACATTGTTCTGGAAGACGGGATCCATGAATGGTTCGATATCTGCGTGAGTGCCCCAGCGGGCAGAACCGTACTCCTGATTGTGTTTGAAATGTTTGGCGTTCTTATGGCGGAGATAAACCGCGAGCCACAGAGCACCGCCGCAGATGGCACCGACTAGCAGGTCCACCGGTTGAAAGCTCGGAAGGGGGTTCGCGAAGGCAGGCCCCAGCGTGCTGAAGAATGACAGCAGCTTCTTGCTGGCATCGGCTCCTTCAGCCAGACGCCAGGCCTCGCCCAGGTTGGTGCAAACAAAGCCCATAAGCACATACGGCAGCGCTTTGATAATGGACTTTTTCAGCCTGTTTGTATTCATCGGTCAAGCTCCCTCTTTTTCTCCCGGTTGATGACCTTGCCAGGCAGGGAAGCCACAAGCTCCTTAAACTTCCTGAGCTGATTCAGAACACTCGGACGTTCTTCCTTCCTCAGAGCCTTCTGGGAATACTCCTTGAATGCTGCCTCCATAGCGTCTGCGTCCTTCGCCTTGAAAAAGACCAGGTACTTGGGAGGATCAACAGAGGCGTCCTTCCGGATGGCATAGTCTATACCGTATTTACGAGCGACTCGTTCGAAGCCTTTCAGATCCGTTTGAGCGATATCGAGGTTGGTGACGCCCTGGCCTTGGCCAAGAAGCTCTTTTACCGTCTGCTTGCCACTGGGTTCCTTGTCAGCGGTCTGTCCCTTCCTGAGCGAAACATTCCTCCGATGGTTCAGATAACCCCGGGCCGCAGAGACTATGGTACGTGCGGTCAGCTTCGACGTACTGATTGCCAGGTTCACAGTCCTGCTTTCGACTTCCTCCTGCATCCTTCATCACCTCCGTTTCTTTTCGTTCCCTCTCATCAACCCTGCCGCTTACAACCATCAGGCACATGGTCATCATCCCGAAGGATGCCCAATGAAAAAGCTGATGACGGGAATGAACCATCTGATCATCTGGCCTCCTCCTTCACATGCTTCTGAGGCTTCATTTCCGGTGTAGCCATTTCGGTTGCCTTTTCGTCAACCGGGATCGCCATGATACCGCGCCCCATGCGGACAAACACTTCCGGAGAATGGAACTTCTCTTCAAAAGCAGCCAGCTGTTCCGGTGTCAGGGATCCGAAATTCTCCTCCGTGAG
This sequence comes from Clostridiales bacterium, assembly GCA_004557245.1. Lineage (GTDB taxonomy): Bacteria > Bacillota > Clostridia > Christensenellales > CAG-138 > SFEL01. The sequence continues at coordinate 86,629 of SFEL01000003.1, read as the reverse complement.
GCCTACCACCAGAAACGGGCCGGCAACCACATCGTAGATCTTGCCGTCATCGTCCCTGAGCGCCCGGTTCAGGGGCAGACCATCAAGCTTGCCTTCTTCATTCATGATCAGGCCGACCGGCTCATCAAAGGGATAAACCACCTCGATATAGCCTCCGACAGCCTTCTGAAGATCCTCCAGCTCAGTGCCCATCTCGACCGGGCGGGGATATCTGTCCGGCTCGACCAAAAGGACGGTCATCGTCTCTCTGGCAGGTTCCGTTCCATACAGCGCAGGTTCCTCGGCAACTCTGCTTTCAAAAGTCGTGGCCTTCTCGAAGATGTGATCGTCGCTGTCATAGTGATAAACGCTATCGGACAGGAAATCTGCTTCGCTGACTTCCGTGGCATTGACGCCTCTGACCATGCCTTCGAGGTCTTCACGTTCAAAGGAACCGTCATCACGGATGAACAGCACCTCATGAACTGAAGAGGGGAGGACAAAGAAGTCGCCTCCCAGTCTGTCTGCTGCTTCCTCAAGGAAGGCAGGGAACTGTGTGACAGATGCGCCGTTCATTCCGCCATCTACCGTTGCCACCCACATAGGAGACTCCGGCATATCGAACAGGCCTCCGGACATCTCCGCCATCATCTCGGACATGTTTCTCAGAACCGGAGGGTGATTGGCGATCTGCGCTGCAACAGCATCGACATGCAGCTGATCCGCAGTGACGCCATACTCAGCAAGCAGCTGATTCGTGACCAACGTGGTAGCAGAGCTGTCAGCGGCATTGGGCAGTTCCACTCGGTAAACCACGGCAATGTCCTCCACGGTTTTGTGCGGGATGTTCTCGAGCATTTCCATATTAGGTCCCACGGGGATCACCTGCATTACGAGATGGTCCTTGGCCGTGGAATAGTCCGTGATGTCTGAGATGGAAAAGGCCGGGATCGCGGAAGACACTTGTTTGGCATCTGCAGCGATCTTTCCGAGAATAGCCTCCTTCTGAGACTCATCGTCCTGGTATCGCTCAAACGCGGGGCTGACGTTAAATGTCACTGCCGCCGCAGCACCTTCAGGCTGGACTGAGATCCCGGTGTAGGATTCTCCCTGCAACTTGTTGACCTGCTGGATCTTCACTTCCGCATCCGGAAGGGTCTCCTGGACACGGTCCTTTGCAGCTTCCAGGAATTCATCAAAGTTCATCATCGAAGTACACCTCCATCACACAGCAGCGAGGAAAACAATCCACTTCGATATCCTCGCCGTTAATGAGCGCCGCAGCCTGGGCGCTGAGTTCCGCAGCCTGAGAAAGAAGATCTGCAATCTCCATCAGCATATCCGCCACGAGATCCATATCATCGTCCTCAGCCTCTTCCATAGCCTGCATGGCCTTCTGTTCATCCTGTGCTTTCTGAATCTTCGCAAGGGCTTCTGCCATGGCCTTAATTCTTTTCAGGGAATCATTGTTCTTCATGTCCATTTCTCCTTTGTTTTTGGTTTTGATAAAGAAATAGCGCCTATGAATCTCTTCAAAGGCGCTGCTTGGGGGTACATATTCAGTTGTCATCTTGCTTTGTCCCGCTGGCGTTTCTTCTGCCACTGGTCCAGCAGTTTCAGAATCACGTCGCTCATCTGCTTGGGGGTATAGGACTTTGGAAAGTACTTCCTGAGCTGTTCACTCTTGAATGCGACACGTTCCAGATCGCCCTTTTTGACTTCACCCAGGATCTCACACATATCATCCAGGGAACAACTGCCTTTCTGGCTAAGCTTCTTAAGCCTCATCGCCTGCGAGAGGGAGGGGGCAGCCTGTGTGAAATCCATGGCCTCAATCAGGTTTTTCTGTTCCTCCGGCTTCAGATAGGAAAGCTCCACTGCCGGATTAAAGGAGATCTGCCTCTGATCGACCATCTCTAAGAGTTCGGGTATCAGGTTGGTAAGCCGAATAAAACGACGGACCTGATTTCTACTGTCTCCAGTGTCCAGCCCGATCAATTCTGCAGTTTCCAACCTCCGCCCAACTTGGTCGGAAGTAACTCCTTCTTGTAAATCTGTCCTTTCACCCTGCCTTTTCATTGCCTCCAGCTTCATCTTGTAAGCAAAAGCACGTTCGCTGGGCAGGATGTTTTCTCTTTGCAGATTTGAATCCACCATCAGGACCACCGCCTCATCATCGGTCATCTTCCGGACAATCACTGGCACTTCAGTCAGACCAGCAGCTTCAGCTGCACGGGCTCTTCTGTGACCGGAGATAATCTCAAGAGATCCATCTGAAAGTGGTCTTGCGAGGAGAGGAGTGAGTACACCGAACATGGAGATGCTCTCCGTAGTTCTTAGCATCGACTCATCGTCCACCACCCGAAAAGGATGGTTCCGAAAAGGCTTCAAATCACTGATCGGAATCTTTTGGACTCTTTCAGGCTGTCCGGCTGTTTCCGATTCATAATACGACACTCTCTTTACCTCCTTAAAGCTTGTCATGATAGAGATCATAATTGACCCTGTTCTGATAGTAGGGACTGATTGTGACCGGGGCATTGAATAGCGTTGTCAGAAGGTACTGCTTGATGTTTTTAACATCCGAAGTATTCTCCTTCAGACAATCCAACACATACTGGATATGCATGGAATCCAGCTTCATCAGCCGGCTTTTCACGACTTCCTTTGGCTTATCGTCGCCAGCGATACGGATCTCCTTTTTATTGGAACTGCAAGTCTCAGCCAGGATATCCAGAATTCCCTCCAGGGTTTCTTTCTCTGTACGATGGTCCAGCATAAGAATATCGATCTCCAGTTGCGTCCTGAACCATTCCTTATAACGCTCATACTCACTCATCCCATCCCCATCCCATCCCGGATAGATAGGATTCTCTGTATATCTGAGATCAATATATTTTTGATCTTTATTACTTGGTCGTGATTTTGAAGAATCCGGAATCGTGATTTCCGCGACTCCAGAATCGTGATTATCACGACTCTTGAATCGTGATTCCACAGCGTTATCCACAGAAAGAAAGTTCTTAACATAGATCAGATTAGGTTTGCCGAGACCTTGGCGCTTTCGTTCGATCAAACCGCACTTGTCTTCCAGTTCATTCATCAGCTTCGTGGCCTTATTATCAGCACAGTTCAGCTTCTCCATGATCTCTGACAGGGTACAAATGATGTACACCCGGCCCTGATCATCGAGCCAACCGTTTTTTGCTGACAGATCCATTCTCGCCAGGAGCAGGCCATACAGGATTTTCGCCTCTGCCGAAACATATTTGTACTGATCATCAGTGAAAAGAACCGTGGGGACCCGAATGAAGGAGTATGTGCTGGACTGTGCACCGTAAAAATACTCATGCATCCATACCACCCACCTCCTTGCCGATGATCTTCTCATTCCGAAGCGGCTTTTTCCGGAAGGCCGTATTTCTGGCCTTGCCATATGGACATTCTGAGAAAAGACAGCTCCGGTACCGGAAATCAGGCTGGTAGTAAGGGCAGCATCTGCATTTGGGCGGTTCTTTTGACCTGTCTGCTTTATTAGGCGTATCCAGCAGCTTCCTGCACCGGTTCAACGTTTCATTCCTATCGCACACTGGCAGGCACCTCCTCACCCTTATATCCAAGGATCTTTTTCATGCAGAAGCTGACACATGGGCCATAGCAGCATCCTTCGCAGGGAGACTTCCGTTTGGGTGCTTCCGCCAGATAATAACAATTCTCCTTTTTGAGGACGCAGCCCGTTTTCCTGTTCTTCCAAAAGTAACAGCCCCTGCAGCTGCGAGGACGGTCAGCATAGTAACGCACGCCGTCGATCATGATAGTTTCTTTTTCCATCGACTAATCCTCCTTTTTCATGATGGTTCTGCAGAGCCTGCAGAAATGAAAAAAGCCCGATTACCGTTCAGAACAGTAACCGGGCTATGTATGGAGGTTTTCTTCTGGAAAAGAAAAGGCGCCCGGCAGGAAGAACTGTCTGCTGAACACCTTAGATTAGGATAAAACCTTATTAGAAATGTCTGGTTCGGTCAGATTCGGCCAAACGGACCAATTTCGAATCGTAGTCTGGATAGAGACATGGAAAGGGGGATGAAACCGCTTTTCGGGGAGGAGACATGCCGCCCTTCAATCCTCGAAAAACGCACTTTTTGCTCTCCCTCATTTAGCCCATTTGTTAACTATAAAGGCCCAAAAAACGGCGGTTAGCCCCTCGTTAACTATAAAAAAACGGTCGAAAACCATGGAACGCCATGAAAAACCATCAAAGCTTTTCGGGCATGAAAAAACCCTGAAACCGTTGAGATTCCAGGGTTTTTTGATGATTTCGACTCGAGATCAGCGCTTGCTGAACTGCGGAGCACGACGTGCAGCCTTGAGGCCGTACTTTTTCCTTTCCTTCATTCTGGGGTCACGGGTCAGGAAGCCTGCCTTCTTGAGAGCGCCGCGGAGTTCGGGATCCGCAGTGATCAGGGCGCGGGAAATGCCGTGACGAATAGCACCGGCCTGGCCGGTATAGCCGCCGCCGTAAACGTTGACCTTTACGTCGAACTTGCTAAGGGTATCGGTCAGCGCCAGAGGAGCGCGAACGATCATCTTGAGGGTCTCATAGCCGAAGTAATCCTCTACATCGCGGCCATTGATGGTGATAACGCCGGTTCCGGGAATAAGGCGAACGCGTGCAATGGATTTCTTACGCCTGCCGGTACCAAGATACTGAGTAGTGGCTGCCATTTCTTAGTTCCTCCTTATTACTTGAGCACCAGAGTCTCGGGCTTCTGGGCTGCATTCTTGTGCTCCGGACCCGCGTAAATGCGAACCTTCTTGAGCATCTGACGGCCAAGGGGGCCCTTGGGCATCATAAGACGAATGGCTTCATATACGGCAAACTCGGGCTTCTTTGCCATGAGCTGACGATAGGTGAGCTCCTTAAGTCCTCCGGGATAACCGGTATGATGATAGTACTTTTTCTTATCCAGCTTGTTTCCTGTAAGAACGACCTTGTCCGCGTTGACGATGATCACGTGATCGCCGGTATCAACGTGGGGGGTATATATGGGCTTATTCTTACCGCGAAGTATAGCGGCTACCTGAGATGCAAGACGGCCGAGCACCATGCCTTCCGCGTCCACAACGTACCACTTGCGTTCTACGGTTTCGCCTTTTGCCATATAGGTATTCATGGCTAAACCTCCTGAGTAGTAATAAAAAAGATTATTTGCCGCGTAAGATGCGGACTAATGTACAGCGTGCCGGGGCTGTGGCCGCAGAAACACCTATCCTATCAAACGCACATTTGCTATTTTAACCAAATTATGCTCGCCTGTCAAGGGAAAAATACCTTATAACCGGGATATTTTATATAATTTGCAAAGTTTTTTGGCTTTACAGCTACAGCGGCCCATCACACCGCTACTCAAGGCCCTGAAAACCCGTCTGCCGCAGGGCTTCATAGAGGACTATGGCAGCGGAATTTGAGAGGTTCAGCGACCGCTGGTCATGCCGCATTGGTATGCGTATGGCGTCCTTTGCCCTTCTTTTCAGCAGCTCGGGGCCGAGCCCCGCCGTCTCTCTTCCGAACACCAGAAAATCCCCGTCCATGTATTCCACGTCAGCGTAGCTCCTGGTGGCGTGGGTAGACGTCAAAAAGAATCTCCCATCCGGGTACTTTGCCTCCAGCTCCTCGAAAGAATCGTAGTAGCTCACGTCCAGGTCCTTCCAGTAATCCAGCCCCGCCCGCTTTAGGGTTTTGTCATTTATCTCAAATCCAAGCGGACGTATGAGATGCAGCCTTGTGCCTGTAACGGCGCAGGTGCGGGAAATGTTGCCGGTGTTTGGCGGTATCTCTGGGTTCACGAGCACTATATTGAACATATCGGTTATCTCCGTTTCTTTTTCCCTCACATTCTACCACCCAAAGCCGTTTTTGCACAATAGCAAAAGGCCCCCGTAAGGAGGCCCCGGCGGAAGCTCGTTTGTCGCTTACCCCTCTTTGTTTTCGGTTATTGTCCTGAGCTTGTCGGCGTATACGTCTGTAAGCTCCTTCGAGTACTCTGCGTCAAAGCTGCCGGCGATGACCCGGTACGCCGTGAAACCGCTGTCCGGCCGCACCAGCACCCAGCCCTTATCCACATTTACCTTTACTCCATCCACGAGCTGTATCTGCTCATTGCGCTCACCTTCCGTAAAGCTTCTGAGCACCCTTCCCATATCCCGCCATGAGCAGGGCACCTTCTTTTCGTTTATTGTGACCTTTGGCAAGCCGTCGAGGTATTCCTTCAGCTTTCCCGCAAGATACAGCTCTGCCGCCCGTATTATCTTTGCTTCCGGCTCAAAAAGCTCCGGCAGATAAGCACCTGCCTCTATTGCTGCCCTCGCCCAGCGGCTCCGCTTCGCCGGGCATACGGATATCTCCGCGCCCTCATCCGCGATCTGCTTTACATATTCGCCCGGTATATCGGCTGGCAGCACCAGCTTGTTTGCCCGCCCGTCCTTCACCGCTGCCCTTGCCAGCACTGCGTTGAGCTCGTGACGGGTTATATGCTTACCGTATGCTATAGCGCACATCACGCCTTCCATGCCGTCCGCCATGAATGCAAGATCTGTATTTTCCTCCTTGGCGGTTTCAAAGAGCTTGTCGCTGTCCAGCCCGGTGTAGTACCTGACTGAATACCCGCAGGGCAGCAGCACACGCGCAACGGCATCATATGTCTCCGGGTTGCCGCCTATGAGCACCGTCACGCCATTTGGGCCGCTGCGCACCGATTGAGCAAGGCGGTTCAGATGCGCATCATATGACTTTGCCGCGCCGCTTACCCTTTGTACTATGCCGAGGCGCTCCGTTGTGATCGGCCGCACTGCTCCGGCCTTAAGCTCCTGCTGAAATGCCCTGAACCCGCTGCCGGTAAGCTCTGTGCCCGTGCCGTCGCAGAGTACTATCTCCCCTGAGTGGGCGTCATCGCCCATGCGTATATACATGCCGCCCCGGTAGCCGAAGGCCCGTATGCCGTGTTCGAATGCGGAATAGCCGCAAAAGCCCATATCTGCCGCATCCGCGCCCTGTGATACCAGCCCCGCTATAACGGCGTGCTTGAGCATCACGCCCTGCTGGCTGCCGTCGGTGGATACGGCTATCTCCAGGGGCAGCCTGCCGCTGCTTCGGGCGAAGGCAGCGCCTATTCGTACAGCGCGCTCCGGGGTCATAGTCCTGTCGCAATAGCCTCGTATTCGGCTCATTATTCCGGGCTTCGGGGTATCCTCCTCCCATTGGAGATTCTCTGTACAGTCCTCGTCCTCCCGGAGCTCTTTTTCCGGCCAAAGGGACGCGCCGTTGCATACCGTGCAGTTTTTGCCCACCCGGCTGCCGCTGCCTATCACCGTGCCGCTATATATTGAAGCGCCGCTTTCAACCTCTGCCCCTTCGCACAGTATGGCTCCCCGCAGCTCCACATTTTCCCGTACGCGGGTGTTTTCCATAAGTACCGTACGCTTTAGGCTGCTTCCCCGGCCTATCCTGGCCCCGCTGCCTGCCACAGAGTAATCCGACACTACAGCCTCGCTAACCTCTGCCCCGCTGCCTATATAGCAGGGGCCAAGCAGCTCCGCACCCTCGGATATTACTGCACCCTCTTCTATCCACGCGCCGTCTTTCTGTTTCGCAGCAGTAGCAAACGCGCACCTTCCGTCCAGCATATCACGCTGCGCGGCCTTATACTGAGCTATATCGCCTATATCGCACCAATACCTGTCCGTAACATAGCCATACACCGGCATTCCATCCTTCAGGAGCGCCGGAAACAGATCCTTGCTGAAGTCGTAGTTTTCGCCTTCCGGTATACGCTCTATGACCTCGGGCTCCAGTATGTATATACCGGTGTTCGCCAGGTCGCTGAACACCTCGGACAGCATGGGCTTTTCGAGAAACCTGTATATCTTGCCCTTGGAGTCCGTCATGGCGACGCCGTATTCAGTAGGCACGCTCACTCTTTTGAGCACAATTGTCACCGCTGCTCCCCGCTCCTTGTGGAAGCACATCGCTTCGGTCAGATCTGCGTCCGTCATGGCGTCGCCGCTTATGACTATTGTCCGCCGCGCATCGGCGCCCACAGCCTTGCGCACGCTGCCCGCTGTACCAAGAGGCGCGTCTTCGATAGAGTAACTTAGCTTTACGCCATACTTACCGCCGTCGCCGCAGTGCCGCATTATGACGTTTGGCAGGTAGTGCAGCGTGGCCGTTATGTCCTCTACGCCGTGCTTTTTAAGCAGCTCTATGCAATAGTCTATCACCGGCTTGTTCAGCAGGGGTACCATTGGCTTGGGAAGGGTACAGGTTATGGGACGGAGGCGTTTTCCCTCTCCTCCCGCCATTATTACAGCTTTACACATAAAAATACCGCCTTTTCTATTGGAAATTGCGGTATTAGTTTTTCCCGTAAAGAGCCTTTTTATTTAGTTTTGAGCCTTAATAGTAAAAATAGTTTCCGCCTATCTTGGCATACAGCTCATGATCCCAGCTGCCGCTGTTTCTGAAAAACAGCACATCGGAGGGAAGTACGGTATTGCCGTTGATAAATACCGACGTCACCGCAGCCTCGGCCGCGGCATTTGGCGCTTTTAGGCTGGAGGTGGAAAACTGCCCCTTCTGGTATATCACGTCGTTTACGGTACTTGGAAACCTGCTGCTGTGCAGACGGTTGTATATTACGCTTGCAACGGCAGTATAGCTTTCGCTGTCTCCTTCCTTGTACACCACCTGTGCCATAAGGTATATTTCCTCGCCGGTATAGCCTCCGCCCCCCTTCATGCTGCCTGCGTCGCTCGATGGCGTTTTAGTGGGCTCGGCTACCTCGATTTCCTCCACTTCAGGCGTGGCTTTGGGCTTATTTGTAGCCTTCGGCTTTTCTGTCGGCTTAGGCGTACTTTCCGGAGGATCCCCCAGCTTTATGTATTCCTTGAGCATAAAACCCTTCCTCGTACCAACCTCTACCCTGTACCAGTCGCCTGACTTGCCCGTGATCGTCACCTTGCGGTTCTGCTGGTATTCCCGTACGATCTTGTAATTCTCTCCCGGGCCGGAGCGCAGGTTTATGCTCTTGGCATAGACATAACCTGCGGTATCATCCATATCCTCCACGGTATACTCAGGCTTGTCCGAAGAATCCGGGGTGTTCGCAGGCACGGGAGACGCGGCAGGGCTTGCGGCGTCCTCGGAGACGTTCCCGTCCACCGTATATGGGTTTTCCGCAGGGGGCGTCGGCAGCGGGGACTGGCTTATTTTGATTTTGACCGGGGCTATGGTAGGCCGTGGAGTCGGCAGGTCAAAGAGAGACTTGCCCACCTCAGCGTCAGCTTGCTCCGCAGCAGCATACACCCCCTCCGTCTCTGTTTTGAAGACGGTATTGGCGGTGGTGGCGGCCTCCACGCAGCCGGCGCCGGTCAACAGCACCGTCATGGAGATAATACCTATTGCAGTAAGCTTGCCTGTCATTTGCCTTTTGTATTGTATGGGATCAGAGAATGAACCTTTGCAGGTCTTCGCCCTCGTATTCCCTCGAAACGTGCTCCTTTACGTATTTCTCGTCGACCTCCACCTTTGTGAGCGGGTGATCGCCGCCCGCGTTGAAGGATATGTCGTCCAGCAGGTTTTCAACTATGGTATGCAGCCTGCGCGCGCCTATGTTCTCCTCCCGCTCGTTTGCTGTGAAGGCGTACTTGGCTATGGCGCCCAAGGCGTCGTCGGTAAAGCTGAGCAGTATATTATCAGTCTTCAGCAGCGCTTCGTACTGCTTGGTTATGGCGTGCTGTGGCTGGGTGAGTATGCGCTTATAGTCATCTACAGTCAGCGCCTCAAGCTTTACCCTTATTGGGAAGCGGCCCTGCAGCTCGGGTATCAGGTCTGATACCTTGGATACATGGAATGCGCCCGCGGCTATGAAAAGTATGAAGTCTGTCTTCACCGGGCCGTACTTTGTGGTAACCGTGCTGCCCTCGACTATCGGCAGTATGTCACGCTGCACGCCTTCGCGGGATACGTCTGCGCCGCTGGTATTGCCGCTGGCGGCTATCTTGTCTATCTCATCGATGAATATTATACCGTCCTGCTCCGCCCGCTCTATGGCCTCCTGAGTGATCTCGTCCATGTCTATGAGCTTCTCGCTCTCGTCCTGTACGAGGAGCTTTCGGGCCTCGGATACCTTTACCCGGCGGGTCTTCTTCTTGGGCGGCAGTATACCTCCCATCATTTCGTTGAGGTTCACATCTATGCCCATGGCTATCATGGCGTTGGAGCCGTTGTTGGGCATCTCTATCTGTACTTCTACTATCTCGTCCTCAAGCCTGCCTGCGCGAAGTTCCCGGGTGACTTCCTCGCGCTTGGTGAGCCGCTCCCGTTTCTCGTCCTCGGTAAGCTCAGGCTCCTTGCTAGTTCCGCCGCCAAGCAGAAATTGCAGCGGATTTTCCGGCGCATGCCATTTATCCTTGTGCATTGGCACCAGTATGTCTATCAGGCGCTGCTCGGCATTGGCCTCTGCAACCGTCCTAACGGCGTTCATCTTCTGCTCCTTGCAGATGCGGATTGCCGCTTCCACAAGGTCGCGTACCATAGAGTCCACATCCCTGCCCACATAGCCCACTTCGGTGAACTTTGTAGCCTCGACCTTCACAAAGGGCGCGTCCACCAGTTTTGCAAGGCGCCGCGCTATCTCGGTTTTGCCCACGCCGGTGGGCCCCATCATTATGATGTTCTTCGGGGTTATCTCGTCCCTGAGTTCCTGGGGCAGCCTGCTTCTTCTGTAGCGGTTGCGGAGTGCGATCGCCACCGCGCGTTTTGCTTCGTCCTGCCCGACGATATATTTATCGAGAGCCTCGACTGTCTCTCTCGGGGTCATTACTTCGCTCATACTTCCTCCAGTGTTATGTTGCCATTGGTAAATATGCATATCTCCGACGCTATGCGTATGGCCTTTTCCGCGATTTCCTTTGCATCCAGGTCAGTATTCTCCTTGAGGGCCTTGGCGGCCGCAAGGGCATACATGCCGCCTGAGCCTATTGCCGCTATGCCGTCGTCCGGGTCTATAACCTCGCCTGTGCCTGAAATAATCAGCAGATCCTCATCGTTTGCGGCGATGAGCATGGCCTCCAGCTGCCTCAACGCCTTGTCGCTGCGCCACTCCTGCGCTAAGGATACGGCTGCCCTTCTCAGGCTGCCGCTGTACTGGGTAAGCTTTGCCTCAAACCTTTCGCAAAGAGAAAAAGCGTCTGCCACAGAGCCGGCGAAGCCTACTACTACCTTGTCGTTATAGAGCCTGCGCACCTTCTTTGCGGTGCCCTTCATTACTACCTTTTCTCCCAGCGTTACCTGGCCGTCGCCAGCTATGGCGCATTTGCCGTTGCGCTTCACCGCAACTATAGTGGTTCCTTTAAGGGACATATCTGTTCTGCCTTTCGGTTGGTTTGATTTGAATCATTAATATTTATAATATCACACAAACGCCGTTTATGCGGCGCTTGTGGCGTTAGTTTACATCTTGTTTTCGATTATGTCATCAATTGTCTCAATTGCGCGCTGTGAAATGAGGGTGTATCTGTCCTCTTTCTTCCTCGGGGCGTTCTCTATGTCGTCCATTATGCCGAAGTTTATGTTCATGGGCTGAAAGTCTTTACCGCAGTACTCGGAAACATAATGGCCCATTGCGCCGAGGGCGGTCTGTCGGGTAAAGTCTATCGGTTCAAGCCCCATCAGTTCCCGCGCCAGGGCTATGCCCGCAACAAGGCCGCTGCCCGCACTCTCCACATACCCTTCCACACCCGTCATCTGCCCCGCAAAGAACAGTCCGGGACGGCTCAGCACTTCATAATTGAAGCTGAGCTTGCCGGGAGAATTTATAAATGTGTTGCGGTGCATCACGCCATAGCGCTCGTACTCCGCATGCTCAAGGCCGGGTATGAGCCCGAACACCCTGCGCTGCTCACCGAACTTAAGGTTGGTTTGGAAGCCTACGATATTGTACAGAGTACCGTCGGAGTCGTCCTGGCGGAGCTGTACCACGGCAAATGGCTTTACGCCGGTGCGCTCATCCTTCAGGCCTACCGGCTTGAGGGGGCCGAATGCCAGCGTCATATCCCCCCGCTTTGCCATTATCTCGACGGGCATACAGCCCTCGAATACTCTGGGCGTCTCGAATTCCTTCAGCGGCGCAGTCTCGGCATTCACCAGCTCATGCACGAAGGTAAAATACTCTTCCCTCGTCATAGGGCAGTTCAGATAGTCGCTGCCGCGCTCGTAGCGGGAAGCCCTGAACACCTTGTCAATATCCAGCGAATCGGCCCGGACTATTGGAGCCGCGGCATCGTAAAAGTGCAGTCCCTCGCCGAAAAAGTCCTCTATCGCCTTATACAGCGCACCGTCTGTAAGCGGCCCGGTAGCAACTATGGCCGGGGCGTTTGGCAGTTCTGTTATTTCCTCACATATAAGATTTATATTTGGGTTTGACTTTATTCTGTCCGTAACGCACCGGGTAAAGGTATCCCGATCAACTGCCAGTGCGCCGCCGGCGGGAACCCGGCAGGAATCCGCACAGCTCATTATCAGCGAATCCAGATGGCGCATTTCTTCCTTCATGAGACCGGCGCCGTTTTGCAGCCGGTCTGAACGGAGTGAATTGGAGCACACCAGTTCTGCGAGTGTATCCGCGTTGTGGGCAGGGGACCTGCGTTTGGGCTTCATCTCATAGAGGTCCACCTCTATGCCCCTTTTGGCAAGCTGATATGCCGCCTCGCAGCCCGCAAGGCCAGCGCCTATTACAGAAGCCTTCATTCCTCGCTCCCCTTTTTATCCTGCTTGTTCTGCTTTGTAGTATATCCGCAGCCCTCGGCGATGCAGGCGTCGAATCCGCCTCCGTGGCCCATTTTGTGTACCATAAGGCCGCCGCACTTTGGACACTTCTCCTTTACCGGCTTATCCCAGGATACAAAGCTGCACTCCGGGTACTTTTCGCAGCCGTAGAATACCTTGCCCTTCTTTGACTTGCGCTTTATTATTTCGCCGCCGCAGAGGGGACAATTTACGTCAGTCTTTTCGACTATGGCCTTGGTGTTGCGGCAGTTAGGGAAGTTTGGACAGGCGAGAAACTTGCCGAAGCGTCCCATCTTGTATACCATCATGGAGCCGCACTTTTCGCACTTTACATCGGATACTTCGTCGGGTATGACCACCTTTTCTATGCTCTCGGAGGCCTTCTCAAGTGTCTTTTCAAATGGGCCGTAGAATTCCCTTATAACCTCTTTCCATGGTTCCTCTCCGTCCTTTATGAGGTCAAGCTTGCTTTCCATATCGGCGGTAAACTTTATGTCAACTATGTCGCTGAAGTTTTCCTTCATTATCTTTGTGACCACAAAGCCCAGCTCGGTGGGTACAAGCTGCTTCTTTTCCCTGCGTACATAGCCACGCTCGATTATTGTGGAGATTGTGGGGGCGTAGGTGCTGGGGCGGCCTATACCCTTCTCCTCAAGTAGCTTTACCAGCGACGCCTCGGTATACCTGGCGGGCGGCTGGGAAAACTTCTGCTCCTTCTCCACCTTTTCCGCCCTGAATATATCATTTGCGCTAACCGTGGGTATGGCGGCTTCCTCTTCGGCACTGTCGTCACGACCCTCGGTATATATTGCGGTATAGCCGGGGAACAGCACCTTTGTACCAGCAGATCGGTAGGTGCAGCCGTTGGCGTCAAAGGAGACGGAGGTAGTCTCAAGTTTTGCTTCAGTCATCTGGCTCGCTATGAAGCGCTCGTATATCAGTTTATAAAGCTTATACTGGCTGGCGTTGAGAGAAGCCTTGGCCTCCTGCGGGGTAAGGCGTATGTCCGCGGGACGTATGGCCTCGTGGGCGTCCTGGGCTCCTTTGCGGCCCTTGTATACGTTGGGCTTATTTGGAACGTAATCCTTACCGTAGGTATCGGATATGTATTCGAGGGCCGCCTTCTGGGCCTCATCGGCTATGCGCACGGAATCGGTACGGATATAGGTTATAAGGCCGGTAGTGCCCTTGCCGTGTATCTCTACGCCTTCGTAGAGCTGCTGGGCAATCAGCATGGTGAGCTTGGTAGTAAAGCCCAGCTTGCGCGCGGCTTCCTGCTGCATGCTGCTGGTGGTAAAGGGCGCGGGGGCATGACGGCTCTTTTCGGAGGTCTTTACGTCGCTTACCGTAAACTCTTTTCCGCTGCGGGCGATTATATCATTTGCGGTTTTCTCGTCGTGAACGTCCAGCTTTTTGCCGTCAATTCCGTAAAATTTGGCTTCAAGCGGCTTGCGGCTGCCCTGTACCTTGAGCTTGGCGGTGATATTCCAGTATTCCTCCGGAACGAAGTCGTTTATTTCCTGTTCCCTGTCGCATATGATGCTTACAGCCACCGACTGCACGCGGCCTGCGGAAAGGCCTCTGCGCACCTTTGCCCAGAGTATCGGACTTATCTTGTAGCCCACCAGCCTATCCAGCACCCGCCGTGCCTGCTGAGCGTCCACAAGATCCATATTTATGGCTCGGGGTTCCTTGACTGATTTCTTGACTGTATTGGAGGTTATTTCGTTGAACACTATCCTGCATGGAGAATTCGCGTCCATCTTCAGGATATGTGCAAGATGCCAGGATATGGCTTCGCCTTCCATATCAGGGTCGGTTGCGAGATATATCTTTTTCGCGGACTTGGCCTCCCTGCGGATATTCTCCAGCACGTCTCCCCTTCCTCTCAGGGTTATATACTTAGGCTCGAAATCGTGATCCACGTCCACGCCCAGCTGGCTCTTTGGCAGGTCCCTTACGTGGCCGTTGGAAGCCACTACTTTATATTTACTGCCGAGAAATTTTCCTATCGTCTTTGCCTTGGCCGGCGACTCCACGATAACAAGCATTTCTGACATTTTTCTACTTACCTCCGTTTTTGCCTTTATGGACAGGCTATTTTACCGTTTTTCGCCCATTCCATCAAATCCCGTAAATTCTTCCGGGCGATTGCTTAATTATTCCCGATATTTCCATCTCTGTCAAGGCGGAATTTAATTTACCCGGTTCAAATTGCGTCATTTCGCACAATTCATCTATTGTTTTCTCTCCCGCTTTAAGCAATCTCACTATCAATGTCTGCTCAAAGCTCAGGCCGCTCTCATCTATTTCCGTCATGCGTACCGCCTTATCAGAGCGCATTCCGTACTCCTCCAGTATGTCGTCCACGCAAAACACCGGCTTGGCCGCGCCCTGCTGTATCATCTGGTTAGTACCCTGGCAGAAGGGGTCGGTTATACGGCCGGGTATGGCGAACACGTCGCGCCCCTGCTCAAGGGCAAAGTCTGCGGTTATCCTCGTGCCGCTCTTGATGGCGGCCTCGGCCACCACCACGCCCCTTGATATGCCGCTTATTATCCTGTTGCGCCGAGGAAAATGCTTTGAATCCGGCGCTGTGCCCGGCAGGAATTCGGATACCACTGCGCCCTTCTCGCATATCTCGTCGTAAAGCTTCCGGTTTTCTTCGGGATATACCACGTCTACGCCGCTGCCCAATACCGCTATTGTAGGTGTTTCAGCTTTTGACCTTTCCAGAGCCGCGATGGCCGCCACCTTGTCTATGCCGTATGCCATGCCGGATACTATGCATGCGCCACATTCAGCCAACTGTCCGGATATCATCTCGGCGGCCTTTCTACCGTAATCCGAGCACCTTCTGGAGCCGATGACGGCTATGGGCAGCCTTATCTTATCCGGCAGGCGGCCTTTTACGAAAAGCGCCGCCGGCGCCGAATGTATCTCCCGCAAAAGCGCCGGGTAGTTCTTATCCTTAAACAGCACGACGGATATGTTCTGGTTATGGAGATACTCGAGGCACCTGTCGATGTAGCCTTCCTCCGCCTTCGCCTTCATGAGCGCGAGCATACGTCCGTCCGCAGCCGTTTTGGAGGGTATATCGCCCCTTGCCGCCGCAAGGAACACATCGTATGCGCTGCCGTATTCTTCAATTAACTCATTGTGCCGCATGGGCCTCAGCCCTGCGGTGAAGGCCAACCACAGATTGTACCGCCTCATATCCTCCTTCACGCATTATTCCCCCCAGTATTTTTTATCCACCGTACGGTACTGTATAGCCTCGGCGATATGCTCGTATGTTATGTCGCCGCCGCCTGAAAGATCCGCTATTGTTCGCGCCACCTTCATTATTCTGTTATATGCCCTGGCGCTGAGGTTCAGCCGCTCGTAGGCCTGCCTCATGAGCCGCTGGCCGTTTTCGTCCGGCACGCAGTATTTTTTCACCAGCCGCGCAGAGAGCTGGGCATTGCATATTATGCCGTCCTTTTTGTACCTTTCCCTCTGTATGCGCCTTGCCTCGTCCACCCGTTCCCGAATAGCCGCAGAGCTTTCGCCCGGCTTATTTGAGGTTATGTCCGAATACCCCACCTCCGCCATCTCAACATGCATATCCAGCCGGTCGAGCAGCGGCCCGGATATCCTGTTGCGGTATTTTGCTATTTCATAGGGCTTGCATCTGCATTCCTGCACCCGGGAGCCGTAGTAACCGCAGGGGCAGGGGTTCATTGCGGCGATAAGCATAAAGTCCGCGGGATATGTTGC
Source organism: Clostridiales bacterium (assembly GCA_004557245.1). GTDB lineage: Bacteria > Bacillota > Clostridia > Christensenellales > CAG-138 > SFEL01. The sequence goes on along the minus strand of SFEL01000003.1, from coordinate 70,047 downwards.
CTTGGCGCTGGCCCGGGTTATGGTAACGACGCCGTCCTCGAGGGGCTGCCGCAATGACTCCAGCACGTCCTTATTGAACTCCGGAAACTCGTCCAGAAACAGAACGCCGTAATGGGCGAGGCTTATTTCTCCCGGCATTGCCTTCTGCCCGCCGCCTACAAGAGCCGCGGTGGAGGCCGAATGATGTGGCGATCTGAAGGGCCGCTCCGAGGCTATACCCTCGCCGGCCTCCATAATGCCGGTTATGGATTGTATCTTTGTTATCTCAAGAGCTTCATTGAATGTAAGCTCCGGCAGTATGGAGGGCATGCTCTTTGCAAGCATGGTCTTGCCTGAACCCGGCGTGCCCACCAGCAGCATATTGTGGCCGCCGGCTGCGGCTATCTCAGCCGCCCGCTTTGCGCCGTACTGGCCCTTTATCTCTTCAAAGTCGTTGTGGTAGCTTATGCGTTTAGGGCTCCACTGCTTCTTTTCCCATGGTACGGCCCTTCCTCCGGAGTTGATTATATCGACTGCTTCTTTGAGGCTTGCCGCTCCGTATGCGGTAACAGACGAAATATAGCTCGTCTCCGGGGCGTTGGCACTGGGCACCACGAAGGTATCATAGCCCTGGGCGCTGGCGCTTATCACCATGGGCAGAAGGCCGTGTATACCCCGTATGCTGCCATCCAGGGCCAGCTCGCCCAGATAGATGTAGTCCGGCATCGGCCCTTTCAGCTGCCCCGTTGCGGATATGATACCCAAGGCTATGGGCAGGTCGTATACCGAGCCCTCTTTTTTCATATCTGCCGGGGCAAGGTTTACGGTTATTCTGCCTACCGGGTAATCGAAGCCGCTGTTTTTTATGGCAGAGCGCACCCGCTCCTTGGATTCGCGCACGGCAGCGTCCGGCAGTCCCACTATCTCGCAGGCCGGCAGCGATGCCGAAACGTCTACCTCCACCGTAACCATAAAACCCTCAAGACCGGACAGGCCGAAGCTTTTTACCTTTGACAGCATGGCTTTTCCCCCTCGGATAGATTATTTTATCTGAAGCGTCATTTTTTGAATACGAAAAGCTTGGAACCGAAAAAGTTGACCAGCATCACTATGGGCGTGACAATTGCCTTGCTTATGATGTTACTGTTGATATTGAGAATCTCGTAGCACACCTTCAGCAGCAGCACAGACAGACCCATGGACACCAGATTTACCGCCACAAAGTATATGAATTCTCTTTTGCTTCTTCCGCTGTCCCTTTTAAACGTCCAGCGGCTGTTGAAGAAATAGCTGTTGAGTATGCCGCAGCTGTAGGATATGCACTGGGCTATGGCGTATTTCATACCAAGATACGTCAACAGCTGGTAGACCAAAAAGTCCACCAGCGTGTTGATTACGCCGACTATATTGTATTTTACAAGCTGGACGATACCGTCCTTTAATTCTTTTTTTCTCTTTTCTCCGTTCATTGTCAATACCCCATAAATGTCCAGCCGGGCAGCCACTCAAGGGCCCTTACGTATTCGATGCTTGCAGGCGCGCCGGATATCACCGGGTAGAACAGCGCGAACAGCAGCACCACAAGGCCCAGATACGCCCACTTCACCCGACGCAGTTTCGGGTGCCGCTCGTCAAATTCACGTATCAGCCATACGGTTATGAATACGATAAACGGAACGCTGGCAAAAAAGTGATAGGCGAAGGTGCAGCGCGTTACCAGCACCCAGGGCAGGTAATTCGCCCCCAAACCGATCAGCAGTACAAATATGCCCTTGTCCGGCTTGGACCTGCCTGCGATCAGCCGCGCGCAGAGTATTCCGGTGCAGGCTGAGCACACCCACCATACCGCCGGGTTGCCAAAGGCGGATATGGTAGAAGTCATACCCTCCGGCAACCTGTAGCTTATGTAATACCACACCGGCCTAAGGTCAAGGGGCCACTGCCACCATGGGGATTCGTATGGATGGGTAGCGGTAAGACCGCTGTGATAGTTGAACATGAATTTCTGGAAGTCCCATATACCGCTGAGCCCGTAATGATTCTCACAGAGCACATAGGGTATGTAGGACAGCAGATATATCACCACAGGCACCGCGATATAGAATACACAGCACCAAAGCAGCGTCATTAGGGTATTCCGCCAGAAGCCCTGCACCCTGCGGCGCTCCGCCTTGCCGGGGGCGTTTTTGAAGCGCCTGTACTCGGCGTATCTCTGGCCCAGCGAGGTAAATAGTATCACCGCGAGGCCGCCGCCCGCGTATATGCATATCCACTTGCTTGCGGTGCCCAGACCGAAGAACAGGCCTGCTATGGCAAGGGGCTTCAATGTGGCCTTAAGGCCGTCGTCAAAGAAGTTCATGCAGTAATAGTCGTACATGAAGTAGTACATGAGTATTATGAAAAATACCCCGTATACGTCAATGGTGGCTATGCGGGTCTGGGTAAAGTGCATGAAGTCGAAGGTGAACAGGCCGGCGGCCAGCAGCGCATAGTCGCTGCGGCGGAACAGCTTTTTGCCGAAGGCGTACATTATCGGTACCATGGCTATTCCGAACAGCGTTCCTATTATTCGCCAGCCGAAGGCGTTCATGCCGAATACGGCAATTCCCAGCATGATGAATATTTTGCCGAGCGGCGGGTGAGAGTTCTCGTATGGCGCTATGCCGTGCAGGTGTTCGTAAGCCGTGCGGCCGTGGTACAGCTCATCAAAGTACATTCCGTTGAGATAGGAGGGGGTTTCCGGTATCTCTTCCGGCTCGTCCACAAGGGCCTCCGCCCCCTCGGACGCAGTAGATTTGATTATATTGCCATCGCCGTCGAGCAGGGCCATCTCGTTTATCCATACCCTGCCCTCCGTTACCTCTATACCTATCTTATCGGTATAAACCGCATCGTCGCCACTCACGGTTATCCAGCGGAACATATCGTCGTTCTCCTGAACGTATTCTATGCTCTGCCCGTCGCTGAAGGAAAGAGTGGCCCTTCCCTCATATATTCCGCCGAATATCCTTATCTCGCTTATCTCTTCAGGGCTTTCGAGGGTTATGGCCGCCGTATCGCCAACGCTGCCTATCCAGTAATTCTCAGGCGCCTGCGTTGTGCCGAGGTTCGTCAGGGCGATTATGGCGTACACCAGCGTCAGTGCAAAGCAGTACAGCCTGTCCCTCAAGGTAACGACAGGCGTATCACCCTGTATTTCATATACGGTCCCGTCCGTCTTTTCCATTCTCTCCTCACAATATGCAGGATATATCTCCCGCCTTACAGTCATGCTCCAATAGGCAGTAATCATGCTTGCAAAGGCCATCAGGTTTATCACAGAGCCTATCAGAGTTATCACATTATACTCAGCGCCCCTGAGCGCCGCGCTTTTCACCACCACAAAGGCGGCAAGGACGTTTAGCAGCAGCCCGCAGGTATATATCACATACGTCTTTATCAGCCGCCTGTCACCGCTCAGCAGGAAAGCCGCAATGAGCAGCGGCAGCACCGGGAAAATATATCTCTCATGCATATACTGGCCGAAGGTGAATATACCGGAGAGCAGCAGCGCCCCAGACAGCGTGAGGCTGTATTTTTTATCCCGCGACCTTATGTATCCTGCGGCTGCGGCTATGCATGAGAGCGCTATCATAATGCTCCCCCATTTGCCATAGGTCAGGCCCAGCAGCGGTGCGTTCACATCTGCCCAGTTGCCCCCAAGCAGCGCCGGCATGTTGAAGGCTTCCACGCTTGCATGGGGGTAGGACGTTGCGGTGCCCAGCAGCTTGTCCATGAACCACAGCGGCTGCTGCGCCCCCTTGAACGGCCATGCCAGGGCAAATATGGCTATTACCGCCAACGCTACCGCCGCCAACGTACGAAGGGCATACCTCCAGCCCTTGTCGTACACCTTCGCGAAGTATGCCACCGCAAGCAGCGGCCCTATCATGAGAGACTGTGGCTTGGTTATGATAGCCGCTCCGTAAAGAAGGCCCGCAAGCTCCAGCTTATCGCTGTCAAAGAGGTATATCACGCCCAGCAGCATTATGGCAGGTATCATGTCCACCTGCCCCCAGGCGCCGGATATGAACGCCATAGCCGGGTTGAACGCCACTATGCAGCACAAAAGCGCCGACTGGCTCTCGGTGAGTCTTTTGTGGGCTATCCTATAGGTCATATACGCGGCGAATATATCTGCCATTATGCTTGGCATCTTGGTTATTAGCACATATCCCGCGCCGCCGTATTCAAGGCCAAGCGCCCTGGCTATGCTGCCCGTGAGCCAAAGTATGTACATATACCCCGGCGGATAATCCGCGAACATGCCGCTGTTATAGAAGTTCGCCAGGCTGTCCCCGGCAAGGTGATAGCTCCATGCCATAAAGCAGTTTATGTCCGTGCTGTGGCCGTAAAATACCAGCGACAGCAGGCAGCGCATAAGAAACGCCAGCACAAGCAGCATGCAGACATTGACGCCTTCCCCATCGGGCCCGGGCTTTCTGAGTATGCCCTTCCTGTAGCATATGGCGCCGATCACGCCACTTAGCAGCACGGTAAGGAGCATGGCGCCGCCGTGCAGCTCATTCACGTTGTGGCTGCCGCTTTCGCTGTTTGCGTTTGCATTATTGTAATAATAAAAGTCCTGTACTTCACCTGCGGGAGCGCCGTCCAGCTTTGTCACGGAGAAATCCTTGAACCACGCCTCCCCGGAGGACAGGCTGCTGTAGCCACCCAGGCGCATGCATACCGTCATGGTGTACTGGTCCTGTTCGGTTCTGCCCACAAGCTCTGCCCGCCGCCAGTCCGCGTTTCCCGTTATAGGCTCTGAAGCCGCCATAGTGCCCGCAACAGAAACGTTCGCGCCGCCTCCGTCTGACACGCCCTGGGCCTTTATATCGCAGCTTATGCGGTAATATGAATCCGGCTCCACGTCTATATCCTGGCAAAGCCTTACGTCGTTCTGAGCCGGGTTGGTTATATGCAGGCAGGTATTCCCGTCAACTTCGTCCACCTCAACGAAAAAATCCCCGTCGCCGGTATACCAGGCATCGGTATACCAGCCCGAGGGCATAGATTCCGCATCCATATATTGAAAGTCGGGATTCTCGATATATACCTGCTCCTCGGCATATGCCCCGCACAGCGGGAACAGCGCCATAAGAAAAACAGAAATTATAAGAACAAACCTTCGCATACTACCTCAGCGTATAATTTATATATGTTATTTTACCACAAATTGCCTGTATCCACACCCACATAAAGAAAAATCACACCTGAAATGCATTTTTGATATATTCTACCCTGCACTCCACAAGGTCTACCTCCGCCACGTCAAAGCGAACCGGGGTATCCCAAAGCTCGTTTTCGGTAAGATAGCTCGAGGCGACCTTTATTATGTTCCGCTGCTTTACGTATGTTACAGCTTCCCTGCCAGGGCCCATATTCCGGCTGCTCCTGGCCTTGACTTCTATAAATACCGTTGTTTCGCCGTCCATTGCGATTATATCCACCTCGCAGCCCAGCCGCCTGTAGTTGCGTTCCAGCAGTACAAAGCCCTGGCGCACAAGATACTCCGCGGCGATATTCTCTCCGCGCCTTCCCTTGCTTATCCTGCTGGTATCCGGCATAGGCCTATTCCCCCATGAAATTTTTTATGAAGCTGCGCCTGTGTATTGGACAGGGGCCGTATTTTTTAAGCGCCGCTATGTGCTCCGCCGTGCCGTAACCCTTGTTCTTGGCAAATCCGTATTCCGGGTACAGCGCGTCCATTTCTATCATATAGTTGTCCCTCTGCACCTTGGCCACGATTGACGCTGCGGCAATAAGGTAGCTGAGCGCGTCTCCGTGTATGAACGGGTGCTGCTCGGTGGGTATATCGAGGCCGGATATGGCGTCAAGGAGTACCACATCAGGCTTTTTGTCCAGCTTGTCAAAGGCCTCCTTGAAAGCTCGTCTGGTAGCATTGAGTATGTTTATTTCATCTATCTCCGCAGGCTCTCGCCAGCCCGCAGCCACTGACACCGCACTTTCAATAAGCTGGGGATACAGCTTCTCCCTACGTCCGGGAGAAAGCTTTTTGGAATCGTTGACGTATTTTATCAGCGGCTCGGGAGGCAGCACTATGCAGGCAGCCACCACCGGTCCCGCCAAAGGCCCCCTGCCCACTTCGTCCATGCCGCCGGGCAGTATGCCTTTATTCCAATATTCACGCTCTATTCTGCAAAGCTCTTTGAGCCTTTCGTCTTCATTTTTCCGGGGCATTTTTCTCCTCCCGCGGATCGTCCAGAGTTACGCGGGCTATCTTGCCAGCCCTGAATTCATCCAGCACTATATGTGCCGCCCGTTCAGTATCCAATACGCCGCCGCCCAGCACGAAGCCGCGGCTCTTACATACGCCCTCAAGGAGTTCTTCCGGAGCCATATCCTTTTCCAGCTTCTTATACCGCGCCGCAAGCTCCTCCGGGCATATCCTCATCAGGTCGAAAAGCAGGCTGGCCGCCAGCTCCTCTGTGTCCATTATGTCGTCCTTTATGGAGCCTATATACGCCACATGCCTGGCGAGCTGAGGGTCCTCAAGCTTGGGCCATAGCAGGCCGGGAGTATCCATCAGTTCAAGATAGGGGGTTATCTTTACCCACTGCTGCCCCTTTGTGACGCCGGGCTTATCCCCTACCTGTGCCCTGTTCGTTCCGGCGATGCGGTTTATGAAGGTGGATTTGCCCACGTTGGGTATGCCCACTATCATGGCGCGGACGGTCTTTTTTACGCCCTTGGCGAGGGATTTTTCCACCTTTTCTTTCGCGGCGTTTTCCATCAGCTCCAGTGCGGCCTTTTTCTTTGCGGAGTTTGTGGCCACGAATTCAATGGCCTCTATGTCATTCTTTTTATATTCTGCTATCCATGCCTTAGTAAGCGCGGGAGAAGCCAGATCGCTCTTGTTCAGCAGCACCACACGCTTTTTATCTTTAAAAAGGCCGTCAAAGTCAGGGTTGCGGGTAGCCCGGGGCGCTCTTGCGTCAACTATTTCAACTACCACATCTATAAGCTTCAGGCTTTCCGTAAGCTGCCTGCGGGCCTTTGCCATATGGCCCGGGTACCATTGTATAAGCATATTTTCCTCCGTGAGGTCAAAATTGATAAAATCAGTATATCAGCAAAGCAATACAAAAACCAGAGCAAAGTAAAAGCCCCCGGCGTAAAACGCGCAGAGTCATAAAACAGTATTAACGAAATTCCAAATAAAGTAGAATCGAAACTTAAAAGCTGTTATCTAAAATACGCAAAGGAATATCTGAACATTTTTAAGCTATCCAGGCGATCCTTTGGCTGAAATGTAGATTTTTTCACTTTTTTCTGGTATACTTTAATTTTAAATAGTAAAGTGAGATGGATTGTGATTTGAGGAAAATGATTATGCATCAGATAGCTCAAGATGAACTTATGTTTTTCAATAAGCATCCAACAGCATATCCTCTATATGAATTATTTGTTGAAAGGTTACTTGAAATGTTTCCTTCAACTTCAATTCGGGTGCATAAATCTCAAATAACATTTTCAAACCGGCATATATACGCATGTGCTTCTTTCTTGCATGTAAAAAAGAAAACCGAATTGCCTGATCCATATATTGTAATTACTTTAGGACTATCTTATCCACTTGAATCTGCCAGAGTAGCCGCCAAAACCGAACCTTATTCCGGACGATGGACAACTCACATAGTTATAAACTCTCAATCTGAACTAGATGATGAATTGTTTGCATGGATAAGGCAAGCATATGATTTCGCAGCAAGTAAGTAAACCTCATATTTATCTGGCGGTCAATCCTTTAGGATCTAAAAAATGCACTCCCATACTCTCCTGCCGTTAGTATCGCGTGTCCGGCGGAATTTTATTTTCCGTCAGTTGTAAGATTTGACAGCCCGCTAATGTTACGTCACTTTGTATTCTCAGTGAAGCTCCCCCCCTGTACCGCCAAAGAGGCTATTCCCATTGGATTTGCCATTTGCGGGCAGTTTTGATAAACCGTTTGCCGCCTGCAAGATAAAAACCAAATGAAAGAAACAAGTCTCCGTATGCCTTAACCATACGGAGACTTAACTGTTTTACGGGTACTCTCCAAAAGCACCGGAGACCTTTGTGTTTTTTTGTTACTTGGCGACGATGCGCTCCACGATCTTGGCAGCTTTACCAACGCGGTTGCGGAGGTAATACAGCTTAGCCCTGCGAACCTGGCCGTGACGTACTACTTCGATGCGGCCGATACGGGGGCTATGATAGGGGAAAGTGCGCTCTACGCCTACGCCGTAGGATACGCGGCGAACGGTGAAGGTCTCGCGGATACCGCCGCCCTGCATTTTAATCACGATGCCTTCGAAGTTCTGAAGACGTTCGCGGTTGCCCTCCACGACCTTAACGAATACGCGGACGGTGTCACCGACTTCCAGCTTGGGCAGGTCGGTACGGAGCTGTTCTTTTTCCAGTTCTTTAATGATGTTGGACATTTTATTCTCCTTCCTACGGGTGTTCTTACACGACTTTCCGCCGCCATTGGACCAACCGTTGTCACAAACGAAAGTATTATAACACGGCATCTGCCCTTTTGCAAGGTATTTATGCCTGTTTATCTTGATTTTTTAAGGATTGCAGGAATATTTTTTCCTTTTTGCCGAGTTTTTTTTCGTCTATAAGCTCCGGCCTTGTCTTATACGTGGCCTCTATGCTGCGCTCCCGCCGCCATTTGGCTATCAGCGCATGGTTGCCGTTTAGCAGCACCTCGGGTACCGCCATGTCCCTGAACATCGCGGGTCGGGTATACTGGGGGTATTCGAGAAGCCCGTCCGAGAAGGATTCGTCCTCCGCCGACTCCGCGCTGCCCAGCACGCCTGGAATAAACCTGCTGACGCAATCTATTATAACCATCGCAGGCAGCTCGCCGCCGGTGAGCACATAATCGCCTATGGACAGCTCCATGTCCATCTGCTCCATTGCCCGCTCGTCAATACCCTCATAATGGCCGCAGAGGAACAGCAGCCTGTCCTTTGCGGCAAGCTCACGGGCTATGGGCACGCTCAGCGTCTTTCCCCGAGGCGCCATGGCGATCCTCAGCGCCTCGTGGTCAGGGTCAACGTCCTCAAGGCAGGAGAATATTGGCTGGGCCATCATAACCATGCCTGCGCCGCCGCCGAATGGGTAGTCATCGGTGTTCTTGTGCTTGGATTCGGAATAGTCGCGGATATTGTGAAGGCGTATGTCCAGTATGCCCTTATCCTTTGCACGGCCCAATATGCTTGTATCCATAGGCCCCGCAAACATCTCGGGAAATACCGTAAGTATATCAATCCTCAAACAGCCCCACCTCCGCAAGTACATCTGCGTAAAGCTCAATACGCTTATTCGCCACATCGACTTCTTTCAGCAGCTTCCTGAGCGCCGGTACCATAAGCTGCTTTTCGCCCTGAATTACGTAAACGTCGTTTGCGCCGGTTTCAAGCACATCGGTAAGCTTGCCGTAATATGCGCCGTTTGTATCGTATACATCGCAGCCTATCATATCTTCAACGAAATATCTGCCCTCCGGCAGCTTTACGGCGTGTTCCCGGTCCACGGAGATGTAGTGGTTGCGCAGCGTCTCCGCCGTGTTCCGGTCACGGCATACGGAGATAGTCATATATACCGCGTCCGGCTGCACGCTGACGTCTGATACCTCCACCTTCTCATAAGCGCCGCCGCGCTCAAGGTAGGCCTCTCTGAGACCTTTGTATCGGGTAAGATCCTCGGACAAGGGCTGCACCTTAAGGGCGCCGTGCACGCCGTGCGGGCGGGTTATAAGGCCTATGCGCAAATACTCCATTGAGTTTCTCCTGCAAAAAAATTTCCAGTTACGCAAAAAAGTGGTTTTGCCCACTTTTCTGCATATCGCCTTAGACTATCTCTACGACGTACTTTTTGTTTTCCTTTACGGACGCGGCCTTGACTACGGTCCTTATAGCCTTCGCTATACGGCCCTGCTTGCCTATTACCTTGCCCATATCGTCAGGAGCTACGGTGAGCTCGATTATTGTTGAGTTTTCGCCCTCTTTTACCTCGACCTTGACCTCTTCGGGTTTATCCACGAGGTTCATGGCGATGTATTTTACCAATTCACCCATAGCGTTACTCAAATTATCCGTGGTTATTACTGGATAGCGCCGGACTTCTTAAGCAAACCGCGTACAGTATCGGTGGGCTGTGCGCCGTTCTTTATCCACTGGGCAGCCTTCTCGTTATCTACCTTCAGCTCAGCGGGATCAGAAGTGGGATTGTAATAGCCGATTTCCTCAACAAAAGCGCCATCGCGGGGAGAGCGGGAATCTGCAACAACGATGCGGTAGAAAGGAGCCTTCTTGGCGCCCATGCGGCGAAGCCTGATCTTTAACATGACTAAATTTCCTCCAAATATGTTTATAGTTATTTATTATTGAAAGCGGTAACCTGTGGCTTAAAAGCCGAAGGGAAAACGCATCTTTCCTTTTTTGCCGAACTTGCCCGAGCTAAGCTGCTTCATGAGCTTGCGCGAGGACTCGAACTGGTTCAAAAGGCGGTTTACCTCCTGAACCGAGTTGCCGCTGCCCGCTGCTATCCTCCTCCGCCTGCTGGCATTAAGGAGCTCAGGCTTTGCCCGCTCTTTGGGCGTCATGGACTTTATTATGGCCAAAGTCTTTTTAAGCTGCTTTTCGTCTATCTGTACGTTGCCCAGCTTGCCTGCGTCCATGCCCGGAACCATGGATAGCATGTTTCCCATATCCATGTTCTGCATCTGCTCCATCTGCTGCATGAAATCTTCCAGCGTGAACTCGTTGGTCTTTATCTTTTTGGCAAGCTCCTCCGCCTTTTTCGCATCGAAACTCTCCTGAGCCTTCTCTATGAGGGTCATAACGTCCCCCATGCCCAGTATGCGGCTGGCCATCCTGTCAGGATAGAAGGGCTCGATATCAGTAAGCTTTTCACCGTTGCCGCAGAACTTTATGGGCTTTCCGGTAACCTCCCTTACAGACAGCGCAGCGCCGCCTCTTGTGTCGCCGTCCAGCTTGGTGATTATGACGCCGGTAAGTTCAAGCGCGTCGTTGAATGCCTTTGCGGCATTCACGGCGTCCTGACCCGTCATGGCGTCGATGACCAGAAGTATCTCGGCGGGGTTCACCGCGTCGCGCACCTTCTCTATCTCAGCCATCATGTCAGAGTCTATATGCAGGCGTCCGGCGGTATCGACTATCACCATGTCCCGCATGTTGCGCTTTGCGTACTCTACGGCCTCCTGCGCTGTAATGACGGGATCCTGCGTGCCCTTTTCAAACACCGGCAGACTGAGCTTTTCGCCTACGACCTGCAATTGCTTTATGGCGGCAGGCCTGTAAACATCGCAGGCTGCAAGCAGCGGTGACTTGCCGAAATGCTTCTGGCAGTACGCCCCCAGCTTACCCGCCATGGTGGTCTTGCCCGCGCCCTGAAGGCCGGCGAGCAGTATCACCGAAGGATTCTTCGAGCCGAACTCCAGCTTGGCGTTTGAGCCGCCCATGAGCTTCACAAGCTCGTCGTTTACTATCTTTATCACCTGCTGGCCGGGTGTGAGGCTTTCCAGTACCTCCGCGCCCACCGCGCGCTCGGTGACGGAATTTATGAATTTTTTTACTACGGTAAAGCTTACGTCCGCCTCGAGCAGGGCGATCTTTACCTCCCGCATGGCTTCCTTTACTTCCTTTTCGGAAAGCTTGCCGCGGCCGGATAGTTTTTTGAATACGCTCTGAAGTTTTGATGCAAGGCCCTCAAATGCCATCTTCACATATCTCCGTCAAAGTCCTGATCTTTGCCTTTACGGCGGGATCGTGGCAGATATTTTGCAGCTCTTCCAGCCCGTTCATCAGCGCCATGCGCCTCTCCATGAGCTTAAGCCTATTCTCATATCCCTCGAGGTTGTCCGTCGCCTTCATTATGGCGTCCCGTACAGCCTGGCGGGAAACTCCCTCCCTCTCGGCTATTTCAGCCAGTGAGCAGTCCTCGTTTACCGACTGAAAAAGTATGGACCGCTGCCGCTCTGTGAGCAGCTCGCCGTATATATCCAGAAGCAGGCCCAGACGCACGTGCTTTTCCAAAGTAAGACCGCCTTTCCACGCCAGCTGTAAAGCATAAGTGTTTTACACTCATACTATTATACGGATATTTTCCCTTATGTCAAGCTTTTTTAGCTGCCTATCATTATGCCAATGTTGCCGTGGAGCAGTAGGCGTATTATGCCGCATATGATAAGATGGGAAGGATAGTAGATATAAAACAGCCACTTCATTCCCTTCCAGCTTCCCCTCTCCCCATTATAGCTTTTGAGCAACGGTATGGCCAGCGCGGCAAAAAGCTGGATTACGGCGTAGACCTTGTTTATAAAGAGAAAATACACTGCGGCGTATACGGCGACCCAGATCATCATCCATGTCATCTGCTTATTGAAGTTGCCCCGGTAGGTTCCGATGTAGAGTATCGCCATGGTTGCTATGCAGCTCCAGTCGGAACAGAAGGAGACTGCGCACGCAATGAATATTATCGATATCTTCTGCCATGTGACAAGCTTGTCGCTTCCGTTTACCTTAAGCAATATGAGGCCCCAGAATAAAGACCATATGACGCTGGTCTGGTTAAAGGCGGTGGTAGTGAAGGGTATGAATGGTATACCGAAGGCGAAGTCGTAAGCGAAATGTGATATCACCGCAAAGGCCAGCAGGCGCAGGGCATACTTTTTGAAGCTATGAGTATAATGGTATCCCTCTGCAACGAAGAACCACATGGTGGGTGCGGTTATGCGGCCAATGCAGTGCAGAGCCAGCTGCCACCACTGTGTCTGGTAACCTGGCCATATGACCCAGGCCAGATGGTCAACGGTCATGGCGATTATAGCGATAAGCTTGAGCTGGTTTGAGTTTAGTCCTTTTTTCGCGGCAGCTTCCATAAATACAAATCCTCGCATAAATTTTCATAGTTAAAATATTATAAACCATTTACGTGCAATAAAAAAGGGGGGGCAGTTTCTGCCCCCGCGTGGTGAATCGGTTATTTGATAACTATGTCGCAGCCCTCCAGCGCAACGCCCTTTTTCTCGGTATTGTCATCGCGCCAGCCGTATACGGGCCTCAGCACTATGCTGCCCGCCTTCTGCTGCTGGTCGGAGGTCAAGGGTATCTCGAAATTGATCACTCCTTGTCTGCCGTGCAGGTTTTTGCCATCCTTCCCCAAGCTCTCCCCATCTACCAGTATTTCGTAGTGCAGCCCGCTATCTCTGCCCCCGTATATGAATGCGTTCTTTTCCGCTTCGCTCCATCCTTCCGGGAATTCATAGGACACGCTCACCGCTATACTCGTGGCATTAAAAGCTGCCTCGGACTTCACAGTTATTCCGCTAAGATCCTTTTCAATATTGTATACCCCGCCATTTTCATGATCGGATATCGTAAGAGGATACTTCCCGCTGATCTGTACGCTGCCTTTCTCCTTCTTAGAGGTATTTCTGCTGTCTATGTCCACCTCAAATCTCTGCTCTATCTTTGCTATAGTTGCAAAGTTTGCCATAACATCCACCCTGCAGTCCAGTATTCTCGATGTAAATACCGCATCGTAATGACCTTCCGGAATATTATCAAGCGCTATATTGTACTCCGTATACAGCATTACGCCCTTATCCTGCTTCACCCTGTCTATATTCATCTCCTCGCCATTGAAATAACCTTCCTGCGGTTGCAATCCGGTAGAACCAAAATACAGTTCATATGTCTTGCTGCCGTTGGTAATGTACAGCTCATCTCCGTACCAATCCAGCTTCATATTTTCGTCTCCGCACCAGAATGGCAGAGGATCAGTATCCAAATATGATATTACCGTGAGCTTTCCGTTTTCAACGAGGATATCGGTTATCTTGGGTTCGGTCTCCTTCAGCCATTGCCAGTCCTCAGGATTATAAGGTGCAAAGCCGTAGTTTGCCCTTGCCGCAGCGAATTCTATGGCTTCATCTGTTTCGTCAAGAGTGTATATCGTATAATCCTGCTCATTATCCTTTGGAATTTGTATGGCCGTCTCCACGTCCGGCATGCTTGCCCGGTTCTCCGGCAGCGTACCTAAATACTCGCTTCTGTTGAACAGCTTACCGAACCAGCCGCTGACGGCCTCGCCTACGCTGGGTACCAAGATGACCGCGCCGAGTATCAGCACCACAGCCAGCACCGGCGCCAGCTTGCGCCACAGTTTTCCCTGCCTTATTCTGCTATTTGAATTTTTCATATGCTTTTCTTCCCTTTCTTCGGCTTCAATTCTGAGGAATATCTCTCCGAGCAGCTCCTCGCGCCGGGAGTCCCGTATGTTCAGCCTGTCGCATGCTTCCATAAAACGCTTATCCTTCATACCCTTCCTCCTTCAGCGCCTCACGCAAAAGCTTCCGCCCGCTGTGCAGATACCCCCACACGCTCGCCTTGCTCTTGCCCATTGCCGCGGCTATCTCCCCAGAAGTATAGCCCTCGTAATAGTACATATATACCGCCGTCTTGCATTTGTCCGGAAGCTCCATAACCTGCCGCAGGAGGTCGCTTCGATCATCCTCTGCCGGTATGCCAGCCAGCGACTCATCGTCCAGCTGAACCCGCGTCTTCCAGCCTGACCTTAGGGAATCCCGGCATATATTGGACGCGACGACTATGAGCCACGACTTTTCATGCGCCGCGTTTTCAAATTTAACAGGGCTTTTCATGAGTTTCAGGAAGGTGCTCTGGGCCGCGTCCTCGGCATCCGCCCTGCTGCCTTTGAAGAACAGCATGCACACCCGGTACACGGCGTCTATGTTGCGCCTGTATATATCCGCCGTCTCTTCCCTTGTTCTCAGGGTTCGATTCAAGGTATCACTCCTCCAGCCAAATGCTTTTTTCCTTTCGAAGGCCTTCACTTATAATACGTTTCGCAGCAGCAAATCCTTAAAAATAAAAATGGACTGCTTATCACAGCCCACAGCGCATTGCGTTTTCATCATTCGCTAAGCAGCGCTCTTGCGTAATCATCGGGATCGAAGGCCTGCATGTCGTCTATGCCCTCGCCAACGCCTACGAAGCGAACAGGTATTTTCAGCTCTTCCTTTACGGCCACGGCCACGCCGCCCTTTGCGGTGCCGTCAAGCTTGGTAAGTATTATGCCGGTAAGCCCTGCGGACTCGCCGAAGGCTCGCGCCTGAGCTATTGCGTTCTGGCCGGTGGTGGCGTCAAGCACCATCAGCGCCTCCACAGGCACGCCGGGCAGCTCCCGGTCCAGCACGCGGCGCATCTTCTCCAGCTCGTTCATGAGGTTTTTCTTATTGTGCAGCCTGCCCGCCGTGTCGCAAAGCAGCATATCACGGTTCCGCGCCTTGAATGAGGCCGCCGCGTCGAACACTACCGCCGCGGGGTCCGCGCCTTCTCCGTGCTTTATTATTGGCACGCCGGCACGCTCCGCCCATACGGTGAGCTGCTCGGCAGCGGCTGCGCGGAAGGTATCCGCCGCCGCGAGGACTACGTCCCTGCCCTGATTTTTATAATACGCAGCTATCTTGCCCAACGAGGTAGTCTTCCCCACGCCGTTCACGCCGACCACCATTATCACGGCCCTGTTCGTCCCGTCGAGAAATGGCTTTTCGGGCCGCATAAGATCCGCCAGCAGGCTTATAAGCTCCTTGCGCGCCTCGGAACGCTCCTTGATCTTCTTTTCGGCCACCGCATCCCTAAGGCCGTCCAGCAGCTTATCGGTGGTCGCCATGCCTACGTCTGCCATTATGAGGGCTTCTTCCAGCTCCTCGTAGAATTCGTCGTCTATGCCGGAGCCTGTGAATATAGCCGCTATGCCGCTGCCTGTCTTGGAAAGCCCCTGCCTGAGCTTATCAAAAAAGCCCGCCATTTGTATTTCCTCCTTTTGGGTATTATGCGGATTCGGTAAATTTTGCAGATACCACCTTGGATACGCCCCGCTCCTCCATTGCCACGCCGTAAAGCGAATCGCACACCGCCATGCTGCCCTTTCTGTGTGTTATTAGTATGAACTGGGTGTCGTCGGAATAGTTGCGCACATACTCCGCAAAATTCGTAACGTTAGCATCGTCCAGCGCAGACTCTATCTCGTCCAGTATGCAGAAAGCCGTGGGCTTCAGCTTGAGCATGGCAAACAGCAGCGCTATTGCCGTAAGCGCCCGCTCGCCGCCGGAGAGCAGCGACAGCAGCTGCAGCTTCTTGCCCGGGGGCTGTGCGATTATGTCTATATCGCAGTTGAGTATGTCGTCCTTGTCGGAAAGAATCAGCTCTGCCCTGCCGCCGCCGAACAGCTCCACAAATACCTGCGAGAAGTTCTGCTGTATAAGCGCGAACTGCCTGCGGAACTCCTCCTCCATGGTGGAGACAAGGTCGGTTATAAGCACCTGCAGGTCAGCCTCCGCCTTGGTGAGATCCTCATACTGGGCATTCAGCTCATCGTAGCGCTCCTTGACGTTCTTATAGTCCTCTATGGAACCTACGTTCACGTCGCCCAGGGCGCGTATTGCCGTTTTCAACTCGTCCACCCTGATGTGCGAGGCGGTTATGGCTATCTGCCGCCGCATTGGCTGGGCGTTCTCATAGGTGAGCTCATAATCCGACCAGATCCTGTCCTGCATGTTCTGCAATTCCAGCTGCGCCTTGTTCAGGTTCAGCTCCGCCCTATGGCTGCGCTCCTTTATGTCGTTGAGCTCTGCGGAGATATTGTCCCGCCGCTCCCGCAGCTCATCTATGGAACTGAGGCGCTTTGCCCGCTCCTCCTCCATGGTATGCAGCTGATCCGTGAGCCTGTCCACGTCCATGCGCTCGGAGGATATGCTGTCGTCCAGCGTGGCAACCTGTGCTTGCAGCTGAAGGAAGCTTCTGCTGCCCTGCTCTATCTCATCCTTGCTGCGCTTTATGGCAGCCATAAGGCCACTGGCCTCGCGCTCCATGCGCTTTGCCTCGTTTTCAGCGGCGTTTGCCTCTTTCTCGAGGGCCATCAGGGCTACCTTCTGCTCGGTAGCCTTGTCGTTCACATTGGCGGCTTCCGCCCGGAGCTTATTCAGCTCCTCCTGAAGCTTCCTTATGTCGTCCTGGCTTGCCACGTTGCCCTGCTCCCACTGAGAGCGGTCCTCGTTGGCCTCACGATACTGCTCGTCTATATTTTCTATGCTGTCGTTTATCTGGGCGAGCTCAAGCCTTGCCTGCTCCATCTCGTCCCTGTTTTCCTCTACGTACTTCTGCACCACGTCCACCTTTTCGCGGTGCGTGGCAAGCTCTACATCCGCCGCGTGCAGCGCCTCAGACGCCTGTTCCACGGCATCGTTGGCTTCGGCTATATCGCACTCCAGCTTTCCAAGCTCGACCTTGGACCTTTCAAGCTGTTCCCGCTGCTTTTTCAGCGCCGCTGTTATGGTCTCTATCTCCCGCTCACGGCCTATCAGGCTGAACTCCCGCTTTTGGGTGCTGCCGCCGGTCATGCTGCCGCCGGGGTTTATTATATCGCCCTTTAATGTAGCTATTCTGAAGGACGATCTCGCTCGCTTATTTATGGCGATGCCTGCGTCAAGATCCTTCACCACTATCGTGCGGCCAAGAAGGTTTTCAAATATGCCCCTGTATCTCTCATCAAAGGATACGAGGTCGGAGGCTACGCCTATAAAGCCCTCCACGTTGCACATTGACCTTTCGTCATCGCTCAGCAGCCTCGGGCGCATGCTGGAGACCGGCAGCATGGTCGCCCTTCCGTACTGCCTTGAGCGCAGGTATCCTATCACCTGCTTCGCGTCCTGCTCGGTAGGGGTAACTATGTTCTGCAAGGCGGAGCCCAGCGTCATCTCTATTGCGCTCTCGTACTCGCAGGGGACCCGGATAAGTTCCGCCACCACGCCCTCTATACACTTGCCAAGGAGGGGATCCCTTGCTGCGTCCCTGAGAACGTTCCGGACGCTTGAATAATACCCCTCGTAGGCACGCTTCATCTCCTGAAGCACCTTTATCCTTGAGCTTTCCGCCTCTATCTGCTGCTCAAGGGCGCGGATATTTTCACTATCCTGCTTTAGCTGTGCGTTCAGCTCGTTAAGGTGGGCTATCGCCGCCATGCGTTCCGCGTTTTTGCCGTCGTAGCCCTGCTTTATCTCGCTGTAGCTGCCGAACACCTGATCATATTCGTGGGAGAGCTTCTCGCCCTCCTCGGCTATAGCCGCCATCTTCTGATTTATGGAGTCTATGCGGCCAAGCAGCGTTGTTTTTATGGCCTCTAATCTCGAAAGCCTGCTCTTTGCGTCGGACAGGCGGTTCATGGCCTCTATCATGCTGTTCTTCTGGCTTTCCAGAAGCTGTTCTTTGTCCGATATTTCCGCCCGTATGCCGGCAAGCTGCTTTTCTATCCCGGCAAGCTTTGCTCTCTCGCGCTGCTTCGTCTCCTCCGTGTCGCTGCTCCGGACAGAAACCTCCGCCATGGATTTCTTCAGTTCCTCCAGCCTGACTCTGTCCTCTCTGGCGTCATTCTCAAGGCGCTCCCTTTCCTTGGCAAGGTTGGCCATTCGCTCCCGGGCCACCTTTGCCTCGCCTGTGCGGTTTTCCACTCCAGTCGTTGCAGTCAGCAGCTTTGACTGTATCTCGCCTATGGCGGCATTGAGACTGCGCTCCTTTTCCTCCTCGGCGCTGCAGTCTGCGGCAAGCGCGGCCTCAATACCTGTGGACTGCCGTATAGCCTCGGCGTACTGCGCCATGCTGTCGCCCAGAGTAGTTATGCGCTCATTGAGTTTATCGTACTGATAGAGGAACACGTTCACCTCTATCTCCTTCAGCTCGTCCCTAAGCTTCAGATATTGTCTCGCCGCGGCGCTCTGCTCCTCGAGAGGGCCTATCTGGCGGCTCAGTTCCTCCAGTATGTCGTTGAGGCGAACCAGGTTCTTTCTCGTGTTTTCCAGCTTGCGCTCGGCCTCTTCCTTGCGCACCCTGTATTTCATCACGCCCGCAGCCTCCTCAAAGGCGTTTCTGCGGTCATTTGATTTGTTGGAAAGTATCTCCTCTACCTTGCCCTGGCCTATTATGGAATAGCCTTCCTTGCCTATGCCGGTATCCCGGAAAAGCTCGCCTATGTCCTTCAGCCTGCACTGTGTATTGTTGATAAGGTATTCGCTTTCGCCGCTCCTGTAAACCCTCCGGGTAACGCTGACCTCAGCGAAATCCGTAGGCAGCCTGCCGTCCGAGTTGTCGAATACCAGCGTCACCTCGCAGAAGGACTGGGGCTTCCGCTGCTCGGTGCCGTTAAATATGACGTCCTCCATCTTGTTGCCGCGGAGAACCCTTGCGCTCTGCTCGCCCAAAACCCAGCGGACGGCATCGGCTATGTTGCTCTTGCCGCTGCCGTTGGGACCTATGATAGCCGTTATTCCTTTTTCGACCTGAATCTCGGTCTTCTTAGCGAATGATTTAAATCCGTTGATCTCTATTTTTGTTAACCGCAATATTCCAACCTCTGCGCCAATGTCGGCTTATTATATTACAGCAGCCCGAGGCCCTCCAGCGTGGCCTTGGCCGCTTTCTGACCTGCCTCCTGCTTGCTTCCGCCGCTGCCTATGCCCTTTGGCTCCCCGGCTATGACAGCCTGAAGGGTGAATACCCTCTGATGGTCCGGGCCGGAAGCCTCGATAAGATTATACGTTACGTTGCCCTGATGCTGCTTCTGCACATACTCCTGCAGGAGTGTCTTATAATCCTTGGTATTCACGTTGCGCACCGCACGCTCTATGTGGCTCTCCACCGCATACAGCACCAGCCTTTTTGCCTCTCCCATACCGCCATCCAGAAATACGGCGCCTATCACCGCTTCCATTGCGTCCGCCAGTATAGACGGCTTGCTCCTGCCGCCCGAGTGCTCCTCGCCGTGGCTAAGCAGCAGATAATTGCCCAGGCCGAAGCCTACGGCCGATTTATGCAGCGCGCCCTCGCATACCGAAAGGGAACGCACTCTCGTCATCACGCCCTCGTTCAGCTCAGGGTATTCCTTGTAGAGCTTTTCGCTCACGCAGAGCTCCAGCACTGCGTCACCCAAAAACTCCAGCCTTTCATTGTGTACGCTGCCGTTGCCGTCACCCTTCACATAAGACGTATGTGTAAGGGCCGTATTCAAAAGCTCTGTATCTTTAAATTTATAGCCTATTGCCGCTTGCAGCTCATTGAGCTTTTGCAGCCTCGCAAATTCCAGCTCCATTTGCTTCCTCCATACCAAAGTACCCGCATCCACCATAAGATGCGGGTACTGTTTGAAGTATAGTTATTTGTTCATTACCCTCAATATGTCGCCTACAGTATGTACGTTTGGCAGCTCCTCCTCTGGAACCTGAATTCCATACTCCTGCTCGATATCCATTATAAGCTCCACAACGTCAAGTGAATCGGCCTTGAGGTCTTCCACAAGCCTGGAATCCATGGTTATGGACTCCTCGGGGATATCCATCTGCTTGGAGAGCATTTCGCGAATCTTTTCAAAAGTCATATATAATACCGCCTTTCTGATTATACCAATAAGCAACTATAGTTTAGCCGCATATTATTTTGATGTCAATCCTCTATTCAATCCGGGACCTCGGGCAGTGACTTTACGGCGCGGCGTATGGTTTCGTTGGTGCCGCTGGAAGCAAAGCTCCGCGCCTGACCCAGCGCCGCCGCAAATGCCTTGGCATTTGAGCTGCCGTGTGCCTTTATCACACCCCCGTCAATACCCAAAAGGGGCGCCCCGCCGTACTCGGTATAATCCATTACCTTTTTGAAGCGCCTGAAGGCGGGCTTCGCCATTGCGGCGCCCAGCTTGCTGCGCGTATCTGCCATGAGTTCTTTTTTAAGCATGCCTATGAATGTGGAAGCAAGGCCCTCGGTATATTTAAGAACGATGTTTCCCGCGAAGCCGTCGCAGACTATGGCGTCAAATTCGCCTGAGAGTATCTCCCTCGCCTCGCAGTTTCCAACAAAGTTCACCGGGGTCTGCTCAAGTAACTTATAGGCAGCCTTGGTAAGCTCGTTTCCCTTTTCGGCTTCCGCGCCGTTGTTGAGGAGGCCCACTCTGGGGTTATCCACACCCATTATATCGTGCATGTACGCAGACGCCATCACGGCAAACTGCTGAAGGTACGAGGGCTTGCAGTCAACGTTTGCGCCGCAGTCCATTATAAGCACACAGCCCTTTTCCGCCGGGAACACCACTCCTATGGCCGGACGCTTTACTCCTTCGATGCGCTTTATTATGAACGTGGCTCCCGCAAGTACCGCACCGGTGCTGCCTGCCGATACCACGCAGTCAGCCTTCTTGTCGCGCACAAGCTCCATGGCTTTTACGAGGGAAGAATCCTTCTTCCTGCGTATGGCGAAGGTCGGCTGCTCGTCGCAGGATATTATTTCGGGTGAATGAAGAATGTCCACACGTGTACCATCATACTGATACTTTTCAAGCTCAACCTTTATTCGTTCCTCGTCGCCGCAGAGGGTGACGGACATATCGGGATACTTTTTCAGGGCATCTATGCAGCCTTCCACTACCGCCGCCGGGGCATTGTCGCCGCCGAAAGCATCAACAGCTATTCTCATCTGTCGTCTCCTAATATAATACTAAGAAATATTATACAATATTTTTAACTAAAACAAAAGAGGCCCTTTTATCGGGAGCCCCTTGAGTTTTAAAATTTTCAGGCGATATTAGTCCTTATCCACTGCAACTGCCTGCTTGCCGTCGTAATAGCCGCACTTTTTGCATACACGATGAGCCAGCTTGGGCTCATGGCACTGCGGACATTCCACGATACCGGGAACGGTCAACTTCCAATGGGCTCTACGCTGGTCGCGTCTTGCCTTAGACGTTTTTCTCTTAGGGACTGCCATGGTTACACCTCCTTATCGTGATACAACAGCTGCTCCAGAGCGGAGAAAGGATTTTCCTTTTCTTTCTCTCTAACACAGGAACACTGAACTGTGTTCAAATCGCACCCGCAAACCGGGCAAAGCCCCTTACAATCCTCGCTGCACTTGCTGAAAGCAGGCAGATTGAGGAATAAGTCGTCAAGGAGCATCTGGCTGACATCCAATTCCTCGCCGGTGTAGCCGTAGCATTCGCTGTCCGGCTCCGGCTCCCGGAGAAAGCGCTCGTCGAAGTCGAAGGTAAGCTCCTCGATGAAGGGCTTGCCGCAAAGGGCGCATTCGGAGTCAAGCTTTGTGGTAGCCGTACCCTTGAAGCTGAAGCCCTCGCCGTCAAAGAAGTACTCGCCCTCTACCGTAAGCGGAGCGGCGAATTTAAGCTCCCTGCCGAGATATTCCTGCCTGTCGAGGATCACATCCTCATGGCATCTGCCTATCCGGCCCGGCTGTTTGAGTTCCTGTGCAACGTTAAGCTTCATATTTTTCCTTTCAAGAGCACACCTTACATATTTTATCTGTAAGACATTGATTTGTCAACTGATTATTTTGCCACAAGCCTGGCGGTATCCCTTGCGATGGTCATTTCCTCGTCGGTGGGGATAACAAAGATCTTCACCTTGCTCTCGGGCTTGCTTATGCAGACTTCTTCCCCCCGGGGACAGGTCATGTTATAGTCGAAATCGGCCACTATGCCCATGTACTCCATATCCCTCAGGATATCCGCACGTACCTCGCGGTCGTTCTCGCCTACGCCGGCAGTGAATACGATAGCGTCAGCACCGTTGAGGGCTGCCGCGTATGAGCCGATGTACTTCTTTACGGCATATACGAACATATCGAGGGCCAGTTTGGCGCGCTCATCGCCCTTCTCTGCGGCGGCGCCCAGGTCGCGGAAGTCGCTGGAGATGCCGGAGATACCCAGCATGCCGCTCTTCTTGTTCATGTAGGTATCCATCTCCTTGGCAGTCATGCCGGTCTTATCCATCAGGAAGGGCATGATGGCGGGATCGATGCTGCCGCAGCGGGTACCCATGGGAAGGCCCTCAAGAGGGGTAAGTCCCATGGAGGTATCCACGCACTTGCCGGCCTTGGAGCAGCTAACGCTGGAGCCGTTTCCAAGATGGCAGGTGATGACCTTTGCGTTGGGGTTGCCCAGCAGCTCAAGGGCACGGCCGGTGACGTACCTGTGGGAGGTTCCGTGGAAGCCGTAGCGGCGTACCTTATAGTTTTCGTATGCCTCGTAGGGCAGAGCGTACATATAATGGGACTTCTCCATGGCCATGCCCCAGCCGGTATCGAATACCGCTACCATGGGTACGCCGGGCATAACGGCCATGCAGCCGCGGATGCCCATAAGGTTGGCGGGATTATGGAGAGGTCCGAGAGGAATGCAGTCCTCGATTGCCTTAAGCACTTCGTCGTCGATGAGGATAGGATCATACAGCTTCTCGCCGCCATGGAGCACGCGATGGCCCACCGCGTCTATCTCGCTCATGTTCTTTATTACGCCGATCTCGGGATCCGCAAGAACTTCCAGAACCATGGCGATAGCGTCCTCGTGGTTCTTCATGTCCTGCTGCTTCTCGTACTTGTCGCCCTTGGCGGACTTGTAGGAGATCATGGAGCCGGGTATGCCTATGCGCTCACAGATGCCCTTTGCTATCACGCTGCTGTGATCGAGATCGATGAGCTGATACTTCAGGGAAGAGCTGCCTGCGTTGATTACGAGAATTTTCATTTATATTTTTCCTCCGATAATGATTACATATTCTGTGCCTGAACTGCGGTAATGGCAACGACGGATACTATATCGTCAACGCTGCAGCCGCGGGACAGGTCGTTGATGGGCTTTGCGAAGCCCTGGCAGATGGGGCCTATGGCCTCTGCGCCTGCCAGACGCTGAACCAGCTTATAGCCGATATTGCCCGCCTGCAGGTCGGGGAAGATCAGTACGTTGGCCTTGCCGGCAACAGGGCTTCCGGGGCTCTTGAGCTGGCCGACTTTTTCGACCAGAGCAGCATCCGCCTGAAGTTCGCCGTCCACGTTAAGCTCGGGAGCAAGCTCGTGTACCAGCCTGGTAGCTTCCGCTACGCGATCCACGTTCTCGTGCTTGGCGCTGCCCTTAGTTGAGAAGGAAAGCATGGCTACGCGGGGCTCCATTCCGCAAAGCGCCTTTGCGCTCTGTGCGGAGCTGATGGCTATAGC
Source organism: Clostridiales bacterium (assembly GCA_004557245.1). Taxonomy (GTDB): domain Bacteria; phylum Bacillota; class Clostridia; order Christensenellales; family CAG-138; genus SFEL01. The sequence continues at coordinate 45,925 of SFEL01000003.1, read as the reverse complement.
GGCCAGCTGCTCTGCGGTAGGGGCGATATTTACCGCGCAGTCGCCAAATACCAGCACGCCGTTGTCACCGTAGGCCTTGTTGGGAACTTCCATGATAAAGCAGCTGGAAACGGTGGATACGCCCTTTGCGGTCTTTATTATCTGGAGGCCGGGGCGGAGTGTGTTGCCGGTGGTATTTATAGCGCCGGAAACGAAGCCGTCAGCCTTGTCATCGTAAACCATCATAGCGGCGAAAAACAGGGGGTCGAGCATGGTCTTCTGCGCCTGCTCAAGGGTAACGCCCTTCTTTGCGCGCATTTCAGCGAACTTCTCGCAGTATCCGGGATACAGCTCAGAGGCAGCCGGGTCGATCATTGCAATGTCGTCCAAGTTCACGTTGAACCTGGCAGCGGCAGCCTTGATATCCTCGCTCTTGCCGATAAGGGTGACCTTGGCAATGCCCTGATCGGTTATCAGCCTTGCGGCCTGAACGGTACGCTCCTCACTTCCCTCGGGAAGCACTATGTGCTTTACGTCAGCTTTTGCTTTTGCTTTGATGGTGTCGATGATAGACATTATTCCGTCTCCTTTCAAAAATCTGCTTTATGATACTTCCGTTATAAGCATACCTAGACTTTTGTATTATAGCATAAGTTTTCCAAATACAACAGCGCATAAACAAATTTCCCGCTTATTTTTCCCCTTTTCCCCCGGGCTTGGCTATCGTATAATGTAAGCATGAAATCAGTGGGAATAATAGCCGAATACAACCCCTTTCACAACGGCCACGCCTATCAGCTGCAAAAAGCCAAAGAGGCGTCCGGTGCCGATTTTGCCGTTGCCGTAATGAGTGGGGACTTCGTGCAGCGGGGCGAGCCCGCCATGTTCGAAAAGCGGCTTAGGGCCAAGTGGGCCCTCGAGAACGGCGCGGACATGGTCATAACGCTGCCCACGCCATTTGCCCTTGCCAGCGCCGAGGCATTTGCTCTCGGCGGCGTAACGCTGCTTTCAAGAAGCGGCATAGCGGATTCCATAGCCTTCGGCAGCGAATGCGGCGATACGGACCTCCTTTGCCGTGCTGTGGACGTGCTGAACAACGAGCCTGACGAGTTGAAGGCGCTTATAAGGTCAAACATATCCCGGGGCCTTTCTTACCCTGACGCCAGGGCGCGTGCCTTCGGTGAGTACCTTCCTCCCGAGCTTGCGTCAGTGTTTTCTTCCCCAAACGACATACTTGGCATAGAATATATCCGCGCCATACGCCGCATCGACGCCACTCTGCAGCCCATCGCCATAGGCCGCACCGGCGTTGCCCACGACAGCGCCCACACCTGCGGCGGATTTACCAGCGCGTCAAATATACGGCGATTGATCGTCTCAGGCGAATCGGAGCACATAAAGTCTTATATTCCAGAAGGCATTTACGAAGATATGCTCAGCGTTTTGGGTCACACCGCCCCCATTATGCTGCAAAGCCTCTCCCGGGAGACCGTATATGCCCTGCGCCGCATGAGCAAGGAACAGCTCAAGTCGCTGCCTGACGTAACGGAAGGCCTTGAAAACCTGCTCTATTCCGCCTGCCGTAAATACGCTGATATCGGCTCCGTACTCACTGCGGTAAAAAGCCGCCGTTACACCATGGCCCGCCTCAAGCGCATATGCATGTGCGCCCTGCTCGGCATTTACGGCAGCCCCATGAAAAAGCTGGACAGCCTGTTCATACGCGTGCTTGGCATACGCCGCGAAGCGCAGTCTCTCCTCTCCGCCCTGCACGAAAAATCAGAGCTGCCCGTGTTCACACGCTACGGAGACGTATCAAAGCTCAATGAAAGACAGTCGGAGCTTATGGCGCTGGAAGTGCGCTGCGCCGACATAGCGGCATTGGGCAGGCCCTCCCCATCACCTGTGAAGTCCGACTTTTCCTATCCTCTGATTATAGTTTGACCACCGCTCCGCATACACATAACTGACCGTATGCGGAGGTGTTATCTTGAAAAGGCTCGTCACATATTCAGTATGCGCGCTTTGCTGCTGCGTATTGTTCCTGTACAGCCCTGCCGCCGTCTCATGGGCTTCGGCAGGCTTTTTGATCTGGCGCGATTCACTGCTGCCCGCCCTGCTGCCATTTTTCGTTTGCGCCAGCGTAATGCAGAATGCCGGCGTATCCGGCAGGCTGGAGCGCGCCTCGCTTATATTTCTGTCCCTCATCTCCGGCGCGCCGGCCGGGGCAAGGCTGCTGTCAGGCTACGGCGAGCCTGACGCCCGCTCCGCCGCCATACTCAACAACGTCAGCCCCATCTTCATATACGCCTCCTTCTGCTCCGGCATGGTCGGCTGCCCGCGGCTTGCGCTTTACATAATCCCGGCTCAGTTTTTATCCGCAACAATAATGCTCATCCTCTTTCCCATACACATAAAATCCCGTCCGCAGGCATCCTGTCCCTCTCCCCTGCGTCTCCTGTCGAACGCCCTGCAAAGCAGCGTTTCGGCAATGCTTAACATATGCGCGGCGCTGGTGTTCTTCTCTGCGCTCATGGGCGGATTCGGAGCCATGCTGGGCGTCGGCAAAGGAGGCTCCCTGTCAGGCGCTCTGCTGTACGGAATGCTGGAAATGGCAGGCGGAAGCGCGGCGCTGAGCAAGCTCAGCATAGGCATGCGGCCCCTTGGAGCCGCCGCGGCATTCGTTTTTTCCTTCGGCGGGCTGTGCGTCTACGCCCAGTCGCTGACTTTTGCGCCGCTGCCCTTCCTCCGCTATTTTTCTACGAAGTTGATACAGGGCGCCCTTTCCGCAGCCATAGCCTATATTTTTCTCACGCTGTTTCCGCTGCCGCAGCCGGTGTACCGCTCCGTCACGGCGGATACGCTGCTGCACAATACGCTGTCCATTGCCGCGGCGCTGGGCGCTATGCTCATGGCGCTGTCCGTAGTGATGATGATAGGGGCGGCGGGGCGGTACAAAAAAGCCAAAAGAAAAAGCGCCCCGGGTGGAGCGCAATAAAGCTCAGGCTTTAGTCGTCAAAATCGTCATCGTCTTCGTCGTCGAAGTCGTCATCATCGAAGTTCTTGTGCTTCTTGAACAGGCCGAACAGGAAGCCGCCCTTCTTGTCGTCATCTTCCTCGTCGTCATCGTAATAATCGTCATCGTCCTCGTCGTTGATGTCGTCTACGGGCTCTGCTGCCTTGCGCCTGCCGCGGTTGCTCTCGGATACAGAGTTGCGGGGCTCGGGCTTAGGCTGGGGAGATATCGGCTTGCGTGCGGGCTGCGCCGCGGCGGCAGCAGAGGCTGTCGTCTGCTGCTGTACGCTTGCCATTACGTCATCTGCGCTCATTGCCGGCTTTGAGGGCTGTGTGAACTGCTGTATAGGCTGTACGGGAGTGGCTACTCTCGCCCTTGCGCCTAGATCCTTGCGATTTACGTTGACCAGATTCTTGTACTCGTCGAGGAACCTTTCGAGATCTGCCAGTATGTCGTCGGCATAGGTCTTGGCATTCTCGAATACCTCGTTAGCATTGTACTCAGCCTTTGCGGCAAGGAGCTGCGCCCTCTTCTGGGCCTCCTGATATATCTCGTCCTCAGCGATGAGACGTTCGTACTCCTCACGGGCCTTTTCGAGCACCAGGTTGGCTTTGTTCTGCGCCTCTGCCACTATGGCGTCAGCTTTGGTATTGGCGGCGTCTATGGTCTCCTGCGCGGTGTCGTTTGCACTGTCTATAGTATTCTGAGCCTCTATCATAAGGCTGTTGGCCCGGCGTATATCCTCCGGAATAGTGGTCTTAAGGTCGCCCAGAAGGTCAAAAACCTCCTCAACGTCCACGGTGCGCTTGGTTGCGCTGCCGGAGAGCTTAGGCTTGGGGCTGTTCTCTATAAGATCCTCAAGCTGATCTATAATGTCGTAAATTTTGAGGTTCTGCATATTATTGCTCATCGCTTAATCAACCTTTCTGCGATTTTATTTTTTATTGCGTCGGGCACCAGCCCGTCGATATCCTTTCCGTAGGAAGCCATCTCCTTAACCGCGCTGGAGCTTATGAACTCAAGCTCCGGCCTTGCCAACAGATAGACAGTCTCTATGTCGGGCCTCAGGAACTTATTTGCTCCCTCCATTGACCTTTCGTATTCAAGGTCGCTGCCGTTCCTTATTCCGCGTATTATGGCAGCGGCGCCCTTCTGCCTTGCGAAATCCACCGCCAGGCCGCTGTATGCCTCGGCGCAGACATTGTTAAGTCCCTCCGCCCTTGCCGCCTCCATAAGCAGCCCGCACCGTTCATCGGCGGTAAAGACAGGCTTTTTGTTGGGGTTTGTCAATACCGCTACATATACCATGTCGAAAAGCTCCGCGGCTCGCATGAATATATCCATGTGGCCCAGCGTAGGCGGGTCAAAGCTCCCGGTGCATACGGCTGTTCTCATTATTGCCTCTCTCTTATGAAGGAAATTGCGGTAAGCTCGCCATAATGGCGCACATCGTATATCTCCAGCTTGTCGTGTTCTATCATTGGCGGCAGCTTTGAGTCGTGCTCGAGAGCTATTATGAAGCCCTCCGCCAGCAGTCCCTTATCGTAAAGCGTTGCCGCAGCCTTATCGGCTATGCCTGCGCCGTAGGGCGGGTCTATGAATACTATGTCGAACCTGTCGCCCCGGGAAGCCATCATGGATACCGCCCGTTCCCAGTCACAATGATATACTCGGCACTTATTCCCATAGCCCAGTTTTTTTATGTTGGCGTTGACTATGTCTATGCTGTCCCTCGCACTGTCGCAGAATGCGGCGCTTTCTGCGCCCCGTGAAACCGCCTCAAGCCCCAGCGCCCCGGAACCGGCGAAAAGATCCAGCACCCTCTTGCCGTATATGTCGAATTGGAGTATGCCGAACAGCGACTCCTTTACCCTGTCCAGCGTAGGCCGCGTATCCAACCCCTTTGGGGCGGAAATGGCGCAGCCTCTTTTATCTCCTGCGATTATCCGCATTTACACCTCCGAATACAGCTATTGTATATTTTATCATTACAAAGCCTTCCTAACAAGGATATTTTTGTTTAATTAACAATATATCCCAAAACTACAGGCTACTGCGTCCATTTTTGCATCCCAGGCATCTCGCGGCACCCGCTCCGTTATCTGCTCCTTCAGCGCGAGGCCCAGTTTGAACGCGGCGGCACCGTTGAGCAGCCTGTCATAGTATCCGCCGCCCCGGCCCAGCCTGTAAAGGTCCCTGCCAAAGGCCAGCCCCGGCACTATTATAAGATCTATTTGGTCAATCATCATCCGTCCGGACCTCTCCCTGTCAGGCTCTGCTATTCCATATGCGCCCTTCACAAAGCAGCTTCCATCGGAGGGTATATACAGTTCAAGGCCGCCATCCCCGCTGCAAACGGGATAAGCGACGTTTTTGCCCATGCTGGCCGCGGCTTTTACCAGCTCAGCGGGGTCGCACTCCCCCGGCAGCGCCCTGTAGCTGAGTATTGTCCGTGCATTTTTGAATGCGATCAGTCCTGCCGCCAGCTTGCAGGCCGAAATCGACTGCGACTTTATGTCTTCTTTTGAAAGCACCCTTATGCGCTGCTTGATTTCCCTGCGTAAGGCGGCCTTTTCTTCCTTTATGCTCAACGTCAGCCCTCCAATATTGCCTGCGCCACGGCAATATCCTTTATGTGAGATATGCTCACATGCAGCATTCTGCCGCCCATACCGTTCATAAGCTTAAGTGCCTTTCCTGAAAGCGCGGCGAGAGGCCCGCCCTTTTCATCATGGGTTATCTCTATTTCCCTCCATTCGATAATGCCTATTCCTGTGCCCAGCGCCTTTGCTACGGCCTCCTTTGCGGCAAATGCCCCCGCTATGCGCTGCGGGTCGTTATTGCCGGACTTGAGCCTTTGCCGCTCAGTTTCCGTGAACACGCGCTCCATAAAGCCCTCTTTTGCTGCGGCCCGCTTTACCCTTTCCACCTCGATTATGTCTATGCCCGTGCCAAGTATCATTCGGCGCTCCTTACGGCGTCCAGTATAGCGGCAGATACCGCTCTCACCCCCGCTACCAGTACCGGCAGCAGCTCACACTCCCTTTCGCCCGTGGACATTGCAAAGAAGGTATCTCCATCCAGCGAGGTATGCACGGGGCGTATGGTCATGGCCAGCCCGTCGTGTGCCATTGAAGCCAGCTTGTTTGCTTCCTCCCGGGTGAGCTTTGCATTGGTCGCCACCACGCCTATGGTGGTATTGCCGAAGGCCGCCTGCCCCAGGGCTGCTGAATCCATGCAGGGTGTGAGCTTGCCGTCCATATTCGCCGCGGCCACCAGCTCGCCCGTGGCCGGGTCGTATATGTCGCCCAGCGCATTCACTACGGCTATCGCCCCCACCTTTACCCCGTTTTCCAGCTCTATACATGCTGTGCCGAGGCCGCTGTTCACTGCGTACCTGCTCCCGAAAGCCTTTGCCACAGTAGCGCCGGTGCCTGCGCCTATGCTGCCAGATGGGGTGGAAGCCTTAGCGTCTTTGCATGCGGCATAGCCCTCCGCCTTGCCGGGGCGCACCTTGGGATCCCCCACGCCCAGATCGAATATGACCGCCGCAGGGACTATGGGAACTACTCCAATTCCCACGTCTACGCCAAGGCCCTGCTCCTCAAAGTACTGCATGGCTCCGCTTGCCGCATCCAGCCCGTATGCACTGCCGCCGGAAAGCATTATTGCCTGAACCCTTTCTACGGAATTGTATCCCCGCAGAAGGTCTGTCTCTCTCGTGCCGGGCGCACTGCCGCGAACGTCGACTCCAGCCACCGCCCCTTTTTGGCAAATAACGGCAGTGCATCCGGTTTTTGCCTTTTTATCCGTATAATGGCCTACAGTTATACCCTTAATGTCAGTGATACTTCCGCTCATATTATTCCTCGTCCTCTCCGTCGCTCGCTATGGGACAGTCTATGGCGCCTATCAGCTCCTCCACGCTGTCGCGTATCACGCCGAAGTCATAGCCTCGGCCAGCCAGCCTTCTTACAATTCTTTGCCTTCTGTCGTATTCCTCAAGTCCCTCGAACTGACGGTAAAACTTCTCCGCCACGGCCATGGCGTTCCGCCTTTCCACATCGTCGGTCACCTGCTCCATGGCGGCGTCTATGTCGTCGGCGCTAAGGTAATGAGTGCGCAGCTGCTCTTTAAGCTTTCGCCTGCTCAGCGGCTTCGTTGCAAGGCGGGTGGAGACGAAATCCGCCGCATACCTGGCATCGTCAAGGTATTTCAGCTCCTTGAGCCGCTCCACTGCGGCGTACACCTCGTATTCTCCGTAGTTCTGGCCGTCAAGGTAGTTTTCCATCTCCCGCACCGTCCTGGGCCTCGAGGTAAGATAATCCAGAGCGGAATCCATAGCCGATTTACCCGTTTTTTTCTTCTTCATCTATTCTCCTCATAGTAAGTTTTAGCGTGCTCCGTCAGATAATATAATTGCGATGCGCATCGCAGACTAAAAAAACGGAGGTTATAAATGACACAAAACGACACGAACTCCTTTATGAAGCAGACCGAACCGGTCAACTACAAAATGGAGACAGCCCAGTCCATGATGGACACCAAGAACCTGGGCATAATACAGGACCAGATGTACCATGAGGCCCTTGCCTACAAGAAGAGCAGGATATACGCCGAAATACTCAGCGAGCAGCCCCTCAAGGACATGGCAAACCGTTTTGCCCAGCACCACAAGCAGCACTTTGACGCGCTGCAAAACTACCTGGACAGCCACCAGTAAATGCAAAAGGAGTGACATATGACGAATCATACCAGTATGAACCAGCAGGAACTTCTTACCGATCTTCTCACCCAGGAAAAGGATCTGGTAAAGGACTACGCAAGCGGAATAATCGAATCCTCCTGCGCGAACCTGAGACAGCTGCTTATGAGCAACCTGGCGGAATGCTCCACCGACCAGTTCGCCGTGTTTGACGAGATGCACAAACGGCAGATGTACGACACCAAAAAGGCTCCGGAGTCCGACGTTCAGACGGCTCGAAGCAAGATGCAGCAGCTCAAACAGCAGACCGGCTTTTAATCAGTCTCTGCATACATAGATAGTATACCACAAAACCTGCCCGCGCAACTTAAAATGCGGCAGCAAAAAAGGCCGTCCCAACAAGGAGATGGCCTTTTACCTGTTTTTGGCTATAGCATTTTCTGCCATTCGCTGGGCCGCTCCACCCATTCGGGCGGATCCGCCGGCTCGGCGGTAACAGCGTCGAGCTTCATGCTGCTGAATCGTTCGCGAAGCTGATCCGGCGTAAGCGGAGAATCTACGCTGCCCATGCAGTCCCGGCATATGTTGCCGCAATCCGGGCACTGACAGCCGCTGAACAGCCCTCTCTCAGTCTGTACCATATAGGTTCCGCAGGCCTTGCAGCTGCATCTCATTATCGATCCACCTCCACCGAAAAATCCGGCTCCGGCGTAGGAGTAGGCGCTGGCGATGGAGAAGCTTCCGTTTCCCTTTCCTGCCCGGCCAAAGGCTCCGTCGTAAGGTCAGGAGTTGTTTCCGGCGTAGGCGCGGGCGTATCATCGGGCGCTATGAATATGTTCAGCACGCTGTCGTCTCCTACATATTCCTTTACGTCCTCCACCTGTATCTCGAATTCCGGCTCGCCTTCTGACGCGGTGGTTATCTCGTATTTGTTGTATACGATGACTATGCTGTCCTCGGTTATATAGAACTCCCTGTCGTCGTCTATGGGCAGCAGATCGTTGAGCAGCAGCATGTCGGAATCTTTGGCCTGCGCGGTTATCATATCCGGTATACGGCCCCGCCAGTACTGATTATTCTCATCGAAAAGGTCGCTGATCTTGCACAGAGCGCCCGTCTCCACATCGTAAGTCAGAGCCATGCTGCCAAGGCAGGTGTTGCTTTCATCGTAAAGGTCATACATGAATATCCGCACCGAGAATATTCCGTTGCGGTTGTATTCTACCCGGTATTCGGTAAATACCGCCATATTCAGCTTTTTCGCCTTAGCCATGATATTTTCGCGCATGGAGGCGTTTATCATGTCCGCAGTAGGCTGGTTCTGGAGCGCAGGATACACTATGCAGCAGTTGTTTTCACAGTATGCGCAGCGAGATATCGTCACCGGCGCATAAATGTCATCTTCCTCCGCGGGTGCGCTTACAGCCACCTGGCTTGAATTGTATTCTTTTACAACTTCAAAGACCTCCGGAGCGAAGGTCGCCGCCGGAACTGCCTTTGAGCTTTTTTCAAAGGAAGGCTGGAGCTCTGCCGCAGGGGCGGATTGACAGCCGCAAAGCATGATCGCAGCCGCTGCCGCGATCAGGCCGCTCATGATGCTTTTTTTCATTCCATCGCCCCTCCTTTCGAGCTTTTTACGGTTAGTATTATAGCATCGGCATAATACATTTTTGTTAATAAAAGGTTAACATATTATGTACTTACTTCTCTGCCTTACGCTTCCGCCTTTTCGCTGCCGCTCTGGGTCACTATGAGCGTCTCCGTGTCCGCCATGGCCTTCTGTATCATGCACTCGAAGTCCACCATTGCCTCGCTGTTGCGAAGATCCTCCACCTTGGGCTTTGTGACGGGGTGTTGGGGCACAAATACTGTACAGCAGTCCTCATACGGCAGTATGGAGGTATTGAAAGTATTTATCTTCTTCGCTATATCTATTATATCGTCCTTGTCAAAACCTATAAGAGGACGGAATACCGGCATATCCACCGCATCGTCCGTCACGCAGAGGCTCTCCAGGGTCTGGCTTGCTACCTGGCCAAGGGCCTCGCCCGTGATAAGTGCCAGCGCGCCGTCTGCCCTTGCCCAGCGCTCCGCTATCTTCATCATGAGCCTGCGCATGAGCACCGTAGTCTCCTTTGGAGGACATTGCTCGTAAATGGCAAGCTGTATCTCGGTAAATGGCACCAGATGCAGCCTTATGGGACCGGAGTACCTGGCAACGAGTCCGGTAAGATCCACTACCTTATCCCTTGCCCTTTCGCTGGTGTATGGATAGCTGTAAAAGTGTACGGCGGAAAGCTCAAGGCCGCGCTTTGCCATGAGGTAGCCCGCAACGGGGCTATCTATGCCTCCGGATATGAGCAGCGCGGCGCGGCCGGCGGTGCCGGTAGGCATGCCGTTTGCGCCGGGTATCTCCTCGCAGTAAAGATACGCCTTTTCGCGTATTTCGACACACATCTTTATCTTTGGGGAATGAACGTCCACGCTGAGGCCGGGAAAGCTCTCAAGCAGCACTTGGCCCAGCTCCCGGTTGATCTCCTCGCTGTTCATTGAAAAGCGCTTATCGGCACGGCGGGCCATAACTTTAAATGTGGCCTGCTCACTCTCACCAAGAGTGCGCTGCATGAGTTCCTTTGCACTCCCGGCTATGGCGCCCCATTCCTTCTCTACGGCTACGGCGGGGCTTATGGAATGTATGCCGAACACCCTTGTGAGCCTGTCCACCGCCTCATCCCTGTCCTTATCCTTTATACCCAGCACGAATATTCTCCCCTGCTCCATACGCACAGTAGCGCCCAGATCCGAAAGAGCGTGCTTTATTCCTTCGACGAGCTTGCGCTCGAAGAAAGGGCGGTTGAGTCCTTTAAGGTGAATTTCGCCGTAGCGAACCAGCAATACGTTTTCCATAAATCCTCCGTATATATCTCCCGCCGGTTTGCCCGGCAGGAGCAATGCTTTCAGTATTGGTTTTATCTGCGCTTAAACCGGCGCAGCATGGCTATTATGGTTGAGATTTCCTCCGCCGCAACGTCCATCTCTTCGATAGTATTAAAGGGGCAGAAGCTGAAGCGTATGGCGCCTTCCTGTCTCTCTCCAATTACACCCATGGCGTTGAGTATTCGGTTCTTGCCCTTCTTGTGCGCAGAACAGGCGGAGCCTGTAGAAACGTATATCTCCCTCTCCTCCAGGGCATGCAGCAACACCTCGCCGCGGACGCCCATAAATGAAGCGTTGAGTATATGAGGGGCGCCCAGCTCCGGTGCGGGGCCGTTAAGCAGCACATCCGGCAGCTCGGTAAGGTTTTTCGCAAGGCGCATCTTGCATGCCCTCATGGCGCAGCAATATTCGTCGATATTATTGAGGTAGTTCTTTACGGCCGCCTCCATACCCATTATGCCGGGCGTATTGGTAGTGCCGCTGCGCAGGTTCTTTTCCTGCCCTCCGCCTATCTGGCCGCCTGCGAACTTTGTGCCCTGCCTGAGGTACAGTACGCCCGTACCCTTGGGGGCGTGTATCTTGTGTCCGCTTATAGAATACAGGTCGCAGTTTTTCGCATCGAAGGGCACCTTCAGGAATCCCTGTACGCCGTCCACATGAAGCAGCGCCTCTGGAGCCCTGCGCCTGAGCATCCTGCGTATGGCCTCGGCGTCGTTCACAGCGCCAACTTCGTTGTTCACCTGCATTATAGATACAAGGCGGGTGTCCGAGGTGATGAGGCTCTCAAACCTGTTCAGGTCTATTGTACCGGTATTGTCTACCGGCGCTTCGACAACATCGTACTGGCGGGCAAGGGACCTGCACACCTCATATACAGATGGATGCTCGGTTGAACCAACTATTATCCTGCCCCTGCCCCGCATTGCTTTAAGGGATCCGAGTATTGCCATATTGTTGCTCTCGGTGCCGCCGGAGGTGAATATTATATCGTCCGGCCCTGCGTTTATGGCGCTGCCTATTGTCTTTCGTGCGCCGTTTACCGCCCTTTCCTCGCGCACTGCGGGAGAATAGGCCGCCGCAGGATTGAAGAATTCTTCCGTCATATATTTTTTAGCCGCTTCCGCCGCAACGCCCATGGTGCGTGTGGTAGCGCTATTGTCAAGATATATCATTTATCATCTCTCCGTATCATATTTCGTCGGGGGTATCCCCGCACTATATTATATGTAACGCGGCGTCCGGACGGCATACCCGGCAAACCGCATTATATGATATCACATATTATACCACTATTTCACTACATTTTTACATATTTATTCCGCCCCGTCTTTAATCTATCTGTTTGACGCGCGGCAAAAAGTGCTGTAATATTGTATCATTAGTTTATTGCATATACGACCCGGCGCAAAAGCGGCGGGAGAAAGGCGAAAAAAATGAGCGAATGCAGCCATGATTGCAGCAGCTGCGGCCAGAAGGACTGCGGCTCCCGCGAAATACCCAAGGAGCAGCTTAACGAGTTCAGCAGGGTGAAGAAGGTCATAGGCATAGTGAGCGGCAAGGGTGGCGTAGGCAAGTCCCTTGTCACCTCCATGATGGCCTCCGCCACCAATAAGCGGGGCTTCAATACCGCCGTATTGGATGCGGACATCACCGGCCCCTCCATACCCAGGATGTTCGGCATCAAAGAGCACGCACTGGGAGACGGCAAGAACCACATCTTCCCCTGCAGGAGCAGTAACGGCGTTGATATCATGTCCATAAACCTGCTGCTTGAGTCCGATACCGACCCCGTGGTGTGGCGCGGCCCCGTCATAGCGGGCGTCGTCAAGCAGTTCTGGACCGAAGTGGTCTGGAAAGATATAGACTACATGTACGTCGACATGCCTCCGGGAACCGGCGATGTACCCCTGACAGTATTCCAGAGCCTGCCTGTAGACGGCATAATAGTCGTCACTTCCCCTCAAAGCCTGGTCTCCATGGTAGTTGCCAAGGCGGTGCGCATGGCGGAGCTCATGAATATCCCCATATTGGGCATCGTGGAAAACATGAGTTACTTTACCTGCCCCGAATGCGGCTGTGAAATAAAAGTATTCGGCGACAGCCATGTGGAAGAGATAGCCACTACCTACGGCATACCCCTTCTGGCCCGCTTGCCTATCGATCCCGCCGCCGCAGCGGCCTGCGACAGCGGCAAAGTCGAAAGCATAGACACAGCGCCAATACAGCCCGCACTGGATAAGATACTGAGCCTGTAAGCGTATGAGCGGAAGCACGGTACTTTGCATAGTAATAGGCGCTGTGCTGCTGTGCGTGGCAGTACCCGCCATGCGCTTCTTTCACAATGCCGGCAACATACTCTCCTATATACTTTCCGCCTTGAAGAGCACCGGAGCTGTCGAAAGGCCTAAGATACGCTCCCTTTCTTCTGCGGGCGACCTGTTTCTCGACAGGATAAAGCGGGACTTTCCGGAATACAATCCCGCAATGGTGCTCAACCGCGTAAAGAAGGACGCACGTATATACCTGCAAAGCTCCAAGGAAGGGCGCATACTGTTTCGCGAGGGCGTGTCCGATTCCTTCAGGGAACGCTTGGCCTACTCCCTGCCTCCAGACGTAAAGGGCGGCATAGAGGTGTACAATGCGGCGCTGTCCGACTACGACGACAGGGGCCGGGACCGCATACTGGTATTTCAGGCGGCGGCAGAATATCTCGATTCCCGTGACGCGCTGCGTCCCGTAAGGCTGACCCTCAAATACATCGCAGCCTATGACGGCAATGTCGACGGCGAGGTGCGGGGCTTCAACTGTCCCAACTGCGGCGCACCGTTACCGATAGTCGGCAGCAAGATATGCCACTACTGCGGCACCGGCATAAAGTCTTCGGCAGGATTGGGCTGGATACTTACAGACGTGGCTATGGACTGAACATGCTACTCTTAAAAAGGGCGGCAGATGCCGTCCTTTCAGAGTGTCAAAAAAGTGGCTTAACGCCACTTTTTTGAGTTTTCTCATTCGGTGCTTGCGCCCATGGCGCGGCCAGCACCTCATGCAGGGAAAGCCTTGCTGCGCAAGAGCTTTTGCGGATTTGCCGCGCATGTCGCCAAATCCGAATAAAGCCATATGGGGCTGCGGCCCCTTATCAACCCCGGGGTTTTTTTGACAGACTGAGGGCGGCAGATACCGTCCTTTTGATTTACGCCGAAATATCCTCGCGCTTTGCTCCGGTACCGTCGCTGAGCCAGACGTATACCTTCTCGTCAGGTACATCTGTGCCCTTTGCCTTGGATACGTTAAAATGGAAGCCGTCCACGTCACACCTTAATGTGGTAATGGTACCGTCGTCCCTCGTGACGGTGGATACCCATACGTTGTCCTGAAATTCTATGGTGACGCTGTGTTTATCCTGACCTTCCACATGAAAGCTCAATACCGAATCGTTCAGGCTGCCCGATAGCACTGTGCCGTCAGCATACTCAAATTTCAGATCATATCCCGATTTTTGTTCATCGCCGGCCGCATCAGCTTCTTCCCCGTCACCATTGGGTATAGCGAGAGGAAGATTGTCCGTAATGATAGGCATCGTTTCGGTATTAACCCCATCATCGTTTTTTGCCGCTTCGGCTTCCTCGGATTCCTCCTCCGAATCGTCTATCACCACACCGTGTGGAGCTATGGAACCCTTGCCCTCCGCCGCGCCCGTCACAGAGGACGCGAACTGGTCCTCCTCACCCGTAGAAAGCAGCCAGCCGAATGTAGCGTTGCCTTCCGATACCCGCATGTCGTGATCCGCAAGGTAAAGCAGCGTATCCGCCGCTTCCGCGCTTTTATCGTCCTCAAGTCGGCTGCGGAACAGCGCTTCCATGGCCACCGTGGCCGATCTGTAGCCGGTATAGAATGCCGACACCGGGTTCTGTTCTATTGTGCTCTCGACTTCCTGTGGTTCCGGCTCAGGCGTTGCCTGCGGCTCCTCAATGGCCGCCGGTTTCTCTTTTGGGGCACAGCCCGTAAAGGCAGCCGTCATTAAAATTGCAAGGACGAGCGCCGTTATCTTTTTCATTGCTCGTCCCTCCCATTCATGTATTTTATTATGCCGTTATAAATACCTGCGGCACATGCGTCCTGATATGACGCCCGGCATAATTTCGTATCCTCCTGCGGATTGGAAAGATACCCCATTTCGATGGTCACTACCGGGCTATCCGACCAGTTGAAGCCGGTCTGGCTGGCGGAATAGATCACACTCCTGTTGATTGCGCCTGTAGCAGCGCAGAATTCATCGAGCAGCGCCTTGCCCAGTGCTTCGCTTTGTGCGCCTATGGCCATCTGCTTTGACGGCGCTATCACCAGCGCGCCCTCAGTCAGCTTTGACGTTGAACTGTTGCAGTGTATCCTTATCCAAAAATCCACCCTCGCATCGTTCATCATTTCAGCCCGCTCTTTGTTGGAAACCGAAACGTCGTTTTTTGTGCGCGTCATGACTACTGTAGCGCCGGCGTCCTGAAGCAGCGACATGAGCTTCACGGACACGGCAAGGTTCACATCGTATTCGTTGACGCCGGAGCGGACGCCAGTGCAGCCCCTTGTCATGCGGTCCTTGGTGGTCTTTTCGTCATTGGGAGATATCTGCTCCTGTCCGCTGTCCGCCTTGAGCTGATGGCCGGGGTCTATACCTATAATCACGTCCTTGAGGGGCTGCTCAGGCATATCCGTGGCCTGAGGAATCGGTGTATTCCCGCCCGGCTTTACAGGGTATGGGTCATGGTCCATCACAGGTACGGCAAAGGCAGCGCTAAAGCTCATCAGCGCCGTAATACAAAGCAGTAATGCAATTGTCCTTTTCGTCAATGCCTTCATATTTCGCACCTGTTGTCAAAAATACACCTAAAAGGTTCTTTTTTATTGTACACCCAAGTTCGCACTTTGCAACCCCGGATACCTTAAACAAATTGTTAATAATACCTGACTTTTTTTAGTGCGTTTTCTCAAAGGCAAGCTTTCCGCCCTTGGCTTTCGCTTTTACTTTATCTCCAAGGCGTATTTTCCCCGACAGCAGTTCCTCGCTGAGGCTGTCCTCCACCTGATGCTGTATGGCCCTTCTGAGCGGCCGCGCGCCGTACACGGGATCAAAGCCGTCCCTGGAAAGCTGCTCTACTGCGCCCTCCGAGAACGTCAGATCTATACCCCGCTCACGAAGCCTGTCAGCCACCCCCTTTAGCATAAGGCGCACTATCTTTGCCGCCTGCTCCTGCTCCAGCGGGTGGAACACGATTATCTCGTCTATCCTGTTCAGGAACTCCGGCGAAAAGGTCTTCTTCAGCTCCCCCATCATGGCTTCCCTCATGCGCTCATAGGTAAGGGCCTTGCTTTCGCTGCCGAAGCCTACGGTGTTCCGGCCCGCCGCAGCCGCAGCGCCTATATTTGAGGTCATGATTATTATTGTGTTGCGGAAGTCCACTGTCCTTCCCTTGGAATCTGTCAGCCGCCCGTCCTCCAGTACCTGAAGAAGTATATTGAACACGTCCGGGTGCGCCTTTTCTATCTCGTCCAGCAATATCACGCAGTAGGGCTTGCGGCGCACCCGCTCGGTAAGCTGTCCGCCTTCGTCGAAGCCCACGTAGCCCGGAGGCGAACCTACCAGCTTGCTTACGCTGTGGGACTCCATATATTCCGACATATCCAGACGTATCATGGCGTCCTCATTCGAGAACATCACCTCGGCCAGAGCCTTTGAAAGCTCGGTCTTGCCCACTCCCGTCGGCCCGAGGAAAAGATACGAGCCTATGGGGCGCTTGGGATCCTTGAGTCCTGCCCGCGCCCGGCGTATGGCCCGCGCTACGGCCTCCACCGCCTCGTCCTGCCCTATGACACGCTTGTGAAGCTCATCCTCGAGGTGCAGCAGCTTCTCGCTCTCGTCCTCCGTGAGCCGGTTCACGGGTATGCCCGTCCATGCGTTCACTACTTCCGCTATGCTGTTTTCCGTTACGACGCACTTGCGGCCCTCCCGCTCCCGCTCCCAGCTGGCCTTTCTTGAGGTCATCTCGTCGCGTATGGCCCGTTCCTCGTCCCTTATAGCGGCCGCCCTCTCGAAGTTCTGATTGTTTACCGCCTCTTCCTTTTCCTTGAGCAGCTCAGCAAGCTTGCCGTCAAGCTCCTTCATTCCGGCCGGGGCTACAAATGCCGCAAGGCGCACGCGGCTCGCCGCCTCGTCCATGAGGTCTATTGCCTTGTCCGGCAGGAACCTGTCCGAAATATACCTGTCCGAAAGCTCTACCGCCGCCCGTATGGCCTCGTCGGTGATGGTGGCCTTGTGGTGGGCCTCATATCTGTCCCTGAGGCCGAAAAGTATCTCTACTGCCTCTTCCTTTGTGGGTTCGCCTACCGTCACGGGCTGAAAGCGCCGCTCCAGGGCCGCGTCCTTTTCTATATAGCGCCG
This sequence comes from Clostridiales bacterium, assembly GCA_004557245.1. Lineage (GTDB taxonomy): Bacteria > Bacillota > Clostridia > Christensenellales > CAG-138 > SFEL01. The sequence goes on along the minus strand of SFEL01000003.1, from coordinate 28,855 downwards.
GTACTCGTCAAGTGTAGTAGCGCCTATCACCTGCATCTCGCCGCGGGCCAATGCGGGCTTCATGATGTTGGAAGCGTCTATGCTGCCCTCCGAAGCCCCCGCGCCCACGATGGTATGCAGCTCGTCTATAAAGAGTATTGTATTCTTGTTTTCGATGAGTTCGTCTATGGCGGCCTTTATTCGTTCTTCAAATTCACCCCGGTATTTTGTGCCGGCCAGCATACCGCCAAGATCCAGCGTCACCACCCGCTTGTTTTTGAGTAGCTCCGGTATGTTGCCAGAAGCGATGCGCTGGGCCAGTCCCTCTATTATTGCGCTTTTGCCCACGCCGGGGTCTCCAATGAGCACCGGATTGTTCTTGGTCCGCCGCGAAAGTATCTGTATAATGCGCTGTATCTCGTTTTCACGGCCTATCACCGGGTCGAGCTCGCCGTTTTTCGCCTGCCTGGTAAGGTCGCGGCCGTATTTGTTCAATACCGGGGTGCCGTCCTCCTCCGCCTGAGCTCTTGCGCTTTCCGGCTTCCTCGTGGTTCCTGCAAGCATCTGATACAGCAGCGTAAAGTCCACGCCAAGATCCTCCAGAATACGCACAGCCACGCAGTCCTTCTCCCGTATGATGGCAAGCAGTATGTGCTCCGTGCCTATATAGCTGTTTTTAAGTGACTTAGCCTCATAGAGGCTCAATTCGAGTATCTTCTTTGTGCGGGGGGTATAGCCGAAGCTGTCGGTAAAGTGGTAATCCCCGTGGCCTACCAGCTCGTCCGCCCGTGCGGATACGTCCGCCTCCCGTATGCCAAGCTGTGCCAGGGCGCGTGCCGCCGCACCCTCGCCTTCTTTTATGAGTCCCAGCAGCAGATGCTCGCTGCCCACGTAATTATGCCCCATCTCCTTGGCACTGTCCTGAGAAAGCGCAAGCGCCCGGCGGGCTCCCTCTGTAAATCTATCTATGAAGTCCATATCTGACCTCCCAATTTATAACAATCTTATTTTATATTCTAATGCAAAAGCGTTTTTCAGGCAACGAAAAACGGCTCCCGTTTGTGACAGGAGCCGCAAAATCTTTGGTAGCCTTGAAAGGGACCGACCATTTCTCACTTGCAGGTTTATTATAACCTGCCCCATAAGCTTTTTCATCACAAAAGTATTACAAACCCATCAAATGTTGATTAAGCTTTGGTTTAGTTTTATATACGTCAGTCTTTCAGCAAAAAGGAAGCGTATATTATGTTCCCATCCGTACCTTCCTTGCGGCTCACGGAGAACTTGCCCCAGTCTCCGCTTATGTCCTTCGCCTTGCCGTCCTTTGCGGCCTGCCATATCAGCGCGAGCATATCCGCCTTGTCTGCGTACGTTACCTCGCTGCCCACGTCTATTCCGCTTATAAGGCTGCCGAGGTTTTTATCCAGCCATGCGCTTTCCTCCTCATACCTGCCAAGCCGCTGCTCATACAGCGAAAGCTCCACCGGCGTGGGATCATCTGGCAGATCCTCCGGCTTGGCCGCAGCAGGTATCATCAGTGTAAAGCCGCACACGCCCATGTTCCGCATAGACAGCACCAGCGCCCCGCCGTCAAGGCCGCCGCGCTTCAGCGTATAGCCCTTGTCCGGCGCATAGCCGCCATCCTCGGTGTATTCAGCATCAAAGCCGTAGCCCTTTGCCCTCTCAAAGAACACCTCAACCGAGGGATATACCCTTTCCATTTGGGCGGTAGGCTGCGGCGGGATATCCATCGAGGTATCCCTGGCGGTATTCCTGCCGCCTCTGGAAAGCAGGTATATCAGCACGCAGCAGCATATCATTGCCGCTGTAAACAGCGTGCTTGCCAGCGCGCCGCCATTGTTTTTCCTTTTGTCCCTACTGCCCTTCCTGTCCTTAGCGCTCATAGGTTCAACTCTCCCCAAAAGCCTCTTTTAAGGTATCCTCTATGTCCTTTTCCCCGGTCCTTCCCGCCTTTTTAAGCGCGCTTCTGAAGTATTCCGGCACCTTTGCGGCAAAAACCATTCTTTCGCCGGTGCGGGGGTGTGTAAGCTCCAGCCTTGCGGCGTGCAGCGCCTGCCCGTCAAGGCCCAGCCTCGGCTTTGCCGCACCGTATATCGTATCCCCCGATACGGGGTGCTTTATGTATGCCATATGAACCCTTATCTGGTGTGTACGGCCGGTCTCCAGCCTCGCCTCCATAAGTGTGTACGCGCCGTATCTCTCCAGCACCCGCCAATGAGTCACGGCATTGCGGCCGCCCTGCACCACGGCCATCTTCTTACGGTCCACCGGATGCCTGCCTATAGGGGCGTCCACGGTGCCGCTGTCCTCCCTTATGTTGCCGTCCACTATTGCTATATACGTTCTACGGGCGCTGTGGTCCTTCATTTGCGCCGCAAGGGAGGTGTGAGCCATATCGTTTTTCGCCACAACTACAAGACCCGAGGTCAGCTTGTCTATCCTGTGGACTATGCCCGGGCGTATCTCTCCGCCTATGCCGGAAAGCCCCTCGAGGTGATACATGAGGGCGTTTACCAGCGTGCCGTCGGGATTGCCGGGAGCCGGGTGTACCACCATTCCCTTGGGCTTGTCTATTACCGCTATGTCCGCATCTTCGTAAACTATGTCTATTGGTATGTCCTGCGGCACTATATCCACTTCCTCAGGAGGGCGAAAAGCTATTGCCACGGCATCGCCTGCCCTGAGCTTGTCCTTTGACTTTGCGGGCGTGCCGTTGAGGGTGACGTCTCCGTTGAGTATCATGCGCTGCACGGCAGAGCGGGTATTATCGCTTACACGGGCGCAGAATACGTCCAGCCGTTCTCCTGCCTTATCCGCAGTAAACACCTGCTCCTGAATTTCCTCTGTTTCGCCGCCTTGTTCGATCCTTAGCTTTGCCATTTTTATCAGCTGTTCTCGCCGGTTTGGGGCTTTTTATCCATCATTTCCATATACTTCTTCCCTTTGAAAAACAGCAGGTCCAGAACCAGAAGGCAGCAGCCTACAGTCACCGCCATATCCGCTACGTTAAACACCGCAAAGTCTATGAGCGCCACGTATATCATATCCCGGACGTAACCGAGAGCTACCCTGTCTATAAGGTTGCCTATCGCGCCGGAAAGCAGCAGCGCGAGGGAAAAGGTCATCATAAAATGCAGCCTTTTGCGTTCCTTTATGAGGAAATACAGCATCGCCGCGCAGGCTATACCGGTAATCGCCAGGAAGAACCACTTCCCCCCCTGCATCATGCCGAAGGCCGCGCCCCGGTTTTCGACGTAACGCAGATGCAGCACCCCGTCCCATATCTTATACTCGCCATTGGTCCGAAGCCACGTCTCCGCCCAGTGCTTGCTGAGCTGATCGCCTATAAGTACAATGGCCGCCACTATGGCGGATACCGTCACGTTTCTCTTTTCCATCGTCTCTCCAATAATGCTATTTCTGTTTTTCCGTGGTGTATATATACCACTTATCCACGTTTCTCATTATATCCGGTTCTCGCACGTCCGTCATGCCTTTTATTTCGGCAGCGCATACTATGCTGTCCAGCCTGAAATACAGCGGTATGAACGGCAGCCTCTCCGCGAAGGCAAGCTGAAACTTTGACGCAGCGCTGCGGTATGAGGCCTCGTCTCCGGCTTTCATCACGGCGCAGGCGAGCTCATACAGCTCCGCATCATAGTAATTGCCGTAATTTGCCTTGCCGTCCCGCGCCATTACGTCCCGCATGTCGCCGTCTCTGCCGACATTTATTCCGACCAGGGCGATATCGTATTCCCCCGCCGCCAGCTTGTCGGTATACTCGTTCTTATCTGACGCCACGGAAAAGGGTGCGGCGACTATCTCGGTAGCTATGCCCAGCTCCTCAAGCTGCTCCGCTATGGCCGCGGCAGCGTTCTTGCGTGTGCTGTCCGTAGAATCGTTCACCAGTATCTTCAGGCTCATTTCGGTTAGGGACATACCGTTTTTTTCAAGCCTGCCGTCACCATCGCTGTCCGTCCACCCCGCCTCCGCAAACAGTTCCAGCGCCTTTACGGTGTTGTAATCGTACAGTTTTGATTTTGACTCATATATCCATGAATCCGGCGCTATTGGCACATCGCAGGCCTGAGCGCGGTTCATATAAATATTTGAGATTATCTTGCTCCGATCCAGCGCACATGCGAGAGCCTGACGCACCTTAACGTCGTTGAGCGGCTGGGAGTTGCTGTTCAGCAGCATTATCTCGACATTCTGCGTCATCACGTCCTGCACGTTTGTTATTCCGTCCTGGCGGTATTTGCCTACGGTAGTGGCAGATGTGGGCACCACGTCCAGCTGGCCCGCATTATATGAGGCAAGGGCGGTGTCGTTGCTGTCGCGTTCGATGAAGATGAATTTGTCTATATAAGGCCGCTGCCTCCACCAGCCATCGTTGGCAGTAAGCTGTAAACTCTCCCCGGAGTAACCATCGTAATAATATGGGCCTGTCCCAAGTGGATATGCTGACGGCTCACCGTTCATCATTACAGGAAAGGTCATAGCATACAGGAAGGCGTAGCCTCCTTCCTTCATTACCACCTTCAGAGTCGTGTTGTCTATAGCCTCTATGGATTCTATATCCCGGGCGGCGTAGTAATAGTAGCTGTCCTCCCCCAGCGTCTTCAGCCTCTCGAATGTGGCCGTGACGTCATTGGCTGTAAAATTTCTGCCCACCTTATGCCATGTAACCCCGGTGCGAAGGTTTACTGTCCATGTCTTGCCGCCGTCCTCGCTGGTCCAGTTTTCAGCCAGCTCCGGATTTAGCTTTCCGTCGTTATTTATGGTTATAAGGCTCTCGTATACCAGAGAAAAGAAATTCATCATCTCCTCTGTGTTTACGGAAAGCGGGTCGGTGAGGTCCGCATTGGTGGGGATATACATCTTTATCTCTCCGCCTGCTGCGGGCAGCGTCTCCTCGGTTATAGGCACGTCTATGTCCAGCCCCAGCGTTTCCTTCTGCTGCTCGCCGCCATTTGAGCAGCCCAGCATGGCGAGGCTTAGCGCCGCCATGGCAAACGCCGCTATCCTCCTAACCCAGTTCATTCGCGTATAGCTTTGTGTATTTATCATATGCCCGCTGTACCCTTTCAACGTATTGGGCGGTTTCTTTGAAGGGTATGCTATCGAGTTCGCCGCCCTTGGAGTATTTTTCATCGTTAAGCCATTTCCTTACGTTTCCCGGTCCCGCGTTGTATGCGGCCACTGCAGTTTTTCTGTTTCCGGAAAAGCTGTCCAGCAGATATTTCAAATACCAGCAGCCGAAGCGTATATTCACCTTTGGCTCAAACAGCTCATCCTCCGTAAAATCTTCTTCTCCCAGTTTTTCTGCTATCCAAGAGCCGGTATCCGGCATTATCTGCATCAGTCCCTTTGCCCCTGCCCGGGACACGGCCGTATGCCTGTTCGAGCTTTCACAGTGTATAACTGCCGCTACGAGATACGGATCTATGTGGAATTCCCGGGAGTACTCCTTTATCTCCGCGCTGTACTGGAGCTTATATGCCCGCTTTTCCAGCAGCCAGCTGAGCTGCCACGCAAGGGCGCTCAGCACCACCAGCGCACAAAGCCCAAGGCATATAACCCTTCCCCATTTTATGTTGGCGCCCTTACGCCTTTTCTTTTTTGCTTGGCTTTTCCTCTGCCCCGCCGGTTTGCCTCTGGTTGCTGCCATCTTTCTCCAAAGCCTGTCTATACAGCCTGTCAGTCATCTCATAAAGCCGCTCAATATCGCCGCTGTTGTCTATTATCACGTCGGCAAAGGGCTTCTTTTCGTCGTCGCTCATCTGGGAGGCAATGCGCTGCTTCGCCGCCGCTTCGCTTAACCCGTCCCTGGCCATTATGCGGCGTACGCGTTCTTCCATCGGAGCCGTCACCAGCCATACCTCATCTGCTATTTCCTGCCAGCCGCACTCTATCAGCAGCGGCACGTCAAAGACGATTACCCTGAAGCCGCTCTCCTCGGCAGCTTCTGCGGCCCTCAGCATTCCGGCACGTATGGCTGGGTGCAGTATGCCGTTGAGCCTCAGACGCGCAGCTTCGTCGCCGAACACTGCCGCGCCGAGCTTTCGCCTGTCCAGACAGCCGTCTGAATCCAGCATTCCGCCGCCGAACGCTTTGACTATCTCTTTCAGCCCCTCGCTGCCCTTTTCTACGGCCGTTCTGGAAAATACGTCGGCGTCGAGCACCGCTGCTCCCAGCTCGGCAAGCCTGCTCGACACCATGGTTTTTCCAGACGCTATGCCTCCTGTAAGGCCAATGCGCATACGCTTCTCCTTACTTGGTATCAAACCAGCTGTGGCCAGAGCTCACATCGGCTATGAGCGGCACCTTGAGCTTCATTACGTTCTGCATGCAGTCCGCGAGCAGCTTGCGCACCCGCTGTTCCTCGTCAAACGGGGTATCTATGATAAGCTCATCGTGTATCTGGAGTATGAGCCTTGCCTTGAGGCCTTCCTCCTCCAGCCGCTTATGCACGTTTACCATGGCCACCTTTATTATATCCGCCGCGGTGCCCTGAATAGGCATGTTCATGGCCACCCTCTCGCCAAAGCTCCTGGTATTGAAATTAGACGATTTGATCTCGGGAAGCTCGCGTCTGCGGCCCATAAGCGTAGTTACGTAGCCCTTTTTGCGGCCCTCCTCCACACAGCGGTGCATATACTCCTGCACTCCGCAGTATTTTTCAAGGTAACGGCGTATGAACTCGCCGGCCTCCTTTCGGCTCACGCCTATGTTCTTGGCGAGACCGTAGTCGCTTATTCCGTAAACTATGCCAAAGTTTACAGCCTTTGCGGCGCTGCGCTGCTCCCTCGTTACGCTTGCCTTATCAACGCCGAACACCTCGGCTGCGGTGCTGGTATGTATATCCTCGCCGGAGTTGAAGGCGGCTATAAGCCCCTCGTCCCCGCTTATGTGTGCAAGGAGCCGAAGCTCTATCTGGGAATAGTCCGCGCCCACCAGTATGCGTCCCGGGCTTGCCACAAAGGCCTTGCGTATCTCGCGGCCCAGTTCCGTGCGGACGGGTATGTTCTGCAGGTTGGGCTCTGTGGAGGATATGCGGCCTGTGGCTGTGATATTCTGGTTGAAGCTGGTATATACCCTGCCGTTCTTGAGAAGCGCCAGCAGGCCGTCCACAAACGTGCTCTTGAGCTTTGAAAGAAATCTGTATTCCAGAACCAGCTTTATTATGGGGTGCTTATCCTCCAGCGCCTCCAACACCTCCGCATCGGTAGAATAGCCGGACTTTGTCTTTTTCTGCGGAGGCAGGCCCAGCTTTTCAAAGAGTATAATTCCCAGCTGCTTTGTGGAGAGTATGTTGAACTTCTCCCCGGCCAGGGAGTATATTTCCCCTTCCATCTCATCTATGCGCGCAGCGAACCTGTCGGACAGCTCCCGGAGCATATCCCTATCCACCGCGAAGCCCTCCCGCTCCATATCATAAAGCACCCGGGTAAGCGGCAATTCAACCTCCTCGTAAAGCTTCCAAAGCCCCTTTTCTCTGAGCTCGCCGGTGATGACACTCTCCAGCGCCAGCATGGACGCCGGGCATTCCGGCATACCCCTTTCAGCACAGAGGGTCTTTAATGTATCCGCAGGGTGTATTGCATGAAGCAGGTAATCGGCTATCATCAGGTCGAACACATTTCCCTTCAGGGAAATGCCTGCGCCTTGCAGCATATGCTGCGCATGTTTTGAATCGAACAGGCACTTTTCGATGCTTTCGCTTTGGAATACCGGCGCTAAGGCCGCAAATACCTCCTCCGCGGACAGACCGGGGTCCAGCAGCGTCGCCCCCAGGGATATATCGTACTGTGTCTCCGTATCCGCCGCCACGTGCATGCGTTCGCCTATACACACCGCCACGCGTTTTGCGTTTTTCAGTTTTTCAGTCAGTTCGCTTAGCTGCTCCGCGTTGGATATTTCTATTGTGTTTGTATTTATCTCTGGCAGCTGTTCGGCGGCAGGCTTCTCTCCCTTGGGCAGTCGCTGAATAAGGCTTCGAAGCTCCAGCCTGTTCATCATGGGTATGGCTCCGGCCATTTTGTCCGGATCAAAAGCGCAGTCCTCAAGGCCGACGGATATAGGCGCCTCGGTATCGATTATGCCCAGCCTGTAGCTCATTCGGGCGGAGTCGGGATTGTCCAGAAGCTTCTGGCGCAGCGCGCCCTTTTCCTTTTCGGCGCTTTGCAGCGTGTTTTCCAGCGTGCCGTACTTCTGCAAAAGCTTCAGCGCCGTCTTTTCTCCAACCCCGGGTATTCCGGGCAGGTTGTCGGAATTATCTCCCATGAGACCCTTTAAATCAGGCATGCGGGCAGGCTCGAGGCCGTACTGCTCCTTTAGCGCCGCCTCATCGTACTCTACGGTTTCGGTTATGCCCTTCTTGGTAAGCAGCACGTGGGTATGGTCGGTTATAAGCTGCAGCGCGTCCCGGTCTCCTGTTACCAGCAGCGCATCAACGCCGTTTTTGTTAGCTATTCTGGATATGGTACCAAGTATATCGTCCGCCTCATACCGAATGCATTCGCATATGGTTATGCCCATTTCCTTCAGCAGCTCCTTCAGCAGCGGAAACTGGGCCCGAAGATCCTCCGGAGTCTCCCGCCTGCCCGCCTTATACTGGCCGTACTGCTCATGGCGGAAGGTAGGGCCGTGCATATCGAAGGCCACCAGCAGATAGTCAGGGTCGTAGGAAAGCAGCTTTAAAAGCATTCCCACAAAGCCGTATATGGCCCCCGTGGGGGTTCCATCCTTCGCGGTCATTGAGGGCAGCGCATAATACGCCCTGTGCATAAGGCTGTTTCCGTCTATGGCTATAAGCTTCTTCAAGTACCTGTACCTCGCGAAAATTTCTCTTTATCTTATTAAAATAACACACGGAGCGCCCTTTTACAATCGGCGCCCCGTGAACTTATCGTAAATCAGGCGTTATTACTTTATAACATCGTATACCATCGGCTCATGCTCCGGCTTTTCCGCTCCCAGCTCTATGGCTCCCCTGAGCGTCTTTACGGCTTCCTCAAGGCGGCTCTCGTCGTTTACATACATTGTAGCCACCGGCTCGCCGGCCTTTACGAAGTCGCCCCTGCGCTTGTGCATCACAAGGCCTACGGCGGGATCTATTATATCTGTCTTCTCCGCTCTGCCGGCACCCAGCTTCTGGGCGGCATTGCCTATATCGGCGGCATGCATACCGGTAATGTAGCCTTCGCCATTGAGATATACCGGCACCTTCTTCTTAACGGTGCATAGGGTATTGGGGTCGGCTATGCAGGCCTTCGCGTCCCTGGCGCCCAGGGCTGTGAGCATCTGCTCAAGCTTCTTCAGACCGGCGCCTGTCTCTATGGCTTTGGTCAGCTTTGCGCGTGCCTCCCTGTCGTCCTCAGCCAGTCCTGACAGCCTGAGCATATTCTCCGCAAGCAGCATGCAGACTTCATACAGCATGTCGCCTTCCTTTATCTTTCCGGAAAGCACCTCGATGGCCTCCCTGACTTCAAGGCCGTTGCCTACGGCCATGCCCAGTGGCTGATCCATATCCGTTATGAGGGCTACTGTCTTTCTGCCCAGCGCATCGCCTATCTTTACCATGGTGCGGGCAAGCTTCTTAGCCTGCTCCGGAGTATGCATGAAGGCTCCTGTGCCGCACTTTACGTCCAACACTATGGCGTCTGTACCGGCGGCCAGCTTTTTGCTCATTATGCTGGAGGCGATTAGCGGAATGCTCTCCACCGTTCCGGTAACGTCCCTGAGGGCGTACATGAGCTTGTCAGCAGGCACGAGGTTGCCGCTCTGTCCTATGACGCAGAGGCCTATCCTGCGCACTATATCCTTGAATTCATCTATGTTCTTCTCTATACATACCCCCGGCACCGACTCAAGCTTGTCGAGGGTCCCGCCGGTATGGCCCAGTCCGCGGCCGCTCATCTTGGCCACCGTGCCGCCGCAGGCGGCTACCAGCGGCGCTATCACGAGGGTAGTGGTATCGCCTACGCCGCCGGTGGAGTGCTTATCCACCTTTACGCCGGGCAGGTCAGAAAGATCCACAACGTCGCCGGAATGCATCATGGCGGATGTGAGCTCGCTCACTTCGCGCTCTGTCATGCCCCGCCAGCACACCGCCATGAGCCACGCCGACATCTGATAATCGGGTATATTGCCCGCGGTATATTCGCGGATTATATAATTAATCTCTTCCCTTGTATGGGCTTTTCCCTCTCTCTTATCGATTATGAGATCTACCATTCTCATATTTCCTGCCTCCGATCCTGCGTGGAATGTCCCTATATGGCGAAAAAAATAATAATTAATATTTTAACATAAAACATTATCGTTTACAACCATACCAAACGAAGGTATATTGCGCCGGCGTTAACCTTTCTCAACTCCGTCTGACTCCATATCGAAGGTTATATCCGCGTAATATTTTTTACTGTCCAGGCTGTCCAACGCCTTCTCCACCGTTTCCTTTATGCTCTGCTCCTGTCCCCTGAGATCCTCCGGCAGTATCATATCAAAGGACATTTTTACACTTTCTCCGTCGTCCACCATGCGGAAGTCGTGTATGGTGAGCCTGCTGTCCCGCACCTTTATTATGGTATTCACAAGCTTCTTTGTACTGTTTACTTCGGGATCGTCGGTCACAACTGGATCATAGTGTATTACCAGGTGCGTGCCGTAGTTTTTCAGGCACTCGCGTTCCATCTCATCTATCCTTGCATGGCAGGCCATTGGATCCTCGTTTTTGTCTATCTCAACATGAATGCTGGCGTACCGCCTGCCGGGGCCGTAATCGTGTACCATGAGGTCGTGGCAGCCCAACACCATGGGACAGCCGTTTATATAGTCGGTTATCTGCTTTTGCAGCTCCGGATTAGCGCCCTCGCCCAGCAGCGGCGACATAGTCTCCCCGGCAAGCTTTACGCCGCTGTACAGTATGAACAGCGATACGGCTATGCCCATGACGCCGTCTATTCTGACATCGTACAAGTGCTCGACTATGGAAGCCGCCAGCACCGCCGAGGTGGTCATCACGTCGTTGCGGCTGTCGGCAGCCGTGGCGAGCAGAGCGTTTGAATTTATCCTTCTTCCCATCTTCAGATTGAACAGCATCATAAACAGCTTTACCAATATGGAAGCGCACAGCACCCATACCGCTGTGAGCGAAAATTCTATAGGCTCCGGGTTGATAAACTTCTGCACTGAGCTTTTACCCAGTTCAAGACCTATGAAAAGTATCATCACCGCCACTGTAAGGCCTGCTATGTACTCTATACGCGCGTGGCCATAGGGGTGCTTCCTGTCGGCTGGCTTTTCTGCAAGCTTGAAGCCCAGCAGCGTCACGATTGAGCTGGCCCCGTCCGACAGGTTGTTGAGCCCGTCTGCGGTTATGGACATGGACGACGTCATGTGCCCCACTATAAGCTTGCCCGCAGCAAGCAGGCAGTTGCATATTATTCCCACAGCGCCGGACATCTTGCCTATTCGTGCCCTTATATTTGTATTATGATACTGTGCCTGTTCCATAGCAACCTCCGAAAAAGTAGTCCATATTAAAAGCTATTCAGAACCAACGGAAAAATACAGTAAACAAAAACAGCCACATTTTGTGACTGCTGTTTTGGTGGGGATGGAGGGGCTCGAACCCACGACCTCATCGATGTGAGCGATGCACTCTGACCAGCTGAGCTACATCCCCGGAAACAAAAGATATTATAACTCAACCTTTAAAGTTTTTCAAGTGCAATATTTTATTTACCCCAGTATCCTCCTGCAAGCCCCAAGCCACGTGAGGTTTTGCAGCGATACAACGCATCTTTCCTTTGCCGCAGCCTCACGTATTCCGGCCGCTATACGCTTCTCAAAGGGCTCCACGCTGTCCGGCTCCGGTGTATCGGCATCTATCATCGCCGGCGGCTGTATGAACACTATGCCGTTGCCAGGCAGGTTTTCCTCCATCTGCCGCCTTATGCCTGGCAGGTCGGTACATACCGCCTTCATGCCGCAGGCCATGGACTCTGCTATCACCAGGGGCAGCCCCTCATAATACGATGGCAGCACAAACACGTCTCCCCTGTTGAACTCCTCCGCAAGCTGTGTCTGGCTCAACGGGCCGAGCAGCGTCACGTCAAAGCCGCCGTCATCTATAAGCTTCTGCGCGATGCGGTGCTGATCTGCGTTCCAGCCGCCGGCAAGGCGCAAGGAGAACCTCTCCCTCTGCCAGCCGAGGTATTTCAAGGAGCGCAGCAGGCAGAAAACGCCCTTCTGTTCGGATATCTTTCCGGCGTATACTATGCGTATATCATCATGGGGCTTTCTTTCGCCCTTATCGTAAAAAATACTGCTGTTGAATCCGTTTCCTACGACGCATACCTTATCTGGCTCTGCGCCGTAGCAGCTCACTATCTCCATCTTTTGCTGAGCATGCAGGCAGCATATCCTGTTTAGCCCAGCTATTCCCCGGCGTATCCTCTCATGCTCCAGAGGGTTGGTGTACATCTGGCGAAGGTCGGTGCCGTGGCATATGCCCCACACCGCCATGTCCGGAAGCTTCTCCCGCACTATGGCAGCGAGAAGGTACAGGTGGTGGCATATCACCACGTCAGGCCTGAACTCCTTCACCGCACGCAGCACAGTACTCCCGAATGCCGCCTCGAACTTATCCACCATATCAGGCTTCATATACCGGTACCTTGTGCTTTCATACGGCATCTCGTCCGACATTCCGCATACCGGAAATGGCAGCTCCGGGCTGTTATAGTAAACTGGGTAAAACCCCACTCCCTCCGGAAGCGTCACGCTATCCTCCCGGGTCACGCCAGCTATGACGGCCTGAGTGTGACCCAGCTCTTTAAAGCCGCGGACCGTTTCCGTAAGATAAACTCCGCTGCCGGTGGAGTGGGGTTTCTGTGCCGTTATGCTCAATATGCGCATTTGTAGGATACCTGCCGTCTTTTGTAATATCTTTAAGATTCAGTGTACCACGGGCGCGCTCTATTCACAAGTTTTCTTTACTCCGCCGGCCCAACCGGCGTTTATCTACGCCGCTTTTATTTTTTATTACGACTTTTTGCCGCCCATAAGGCCGCCAAGCATATTCATGATCGGGTTCTGCCCTCCTCCGCCCGTGCCCTGAAGGGTATTCATAAGCTGCATCACCTGCATTATGCTGCCAATATTTCCGAGGCCACCCATACTGCCCATGTTTGGCATGCTTTGCATATTAGGCATGCCGCCGAAGCCTCCGCCCATTCCCTGAGGCTGCTGGCCGTAGTTCTGCTGTACAGGCTGGGGTATCGGCAGGCCCAGCGTATACGCTATGTGGGTGCGCTCCCCCGGGGCAAGGAACGGTTCCATGGCGGAAAGATACTGCGCCGCCTTTTCCGGGCCCTGCTCCGCCCTTATCCTGCTTGCCATCATAAGCGCAGGAGAGCCTTCGTAGTTCTCCTGCCTTCTCGGCGGCGTAGATGGTGCTGTTCTCTGCATGGCTGTACCTCCCTTTATCTATAACTATTCTATGCAAAAGGGGCGGTATGTGAACCTTTGCCGTCTACTGCGCATATTATTGTTTTGAGGTGATTTGATGAAGCGCAGCCTACGCGGAAGCAGGCAGCAGCCCCTTCCCGACATGAACAATCTGAACCAGGCGGCACAAAACATTGACCCTGCCATGCTCAACGACGTGCAGAGCGTGGTGGATAAGTACGGCGGCAAGTCCGAGCAGGAGCTCATAGGGGAGCTGGCGGCGGCCAAGCGCAGCGGCATTATAGATCCCAATGAGCTGGCGTCGGTTGCCGGCAAGATCGCCCCCATGCTCACGGCAGAGCAGAAGCAGCGGCTGGAGTCTGTACTAAAGCAGCTGGGCCAGTAAGCAAAAAGCGCCCATCGCAGTATCGCGGTGAGCGCCTCAAAGTGTCGAAAAAGCGGCTGAACGCCGCTTTTTCGAGCTTTCTCATTCGGTGCCTGCGCCTATGGCGCGGCCGGCACCGAATGCAGGGTATGAAAAACTCTGGGTTTTCATCCGTTCTGACGCGCACCCCCCAGGGGGCCTTCTCTTGCCCCTGCAGGGCAATTCACCTTGTGTCGTCAGAGCCGGATTGAACATAAGGGGCTGCGGCCCCTTATCAACCCCGGAGTTTATCGGTAAACTGAGCGCCCATCGCAGTATCGCGGTGAGCGCCTTTTTATGTTTATTATTCGAGAAAATCCTTGAGCTTCTTGCTTCTTGAGGGGTGGCGAAGCTTGCGCAGAGCCTTTGCCTCTATCTGGCGTATGCGTTCCCGGGTAACATTGAATTCCCGCCCAACCTCTTCCAGAGTGCGGGCCTTTCCGTCGTCCAGCCCGAAGCGGAGACGCAGCACCTTCTCCTCCCGTGGGGTAAGCGTATCCAGCACCTCCATAAGCTGCTCCTTGAGCAGCGTAAATGCGGCGACCTCTGCGGGGGCAGGCGCATCGTCGTCGGGTATGAAGTCGCCAAGGTGGCTGTCCTCCTCCTCGCCTATAGGCGTTTCGAGGGACACCGGCTCCTGCGCTACCTTGATTATCTCACGTACCTTCTCCTCGCTTATGCCCATCTCCCGGGCTATTTCGTCCGGCCTGGGCTCGCGGCCGTACTCCTGCAAAAGCTGGCGGTTGACGCGGATAAGCTTGTTTATGGTCTCTACCATATGGACAGGTATCCTTATTGTACGGGCCTGGTCGGCTATGGCGCGGGTTATGGCCTGTCGTATCCACCACGTGGCGTAGGTGGAGAACTTATAGCCCTTGCGGTAGTCGAACTTTTCCACTGCCTTTATAAGGCCCAGATTGCCCTCCTGAATAAGGTCCAGGAACAGCATTCCGCGGCCAACGTAGCGCTTCGCAACGGATACCACCAGACGCAGGTTAGCCTCTGCCAGTTGCTTCTTTGCATCCTGATCGCCGTCCGCCATGCGTTTGGCTATCTCTATCTCCTCAGCTGCGCTGAGAAGCGGCACTTTGCCTATCTCCTTGAGGTACATGCGCACAGGGTCGTCTATAGCCACGCCCTCTGTGCCGCCAATGTCAGACTCCAGCTCGGATATATCGCTGGTGATGTCGTCGGGTATTTCCATCTCTTCGACCACATCTATATTCAGCGCCTCAAAGCGATCATATATCCGCTCTATCTGCTCTGAATCCAGTTCCAGCTCATCCAGCGTGTCCATTACCTCTTTATAGGTGAGCACACCCTTGGATTTGCCCATCTCTATAAGAGCTTCTATCTTGGCATCCGCGCTGTTATGCTCCTTCTTTTCGTCCTTAACGTCCTTTTCTTCCTTAAGGTCTTTAACGTCGTTCTTCTTTTCCAAAGCCGCCACTCCTTTGTATATACTTAAAGTTTTTCCTTGCATTTCCCGTTTATTTCAATGAGGCCCGCTTTTTCACAAGCTCCATATATTCGCGTTTTTCCTCGTCGCTTCCGCCTGTCTGCATGGCCGCCGCAAGCTCCTTTATCCTCTCGTCCATAGCCTCCCTGGCTATTGCGGCGACGCAGTCCTTAGCGGTGGTCACAGGATCTATCACGGTGTCCTCGTTGCCTATCGCAGCGCTTACGCTCTCTGCCGCCTCCTGGGGCAGCATGGACAGCGCCAGCGGTATATCCAGCTTTTCGCCCGTCACGCTCCTTGCAAGAAGGCCCTCCGCAAAGGCGTTGATCGCGCTATCTGAAAAGCTGATGCCGTATCGCGCCATCTCCTCCATGGCGCAAAGCAACGCCTCGCCGGACTTTATCATGCAGCACAGCAGCGCTGTTTCTGCTTTGTTAAGGCTTTTGAGCCGCTCCCTGTTTTGCTGCTTAGTATTCCGACTATTTCCAATGCTATTCCCGGCGGGACTTCCGCTTATGCCGCACTGACGCAGTATGGCCTCCTTTGAAAGGCCCGTCCGCCGCGCTATAACCGGCGCATAGCGCTCCTGCTCCACAGGTTCCAGCCTTGCAAGCAGTGCGCAGGCTTTTTTTGCGTATTCCTCCCTGCCGTCCGGCGTGCCGAGGTCGATGCCGCCCATAAGGCTGTCCAGCTTAAAGCCGTTGAGCGTAAGAGCCTTATCCTTCAGCGCCAGATATTCCTGCCCTCCGAACTTTTTGGCGTAGTCATCCGGATCCATATTGTCGGGTATCACTATTACCCTAACGTCAAGGCCCTCTTTGGCAAGTATATCCAAACCACGCAGGGTGGCATTCTGCCCGGCGGAATCACCGTCGTAGCTTATATAAACCTTGGGCACGTAGCGCTTGATCAGCCTGGCCTGCTGCTGCGTAAGCGCTGTGCCCAGGCTTGCCACGGCGTTAGTGACGCCCGCCTTGTAAAGGCTTATGACGTCCATGTACCCTTCTACGATTATAATATCTGCAAGATGCTTGCCTCTTTGAAGATTCAAGCCGTACAGATTATTGCGCTTGTTGAATATTGGGGTGTCCCCGGTATTGAGATACTTGGGCGTGTCGTTTCCCATGGTTCGGGCGCCAAAGCCCAGTACCCGCTTAGCCGTGGACACTATGGGGAACATCACCCTGTCCCTGTACGCATCGTAGTACTTATCCCTGCCCTTGCCCTGTATTATCAGGCCCGCCGCGAGCAGATGCTCATTGGAGTAGCCTTTTTCCGTCATATATTTGAGCAGGTTGTCCCATCCTGGAGGAGCATAGCCAAGGCCGAACTTAGCAGCGGTAGCCGCATCTATATTCCGCCCCATCAGGTACTTCTGGGCTTCTTTGCCTTCCTCGCTCAAAAGCTTTGCATGGTAGAACATTGCGGCATCCTTGCAGGCGGCGTACAGCCGTTCCTTGAGAGCCCGCTCCTGCCTGAGCCTGTCGTCGTCCACGTCATCCGGAAGCTCCATGCCCGCCCGCTGAGCCAGATATTTTATGGCCTCCACATAGGTAAGCTTTTCCGCATCCATAACGAACTGCACCACGCTTCCGCCCGCGTGGCAACCGAAGCAGTAATAGAACTGCTCGTCCGGCACCACGGAAAAGGACGGCGTTTTTTCGCTGTGGAAGGGGCAGCAGCCCCAAAGCCGTTTGCCCTTTGGCTTAAGCAAAGTATACTCGGAGGCGATAGCGGCAAGGTCGCTTTTGCTGAGCAGCTCGCTTAACCACGCATCGGGAAATATCGCCATGGCCTCCTCCTTTCGTCGAGATCCGACAGATTGTCTTATTCTGCGGAAATCTCAAAAATCCTTTTTTATTCTACATCCTGCTCCATTCCCTGGGCACGAACAGCCGCTCATAATCCGTTATGGCGTAATTGTCCGTCATGCAGGCTATGTAATCCGCCACTATGCGCTTCTTGCCGTCCTCCTCAAGGTTCATCAGAAACTCGTGCGGCAGCAGATCCACATGGTCGAGATAGTAAGCGAAGAGCTGCTCCACGAGAAGCTTGCCCTTTGCCTCCTCTCCCTTAGCTCTTGGGTTGAGATATACCTTATCAAACATGAAATTTCTGAGTATATGGAACTGCTCCTTCACCGGCTCGCTCATGCTTATTTCGGGCTTGCCGAAGCTCTGCTCCAATATATCCAGTATCATGGTGTTTATGCGTTCGCCGTGGGTGTCCCCCAGTATTTTATTGCAGCTTTCCGGTATTTCCTTTGGGGACAACACCCCTGCCCTTATGGCGTCGTCTATATCGTGGTTTATATACGCTATCCTGTCCGCAAAGCTCACCGCGTAGCCCTCCAGTGTGCAGGGGGTGCCACTGCGGCGGTGGTTGAGTATTCCGTCCCTCACCTCGTATGTGAGGTTCAGGCCCCTGCCGTCGTTTTCCAGCTTTTCCACCACGCGAATGCTCTGCTCGTTGTGGGCAAAGCCGCCCTCGTCCTTCATAAGATTATTCAGCACTTCCTCTCCGGCATGGCCGAAGGGAGTATGGCCAAGGTCATGGCCCAGCGCTATGGCTTCGGTTAGATCCTCGTTTAGCCTGAGGCCCCGGGCTATGGTGCGGGCTATCTGGCTCACCTCAAGCGTGTGCGTAAGGCGGGTGCGGTAATGGTCGCCGACGGGCGACAGGAACACCTGTGTCTTATGCTTGAGCCGCCTGAAGGATTTGCAGTGTATTATCCTGTCTCTGTCCCGAATGTAATCCGTGCGTATGGGGCAGGGCTTCATTGGGCGCTCGCGGCCCCTCGTATTTACCGAGAGGGCGGCATATGGCGAAAGGTACTCCTTTTCCTTATCTTCTATGAATTCCCGGTAGTCCTTGCTGCTTACAGTAGCCATATCAAATTACCTCCGCAGGCGCTTTTTTGTCTTTTTCTTTGCAAAAGTCAAAAATCCTCTTTTGATACGGCACTTTTTTGCTTTTTAATAAAAAACGCCCGGATAACTCCGGGCAGATGCCTTTTTTCGGTATGAGAGCCCTATTTCGCGGCCTGTACCTCCTGATGTTCAGTCTTTGCCGGCACGCCATCCTTTTGTATGGCCAATATCACCACCGCCCCCAGTATCAGCACTATTCCTATGAGGGCCTCTATGCTCAGAGGCTCCTTATAGTAAAATACCGACACCATTACGGCTATCACCGGCTCTATAGTGGCCAGTATGCTTGCTTTTCCGTTTTCCAGCGTCTCCAGGCTCTTGTTGTAGAAGTAATACGGCACCGCGGCGCACATTATGCCGCCTATTATCGCCACCGGCAGCACCTTGGGCGTGCATACGGCGGACACGGTTCTGACAGGGCCGGACAGCAGCAGAGAAGTTGACGACGCCACGATGAATGTATAGACGTTTATCGTCATGGTACGGTATCTGGGCACGGCAAAGCGGGTAAATATGGTATAGCTGCCGTAGGTTATGCCGGAAAGCACGCCCGCAATAAGGCCAAATGCCGAAACCTGCCCTACCCCCTCGGTAATGCCGCTTACCAGCACGCAGCCGGCTATGGCTATGGCCATTGCAGCGGCCTTTACCTTTGTAATAGGCTCCTTGAAGATGACGGCGGAAAACACCACCACCCACACCGGCGCAGTATACTGCAGCACGCCGCCCACTGCCAGCGAGCACAGCTTGGTAGAGGTAAAGTAGCACCAGCAGAACAGCGTCACGCTGATAAAGCCGGAGCAAAGGAATATCCATATGTCCTTCGGATTTAACCTGAATGCCTTACGATCCGTCACCAGTGCCAATATGATAAATGTAATGGCGCTTATGGTGGTCCTTACGGCCGATACCTGCATTGCGGTAAAACCAAAGGATGTCATGGTGCGGCCAAATATGCCGAGGCTTATACCCCAGCTGATACCTGCGCAAAGCGCATACAGTACGCCTTTGTTCTTCATCTTTCGCCAAGCCTTAATTCTAATTTCTGCACGAAAAAAACCAACCGATTGAGGCTGGCCTTTAACGCGTTTATCAAACGGGCAATTCTTTTGGCTTAAATTACTTTGCCGCGAGCTTTATTGCCAACTGAGCCTTTTTGCGATTAGCAGCGTTCTTATGGATAACGCCCTTACCGGCTGCCTTATCGACGGTGCTTACAGCGTTGACATAGGCGCTTTCAACAGCAGCCTTGTCTTCGGAAGCCAGAGCCTTGTCGAAGCTCTTGACAGCAGTCTTAACCTGAGACGTGATCATGCGGTTGCGAAGATTCTTCTTCTCACTTACGCCCACGCGCTTCAAAGCGGACTTATGGTTAGCCAAAACAATTCACCCCCTGTGTCTTTTTACTCGAACAGAGCTGATTATAACACATAAAGCTGCATGACGCAACCCTGTTTTTCTCCGTTCCGGTGTTTTTCCGCAAAATATTATAGCGGCTTTGCCGCCATAATACAAGTATATAATTTATTTTAGAAAAGGAGCATTATAAAAATGTCATCAGGTATACGCACTGACCTGGCGCTGGAATCCCGGGAACTGAACCCGGACATAGAAGGCGTGGAGGAGCAGACAGAGGAAAGGGAGCGCATGACCATCTCCCGAATAAAGATAACCGACAGAACCGCGGCGGAAAAGCTTGACAAGCCCATCGGCAAATACGTCACGCTGGACGCACCTGAGCTCAGCAACCGTCCTCTCGACCTTTTCGAGCAGATGAGCGGCGCTCTGTCCGAGGAGCTGTACAATATGTTCGCAGGGCTGAAGGACGACGCGACTGTGCTTGTTGTAGGCCTCGGCAACCGCTCCATTACATCGGATTCCCTTGGCCCCCGGGTGGCGGAACGCATATACGTTACCCGTCACGTCACGGAATACATGCCGGACGTCCTGCCCGGCACTGTACGCTCGGTGTGCTCGGTAGCACCCGGCGTACTGGGGGTCACCGGCATAGAGACCATGGAGATAGTCAGGGGCGTAAAGGAATACGCCAAGCCGGATATGATAATCGCCATAGATGCCCTTGCCTCCCGCCGTGCCGCCCGCATAAATACCACCATACAGCTGACTGACACCGGCATAAGCCCCGGCAGCGGCATAGGCAATAACCGCAAGGGGCTGAACAGCGAAGCCTTTGGCGTTCCCGTCATAGCCATCGGCGTTCCGCTCGTGGTCCACGCCGCTACGATCACGCAGGAGGTCATCTCCCTCATCGCTGACAAGACCGGCCTTCACGGTGACGAGGAAAAGCTGAAGGGTCTGGCAGAGCAGGTCATAAGCGAAAACCTGGGCCAGATGGTAGTAACGCCTAAGGATATAGACTCAATAGTCGAAGATATGTCGGGCATTATCGCCACCGGAATTAACATGGCGCTGTTCGGCAAAAGCTTTGAGGACGTGCGTATGTTGATAGCTTAGTCATACCTAAAGCCCTCCGCTCATAACATTTTAGCGGAGGGCTTGTCACATATGCGAAAGAAACGAATTTACAACGGGAACAAAGGAATTAATCTTGCCGCCCTCGTGGTGTTTTTGCTCTGCCTCGGGCTGTATTGGCTGCACTTTTCGGCTTACTATAAAAACGGCGGCAGCGTATATGACGCGCTTCTTTTTATGGAGTTCCCGTACATACACGGCGGCAGCGATCAGTCCACGGCCCCTGCCCAGCCCCAAAGCATCCCCGCGCCGCAGAGCGCAGATATAAAGATAGAAGTCATATCCACTGAACCTCCAATGGTGAGCCTCGATGGCAAGGAGCCCAAAATACTCATATACCACACCCATACCACCGAAGCGTATTTGCAGACGGATAAGGATAAATACGAGGAAAGCGGCAAGTGGCGCACCCACGACAACGATAAAAACGTGGTTGCGGTAGGCGAAAAGCTTGCGGAATGCCTGCGTAGCTACGGCATAGCGGTGATACACGACACCACCGACCACGAGCCGCCCAAGCTGGCCACCTCCTACTCACGCTCCTTAAAGACGATGGAAAAATACCGCGATAAGTACCCCTCGATTACAATGTATATAGACCTTCACAGGGATTCCTTCGGCAAGAATCCCACCGAACCGGCTGACTTTGTTACGATAAACGGCAGGCAGTGCGCCCGGCTGATGTTCGTTGTAGGCACCGGCAAGGGCGCCACCGGCACAGGATACGGCCAGATGCCCGACTTTGACTCCAACTACGCCCTCGCTGAGCGCATCACCAACACCTTGAAGGGCATAGATCCCGGTCTCACCAGGGACATACGCGTAAAGCCCGGGCGCTATAATCAGCATATATCAAATCAGTGCCTGCTGGTGGAAGTAGGCCATAACGCCAATACCTTCGAGCAGGCACTGAACAGCATCGATTATCTCGCCGCGGCTATAGCGGAATCTGCCGGGCTTACAGCAGGCGAAAGTCAGCTTTCGCTCTCGCCCTGATCCTCTGCCGCGTCCTGTAACTCTTCTTCGGTTTCTCTTATGGCAGCCTTTTCTTCGGCTGCTTCTCCTCCGGTCTCTTTGGGCTGCTCCGGCTTTTCCAGAGTGACCCGCCTGTTTATTTCGGCTATCTCCTCCACAGGGAGCTTTATCACCTCGCGGTCGTAGGTGAGCAGGCCGTTGGTCTCACTCTCAACATCGCTGAGCTGGGTATATACTATGGCGCTGAGCCCCTTTTCTATTGAGGGTATAAGCTCCTGCTGGTACAGCTTTCTGTACGCCGCCATGAGCTCATCTGCATTCTTCAGCTTCTTGTAGCCAAACTCACCGCTCTTTTCGCTGTGACCCTCTACCCTGAAGCTGTAGCCGCCGCACTCCGTGAGTGCAGCCGCCCGGCCCTTATCGTCCGCCTTAAACCTATAGGGCCTAAAGTATACGTGGCGGCTGTATATGTCTCCCGCCCCCTGATCGTGCCAGCCGCTTGCATGGTCGATAAGGCGGCCCGGATCCATAGTTCGGATATGTTCCGCCGTCTCTGCCGCGTCAAACTGACCCCATCCTTCGTTAAAAGGCACCCACAGCACTATGGATACGCAGTTGAACAGGTGGTTTATCATATCGTCCAGCTCCCGCCTGAACTGCTTCCTGCCTTCCTCGTTCTGCCTCGCAAAACGGGCATACCTGTCGTCCTTTATGTTTATTCCGGTGAAAAGAGGTGCGGTTACGGTCAACGGATCGTACCTGCCGCCGCCGTTTATCATATCCTGCCATACAAGCATTCCCAGCCTGTCGCAGTGATAATACCATCTGAGCGGCTCTATCTTGATATGCTTCCTGAGCATGTTGAAGCCCATATCCTTCATGGTCTGTATATCGGCAATCATGGCTTCGTCAGAAGGTGCGGTATACAGCCCGTCCGGCCAGTAGCCCTGATCCAGCACGCCGTTGTGAAAGTAAGGCTTGTCGTTCAGAAACAGCCTCTTTATGCCATTTTCGTCCTCCCGAAGCTCTACCTTGCGCATGCCGAAGTAGCTCTCGACCATATCCTCGCCCATCTTCACGTTAAAGTCGTAAAGGTGGGGCTTTTCCGGGGACCACGGGGTAAAGCCCTGTACGCTCATACGGAAGGGTCTGTTGGTTTCGCCCTGCGCTACCACAAGACCCATACGGGCTGTGCAGGGCCGCTCAACGTCTGAATACACGGTTATCTCTACCGCCGCCTCGTCGTATAGCGGAAGTATGTGAAGGCCGGATATATATTCCTCCGGCACGCTTTCCAGCCACATGGTCTGCCATATGCCGCTCTGAGGGGTATACCATATTCCTCCCTTGCGTATCTTCTGCTTGCCGCGGGTATGCCACGAAGTATCAGTCACGTCCCTGACCTTTACGATTAATTGGTTTTCCTCCCGCAGTTCTCTGGTTATATCAATGGAAAAGGGCGTATAGCCCCCTACGTGGGAACCGACCTCCATACCGTTTAGGTATACTGTGGCGATCTGGTCCACCGCGCCAAAGTGCAGCAGTACCCGGCCGATATTGAAATCCGCCGGCAGTGAAAAGTTCTTTACGTACCAGAGCGTATCCTCAGGACCTACGGTGCGGTGGACGCCGGACAGCTCGCACTCCGGCGAAAATGGCACCAGTATCTCCCCGTCGATCTTATCCGGAAGACTCTCCCCCCGCACTATTGCATACTGCCACATTCCGTTGAGGTTTATATAGCTGTTGCGCCGCATCTGCGGCCTCGGATATTCCAGCAGCACCTTATCCTTTTCAATATTCGCTCCCCAACGCGTTATCATTTATATTCCTCCGGGTTTACGCATATACTTGCAATTGTATATATTATAGTACATATCGCAGCTTTTGTCATTGCGAGGTTTGCATTGGGGCTTCATTTATTATATAGTAAACATATGGAAAAGTTTTTGACCAAAAAAATACGTCTCCGTCCACGCCTTCAGGCCGCAGCGGATATGATAAACGGCTCCCATCTGGCTGCCGACATAGGCTGCGACCACGGCAGGCTTTCGGTTGCGCTGCTTCAGCAGGGCCGCGCAGATAGAGTTATAGCTTCCGACATAAGCGCGCCGTCACTGCAAAAGGCCACGGAGCTTGCGGCGCTGTGCGGCCTCGGGAGCAGACTGACCACCGTCTTATCAGACGGCATGGCGCACCTTGGCCCGGACGAGGCGGACGCTATCGCCATATGCGGCATGGGCGGCGAGCTCATCGCGCGCATACTTGAAGCAAACCTTCCGGCCGCCAAAAACGCCCGCTGCATAACCATGCAGCCCATGCGGGGCATTGAGGAGCTGCGGCAATTCCTTCGTAAGAACGAATTCCGTATTATCGATGAGCGGCTGGTGCTGGACGCCGGTCGAATATACCAGATAATCGGAGCGAAAAGCGGCAAGCCCGCCCCCCTGCCCGGCTGGTTTCCTCAGGACGAATATTCCTTCGGACCGATGTTATTTGAAAAGCGCGACCCGCTGCTCATACCATTATTGGAAAGCTACCGCGACGGCCATCTGCGCCGGCTGGAGAAAGCAAGGCGCAAGGGAGTCACGCCCAAGGCTCTTACAGAGATAATCGGCCGCATGAACGGATACATAAATATAGCACAGGAGATGCATAAAAATGAATCTGAATGATTTTATAAATGTCATGGACGGCATAGCTCCCCGCGAGCTCGCCATGGACTGGGATAATCCCGGCCTGCTCATAGGCACGGAGAAGCAGGATATAAAAAAGGTGCTGGTGGCCCTCGACTGCTCCATGGCTACAGCCAAAGAGGCCGTAGAATGGGGCGCCGACCTCATGCTCACCCACCACCCGGTATTCTTCAGGGCAGTAAAGCGCATACTTCCCGATGACCCCGAAACTGCCGCGCCGTATATTCTTCTCCGCAACGGCATAGGCCTTTTTGCCGCCCACACCAACCTCGACGCAGCCGATGGTGGAGTGAACGACTGCCTTGCCGGCGTATTCGGCCTTGAAAATGTGGAAAAGCTTCCTCCTGAAGGTCTGGGCCGCATAGGAACACCGCCAAAGGATATGACATTCGGCGAGCTTGCCAGACTTTCCGAAAAGGAGCTCAATACCCGTGTCCGCATAACCGGGGATGTGAACGCCAGGATACACCGTCTGGCCATGATAGGCGGAGGCGGCGCAGAAGAGCTTTTCGACGCAAAGTCTGCCGGTGCGGACGCTTATATAACCGGCGAAATGAAGCACCATCTGGCCATCCAGGCGGAGTTCATAGGGCTCAACGTCATAGAGGCGGGACATTACGAAACGGAACGCATAGTGCTGCCCAGGCTTATTGAACGTTTACAGCGGGAAGCAAATGATGTACAATATAGGTTGACTCTTTCGGAATCGCCGTGCTTAAGGGGAATTTAAGCTTTCCCGCACGATCATTATACGGAGGTAGAAGGATATGACAAAAATCAACGATCTCTGGCTGTATGACCAGGCCGAGCAGGAGGTTGCAAAGATAGACAGCCGCCTGAAATCCACCCCCAATCGGGCAAGGCTCAATAAGCTCCACAGCTTTTTAAGCGAGCAGCAGTCCGCCGTAACAAATATTTCCAGGCAGATAGACGCGCGCGGCGCGCTCATAGGAAAGCTATCAGCCCAATGTCACGAGCTTGAGCGCAGGTTAGAGCTTGAAGTATCCGAGTTCGGCACCATGGAAAAGGACGACGAATGCACTGCGGCCGAGATGACAGAATCCCGCCGCTCCATGGAAGGCCTGCTGGACCAGATAAACTCCGTCCGCAAGGAGCTCAGCGATGCCATGGCATACCTTGAAAAGGCCAGCGCAGAGTACAAAGAAACTTAT
This sequence comes from Clostridiales bacterium, assembly GCA_004557245.1. Taxonomy (GTDB): domain Bacteria; phylum Bacillota; class Clostridia; order Christensenellales; family CAG-138; genus SFEL01. The sequence goes on along the minus strand of SFEL01000003.1, from coordinate 3,248 downwards.
ACCAAAGCCGGCCGCGCCAAGAAAGAATATGACGCCGTGCGTGCCGCCTGCGAAGCTGAAGCGCAGGAGGCCAAACCCGAAAGGGAAAAGGCTGCCGCGGAAGCGGCAAATCTGCGGGCACTTGTAGATCCGGCGCTGCTCAAACGGTATGACGCAATCCATGCGAACCATGCCCGGCCCATGGCTACCGTGGAAAACAGCCAGTGCAGCGGCTGCCGCATGTCCCTGCCCACCGCCATAGTAAAGAAGGTCGCCTCCGGCTCCGGCATAGTGGAATGCGAAAACTGCGGAAGGATATTGTATTCCAAATAGATTTGGTTTAAAATATACTTTGCGAGTAAGACAGGTGACTGCATGCGGCCCGACCGTATGAGGAAAGTCCGAGCTCCACAGGGCAGGGTGCCGGATAACGTCCGGCGGAGGCGACTCCAGGGAAAGTGCAACAGAAATATACCGCCGCACTTGTGCGGTAAGGATGGAAAGGCGAGGTAAGAGCTCACCGGCGGCCTGGCGACTTGTCCGCCATGTAAACCCCACCCGGTGCAAGATTGGAATGGGAGCATTCAATGGCGGCCCGTCACGCTCCTGATAATCGCACGAGCCTGCCGGCAACGACAGGCCTAGATAGATGGTCACCCAGGAACGAAAGTTCCGGACAGAACTCGGCTTACGGCTTGCTCGCATAAGTTTGGTTTCAAAAAAGCAGTCTCAGCTGCTTTTTGATTTTATTTTCCTCTGAAGAAGGCAAAGAGCCCGGCTGGCACCCCGGGCTCTTTAAGTATTTGATATTCAATGGTACTGTCTTCTTAATTGTTTTTGATTAACTGCTTTGATCGGCTTAAGCTGTCTTTGAGATTACTGCTATTCGGAGGCCTTCTTGAGCATGAAGCCCATGATTCCGGGAATCACGCAGAGTACAAGACCTACCATGAAATTCATGTTAAAGAAGCAGGATCCCAGAACGGCCACGCAGGAAAATACTACGCACACGATAAGAAATACTTTTTCCGACATTTTATTATCCTCCAGATTGGTTTTTTGTTTTCACCTTTGGTCGAGGTGTTTTTTTTCTTTCTGCAGATAATATAGCATTCCTTGGAATATCTGTGAAATAAGTGTTTCTCATCGGGTCATCAAATTATTCTTCAGCCTCCTCGCGTTTCTTTTTCCATCGCTTTATGCACTTTAAAAACTTCGCCGCAGCGAGTTTATCCTGGCAGGTTTTCTTATGGTAGCTGGCTCCCAGTATGCGGCTGCAGGGCGGGTCTATGGGCAGTGCCTTGACCTTTGAATGGGGCTGAATGGTAAACTTGGTTATGGTACTCAAGGCTATCCCCTGCTCCACCATTGCTATGACCGGGGCGTTATACGGGGACGTAACATTAAATTGCGGCACTATTCCGCACTTTTCTATCTGCTTTGCCATGGCCGTCTCATCCGCCCAGAACACCGGCTCCACAAATGGGTGTTTTTTAAAATCCTCCATGGGGAACACCGTCATGCCGTCAGTCGGAAAATCCAGAGGAAGTATGGCCATCTCCGGATCCTCTATAAGAGGTATCCACTCGAACCCCGGCAGTTTCATCTGCCCGCCTATGCCAAAATCAATGCTGTACTTCATTAACCAGCCTATTATGTCATCGTAGCTGCCCACTGTCACGTTCACCGTAACGTCCGGTGCCTCTTTATTGAAATCCGCCAGTATCTCGGGCAGCAGCACGTCCGCAGTACTTGGATATACTGCTATGTTGAGTACATTTCCTCTCCTTCGCTTTATCTCGTTTGCCTTGGCCATTAGCCTGATCTCGCATTCCACCATATCCTGTATGCAGGGAAACAGCTCTTCTCCTTCCTTTGAAAGGCGTATCCCGTTTGCATCCCTTATGACCACCGGAAAGCCCAGTTCCTGTTCGGTGCTGTTTATGGCGTAGGTAAGGGCGCTCTGAGTATAGCCCAGCTTTTCTGCAGCCTTTGTCATACTGCCGTATTTCAGCGCCTCCAGTATTATGTTGAGCTTCTGCACATTCATATGGGTGTTCCTCCGGCCTGATCGATTTCATATATTGGCAGTGTTCATACTTAGTATGTATATTTCCTATATTGTATTTATACTATCATTAACTTATCGTTATTTCCATACGGCTTTTATGTTTTTTGTTCTGCACAGCCCATAATGTGAATATTCTTATACCATATTCACCGAGGAGATAATATTGATATGGAATTTGCAAGAAGGCGCAGGCGCAGAAGGCGAAACGGTATACGAACCATGACGGTGCTGCTCATGCTTGGTCTCGCAGTATATCTTATAACCGCATCGGCCGCAGGCAAGTGGTTGAGCGAAAAGGTAATGGCGCCGGCATTTTCGGCGCTGTCCGAGCTGCCGTTATTTACCGGCGGCGGGCTTGATTCGCTGGAAAATGAAGCATCGGAGCCATCCGGCGACGCTCTTAGCGTAAGCCTCAGCAGCGACAGCAGCTCTTTCACCAGCACGTTGGACGTACCATCCATAAGCTGCTTCGCACTGCAAATGGGAGTTTTTTCCTCCAAGGATAACGCGGATAAGCTTTCTGAAGAAATGCGCAGCAAGGGTGCCGGCGGCTATGTTTACAGCGACGGCAGCGTATACCGTGTGCTGGCCTCATGCTACCACAGCGAGAGCGAGGCGCGCACAGTCAAGGAACGGCTCATAAGCGAAGGCACTGACTGCGCCATATATGCCATGGCTACGCCTACCGTTACATTCAGCATAACTGCGGACCAGCAGCAGACGGAGCAGCTCAAGGAGGGCTTCACGGCGCTGTATCAGGCGCAGAACGCGCTGTGCGAAGCCTGCATAGATTTTGACAGCAAGAGCATGACGGTCAGTGAGGGTGCTGCGCTGGTAAAATCCATACAGGATGAGCTTTCCGCCTCCTGCTCCCCACTCTTCGCCTACCGCGACACATCTCCCGCCATAGACAGCCTTGTGCAGTGCTGCGACAAGTGTCTGAACTCGCTATCCCTCCTTGCCGGCAATGGAGACGCTTCCACCGCAGCCTTTTCCTCAGGAATGAAATACACACTGCTTGAGTTGTCGTCATCCTATTCGGATATGCTCAAAAGCATGGCCGGATAAGGATACGTTATAAGAATAAAAGAGCGGCGGCTGAAGTGAACCCCGAAGATTAGACAAAAAAGAATATTAAGTTGTTATGGAATGAGTTCGGTATTGTACCGGGCTCATTCCTTTCAGTTTCATTGATATC
>SFEL01000015.1 GCA_004557245.1 Clostridiales bacterium | reverse complement strand
CTCAATGAAACTGAAAGGAATGAGCCCGGTACAATACCGAACTCATTCCGTAACAACTTAATATTCTTTTTTGTCTAATCTTCGGGGTTCACTTCAAAAACCGCTCTTTTGTCTGTCGTTTTTTACTTTTTGCCCAGGTACGCCTCTTTTACGCTCTCGTCGTTGAGCAGCTCCATGCCGGTACCGGTCATGGTCACGTTGCCGGTCTGGAGGACGTAGCCCCGGTCGGCTATCTTCAACGCCGCGTTGGCATTCTGCTCTATGAGGAGAACGGTCACGCCGTCGTCATTGATGCGGCGGATTATGGAGAATATATCCTTTACCACCAGAGGCGCCAGGCCAAGGCTGGGTTCGTCCATCATCATAACCTTTGGCTTTGCCATGAGCGCGCGGCCAACGGCCAACATCTGCTGCTCACCGCCGGAGAGGGTGCCGGCCTGCTGCCAGTGGCGCTCCTTAAGCCTGGGGAACAGGCTGTACACGTGTTCTATGTCGTGCTCTATGGCGTCCTTGTCCTCCCGGAGGTAGGCTCCTATGCGCAGGTTCTCAAGGACAGTCAGGTTCGGGAACACCCGGCGGCCCTCAGGCACCAGCACTATGCCGCGCTGAACTATATCGTGGGTAGCGGCGTGGGTGATGTCCCTGCCGTCGTAGCTGATGGTTCCGGAGGCGGGGTTGACGACGCTCATTATGGCCCGCAGCGTGGTGGATTTGCCCGCGCCGTTTGCGCCTATGAGGGTGACTATCTCCCCCTCGTTCACGTCGAAGGAAACGCCCTTTAGCGCCTCTATGCCGCCGTAGTTTACTTTAAGATCGCGTATTTCAAGCAGGCTACTCATCTTCATCTACCCCCAGGTATGCGTTTATGACGTCGGGATTGTCCTGTACCTCGGCGGCGGTGCCGGAGGCTATCAGCCGGCCGAAATCCAGCACGTATATGCGCTCGGCTATGGCCATAACAAGATCCATGTGATGCTCTATCATCAGTATGGGTATGTTGTATTCGTGCCTTATCTGGCTGATGAACTCGGTGAGCTCCTTTGTCTCCTGCGGGTTCATGCCTGCTGCGGGCTCGTCGAGGAGCAATAGCTTTGGATCGGTAGCAAGAGCCCTGGCTATCTCCAATCGGCGCTGGAGGCCGTAAGGCAGGCTGCCCGCTATGTCGTCCTTCAGGTGCTCCAGATGCTGCTCCTTCAGCAGAGCCATTGCCTCATCCCTCATGCGCTTCTCTTCCTTGGCGTTGAGGCGCAATGTGGCGGTGAATACGTTCTGCTTTGCCCTCATATGCTTTGCGATAAGCACGTTATCGAATACCGTAAGGCTCCTGAACAGGCGGATATTCTGGAAGGTACGGGCTATGCCCAGCTTGGTTATCTGGTCCGGAGTTGGGCTGACCACATGGCTGAACTCTGGATAAAGGTCGCCCGTGTACAGCTTTTTCATCTTGCCCTGGGGATGGTTGCATACCATGGTCTTACCCATGAAGCTCACCATGCCGTTGGTAGGCTCATATACGCCGGTTATGCAGTTGAAAGCCGTAGTCTTTCCTGCGCCGTTGGGACCTATGAGGGCAACTATTTCCTTGTCGTTTACCTCCATTGAGAGGTCGTTCACGGCGACTACGCCGCCGAACTGCATGGTAACATGGTCAAGGCGAAGTACGTTTTCTAACATATTACTTGCCCCCCCTCTGCGTTTTTTCAATGAATTTCTGGCGTTTCCTCAGTATCCTGTCAAAGTTCAGCTCCCGGTCGCCCATTATGCCCTGACGGTAGAACAGCACCACCGCCATTATGATTATTGAGAACACCACCTTGCGGAAGCCGGCGCGAAGGAGAGGCACCTTGAACGCGCCTATGTAGGTTTCGGCATCCAGGAAGCGGAGCCACCATTCGGAGCAGGCAATGAACAGGAAGGAGGCCAGCACCGAGCCGGTAACGGAGCCTATGCCGCCTATGACGACTATGAGCAGTATCTCATAGGTCATGGCCGACTTGAAGGCCATTGCCTGAACTGTTGTCTGGAACATGGCCAGCAGCGCGCCGCCTACGCCGGCGAAGAAGGAGCTTATCACGAAGGACATCTCCTTATGCTTGAACAGGTTTATGCCCATTGCCTCCGCCGCTATCTCGTCATCCCTTATTGCCTTGAAGGCGCGGCCGTAGGAGGAGTTGATAAGCAGCACTATGAGCAGTATGCAAATTCCAGCTACTGTGAAGGGGAACAAAGTGGAATCGAAGGTAGGGAATTTTCTAAGCAGGTTTGAGCCGTTGGTGACGGGGCCAAGAGTATCCCACTGGAAGAAGGCGCGGATAATCTCTGCAAAGCCCAGTGTTGCTATAGCCAGATAGTCGCTCTTGAGGCGCAGCACCGGAAGGCCTATCAGGAATGCGAACAGCGCCGCAACAAGGCCCGCAAGTATAAGCGCAGGTATGACGGGTATTGAGAACTGGACTATGCCGCCGCCAAAGTACTGATATACGGCGTCCCTGTACTCCACGGGTATAGTGAATATTGCGTAAGTGTATGCGCCTATGAGCATGAAGCCCGCCTGGCCAAGGCTGAAAAGGCCGGTAAAGCCGTTAAGCAGGTTCATGGAGACCGCCACCAGAGCGTATATGGCGCCCTTTTTGAGCACTATGAACAGCATGGAGTTGGGATCTATTACCTTTTCCAGCACGAACACAATGGCGTATACGACAATTATAAGGGCGATGGTGATTATGTTGTTTTTGCTGAGCTTTTTCATTATACTCTCCCCCTCCCTTATACCTTTTCGTTGGCCTTCTCACCGAAGAGGCCGGTAGGCTTGACGATGAGTATTATTATGAGCAGGGCGAAGGTAAAGGCGTCTGAGAAGGTGGTCCAGCCCAGGCCCTTTATTATGTTTTCGCAAATACCTATTATAAACGCGCCTATTACCGCGCCGGGTATGCTGCCTATGCCGCCGAACACCGCCGCCACGAAGGCCTTAAGGCCGGGCATGGCGCCGGAGGTGGGTATTACCGCCGCGTAGTTTGTAAAATACAGCAGCGAGCCTACGGCAGCCAGGAAGGAGCCGATTATAAAGGTAGCGCTGATTACGTTGTTTATCTTTATGCCCATAAGCTGGCTGGTCTCAAAGTCCTTGGACACGGCGCGCATGGCCATGCCGATCTTTGTCTTCTGAATGAAGGTTACCAGAGCTATTACGAGCACAAGGGTAAGTATAGGAGTGATTAGGGTAACTACCTTGGTGGTAGCGGTGCCTATGGTCACCGTATTGCTTATCCAGGGTATTGTGGGGTACATCTTGGCCAGGCCGCCGGTAACGTACAGCGCCACGTTCTGGAGAAGGTAGCTCACGCCTATGGCGCTTATCATGACGGACATTCTGGGAGCGGTGCGCAGGGGCTTATACGCTACCCGCTCTATGAGGAAGCCTATGAGCACCGTCACAAGCAGCGTGAAGGGGATGGCAATATACAGCGGCATCCACGTTACCGCGTATATCATTATGAGGCCGGCGCACATGAAAACGTCGCCGTGTGCAAAGTTGATCAGGCGCAGTATGCCGTAAACCATGGTATAGCCTATAGCTATAAGGGCGTACTGTCCGCCTACGGATATGCCTGCCAGCAGGTACGGCAGGTTAGTATTGATAAAATCCATTTAAGATACCTCCGGGGGTGGTGGAGTTTTGCGGAAGGAAAAGAGAAATGTTTTTATACTATCCGGGCGGCGGTTGCCCGCCGCCCGGTGCTTACGCTTGAGTTTAGTCCTTTAATTTAGTTTATGCCCTGGATAGCCACGAACTTCCATCCGCCGGTGGCGGTGTCAACTTCCTTTACGAAGGCCGCGTCGCGGATAGCGTCGCCGGTATCGTCAAAGGCGATTGCGCCGGTAACACCCTCGTAGGTGGTGGTGGGCAGAGCCTTCAGCACATCGGCAGCGTTGATGGAGCCTGCGTTCTTCAGCGCCTCGAGGGCGGTGAAGTATGCGTCGTAGCCCATGGCGGTCACGGCGGAGATCATGTCGTTGCCGCCGTTGTTGGCCTTAGCGGTAGCGTCGCTGTTGATCCACTCCTTGATGCCGGATACGAAGGCCTTTGCGGCTTCGCTCTCTGCGCCCTCATCGAAGAAGGTGGTAACGCAGATCTTTACGTTCTTGCCCTTGGCAGCGCCGGTTATGACGTTGGAATCCCAGGTATCGCCGGCGAGGATAGGCATGGTCATGCCGTTGCCCGCAGCCTGGTCGATGATCAGAGCGGCAGCCTCGGTGGATACGGGGGCGAAGAATACTTCAGCGCCGCTGTTCTGGGCGGTGGTGATGTAGGAGGTGAAGTCGGAGTTGCCCTCGGGGAAGGTCTCCTCAACAACTTCTCCGCCGAGAGCCTTGAAGGCCTCTACGAAGTAATGGCACAGGCCGCCGGAATAGTCGTCACCCAGCTTGGAGAGGCAGTATGCCTTCTTGGCGCCGAATTCCTTGCTTGCAAAGTTGGCAAGAACGGTGCCCTGGAAGGGATCCAGGAAGCAGATGCGGAAGTAGCAGTCTACGCCGTTGGTTACCTGGGGGTTGGTGCAGGTGATGCCCATTGCGGGAATGCCGGCCTTGTTGAATACGTCGCCTGCGGCGATGGATACGCCGGAGCCGTAGGAGCCGAGAACTATGGATACGTTCTGGCTTACCAGGTTAGCTGCCGCGGTGGGAGCCTTGTCGTTGGAGCTCTCGTTATCAACTATAACCAGTTCTACGTTGTAGGTCTCGCCGCCTATCTCGACGGTGGGCTGTACCTTATTGGCGTACTGAACGCCAAGGGTCTCCTGCTTGCCGCCTGCGCCGTTGTCTCCGGAAGCGGGCTCAAATACACCGATCTTTACGACCTTTGCGCCGTCTGCGGGAGCGGCTGCCTCGGTACCCTCAGCGGGGGCTTCGGTGCCCGCGGGCTGGGAAGAACAGGCTGCTGCGGAAAGTGCCAGCACTGCGATAAGAAGCAGAGCTATGAACTTCTTCATGATTTTTTCCTCCATTTATATTTCTTTTTTGTTTATGGCACATATATGAAATATATGCCTGAACCATCGGCTTTTGACCGGTGGTACTAAACGATTATAAAATAAGACCCGGTCTTTTGCAAGATAAAAAGTTTGTTAATCGGAAACGAATGTCCGCGCTTCGCGGACAGCAGCATTTTATATTGGCTTTTTTACAGAAAATAAAATTTTTCGCTTTTTATATGTCCTTAAAATACGGACATTTGTTTTTACCCGACCTATGGCTTATAAGTTTTTTCAACGCCTTTATATTACTATATAAATTATGCTTTTGCAATACCCTTACCAAATATATTAAGTTCAACCTTTCTTTTTAAGTCCGTCAGAAACGGACAACCAAAATTTTTTTAATAATATTATTCTGTAAAAGATTTTTTGAGCGGTAGATATATAAATTGAGAAGCGGCCCCCCTTAAGGTAAGGCCGCTTCTTTGATGGAGATGTGGTGGGTTTGCGATTATTATTACTTCCTGTTGCTCTCGCCCAGGCGTACTCCGTTGAAGTATTCGCGGGTAAGCTTAATTACAATGGGAGACAGAGCCAGCAGACCTACAAGGTTGGGCAGAGCCATGAGACCATTGAGCGTATCCGCTATATCCCATACCAGGGACAGCTCGGTTACTGCGCCCAGAACTATGATCAGGCAGAAGATGACCTGATAGGGCTTTATGATCTTGGTGGTCTTGAACAGGAACTCGGCGCAGCGGGTTCCGTACAGGCACCAGCTCAGTATGGTGGAGGTTGCAAACAGGGTAAGGCCAACGGAGATTATGATGCCGCCTACCCTTCCGAAAGTAGTGCCGAAGGCAGCTATGGTAAGATCGGCGCCTGCAGCCTGGCCGAAGTTGATGGGAGTGCCGGACATGAGTACGGCGAAGGCGGTAAGGGTGCAGATAACGATGGTATCCGCAAATACCTCGAACACGCCGAAGCAGCCCTGACGTACGGCGGAATCGGTATCAGCAGCGGCATGGGCTATAGGAGCAGAACCAAGACCGGCTTCGTTGGAGAATACGCCGCGGCCTACGCCACGCTTTACAGCAGCGGAGATGGTGACGCCGGCAGCGCCGCCCACTACGGCGGAGGGAGTAAAGGCGCCTACGAATATGCTGCGGAGAACGTTGCCGATGTTGCCGATATGGGCAAAGAAGATTATCAGAGCGGAAAGGATGTAGATGACCGCCATGAAGGGCACCAGCTTTTCAGTTACCTGACCTATGCGCTTGAGGCCGCCTATGAGGACGATGCCGCAGAAGATAGCGACGATGATGCCGATAATCAGGTTAGCGGTGTTTACGTTGATGGGAGTAAAGCTGTTGATGGTGCCGGAGATAGAGGTAACGATGGAGTTGATCTGGGTCATGTTACCAATACCGAAGGCTGCCAGCATTCCGAAGAGTGCAAACAGGCTGCCGAGCCATTTCCAGTTTTTGCCAAGGCCCTTGCTGATGTAGTACATAGGACCGCCTACCCAGTCGCCCTTATCGTTGCGCTCGCGGAAATGGATAGCCAGAGTAACTTCAGCAAACTTGGTGCACATTCCGAACAGTGCGGAAATCCACATCCAGAATACAGCGCCGGGGCCGCCGAGGGCGATGGCGCCGGTTACGCCGGCGATATTGCCGGTACCGACGGTAGCCGCCAGAGCGGTGCAAACGGCCTGGAAGGGAGTTACTGCGCCTTCACCGGCTTCCTTCTTTTCGAAGATCTTGCCGATGGTGTTCTTCATTATGTAGCCGAACCACTTGAACTGTATCCCGCCGCAGCGGAAGGTGTAATACACGCCGGTGCCTACCAGAAGGATCATGCCCGGCCAGCCCATTACGATGCCGTTAAGGAAGGAGTTTACTTTTACGATAAGTTCCATCAAAATTAGTCCTTTCTTATTTTATTGAAAACATTTTATTGTTTATTGATTCGCTTTTCCTGCAAGATAAAAGGCTTTTAAATTCAAAAACCTTAAAAACATATAAATAAAGCTTCTATTCACGCTAAGATTTTAGCATGGCATATAAAAATAGTCAATATATTTCTTCACATTCAGTACATATATTATTGCGAAAAAATCCTTATTTTGTTGGTTTTTTATCAAAATTACCGTTTTCCACAATATATTAAGGTTCATAAAATACTTAACGACTATATTTAGTTATTGTCAAATATTGACGGATTATATTTTTGTTGATTCATTTTTAACGAAATATAAATAAGAGCGGACATAAGCCGCTCTTCACGTTACCTGTTCACTGTATTCATTACTTATTAGTTTCTCTACCCTTCTTCCCAGAACAGTTCGTCCAGTGTACGGCCGAGGGCGCGGCAGATGGCGATGCAGAGGTTGATAGTAGGGTTGTAATCACCCTTCTCTATGGCGTTGACGGTCTGGCGGGAAACGCCTACGGCGTCGGCCAGCTGCTGCTGGGACATATCCATTGCCGCCCGGGCTGCCTTCATGCGGAGATTCTTCATTATTTTATTCCTCCGTTAATCTTCCTCGTCCGGCTCCCCTGCCCTGCTCCTTTTTATGATAACATCTATGGCGTATACTATGTCGATAATTATCAAAAGGGCAGCGGCAAAGAAGTTGATCCAGCCTACGGTAAGCCTTCCCTCATCAAAGAAGCCAATATTTTTGCAGTTCATCATCCCTGTTACGGCATTGAGCGCAGCTATAGCAAGAAACAGCAGCATGTATCTGCCTGCCCTTTTATGCAGCGGGGTGTAGGCATCCTTTATAATGCAAACTATGCCGTATGCGCCTACCCCTATAAAAAGCGAGCAGCAGGACATGGTGATCATACCGGCCCAGGGGCCAAATATATCTACCGCCACGGCGTTTATTATATCGAAGCATACGGCAGCGATAAAAGCCGCCTTCCAGCCCTTGAGCTGGGCCAGCTTCTGCCTCTCGTCGTATTCGCATATATCCTTTCCCTTCTTTTTTAAATAAGAAAATATAAAGGCTACAAACATTATTCCGAAGGCTATCCCTACGGCGATTCCAAGCACATAGCTATTAGACATATTATGATTCCCTCCTGACTTATCTCTGATCTCTCTCTTATGGGGACATGTTATCACTTAGCCGCCTTTATGTCAAGTATATTTTACAAAATAATCTAAATACTTGACTTTAAGGCAAATTCAAGCGACTTTATGACAAAGCGGATAAATTTGGTGCAGCATTAAACTACCAAAACATTGACAACCTCAGTTGATATTGTGTTGGCAAAATGTTGACCGGCACAAACCGCGCTTTTTTATGCCGTTTCAGGCGCAGCCGAGGCGGAAAACAATTTGCAAATCGTTGATAAACCCTGTTGATATGCTGTTGACGGAATGTGGAAACATTGGCGCTGTTGAAAGCGTTGATAAGGCGGGTGTTTTTCCACGTGTTGCCAACTGGTTGTCAATATCGGTTTTTCAGGCGGCAGCTGAATTTTTTGGCATTTTCAACGCTGCTGACACGACTATTACGGATACTACTATATATTTATATAATAATAAGCATATCGGAGAATCGGAGAATCAGAGAATCAGAAATAATGCTTTCCACCTTCTTTCTGCTTTTCTTTTCAGGAGAAAAGAAAAGCGGAAAGAAGCAAAGAGAAAAGAAAAGCCCAACGAAAACAGGAAAAGATAAAAGAACATAGAAAACGATAAATACCGGAGAAACAAAAAAATAGAATAGAAATGTATATTATAATCTCAAATAATCATATGCTATACGCTCAGTGCCGTCCCATATATATATGTTTCCACATCTTTTGAATCCGAATTTTTCAATCGCGGCCTGCATGGAAATATTGTCCTTATGGGTATCTATGCGGATATAATCCATCTGATGGAGGCAATATTCAAAGCACGCCTTTGAGATACCCCGGATTATCCCCCCTGAAGCCAGGCGGTGAATAGTACCGTATGGCCTGTCATAATGCCATTCCCCGTTTTTAATGACCTGATAGGTGGGCTCCTTACCTATAATAAATGAAAAGGTCCCCGCTATTATATCGTTATCGATAATTACATAGCTGTTGTTGTCTTTAATATCGGATATTATTATTTCCTCTCCCGGATAGCCGTCTACCCATTGGGTCGTGTTTCCGTGGCTGACCATGTATTGCTTTGCTACAGCAATGATATTCATTATATCATTGACATCTTCCATTCTGCTTTTTCTGATTTTCATTTATTATGTCCTTTCAAAAATATATCAATTAAAGTTGGGCTTTTCTCTTTCTTTTGCTTCTTTTCTGTTCTCTTTTCTCCTGAAAAGAGAAAGAAAAGAAGGCATAAATACTTTACTTATGATAAGGCTCGTTGTTTATGATCTTAAAGCAGCGGTAGATCTGCTCCAGGAGCATTATCCGGAATATCTGGTGGGAGAAGGTGGGCTTGCCGAAGCAGAGCCTGAGGTCTGCCCTTTGCAGCACCTCGTAAGACAGGCCCAGCGAACCGCCGATGACGAAGTCGATCCTGCTGCCGCCGGAATTCATTATGCCCTGAAGCCGCGACGCCATTTCAGGGGATGTGAGCTGCTTCCCCTTCAGGTCCATGGCGATGAGATAGTCCCCGGGGGCAACTTTTGCAAGTATCCTCTCCCCTTCTGCACGCTTCACCTGATCCATCTCAGCTGCTGACAGCTGCTCCGGCGCCCTTTCGTCGGATACCTCAATGATATTGACGTCAGCAAAGCGGGATATGCGCTTTTTGAATTCGGCGCAGGCATCGGCATAAAATTTTTCCTTCAGCCTGCCTACGCATATAAGCTTTACCGTCATACGTCAAACCTCCCGGTCATCCTGTCCCTGTGGGCCACGGCAAGGGCGAATTCAGACTCCGGTATGTCCTGATTCAAAAGCTCGGAGCGCACCGTCTCAAGGGCAAGGCTTTCGAAATTGTTGTCCCGGCTAAGGTGACCCAGAATGGCCCTGCGCACTCCGGCGGAGTACAGCTCGCACAGCGCGCGGCCGCAGCTGGCATTGGAAAGATGCCCAAGGTCGGAAAGTATGCGCCGCTTGGTGGGGTATGGGTAACGGCAGGAGCTGACCAGCTCCTCGTCGTGATTGGATTCTATCATAAGTATATCGGACCCGGCGGCACAGGACAAAAGACGGCTATCCATGTGGCCTATGTCGGTCATGACGGTGATCTTGCGCCCGTCGCCGCTTAAAAAGGAATAGCCTACGGATTCCGCCGCATCGTGGGGGGTGCGAAAGGGCAGCACGGATATGCCGCCTACGAAAAAATCCCGGCCGCTCTCGAATACCCGGACGCACCTTGGCGGTACCTCCCCTATAAGCGGCCCCATGGCCTGCCAGGTTGGGGCGTTGGCATATACCGGTATGCCGTAACGCCTGCAAAGCACCCCTACCCCGGCTATGTGGTCGGTATGCTCATGGGTGATGAATATGGCGGCTATGTCCTCGGGTTTCTCTCCGGCAAGGGAAAGGGCAGCCGATACGGTGCGGGCGCTTTTGCCTGCGTCTACCATGAAAAGGCCCCTTTCAGTGCCTATGAGGGTGCAGTTTCCGGAGGAACCGCTGAATAATGGGTTTATATACATGTATTTCTCTACAGCCTGAACGCTATGCCGGCAGCAGCCGCTATGGCGATGAATATTACGGGGTGCAGGCCCTTAAGCCGTTTTATATTGGTGAGGGCCAGCAGCAGGGCGAAGAATATAAGGCGCCGCAGGTCAATGCAGCCAAAAAGCGTGCCGCCTGAGAGGGCTATAGCCATCACGGAATAGCAGGCTGCCGCTATCAGCCCCGTTGCCGCAGGGCGCAGGCCAAAAAAGGCGTCGTTCACGTACTTATTATCGCGGAATTTTTGCAGCGCCCTGGATATTGCAAGTATTATAATGTAGCTTGGCAAAACAAGGCTTAAGGTTGCAATTATGGCACCGGGTATGCCCGCAGCGTTGTACCCTGCGAAGGTCGCAGTGTTTATGCCGATAGGCCCCGGGGTGGATTCCGCTACGGCTATCATGTCCGCAAGCTGCGCCTTGGTGAACCAGCCGTACTTGTCGGTCATGGCGGAAAGGAAGGGTATTGTGGCAAGGCCGCCGCCTACGGCAAAAAGCCCGGTCTTGAAAAATTCATAAAAAAGCTGAAGGTATATCATTTCTGCCTCCCGAAATATCCATATGCTATGCCCACGGCCCCCGCAGACAGCACTATTACGACGGGGGACAGGCTAAAAAGGCTCGCAGCAAAGGCAAGCACGCATATCAGAATGGAAACAGGCTGTTTAAGGTTGCTCCTTATGAGCTTTATCACTGCGTTGAGTATGAGCACGGCAACGGCCACCCTTATGCCGTTGAAGGCGTACCCTACGGCGGGAAGGCTGGCGAAATTAGTAAGTATGGCCGCTATTATGAGTATTATGATTATGCTGGGGCATATGACGCCCAAGGTGGCTATCGCCGCGCCAAGCGATCCCTTCTCCTTGCAGCCTATGAAAGTAGCGGTGTTCACGGCGATGACGCCGGGGGTACATTGGGCAATGGCGAAGTAGTCCAGAAGCTCGTCACGGGTAGCCCAGCTGTGGTTCTCCACGCACTCCCGCTCCAGCATGGGCAGCATGGCATAGCCGCCGCCGAAGGTAAAAAGACCTATGCGGAAGAAAGAGGCGAAGAGGTCCATATAAGTGGTTTTGTTATCTTTCATATTATTAATTGGCAAAGTACTTCTTAAAAGCCTTTTCTATCTCAGTATCCACCTCTTTGCGGAAGGCGGTATAGTCCGAAAGTATCTGCTCTGCGTCCTGTGTGAGGCAGGCGCCGCCGCCGTGTGCGCCGCCTGTGCGGGATAAAAGCAGCTTGCAGCCCGTAAGCTCCTCGCTGCGCTTTATAATGCGCCACGCCTTGGAATAGGCCATGCCTATTTCCTTGGCTGCTGAGGACAGCGAGCCGGTGCGCTTTACCCCTTCTATAAGCATGGCAACGCCTGGGCCGAAGTACTTGCTGTCGTCCTTGCTCAGCCATACGTTATACACAGGCTTTATGCCCTGGTATTTCATCCGGTTCACTCCCTTATGAGAATATCGTATATACCGTTAAGTTCGTCACGGGAATAGTATTCTATAATGACCTTTCCTTTACTCTGGCTGCCCTGTATGCTCACCTTTGTACCCAGCCTGTCCCGCAGCCTGTCCTCTGCGAACTTAAGGTCAGTGTCCACCGGCTGCTCAGGCTTTTTCTTTTCGCGCCCGGGCTGAAGCATTGCCTTTGCAAGCCTTTCTGCCTCCCGGACGGATACTCCTCCCTCAGCTATCCTGTCGGCCAGCTGGAACTGCATTGGCTTTTCAGGCAGGCTGAGTATGACCTTTGCATGGCCGGGCTGGAGCTTGCCATCCTTGAGGTACTGTTGTATCTCCTCGGGCAGGTTGAGAAGGCGCAGAGTGTTGGCGATGGATGGACGGCTCTTTGCAAGCCTCTCCGCCACCTCCTCCTGAGTCAGGTCGTTCTGATCCATAAGGAAGCGTATAGCCGTGGCTTCCTCGATAGGGTTCAGGTCCTCCCGCTGTATATTTTCTATGAGGGCCACCTCCATCACCTGATAGTCGTCCATATCCTTTACAACTACAGGTACCTTATCCAGGCCTGCTATGCGGGCGGCACGGTAGCGGCGTTCGCCGGCTACTATGGTGTACCTCTCCCCTGTCCTGCGCACAACGATGGGCTGTACTATGCCGTGGTTTTTTATGGAATTGGCCAGCTCGTCCAGCTTTTCCTTATCAAAGCTCTTGCGGGGCTGGGATGAATTGGTGTCTATGAGGTATACGTCCACCTCCTTAACGTTTTCCTGCGGGGGCTGCTGATAGTCCCCTAAAAGTGCGTCCAGTCCCTTTCCGAGTCCTTTTTTTATAGCCATATTTTAATTCTCCTTGCCTATAAGCTCGTTGGCAAGCGCCTTATATGCCCTGGCTCCCGAGCAACGGGGGTCGTACAGGGTGATGGGAAGGCCAAAGCTGGGAGCCTCGCTTAGCCGCACCGAGCGTGGTATTATGGTGTCGTAAACCTTATTTTTAAAGAACTTCTTTACTTCGTTCACAACCTGCCCCGAAAGGTTGGTGCGGGCGTCGAACATGGTAAGGACTACGCCCTCTACCTGAAGATCGGTATTCAGCCGCTGCTTGACAAGCTTTACTGTGTTCATCAGGTCGGACAGTCCCTCCAGGGCAAAGTACTCGCACTGTATGGGGGCCAGCAGCGTGTCCGCCGCGGTCAGGGCGTTTATGGTGAGCAGGCCAAGGCTGGGCGGGCAGTCTATGAATATATAGTCATAGCTGTCCCTGAGGGTATCCAGCTCACGCTTGAGAACGGTCTCACGGGCCATTGCGTTGACCAGCTCCACCTCAGCGCCGGAAAGCTCCTTGCGGGCGGTGAGCATGTCCAGGCCCTCCACCACGCTGTGCTCTATTGCTTCCTTTGGATCCACGCCGTTTATCAGCACGTCGTATACGCTGTACTGTACGGCCTCCTTATCTATGCCAAGGCCGCTGGTGCTGTTGCCCTGAGGGTCGATATCCACGCACAGCACCCGCTTGCCCTGCTGGGCAACGCATGCCGAAAGGTTGACGGTGGTGGTGGTTTTGCCTACCCCGCCTTTCTGGTTAGCTACGGCGATTATTTTAGCCATGTATCCTCCTTTTTTGCATAAATGGCTGTGCCATTTGAAAGATCAGTACCGGATTTTCTTTATTGATTATAATGCATTCGTGTGGAATAAACAATAATTGGTTAATGTTCCACGTAGAACAAATAAATAAAAGCCGAAAAATGTTCTACGTGGAACAGTTGCGCGCACCGTCGAAAAACCCGGGGTTGATAAGGGGCGGCAGCCCCTTATGTTCAATCCGGCTCTGACGACACAAAGTGAATTGCCCCGCAGGGGCAAGAGAAGGCCCCCTGGGGGGTGCGCGGCAAATCCACAAAAGCGCTTGCACAGCAAGGCTTTCCATGAATGAGGTGCTGGCCGCGCCATGGGCGCAAGCACCGAATGAGAAAGCTCGAAAAAGTGGCTTTCAGCCACTTCTTTGACACTCTAAAAGGGCCTTACGGCCCTTTTTATCATATTGCTTTACGCACGGATATCGGGTTGTGTAAAAAGCACGTCTTCCGCTATATCCATGGCTGTTTCCAGGCATTCTCCCGGCACGTACAGGTCTGCTCCCATAATGGCGCCGCCGCAATATATCCCGCCCGGCCCCTTTTCCTTTATAAAATGAGGTATGCCTTCCTGTTTAAGTGCGCCGGCTACCAGTTCAACATCGAGAAGAGAGGCATTTTTCATCAGCAGCTCTACAGTTTTTTCCATAGGTATCCCTCCTTTTTGGTTTTATTATTTATTTCATTATATCATATCGGAGCGTCAAAAAAAGTGGCTGAGAGCCACTTTTTCGACAGTATCATTATTTATTGTCCTATCTTTATCACGAATATGGCAGGCATTAGCCCGCCCGCCTCCGTTCTGACCTCCGTGACGAGCCTTAAGCCGGGATGCTCGCGAATCAGCTTCTTGAGCAGAGTGTATTCCATGGTGTACAGTATTGCCACGCCGCCCCGGCGGAGCCATTTGGGAAGGTTTTCCAATATGCCGGCGTAAAGCTTTTCGTTTGACTTATGGCTGCCGACGCGGTTGCCAAAGGGGAGATTTGCCACCAGCTCGTCATATGGCCGCTCCGCAGTGAAGCGCATGCAGTCGTTGTGTACGAATTTGGCAATGCTGCCGGCGGCCTCTGCATTGCTGCGGGCTATGTCTATGGCCTTGTTTGATATATCAACCCCGGTAAGGCCGGCACAGGAGTAAAGCTTTTCGCGCTCTATGAGAAATGTGCCGCTGCCGCAGCAGGGGTCCAGCACTCTCGCATCCCTGCCGCCAAGGAAAAACTCAGCATATTTAACTATGGCGGCCGCCGTCGCAGGGTGCATGCTGGCCGGCAGGGCCTGGAGCCGGTAGCTGAACCTTTCGTCCTTTATGGTGAGCAGCTTTGCGTATATGAAAGCGCCGCCGTTGCCGCCTATCTCCACCCGCAATTCTATCTCGTAGTTGTTGGGGCAGTTGAGGAGTACCTTATCGTCCATTACGGCTATCATACTGCGTGCGATGGCCAGCCGGTCTATGGTGCCCTCCCCCCTTATCTCCAGCCTGTAGCCGAAGGGAGGCTTGCCGGTATGGCAGGCGGGCAGCAGCTTTTCGAGAAAGCTCTTTGCCTTTATGCCCATGGACTTTGGGTCGGGGTTTGAGTTGGCGGATATCTCGATGAGCGCCTCGGTAAAGCAGCGGCAGGCGAAAAGCCCCATCATGTCCTCCGTATGCACGTGTACGTCGCTGCGGTGTACGGCGGATACCCTGAAACCGTGCTCGGCAAGCTCCCGGGCCAGAGGGTCGGATAGCTTATCAGGGGAACGCAGCTCTATTTCGCAGGGTCTGGGAAGGGCGGTAAATTCGTGCTTTTCGAAGGTGAGAAAGCTTCGCATGGCGGTTTTGTAGGCCTCTGTTTCCGCCTCGAAATGCACCTTTTCATCTTCGCTATTTGCCGGCTGTATAGTATATGAGGCGAGGAATGCCTTGGCCTCATCCCCTCCTATGGAGCCTAAGGACAGCAGCATCGAAGGCCGCACGAAGCGGGTATCCTCCACTAAAAGGGCCTGTTTCAGGTATTTCACGTCCGAGGGCACCTTCAGCTGACCCATGAGAACCGCGGCATTCTTGCGGAGCTTGGGTTGATTGGAAAGCAGGGCGTTTCTCACGGCCTCGCGCTCGCTGCCCATGATATTGTTAAGCTGCCTTGCGTATTTTTCCTGCTTTGCGCAGCGGCAGAGAAAAGCGCACGCGGCGGAGTTGCCCTCCGAAAACAGCTCGTAAGCGAAGGGAAATGCCTCGGAGGCGTAGTGCATCATGTGCTCAGGGCCGTTGGGCAGCGCAAGCCTCTGGGCCACCACTTCTTTGGTAAGCGCCTTGTGCGCGCCTGAGGAACTGTAGCTGTCCCTGTTTTTACCGTTGCTTCTTTTGCGGCAGCTCATCTTTTACTTCCCTCCGATTCGGACCGTATGACGTCCAGCACCTCGTCGGTGCCGTCTGCGGTGGCGTCGCCGCTCATGGCGGAAATAAAGCTGAGCCTTCTGTCGTAAAGGTCGTGTATGCTGTCGAAGAGGGTATCAGGCGTAAGGCTGGCCTGATCCAGCGTCATGGCGTAGCCCTTGCGGGCAAAATAGCCGGCGTTGAGTATCTGGTCGCCCCGGGAGGCGGAAAGCGGCAGCGGTATAAGCAGGGCGGGCTTTGCAAGTGCCAGAAACTCGAATATGGCGTTGGCGCCGGCACGGGAGAGTATTATATCCGCCGCGGCAAAAAGGTCGGGCAGCTCCTTTGAGATGTACTCGTACTGGACATAGCCCGGTTCGGATATGGAAGCATCCTTCTTGCCCTTGCCGCAGAGGTGGATAATGTCGAAGGTGCGGGTCAGCCGCGGCAGCGCCGATCGCAGCGCATCGTTTATGGCCTGCGCACCCTGGCTGCCGCCCATGGTAAGGAGTATGGGCTTTTCGCCGGAAAAGCCGGTAAAGTCCAGCCCCCTTTGCCTGTCGCCGCTGTAAAGCTCGGGCCGTATGGGAGTGCCGGTATGGACGCCCTTTGCGCCAACGTATTTAAGCGTATCTTCGAAGGTGACGCATACCTTGTCTGCAAATTTGGCGGTTATCTTATTGGCCAGGCCGGGGGTATAGTCGCTCTCGTGGGCGACTATGGGGGCGCTGCCCTTTGCCGCTATGACTACAGGCACCGATACGAAGCCCCCCTTTGAAAACACCACGTCCGGCTTTACCTTGCCAATGATGCGCTTAGCCTGGAATATGCCGCCTACAACCTTGAATGGGTCGGTAAGGTTCTTCAGCGAAAAGTACCTGCGCAGCTTGCCGGCGGATATGGTGTGATAGGTCACGCCCTCAAGGCTTCCCACAAGGCTTTTTTCTATTCCCTCGGCGGTGCCTATGTAGTGTATCTCGTAGCCCTCCGCCCTGAGCCTTGGCAGCAGCGCCAGATTGGGTGTGACGTGGCCGGCAGTTCCGCCGCCCGTTAGGATGATCTTCTTTGACATGGTTATATTTCCTTTATATTATATAAAATCAAATAGCGCACTAATCAGCACCGCCGTATTGCCGTTACAGCGAGAGCCGGCGAGAAGAACCTATCTCATTTTCATTATTATGCCACGAAAACGATTATTGTTTCTGAAATTATATCACCCTGCCGCGATTGCCGCAAGGCGTATGCTGTGGTATTATTAAAGGGGCTGCGGCCCTATGATATTATAAACGGCGCAAAGGAGAGGCGTGTATGAGACTGAGGGATATGAATCCAGGCGAGGCGCTGGCGGCCGCGGCTGCCATGACCCTAAGGCTCGGGGGCTTTTCGAAGGCGGCGGAGCTCATGGGGGAGCTGCTCATGGATACCTGGACAACGAACTTCCCTGGCGCTCTCGGCGCATATCACAGGCTCACGGAATATATGCTGTCCTCCCCCGCCAGGAGGGTCACAGGGGACCTGTGGCGGGATCAGCTTTTATACGAAATAATACAGACGGAACACCCTTTTGCCCTCTCTGCTGCCAGGGGCATAAGGGATGAGGCGCAGCTGATGGCTATGAGGGAGCGGCTTGAGATAATGGGCGAGCTTTCCACCTTAACGTCCCAGCGCATAGCCCAGCTCATAAGCGAAAGGGGCAGAAGCTCAAGGGCAAACGACGCTGTGGCCATGAAGTCCACCGCCATATGGTCGGGAGGCAGCATATCAAACCTTCCGCGCCGGAATAGCGAGGAAGAGCAGGCGGCGCAGCTGCCGCTGGAGTTTACCCCATGGAAATACGGCCAGGCCGGGCTTACGGACAGCTTCGTATCAGATGAGGCGCTGGAGGAGATGTATCGCCGCTTTCTCGAGACGGCGGATTGGGGCGAGCTTACCGAAGATATATGGAACTTTTTCGCCTCCTACGGTACTGGGGAATTTTTGCAGCATCGCTTCTTCAGAATTGAAGCTGGCCTATTAGTGCCTATGGAGGAGCCGGAGGCGATAGTTCCGCTTTCCGCCTATGAGGAGCAGCACAGCCGGCTGATGGAAAACACCATACGCTTCATGCGGGGGGAGAAGGCGGTGAACATGCTGCTGCTGGGGGGCATGGGGACCGGCAAAACGGCTCAGGCGGTGTCCCTCCTTCAGGAGCTGCCTGAAGTGCGGCTGATAATTGTCCCCGAGGGGGAGACGGCACATATCCCAGGGCTTTTGCAGAGGCTTTCGGGCCAGCCGCTTAAATTCATACTGCTGCTGGACGATATAGCTGCGGACGGCGATGGCATAAGGCTCATATCCTCCGTCACAGCGGGCTTCAGGGCGATTCCGCCCAACATACTCATATACGCCACCTCCCGGGAGGAGGGCGGCCCGCTGCCGGGGCGTATAACCTTCCGCTATCCGGCCCTTAAAGAATTTACAGGCATGATATCCGAATTCCTTGAGGCCGAGGGAAAGTATTCGGACGGGCAGGCCATACACAACGCGGCGCTGGACTATCAGGTGGACGCCCGCGAAAGGCTCACGGTTACCGGGGCGCTTATGATAGCGGGCGAGATGGAAGAGTAATACGGAAACTTTCGAAAAAGTGGCTGAACGCCACTTTTTCGAGCTTTCTCATTCGGCATCAGCCCCTGAGGCTTTTTAAACAGCCTTTTATTTATAATTTTCGTTGGGCTTTTCTTTTCTCTTTGCTTCTTTCTGCTTTTCTTTTCTCCTGAAAAGAAAAGAGAAAGAAAGAAGGAGGGTGAAAAACCACTGCCCCGGCGGGGCGGCTTTTTCACCTCAAAACTCTTTGCCATATCTTTAACTATATGCTAAAATATAATTCGGAAAAATGTAAGCAAACTCAATTTTTCAAGGAGGAATACTTATGAAGATATACAACACCATGACCCGCAAAAAGGAAGAGCTGGTGCCGCTGGTGCCGGGGGAGATAAGCATGTACGTATGCGGCCCAACGGTATACAACTTTATTCACATAGGCAACGCAAGGCCGCTGGTGGTGTTCGATACCCTCAGGCGCTATCTGGAATATAAGGGCTACAAAGTAAGGTTCATATCCAACTTTACAGATATAGACGACAAGCTCATCCGCCGGGCCAACGAGGAGCACACCACGGTGCCGGAGCTTGCGGATAAGTATATAAAGGAATACAAGACAGATGCGGAGGGCCTCTGCGCCGAGCCTGCCACCTGCAATCCCCGCGCTACCGAGCACATACCCCAGATAATCAAGCTGGTGGAGACCCTGATAGAAAAGGGCCATGCATATCCCGTAGCAAACGGCGATGTATATTTCTCCGTCCGCTCCTTCCCGGGCTACGGCAAGCTTTCAGGCCAGTCCATAGACGATCTTGAGTCCGGCGCGCGCATAGAGCCGGGAGACCTGAAGAGGGATCCTCTGGACTTCGCCCTCTGGAAGGGCGCCAAGCCCGGCGAGCCCGCATGGGACTGCCCCTGGGGCAAAGGCCGCCCGGGCTGGCATATAGAGTGCAGCGCCATGAGTATGGAACTGCTGGGCCCCACCTTTGACATTCACGCAGGTGGCCAGGACCTTATATTCCCCCATCACGAAAACGAGATAGCCCAGAGCGAGGCGGCCACAGGCAAGCCCTTCGCAAGGTACTGGATGCATAACGGCTATATAAATGTAGATAATCAGAAGATGTCCAAGTCCCTTGGCAACTTCCGCCTGGTGCGGGACATAGCTCAGGAATTCGACCTTGAGGCCGTCCGCCTGTTCCTGCTCTCCGCCCAGTACAGGAACCCCATCAATTTCACCCGTGAGCTTATCGAGCAGGCCAACACCGCCCTCACCCGTATCCGCACCGCCCGGGAACGCCTTGCCGAAGCTAAGGAAGGCCCCGCTACGGAGGAGGACGCCAGATTCTGCGCATCTTTGGAGGAACACGAGAAAAAGTTCTGCGACGCCATGGACGACGACCTGAACACCGCAGACGCGCTGGGCGCAATGTTCGACTACGCCCGGGCTGTCAACACCTTCGTAACAGAGCCCAGAAGTAAGGAAGCGCTGGAAAGGGCGGCAAAGCTCTTTGACGATATGACCAACGTGCTGGGCATACTCCAGCACAGTAAGCCGGAGGAATTCCCCAAAGAGGCGGTCGCTCTGCTAAACGAGCGCGCAGAAGCCCGCAAGGCCAAGAACTGGGCCCGGGCAGACCAGATCCGCGAGGAGCTGAAGGCCATGGGCTTTGGGGTGGAGGACAGCAAGGAGGGCGCAAAGCTGAAGAAGCTGTAAAGGGCGCGCCTGCTAAAAAATCACGAAATCAGCCAATACATTTTTGAACAATATTTTAAATCATTACCATATGCCTTGAAATAAGGGATATTGGTTGATAAAATCAGGAGGAAATAATCATTGGGAAGCGATATATTTGCACTGTTCAGCCTTATAATAGGCGTGTACCTCATATATGCCGCCATAGCGGGCAAGGGCAAGCTGTATGAGAACGAGTACCTGAACTGTCCGAGGGAGCAATACGTCAAGGGCCTGCGCATACTGGCTGCCATATCCGGCGTGCTGCTCACGGTTTCCAACCTTCTGGAGTATCTGGGCGTCATAGGCTACGGCTCTCCCCTTGCCATAGCGCTGTGGGCTGTGGGCTTCATAAGCCTTATTGTGATGATGGTATACTCCTCGAAAAAGACTGACAGAAAGGCCGCGGCGGCAGGTCATAAGACCGCCGGGGCCGCAGGCAAAAAGGATTACGACCCTCTTCGCGCCGCCTTCGTGTTTGATGATGATGAGGACGTATCCCAAAAGAAAGAAAAATAAGAAATCACTCTGAAAGGAAAGCGTTTATGAAAAAGACTATTATCCGCATCGTAGCAGTGGCCATGCTGGCGCTGATGGTGCTGACCGCACTTCCCGCCTTCGCCGCGAACATCGTCGGCACGGCGGCGGCCCAGACCCCCGTCTACAAGGACACCAAGGGCAGGAAGGTCGAGCTGTATGTCAGCGGCCCCGTCACCATAAACAGGCAGGATAACAAATCCGGCATGTACAACGTCACCGTCAGCTATGACGGCAAGACCTACACCGGCTGGGTATACCCCTCCGCCATCTCCGGCATAGGCTATGACAAGAGCACCGGCGGCTCTGCCTCCGGCTCCACCTCCGGCACGACCGGCGGCACGACCTCCGGCGTTACCGGTACCTATACCGCCACCATCGCCACCGGGGCGGCCATAAACGTCAACGGCACCAACTACCCCGTAAGTGTAGGCGGCAGCATCAACGTCAACTACCGCGACGCGGCCGGCACTCAGGTAAACGTGACCGTAGGCAACGTCACCGGCTGGGTAGCCGCCTCCTCCCTCTCCGGCTTTAGAAGGAACGGCTCCTCCATAAGCCTTTCCGACCTGCCCACCAACGGCGGCAACACCATCGGCGGCACTACAAGCCCCACCCCCGCCCCCACCCCCTATGTAAACCAGAACCAGAACCAGAACACCGCCAGCGGCACCTTCTCAGCCAACCTCGCTGCGGGCACTGCTATTACCAATAACGGCAAGACGGTAGGCATCGTGCAGAACGCGGGCAACGTCAACGTCAACTACCGCGACGCCTCCGGCTCCCAGGTATACATCACCACAGGCAGCGTCTCCGGCTGGGTACCTGCAAGCGCCATCTCCAACCTCAGGAGCACAAGCTCCGGCTCTATCAACGTCGCCAACCTGCCCACCAGCGGCGGCGCCATAGGCGGCAATACCGGCTCCGAGGTAAGGGCATACGATACCGCAAAGAGCGCCGTATCCAAGGACAAGAACATATACGTCCGCTCTACCGCCACCAGCTCCACCAAGGGCGCGACCAAGCTGCGCAATATGCGGGGCAAGACCTTCACCGTGCTGGGCACCGACAGCACCGGCAGCTTCCTGTATGTGGACTACAACGGCACCCGGGGCTTCGTCCGGGCTCAGGACTTCACCTTCACCAGCGGCAACGTGGTTGAGCAGAAGCCTAACAACAACACCGGCACAACCGGCGGCAACGTGACCGCCAACAGCACCGGCATGGCCGCAAGCGGCGCCACCCCCGGAGTAGGCAGCAAATCCCAGAGCGATGTATGGGGCAGCATAACCGTCCCCGGCACTGGCAAGAATTACCCCATCTACGGCAACTACACCAACAAGAAGGGCAACCTGTACTACTACGATTACAGCAACATAAAGAGCTACAACTACATACACACCACCACGGCGAAGGGCTCTCAGGTGGCGGTAGTGATGGGTCACAACATGCGCAAGTCCAAGACCTACTTCCACAACCTGCACCACATCCAGAACGCAATACTGGGCAAGTCCACCTGCGATTACTGCAAGGCGAGCTGCTCCGGCTACGGAAAGAGCATTTCCGCAAGCTGGGAGGGCAGCAGCAGCTGGGAGGTAGTGGCCTTCTTCGAGGTACCCAAGAACAAGGCGTATAAGAACATACTGGCTCAGATGGCTCAGCCCTGGAACTACACGACCTCGCAGTACCTTTCCAGCGTGGCGTCCTATGTAAATACCTTCTCGGGCAAGAGCTGGGCGAACACCTCCGCCCTTACCGATAACGGCAAGTACATGATGCTCGTCACCTGCGGCGACAAGACCGACAGCAGCAGCATCGCAAAGCTGTACATGCTGCTCAAGGCGGTAGGCTAAAAAACAGCACAAAAAAGCCGCCCCGCATTGACATGCGGGAGCGGCCGGGATATAATAACAGTAGGGCAAGACCAAAGCGGTCGGCCTGATGGTTTAGGTTTCTAAGTTATAGAACCGTCACCGTGCAGGGTGGCGGTTTTGCTTTTATTCTCTTGCCACTTCACTATTTTAAACCTCTTATGTTATAATGTATCTTGGCGTGGAATAGGCGCCGGAAGGAGTAATTTAATGAAGAAATGTTCTGTTGGCGGTCAGGCCGTAATGGAGGGCGTCATGATGAAGGCTCCGGGCGGCATCGCCATGGCGGTTCGGGATTCCAAGGGCCGCATAGTATTGGATTATAAAGAATTTCAGACAAAGGCTCAGAAGGGTACCTTCTACGGCCTGCCCATAGTGCGGGGAGTGGTGGCCTTTGTGGAGAGCCTCACCATAGGCATGAATACCCTCACCAGATCTGCGGAGCTCATAGGCGACCCCATAGACGAGGAGCCTACCAGATTTGAGCTGTGGCTTTCCGAAAAGCTCGGCAAGTCGGTAGAAAAGGTAGTGATGGGCCTTGCGGTGATACTGGCCGTGGCGCTGTCCGTAGGCCTGTTCTTTCTGCTGCCCCAGTTTATAAGCAGCCTTATTTTTCGCGGCAGCGCCGCCGCCTCCGCCACAAAGTGCCTGGTGGAGGGACTTGTGCGGCTATGCATTTTTATAGGCTACATATTCTTCTGCGCAAGCGTGAAGGATATAAAGCGCGTCTTCATGTACCACGGGGCGGAGCATAAGACCATCGCCTGCTACGAAGCGGACGACCCCCTTACCCCCAAATGCGCAATGAAGCACAGCCGCCTCCATCCCCGCTGCGGCACCAACTACCTTTTCCTCGTTATGGCGGTATCCATAGTGTTCTTCGCCGTGGTGGGCTGGAACGAAAGCCTATGGCTCAGGCTGCTTTCCCGCATAGTCTTTCTTCCCCTTGTGGCGGGTATAAGCTACGAGGTGCTAAAGTTGGCTGCGAAGTACGAAAACATATTCACAAAGATAATCCGCGCCCCAGGCATGGCGCTCCAGTACATCACCACCAGGGAGCCTACGGCGGACATGCTTGAGGTGGCCATAGCCTCCTTCAACCTTGCCATGTCAGAGCCAAAGGAGGCGATGGAGGCGGTGAGAAGGAACCGGGAAGAGACGGACGCCGGGGATAAGGCGGAGACAGCCGAAGCCCCTGCGGGGCAGGCATGAATATTGCCGGGGCAATAGAATATCTCAGCAC
The DNA here is from genome assembly GCA_004557245.1 of Clostridiales bacterium. Lineage (GTDB taxonomy): Bacteria > Bacillota > Clostridia > Christensenellales > CAG-138 > SFEL01. The sequence continues at coordinate 19,147 of SFEL01000015.1, read as the reverse complement.
CGGGCTCTCCCCCGTCACCGAGGAGCACCTTACCGAGGCACGGCTGGCGGTGTCGGATATGGCGGAAATACCGTACAACAGGCTGAATAAATATAAGGCCTCAACCTTTCCCGCCGCCCTTATGCCAAGGCTGGAGGAGCTGGTTTCCCGCAGGAAATCCGGCGAGCCCCTGCAGTACATACTGGGCAAATGGGAGTTTATGGGGCTGCCCTTTTATACAAGGCCCTGCGTGCTGATACCGCGGCAGGATACCGAGACGCTGTGCGAGGAGGCGCTGGCGATAGGCGGCAAGACGCTTCTCGACCTCTGCTGCGGCACCGGCTGCATAGGGGTATCGCTGGCAAAGCTTGGGGGCTTCGAGGTGACCTTCGGGGATATAAGCCGGGACTGTATAGACCTGGCCCGGGAGAACGCCGCGCTGAACGGCGTCGCCGGCAGCTTCGTATTGACCGACATGTTCGGCAATATATCCGGAAGCTACGATATGATCTGCGTCAACCCGCCCTATATACCCACATCCGACATTGCCCTGCTGCAGGCCGAGGTAAAGCGGGAGCCGGCGCTTGCGCTGGACGGCGGCGCCGACGGGCTGGACTTTTACCGCCGGATAGCCCGGGATTATGCTGCCCACCTGAACCCGGGCGGCGCGCTGCTCATGGAGGTGGGCGCGGGGCAGGCGGAGGACGTCGCGGCGATGTTCCCAAATGCGAGAAGGATCGAGGATATATGCGGAATAGAAAGGGTGGTGACTGTGAGAGGATGAAAAGGCTTTTACCTATCGCGCTTTCGCTGATGCTCCTCACCGGCTGCGCCGTAAGCGCGGCCTTGCCGGATGGCTTGGATACCCAGCCGGAGCCTCCCATAAGCGAAGCGCAAAGCGCGCCAACCCCCTCCCCCTCGCCGGAGCCGGAGCCGGAGGTATATCGGGCCAGCGTGGGCATAGTCGGGGACATACTGATGATGACGAGCCAGATACAGGGGGCCAAGACCGCCGCCGGATACGACTTCAAGCCGAGCTTTTACGCGATGCAGCCCCTCTTTTCCTCCGTGGATATAATGGCGGGCAACTTTGAATGCACCCTTGCGGGGGAGGCCGCGGGTTATACCCAAAGGCGGCCCGCCGCGCCGCCACCAACCGAGGATGACCCCAACCCCAAGCAGCCCTACCAGACCTTCAATGCGCCGGACGAGCTTGCGGCGGATCTAAGGGCAGTCGGGTTCGACCTGCTCACCACAGCCAACAACCACTGCCTCGACAGGGGCAAGGAGGGGCTTTTCCGCACGGCAAGGACGCTTCGCGGCGCGGGGCTTGTGCAGACCGGAACCTATTTAACCGAGGAAGAGAGGGAAAACCCCTGCATTATGACGGCGGGCGGCATAGCCTTCGGCTTCGTCGCCATGACCGAGAGCGTGAACAGCTATGACGCGAGGCTGGGCGGCGACAGGTGGGCCGTGGGCCGGGTATCCCAGCAGGAGCGCATACAACGCGAGATAGAGAGCTGCAAGAGCGCCGGCGCAGACGTGGTGATAGCCTTCCCCCACTGGGGCGAGCAGTATATGGACAGGCCGGTCAGGCGGCAGCGGGAGTACGCCCAAAGGCTTGCGGACTGGGGCGCGGACGCGGTGATAGGCAGCCACCCCCACTGCCCGGAGCCCTTTGAATGGATAACGGCAGAGGACGGGCGGAGGGTCCCCGTGGCCTACTCCATGAGCAACTTCATATCAAATATGTCGGGGCAAAACACCGAGTACGGGCTGTTCCTGCGGCTGGACGTGCAAAAGGGCGGGGACGGGATAAGCATAGACATGAGCTACCTACCCACCGCCTGCATAATACAAGGCTCCGGCGGCAGGCGGGTGCATCAGCCCATACCCTGCTGGGAGCAGGAGCAAAGGCGCGGCGGCTTGGAGCCGCTGAGCGACAGCGAGCTGAAAAAGACCCAAAGGGCATTCGACCACGTTACGGAAATATGCGGCCTTGAGAACGCAAGGCTTATAGAATGGACGGAGGAATATGATAAACAAGCTTAAAGCACTGAAAAGACGCTACGAGGAGCTGACCGCAGCCCTCTCAGCCCCAGACGCCATGAACGATCAGGCCGCCTGGCGGGAGATGGTAAAGGAGCACAGCCAGCTTGAGGAGATAGTCAACGCCTTTGACGAGTACACCGCCGCAGTGCAGTCCGAAGCGGACTGCAAGGCCATGCTGGAGGAGCACCTTGACCCCGAGATGAAGGAAATGGTGCACATGGAGATGGCTGAGCTTGCGGAAAAGCAGCGGAAGCTCATAGAGGACATGAAGATAATGCTGCTGCCCAAGGATCCCAACGACGAGAAAAACGTAATATTGGAAATACGCGCAGGCATAGGCGGCGACGAGGCGGCGCTTTTCGGCGCAGACCTGCTGCGCATGTACCAGCGCTATGCCGAGCGCCATGGCTACAGGATGGAATACATGAACGAAAACACCACCGAGGCAGGGGGCGTAAAGGAAGTGGTGCTCAACATCATAGGCAAGGGAGCCTATTCGAGGCTCAAGTTCGAGAGCGGCGTCCACCGCGTCCAGCGTGTGCCGGAGACCGAATCCCAGGGCCGCATACACACCAGCGCGGCCACGGTGGCGGTAATGCCGGAGGCTGAGGACGTGGAGGTGGAGATAGACCCCAAGGATCTTCAGATAGACACCTACCGCTCAGGCGGCGCGGGCGGACAGCACGTAAACAAGACGGAATCCGCCATACGCATCACCCACATACCCACCGGCATAGTGGTCCAGTGCCAGGACGAGCGCAGCCAGCATAAGAACAAGGACAAGGCCATGAAGGTGCTCAAGTCCCGCATATATGAGCATCTCCTGGCCCAGAAGGAAAGCGCGGAGGCTTCCGCCCGCCGCAGCATGGTAGGCAGCGGCGACCGCAGCGAGCGGATCCGCACCTACAACTTCCCCCAGGGCCGGGTCACGGACCACAGGATAAACATGACCCTCTACCGCCTCGAGGCCTTCCTTGACGGGGACATGGACGAGATGATAGACGCGCTGATATTGGCGGAGCGCACAGCCCAGCTTACCGGGGAGGCGGAATAATTGGAGACTCGGTACTTCAATGCCGTAAAGCAGCCCGAGGCAGGCACAAAGCTGGGAGGCAGCGTAATACGCTCAGGGGGCCTGGTGGCCTTCCCTACCGAGACTGTCTACGGTCTTGGGGCCAACGGCCTTGACGGTGAGGCGGTAAATAAGATATTCGAGGCCAAGGGCCGGCCCAACGACAACCCGCTGATACTGCATATCGCAAAAAAGAGCGACCTGAAGGAGCTGTGGAAGTCGGTTCCGGAAAGGGCAAGGCTGCTGATGGACGAGTTCTGGCCCGGGCCGCTGACCATGGTATACCTGAAAAGCAGCAGGGTGCCGGAGGAAGTCACGGGGGGCCTTGACACGGTTGCCGTACGTATGCCCGACAACAGGACGGCGCTGGCCCTCATACGCGCCGCGGGGGTGCCCATAGCCGCACCCAGCGCGAATTTATCCGGCAAGCCCTCCCCCACCACCGCCGATCACGTCAAGGCGGACATGAACGGCCGGATAGACGTAATAATAGACGGCGGCCCCTGCAATATAGGCGTGGAGTCCACCGTGGTGTCCCTCATGGGAGGCGCCGTCACCATACTCCGCCCCGGCGGTATTACCCGGGAAATGCTGGAAGCCGTAATAGGCCCGGTAAACCTTTCCCCCGCCGTTTTAGCCCCCCTGAAGCAGGGGGAAGCCGCGGCCTCACCCGGCATGAAGTACAGGCATTACGCCCCCGACGCCCAGGTTATAGTGGGCACAGGCTCATTGCCGGATATGGCGGCAAAGCTCATAGCCGAGTACGACAGGCGTGAGGCGGAGGGCCTGGCCTGCATAATTTTCGCCACCGAGGAAACTCGCTGTTTCTACAGGGGGAAAAGGTATGTTATAATAGGCGAGAGAAAAAACCCCCTTACCCTCTGCGAGAGCCTTTTTGCACAGTTCCGCGCCCAGGAAGGCAAAGCGGACGTAATACTCTGCGAGGCGCTGCCGGAGACGGACATGGGCCTTGCGTACATGAACAGGTTATTGAGGAGCGCGGGATTTAAAACCATATGACCAAAGGAGTTGCCATGAAGATCGCCATTGCCGCCGACCACGGCGGGTACAAGCTCAAGGAAGAAATAAAGCCATACATCGAAAGCCTCGGCCACACCGTGACCGACTTCGGCACCTATTCGGAGGACAGCGTGGATTATCCGGATTACGCCGCCCCCTGCGCAAGGGCAGTGGTTTCGGGAGAGATGGACAGAGGCATAGTGATATGCGGCACCGGCATAGGAATCTCCATTGCCGCAAACAAGATAAAGGGAGTGCGGTGCGCCCTTTGCACCGACCCGGTAATGGCCCGGCTGACCCGGGAGCACAACGACGCAAACATGCTGGCGATGGGCGCGCGCATCATAGGCGGCGAGCTTGCCAGGGGAATAGTAAAGGCATTTCTTGAGACTGACTTTTCCAACGGAAAAAGACACATGGACAGGATAAACAAAATAACGGAATTGGAAAGAGCGAAATAAAATCGCGTTGGATTTTTGATTCAATATACTAACCTATAAACCGAAAGGAGCAATACACAAAAATGGGTAAACTCGTCGTAATCGACCACCCTCTGGTACAGCATAAGCTGACCCTGCTCAGGGATAAGGCCACCGGCACCAAGGAGTTCCGCGCTCTGGTAGAGGAGCTGGCTACCCTGCTGGCATATGAAGCTACACGCGACCTTCAGCTGGAGGACGCTACGGTAGAAACTCCCGTAGCTACAGCCCATACCAAGGTACTGGCCGGCAAGAAGCTGGCAATAGTTCCCATACTGCGCGCAGGCTTGGGAATGGTAGACGGCATGATGAACCTCATACCCGCCGCCAAGGTAGGCCACATAGGCCTTTACCGGGACCCCGAGACGCTTCTGCCCGTGGACTACTACTGCAAGCTGCCCTCCGATATTTCCGAGAGGGATATCATTATAGTAGACCCCATGCTGGCTACCGGCGGCAGCGCCAACGCGGGCATTGACGTAGTAAAGCGCGCAGGGGGCAAGAATGTAAAGCTGGTCAACCTCATAGCCGCCCCCGAGGGAATCGAGACGGTACAGAAGGCTCACCCCGATGTGGATATATTCGTAGCTCACGTGGACGATCACCTTAACGACCACGGTTATATAGTGCCGGGCCTCGGCGACGCAGGCGACAGGCTGTTCGGAACAAAATAAAGCAAAATAATGTATTTTTAAGGGCCGACCGACAATCGGCCTTTAAAATCAACTCGGGAGAAATTTTTATACGGAAGGAAGAAAAACGATGAAAAGAACATCACTCAGGCTCGCGGCGCTGGCAATGGCGCTGTTTACAGTGCTGTCCCTTGCCCATGCGCTTGCGGAGGCAGGTTACACCCCCTACCCCACACCAAGGACTGCGGTATCCGAGGACAGCACAATATACCTGCGGGACATCCCGGCAAAGGATACCGACGGTGCGGTAAAGCTCAGGCATATGGAAGGCAAAACCGTGAGCGTGCTGGGAGAGGACGCCACGGGCAAGTACTTCTATATAGAATACGAGGGCAAGAAGGGCTTTGTCCGTGCCAAGGACTTTGAGCTGACGGACAAGGCCCCGGCAGCCACCCCGGCCCCCAGCGCCAACGCCAACAACGTACAATACTTCAGCGCCCCCAAGACCGGCATATCCAGGGACAGCGCCATATATATGCGCACCTCCCCCGAGATACCCGCAAAGCCCGCCAAAAGCGATTCCAACGTGGCCAGGAAGGTGAAGAAGGCCAAGGGCGCTTCCTTTACACTGCTGGGCGAAGCTGGCGATTGGTACTATGCGGAGCGTGACGGCGTAAAGGGCTTCGTAAAGAAGGCAGACTTTACCATTCAGGATGCCAATACCGGCTCCGGCGCAGGCAGCGCCGACAGCGCCGGCAAGCTGAACAGGGCTACCAGCGGCGCAACTGAGGTAGGGCATGGGTCGGCGAGTGAAAAGTGGGGCAGCATAAAGATACCCGGCGCAGGCACCTATACCATCTACGGCAACTACACCAACAGCGAAGGCAACAGGTACTACTACTCCGCCGAATACCGCAAGGGACACTATGAATACGTGCATACCCTCACCGCTAAGGGCTCCAAGGTACATTCTGTGCTGGGCCACAACGTCCGCGGCGGCAAGGGCAAGTACTTTCACAACCTGCATCACGTGCAGAACGCCCTCATAGGTAAGAGCAGGTGCGAGAGCTGCGGCGCTTCCTGCGGCAGCAAATTCAATACCACCAGGATAACCATGAATCTGGACGGATATAAGACCTGGGACATAATGTGCCTGTACGAGATTGCCCCCAACCAGAGCACCGAGATACTCAGCTATAACGCAAGGCCGTGGAACACCAACGCCAGCAGCTATGTGAGCAGGCAGCTGAGCTATGCCGGCCAGAGCGGCCTCAAGGGCTGGATCAATCCCAACGTCAGCTACAGCGACGACGGCAAGTACGCCATGCTCATCACCTGCGGCGACAAATACGAAAACAACAGCAATGCCACCAGCAAGCTGTACGTGCTGCTGAAAGCCCGCAGCTGATTCAAACAAAAGGTATATATGACACGCCCGGTTCTCCCGGGCGTATTTTTTGACCCTTAATCCTGTAATTATGCATTTAAGGCCAAATATTCTACATATTTAAATATTTTTACGTAAAAAATCGCATAGTACCCTCTCTCATAAATTTCATTTGTGATTTTCATAACAAAGTATTGAATTTGTCTATTGCGGATTCTTCATTAATAGGATAAAATAATAAGAAACCAAATAATATCTGAATAAAAGAAACCTGTCATTTGCATTTTAAATCATAATTTGCCGTTAACTGCGGTTCTATAAAAAAATATTAAAGCTTGAGCTTTTTAACATACACATTATAAGAAGGAGGTAGGGTGCATTGCCGACCATTATTGAACGTATAACCCAGGCTGAGGCGATGGGTGCGGAGCTGAAAAAACAGGCTGCCGCAAGGGCAAAGGAAATAACGGACGATGCGGAGGCGCGCCGTGGGAAGACCATAAAGGAGACCCATGACGCGGGGCGCGCCATGATACAGAGGGCAAAGGACGAGGCGGAGAAGCAGGGCGCCGCGCTGGCGGCGGAGCTGACTGCCCGGGCGGATAAAGAGGCAGCGGAGGAATGCAGAAAGGCCGAGGCAAAACTGCAGGCTGCCGCAGAATACATCGTCAGAGAGGTAATCAAGGCATGATAGTACCAATGAAGAAATTGACTCTGGCTGCCCTTCTGGAGCACCGGGAGGCCATATTGCAGGCCCTCCAGTCAATTTGCGCGGTACAGCTCATTTCCGCCGGCGAAGGGGAACAGTCCTCGGCCGCCGCCGAGGGAAGGGTCCAGCGGCTGCAAAGCGCCGAGGAGCTGCTCAAGCCCTACGCCAGGAAGGCGGGCTTCGGCCCCAAGCCTGAGGCTACGCGGCAGGAGCTTGAGAAGGACATACAGCCGGCTCTGGAGATCTGTGCTGAGCTGGAGGGGCTGCAAAGGCGCATATCCCAGAACAGCAGCGATACCGAGAAGCGCAGATTACTGCTCAGCTCACTGCTTCCCTGGGCGGATATGACAGACCCGCTGGAGACTGTGCACTCCACAGCCAGCCTTAAGGTGATGACGGGCACAGTGCCTGCGGACGGTGTGAACTCCCTCATGGAAACCGGCGCGCTGGTGCAGCTTTACGGCGGCGAAAAGGAGCGGGCGGCTCTGGTGATATGCCGCAATGACGAGTATGCCGGCATAGCGTCCTCCATAAGGGCCTCCGGCTTCCAGGAGAAGGGCTTCGGGGACATCAGGGGCACCGCCTCGGAGAATATACAGCGGCTCAGGACGGAGATAGAAGCGCTGGAGGCGGAAAAGGCACAGTTGGAAGCCCAGCTTGCAGCCTTCGCACCCAAGCGGGAGGAAATATGCAGGGCGCTGGACGGCGCGGCCATAGACCGGGACAGGGAGCAGAGCAAGGAAGCTCTGGCTCATACCAATACCGCGTTTCTGCTCACAGGCTGGGTCCGTGAGGACATGACGGAAAAGGTGCGCCAAGAGATCGAAAAGATCACGGACGTTTATTATCTCGGCTTTGAGGATCCTGCCGAGGGAGACGCGGTGCCTACTGTGCTCAAAAACAGCAGGCTGATCGCCCCCTATGAGGCGGTTACAAACCTCTATTCCCTCCCGGCTTACGGCAGCATAGACGGCACGCCGCTGATGGCTCCATTTTACTTCATCTTCTTTGGCATGATGCTTTCGGATACGGTTTACGGCGCGGTGCTTGCGCTGGGAGCCTGGGCGTTTTTGAAATACTTAAAGCCAAGGGGCATGATGGAGAACCTGGCCAAGGTGCTGCTGATGGGAGGAATTTCCACAATTTTCATGGGGCTGCTGTTCGGCACCTTCGCCGGCGTCAGCTGGCCCGTAATTTTGAAGGGCACCGCCCTTGAGAACACCTTCCCCATAATAGATTCCTCGGCCAACCCGATAGCCATGCTGGCGCTCTGTGCGGCAATGGGCATAATACAGATGTTTTACGCGGTATTTATCGCCGCATACAGCTGCATAAAGCAAGGGGACTGGGCAGGAGCCATAGTCGATAACCTGTCATGGGTGTTCATAATAACCGGCCTTCTCCTGATGGCGGCGCCTTCACTGGGGCTTCCCGCCGCACTGGGGACCGCAGGCAAGTGGATGGCCATAGGGTTCGCGGCAGTGGTATTACTGTTCGCGGGGCGCTCCAAGAAGAATGTGGCCGGGCGGCTGATGTCCGGCGCAGGCAAGCTTTATGACGTGACCTCGTGGCTGGGCGACGTACTGTCCTATGCCCGCATATTCGCCCTGGGCCTTTCCACCGGCGTTATAGGTCTGGTGCTCAATACTCTCTGCTGGGATATGCTGTTCGCCTCCTTCAAGGGGAACCCGGTGCTGATGGTGGTGGGCTTTATCATAGTTACGGTACTGTCGGTAGCGCTGCACGCCTTCATGATGGCCATAAGCACGCTGGGCTGCTTCGTACACTCGGCAAGACTCCAGTACGTGGAGTTCTTCGGCAAGTTCTACGAGGCGGGGGGCAAGGCATTCAAGCCGCTGAGATACGAGACAAAGTACGTGAACGTAAAATAAGAGGTATGGGCTTCTTAATATATAAGGGATTATAACACGATCAACAATTTTTCAGGAGGTTTCAAGCTATGACATTCTTTGACACCATCGGTATAAACGGACAGCTTCTGGCGGCGGCGGGGGCGGCCTTTGCGGCAATGTTCGCCGGCATAGGCTCGGCAATAGGCGTTGGCCACGCGGGCGAAGCGGGCGCGGCGGTAATAGCCGAGGACCCGGATAAGTTCGGTAAGGTGCTGGTATTGCAGCTGCTGCCCGGTACTCAGGGCATATACGGCCTGCTCATAGGCTTCGTTATCGCCGGTAAGGCGGGCCTGCTGGGGGCGGGCGGCGCCATTTCCACCGCGGCTGGCTTACAGCTGTTCTTCGCCTCGCTGCCCATAGCCTTCGGCGGCCTGCTTTCAGCCATTGCACAGGGCAGGACCGCGGCCACCGGCATAGCCATGGTAGGAAAGAGGCCCGAGGAATCCGGCAAGGCCATAATTTTTGCCGTAATGGTAGAAACCTACGCGGTGCTTTCCCTGCTGTTCTCCTTCCTGCTTGTCAACGGCGTGCAGGTCTAATCGGAGCGGCATATGGCAAACGACACTAATTTCGGGGCTGAAAAGCTCACCTCCCGCATAGTGGAGGAGGCGGAAGCCGAGGCCGGCCGCATCATAATGGAGGCGGAGGCGAAGGCAGGGGCCATAAGCTCCCAGGCCGAGGCCGAGGCTGAGAGGCTCAATATAGAATACGCGAAAAAGGCTGAAAAGGCAGCGGCGGATATAATAGAGCGCAGCCGTACCAACGGCGCGCTGGACAGCCGCAAGACCGCCCTCAGGGAAAAGCGCCGGGTGCTGGACGAGGCCTTCGAGCTGGCTGAAAAGGAGCTTTGCGCCCTGGAGGACGAAAAGCGGGAAGCGCTGCTTAGCCTTATGATAAGGGAAAACGTAAAGGGCGGAGAAACCTTGCGCCCGGCAAAGCCTGACAGGGCAAGGCTCGCCTCGCTTATAGAAAAGCAGAACCCCTCCCTCCTCCGCCCCGTGGAGCTGGGCGAGGATATAGAGGCGGGAGGCGGCTTCAGGCTGCTGGGCTGCGGATACGAGACGGACTGCACCTTTGAGGCCATGCTCCGTGACTTCCGTGAAAGGCGCGAAAGCGAAGCGGCCCGCGTGCTGTTCGAGTAAAGGAGGGCCTGTATGCCACAGAAAAGCCCTGTTTACGCAGTTACCCGCATAAGGGTGCACGAAAAGGACATGGTAAAGCCCGAACGCATGGCGAGAATGGCCGAGGCCAGCCCCGCCGAGGTGATGAGGGCATTGGGGGACATAGGCTACGGCGGGATTTCCGACCCTCAGCTTTCCGACGGGGACAGGATGATCGCAAAGGAGCTTTCCGACGCCTACGCCCTCATAAACGAAGTTACCTTCAGCCCGGAGCAGACGGACCTGTTCATACTCAAGGGGGACGCCAACAACCTGAAGCTGCTCATAAAGCAGCGGCTTACCGGCACAGCGGACTCCCCCGCCCTCATGAAGGGAGTATACCCCAAGGACGACATTATCCGCATGGTACACAACGCAGATTACAGGGAGCTGCCGGAGGAATTTACCAAGCGGCTCAACGCCCTTGAGCAGTCCTTCTCCGGGGAGATAGACCCGGGCAGGATATCCACCGAGATAGACCGGGCATACCTTGAGCATTGCCTGAACAACGCAAAGGGGGTTTCCCTTGAGTACTTCAGGAGCCTGGCGGATTTTACCAACATACTGACGCTGCTGCGCATGCGCAATATGGGCGCGGGGGCGGATAAGCTCAAGGCGTCTCTCATGCCGGAGGGATACGTATCCCACAGGCTGCTCATACAGTGCTTTGACGGGCCGGAGGAGGGCATAGCCAGGGCGGCGGCCACAGGCCCCGCACGAGAGAGCATACTCAAGGGCCTGGAGGAATACGGCAGGAGCGGCAGGCTCACAGAGCTGGAGCGCCAGCGGGACAATTACCTCATATCCCTTTTTAAAGGGGCAAAGTTCGCCGAGGGCGGCATAGAGCCGCTGATAGGCTATCTTTTGGGCCGGGAGCAGGAGGCAAAGTGCCTTAGGCTCATAATCACCGCAAAGCGCAATAACCTGCCGGATAAGGTGATAACCGAAAGGCTGGGTGAACTGTATGGATAAACGCACGGATATCGCCATGATAGGCGACAGGGACTCGGTGCTCATAGGCAAGGCCGTAGGCCTCGGCGTGTTTGACGAGACGGACGGCGAAAGGGCAAATAAGCTCATATACAGGCTTGCCAGGGAGGGCTGCAAGGTCATTTTCCTGACCGAGCCGGTATACGCCCAGTGCAGCGAGGCCATAAACAAATTCAAGACGGAGACATTCCCCGCAATAATACCCATTCCGGATTCCCACGGCCCTTCCGGCGTGGCCATGGCAGCCATAAAGGCCAACGTGGAAAAGGCTATAGGCGCGGATATACTATTCTCGGAGGATAAATAAATATGGCAGTTAAAGGAACCATAGTTAAGGTATCGGGCCCCCTGATAGTGGCTTCCGGCATGGCGGACGTAAACATGTACGACGTGGTCCGCGTATCCGAAAAGCACCTTATAGGCGAAGTAATAGAGCTTCGCGGGGATAAGGCCTCCATACAGGTATACGAGGAGACCGGCGGCATAGGCCCCGGGGAGCCTGTGGAATCCACCGGCGCTCCCCTGTCGGTAGAGCTTGCCCCCGGGCTTATAGAATCCATATACGACGGCATTCAGCGTCCGCTCAATAAAATTCAGGAGCTGGCGGGTGACAGGATAACCCGCGGTATCCGGGTGGACTCCATAGACCACGAAAGGCTCTGGGATTTCCAGCCTGCGGCACAGATAGGCGATATACTGAAGCCCGGCGATATCCTGGGCACCGTACAGGAGACGGAAGCGGTGCTCCATAAGATAATGGTGCCTCCAAATGTGGAGGGCCAGCTCACATGGATACACTCCGGCGAGGCCAACGTAGTACAGACCATAGCCAAGCTCGTCACCAGTAAGGGGGAGACGGTAGAGCTGCCCATGCTGCAGAAGTGGCCGGTGCGTATAGGCAGGCCCTACGCAAGGAAGATGGCCCCTACCGAGCCCATGATAACCGGACAGCGGGTTATAGACACCCTGTTCCCGGTAGCCAAGGGGGGTGTGGCGGCAGTTCCGGGGCCCTTCGGCAGCGGCAAGACGGTGGTTCAGCACCAGCTTGCAAAGTGGGCCGACGCGGACATAATCGTATACGTGGGCTGCGGCGAGCGGGGCAACGAGATGACCGACGTTCTGATGGAGTTCCCGGAGCTGAAGGACCCCCGCACAGGTCTTTCGCTTATGAAGCGCACGGTGCTTATAGCAAACACCTCGGATATGCCGGTTGCGGCCCGTGAAGCCAGCATATATACCGGCATCACCATAGCGGAGTACTTCCGTGATATGGGCTACAAGGTGGCCATAATGGCCGACTCCACCAGCCGCTGGGCAGAGGCGCTGCGGGAGATGTCCGGCCGTCTGGAGGAAATGCCCGGCGAGGAGGGATACCCCGCATACCTGAGCAGCCGTCTGGCGGAGTTCTACGAGAGGGCGGGCTCCGTTGTGACGTTAGGTACGGAGGGCCGCACTGGCGCGGTCACGGCTATAGGCGCCGTTTCCCCTCCGGGCGGCGATATTTCAGAGCCGGTATCCCAGGCGACCCTCCGCACCGTAAAGGTGTTCTGGGGCTTGAGCGCAAAGCTGGCATACGCCCGCCACTTCCCCGCCATAGACTGGCTGACCTCATATTCCCTGTATCTTGACCGCCTCGAGCCCTGGTTCAATAAGGAAGTAGACCCCGACTGGACCGCCATGGTGCAGAAGGTCATGAACATGCTGCAGGAGGAGAGCGAGCTGGAGGAGATAGTCCGCCTGGTGGGCATAGACGCCCTGAGCTACAAAGACAGGCTCACCCTGGAGGCCACCCGCTCCATCAGAGAGGACTACCTCCATCAGAACGCCTTCCATGAGGTGGATACCTACACCTCTCCCGCAAAGCAGGCCATGCTGCTGCGGCTGATAATAGGCTACTACGAAAAGAGCTTGGACGCCCTTTCAAAGGACGCTTCCTTCAATAAGCTTGCGGCGCTGCCCGTCCGGGAGGACATAGGCCGCTTCAAGTATACCGAGGAGGATAAGTGCGCCGAGAGGTACGAGGAGATAACCGCAAAGCTCAACGCGGAGATCCGGGAGCTTACGGAAGGAGGCGAAGCATAATGCGCAAGGAATACAAGACCATCAGGGAAGTTGCCGGCCCCCTTATGCTGGTGGATCAGGTAGAAGGCGTAAAGTACGACGAGCTGGTGGAGATAGAGCAGTCCGACGGAAGAATACGCCGGGGCAAGGTGCTTGAGATAAATCAGGATAAGGCGCTGCTGCAGCTCTTCGAGGGCAGTCAGGGACTGCGCATAACCGATTCCAGCGCGAAATTCCTTGGCCACTCCATAGAGCTGGCAGTTGCGCCGGATATGCTGGGAAGGGTATTCGACGGCATGGGCAGGCCCATAGACGGCGGCGCCGAGCTCATACCCGAAAAGCGGCTGGACATCAACGGCGCGCCCATAAACCCCGCCGCGAGGGACTACCCCAACGAGTTCATACAGACCGGCATTTCCGCCATAGACGGCCTGAACACGCTGGTACGCGGCCAGAAGCTGCCGGTGTTCTCAGGCTCCGGCCTGCCCCACGCAAACCTTGCGGCCCAGATAGCCCGTCAGGCTAAGGTGCGGGGCACCGGCGAGGGCTTCGCGGTAGTATTCGCCGCCGTAGGCATAACCTTTGAGGAGGCGGACTTTTTCACCTCCGACTTCAGGGCCACCGGCGCCATAGACCGTACCGTCACCTTCATAAACCTTGCCAACGACCCCGCCATAGAGCGCATAGCCACTCCCCGCATGGCGCTCACCGCCGCGGAGTATCTTGCATACGACCTTGGCATGCACGTGCTGGTAATAATCACGGATATAACCAACTACGCGGAGGCCCTCCGTGAGGTATCCGCCGCCCGCAAGGAGGTTCCCGGCCGCCGCGGCTACCCCGGCTACCTGTATACCGACCTTGCCACCATGTACGAGCGGGCGGGCCGCATAAAGGGCAACCCCGGCTCCATCACCATGATACCCATACTGTCCATGCCGGAGGACGACATCACCCACCCCATACCCGACCTTACCGGCTACATAACCGAGGGGCAGATAATTCTGGGGCGTGAGCTGCACAGAAAGGGCGTCACGCCGCCTATAAACGTTTTGCCCTCCCTGTCCCGCCTGAAGGATAAGGGCATAGGCCGGGGCAAGACCCGGGAGGATCACGCCGACACCATGAACCAGCTCTTTGCCGCATACTCCCGGGGCAAGGACGCAAAGGAGCTTGCGGTAATACTGGGCGATGCGGCCCTGTCCGATACGGATAAGCTGTACGCCAAGTTTGCGGATGCCTTCGAGGAGGAGTATGTGTCACAGGGCTTCTATACCAATCGCTCCATAGAGGAAACTCTGGATCTGGGCTGGAAGCTGCTTTCCATACTGCCCCGCACCGAGCTTAAGCGCATAAGGGACGAATATCTGGATAAGTACCTGCCCAAAGCGGAGGAATAGCCTATGGCACAGCTTCAAGTAAAGCCGACCCGCATGGAGCTGACCAACCTTAAGAAGAAACGCAAGGTGGCAGCCCGGGGTCATAAGCTTATGAAAGACAAGCGGGACGAGATGGTTCGCCGCTTCATAGCCTACGCCCGCCGCAATAAGGAACTGCGGGAGCAGGTGGAGCAAAAGCTTTCCGCCGCCATGGGGCAGTTCGTGCTGGCAAGGGCCGAGATGAGCGGAGAGGCAATAGAAGAAGCCCTCGCCTACCCCGCCCGCCCCGCCACGGTATCCGTGGATACCCAGCACGTGCTGTCGCTGAAGATGCCAAAGCTGTCCCTTGAGACTTCCGATACCTTTGACTACCCCTATGGATTCATGAACACCTCTGCGGAGCTGGACTCCGCCGTATCCGCCTTCGCAGAGGTGCTGCCCATGCTCATAGAGCTTGCAGAGGTGGAAAAGATATGCAACTCCCTGGCGGACGAGATAGAAAAGACCCGCCGCCGCGTCAACGCCCTCGAGTACGTTATGATACCCCAGTTCGACGAGGCTATCAGGGAGATCAAGATGAAGCTTGACGAGAACGACAGGGGCAACACCACCCGCCTTATGAAGACCAAAGAGATGCTGGCGAATCGGGAGTAACGATTCTCTTCTTTCTCTTTTCTTTTCGGGAGAAAAGAAAAGAGAAAAGAAGCAAAGAGAAAAGAAAAGCCTGAAGAAAAAATACAATTACAGATGCAAAATCCCTGTCGGAGCTTCACCGGCAGGGTTTTGTTTGTGTTGGAGTTTAACTATTACCGCCGGATTCCCGCCAGATGGATTCTTTGATAGAACGGCGCAAGCAGAATAAAGCAGGGAGTTCGAGGAGCGAAGGCGCACGCGGGGCGGCGTAAGCGAGGAAGAACGACCATGCTGAATTCTGAGCAGCGACGGGAAAGAGATACCGGAGATGGGCAACAGGGGAAGATGTTTTTAGTTCTTTGAGAGCTTTCTTCCAAGAAAGCGGAGGCCTTTGGGTACTTTCGGCCCACGAAAGTACCGCGCCGCAGGCAAGCTGAAGCCTACGGTCTGCTTCCTTTGTCACTTTTAAATAATAAAACCAACTAAAAAAATAATTAAAGAGCTGTGTAATATCTCCGATTATTCTGCTTCGGCCAAAGTTTATCCGAAAAACGTATCATCATACGTACCCATCTGGCGCGGTTCCGGCGGAGTGGGCATGATGACAGGTTTTTGATATGCCTTGGGGGCAGACGATATAGTTGAGGGTATTACACGGCTCGTTAATTGTATTTTTACTTTGGTTACTTTTTTTAAAAGGAAAGTGACAAAAAGATACGGTGTCAAACGCCGGAGCCCTTCAGCTCCATCGCCATCCTGTACGCCTCGTTCCGGGGAACGTCCAGCAGGGCGCTGGCCTGCTTTGCCGCATCCTTGGCGCTGACACCCTCCCCCAGCAGCCGCTTCAGCGTATCTTCAAGACTCGCTCCGGAGCTTTCATCCCCCGCCCCTGCGATGACCAGCACCGTCTCGCCCTTTGGGGGCTTATGAGCATACGTGCCGGCAAGTCCGGAAAGGGTGGAGCGCACCGTCTCCTCGTATAATTTGGTAAGCTCCCGGCACAGGACAGCCTTGCGGTCGCCCCAGGCTGCGGCAAGCTCGGCGGCGGTCTCGGCCACCCTGAGCGGGCTTTCGTATATTATCAGCGTGCCCTTATGCCGTGCCAGACGGGCGACGGCCTCCCGGCGCTCCTTGCCGGCGCGGGGCAAAAAACCCACGAAACAGGCTTCCTTTGCTGGCAGCCCGCTAAGAACCAGCGCCGTAAGGGACGCGGAGGGGCCGGGCAGCACCTCAAAGGGCAGCTCCCTTTGTATGAAGGCGGCCACCAACCGCTCCCCGGGGTCGGATATGCCGGGCAGCCCGGCGTCGGACACGAAGGCGATAGCCTCGCCCTCCGCCACCCGCCCTGCGATCTCCTCCGCCCTGCCCTCCTCGTTGTGCTCGTGGCAGGATATGAGGGGCTTGGATATCCCCAGCCTTGACAGCATGGCTCCGGTGTTGCGGGTGTCCTCGCAGTATATCCTATGGCACTCCCTCAGCACCCTGAGGGCGCGCAGCGTCATGTCCTCCATGTTTCCTATGGGGGTTGGGCAAAGGTAAAGCTTGGGCTGAAGCATGTGGGTTTTCCGTCAATTCCTTTCTATAATAAGGCCTGTTTTGCCGCCCTTTACGCATTCCATAAGGGCGAGGTAGGGGCCGTTTTTTCCATCGATGAGCCGCAGCCGCTTTGGCTGAAGCCTGCTGTCCACCATGGCGTGGAAGCACTCCGCAAGGCGGGAGGCGGGATAGCACAGCCATAGCCTGCCGCCGTTTTTCAGCAGCCGCCCTGCGCACCGGGCCACGTCGTAAATGCCGCATTCGTCCTGATGGACACAAAGGGCCACGGCGGGATTTTCGCTTCGCGTGCCGCCGGAAAAGTAGGGCGGGTTGCAAACTGCCCCGTCGAAGCTGCCGGCCGGCAAAAGCCCGCCCAGCTTGCGTATGTCGGCATGCAGCACGGTTATGTCCCCGCCCTGGCCGTTGAGCGCGATGGATTCCTCCATAAGCTGGCAGGCGGCCTGCTGTATCTCGACGGCGGTGAAGCGGGCGCCGGTCTTGCCGTTTACCAGTATGGCCAAAATGCCCGTGCCCGCCCCCAGGTCGAGACAACTGTCCCCCCGTCTGGGCCTTGCAAAGTTAGCCAGCAGCACCGCGTCGCTGCCGTATGTGAAGCCCTCCTTGTCCACTACGATGGACAGGCCGTTGCATTGCAGATCTTCAGTGACTTTCATGGGTATATAGTACCATCAGTTGACAAGAGCACACAAGCCCTAAAGGCTTGTTTTGGGACGCTCCTGCGTTCTCGTCGCTTGTATTACTGGTTGTATTTCAAATGAGGACGACACAGTTATGCCGTGCTGTTTGGCTTCTAAAACCTTGTGTGTCCTTGTCAACTGATGGTAACGTGAAACGCCATAAAAAACAAGCACGCAAAAAGAGAGCCTTGCGACTCTCCCGGTGTTTCTGTGGTGATTCTCTTTTTCAAACGGAAAGTGAAGCCGTTTCCCTACTCCGTCACCGTCACATACTCCGCAGGATCTACGGATTTGCCGTCCTTGCGCACCTCAAAGTGAAGGTGGGCCCCGTCGCTGCACTCCGCAACGGCAGTTTCGCCAACATAGCCAATAAGGTCGCCGGCGTTGAGCCTCTGCCCGGCTTTTACGGGGCAGCCGGTGCGCAGGTTGGAGTAGAGGGATTCAAGGCCGTCGCTGTGGCTCACCCGGACGGAGATGCCAAGGCTGTCATCCTCGTATATCTCCTCCACCTTGCCGTTCCATGGGCAATGCACCTCCGCCCCCTTGGCGCAGGATATATCGATGCCGCGGTGAGTGGTCCAGTGATCCAGAGTGCGGGAGTAGATAAGCTCATCCACGGCGAAGCGCCACTGCACCTTGCCCTTGAGCGGCGCAGGGGCCTTGTCCCGGGCGGGGGCATGAGCAGCCGGGGGCGCAGGTGAAGGATTGGGGGTTATGTCGGGCAGCGCCGAGGGTGAAGCGGTGGGAATAGGCTCAGGTGTGGAGAGCAGCGCTTCACTGAGGGTCTGGTCCTCGTTTTGAGAAACGGGGGCGGGAGAAGGCTCAGCGGAGGGCTGAGGCTGCTGCTTTGGCCAATAGGCTGCCGCCGCAGCGATGCCGACTATGGCCACCGAGGCCAGCAGCACTACATAAACGCCTTTTTCCTCGAGAAAATCCCTAGCTTCTATTTTCGTCAGTCATGGAAATCGCTCCTTTGCGCAAATTGGCGGCCGGGCCGCCCGCATTATCGTGCTATAAGGTAGTAATTCCCTGCACCGGGCCATAATATACCTGCCCGGTAAAAATCTGCCCGCTTGACAGTGGGAAAAACCTTTGCTATAATTATAAAGCTTGAATATGGAGAGATGTCCGAGTGGTTTATGGAGCTGGTCTTGAAAACCAGTGATGCCGCAAGGCACCGGGGGTTCGAATCCCTCTCTCTCCGCCAGATAATTCAACATAGCGCCGGCAATATATCCGTGGAGAAGTACCCAAGTGGCTGTAAGGGGCTCCCCTGCTAAGGGAGTAGGCTGGGGTGACTGGCGCGAGGGTTCGAATCCCTCCTTCTCCGCCAAGAAAAAGGGCACCCAATGATATGCACCCCGAAAGTTAGACACTTTCGGAGGTGCATATTTTTAATGAGCAAAAAGGGACAAAAATACAAAAGATACTCGGCAGAATTCAAAAC
>SFEL01000002.1 GCA_004557245.1 Clostridiales bacterium | reverse complement strand
CTGCGGCGGGCCTCCGGGCGGCAAAACCCGCAAAGTACGAAAACCTCTGGGTTTTCATCCGTTCTGACGCACACCCCCCAGGGGGCCTTCTCTTGCCCCAGCGGGGCAATTCACCTTGTGTCGTCAGAGCCGGATTAAACATAAGGGGCTGCGGCCCCTTATCAACCTCGAGTTTTCTGACAGCCTGATTATAGGGGTTTTTCCGGCACAGCTGGACAGCCCCGGTTTTTTCACAAATTTATGCGTTTTGTTTTGGGCATAATATGTTATAATTAAAAAAAGCGAAAAGCGCGGCGTATCGGTTCAGTATTGGACGATGTCACTGCGCGGGAAAGGGGAAACGAATATGCGTATTTCTATCAACGGAAAAAACATCGAGGTATCCGATTATCTCAGCGATCTGGTGACTAAGAAGGTTTCCAAGCTGGATAAGTATTTCCCTGAAGATACGGAGGCTCACGTCACCCTCTCCGTAGAGAAGAACCGTCACATCGTAGAGATCACCATTCCCTACTCCGGCGGCATTATCCGCGGCGAGGAAGTCAGCGGCGATATGTATGCCTCCATCGATACCGTAATTGCCAAGGTTGAAAAGCAGATAATGCGCCACCGCACCAAGCTGGAGAAGAATCTCAGGGCAGAGGCGTTTGCCGCCCATGAAGCGAGCTATGCGGTTGACGACGAGGAAGAAGAGGAACATAAGGTGGTTCGCGTAAAGCGCTTTGCCATCAAGCCCATGGACGTGGAAGAGGCGGTGCTGCAGATGGAGCTGCTGGGCCATTCCTTCTACGTATTCGAGAACGCGGAGGACGGCGAGGTAAATGTTCTGTATCAGCGCAAGGACGGCAACTACGGCCTCATAGAGCCCGAGAAATAATATAAAACCAAACAACAGCATTGAATAATACAGTCCCGGCTCGCATATGCGGGCCGGGATTTGGATACAGGGAGGAAAAAATAATGCGGCTGAGCGGCTCAGTTTATTCAAAGATCATGGATATGGATACAGGCCTGACTATCGTTACGCCCAACAAGCTCAGGGAGGGCAAGTACAAGGTAGTATACCTGCTGCACGGCCTTTGCGGAAACGACCGCTCATGGCTGGATTACTCAATGCTACCCGCGTACGCGGCGAAGGGCGATACTGTTTATGTGATGCCCGATGCGGGCAGAAGCTTTTACTCCAACATGAAGTACGGCTTCGACTATCAAAGGTACGTGACCGAGGAGCTTCCTGTAATATGCCGGAATATGTTCAACATATCCGCTGCCCGTGAGGATACGGGTATAATGGGCTGTTCTATGGGCGGCTATGGCGCACTGCGTTGCGCGCTTACTCACCCGGACAGCTATGGCTTTGTGGGGGCTTTTTCTTCAGGGCCGCTCTTTGCAAAGGCGGGCATGGACGAGATAAAGAAATACGGCGATCTGCCGGACTATGCCGAGCGGTTCGGCCTCCGGCTCATAAAGGATTTCAAGGCCATATACGGCGACTCTCTTGAGCTTACCGACGATGCGGAGATACTGGACATGCTGGTGAAGGTGAAGGCGGAAAACAAGCTGCCGAGGATATATCTCACCTGCGGCAAGGACGACGCCTTCATGAAGGAGCACGAGTTATTCACAGGCGCTTTGGATAAGATGGGTATACCCTATGAGTTTGATAAGCTCGAGGGGGCGCATGAGTTTCAGTGCTTCAACGAGGCGCTGAAGCGAGCCATAGCCAGGTTCGAGGGAAGATGAGAAAAAAGGAAATAAGGGCGGCGTGCGAGGTGCGCGCCGCTTTTTTATGCCTGCCGCACTTGAAAAGGGGTTGCGCTTTGCCTTATAATAGGCGGAGAAAAGCGAAAAATAACGGCATTTTACCCCCATACGGATTGCGTATGAGGGCATATTGGCGTGCATGGAGGAATAAAGGTGTTTATAATAGTGGGCCTTGGAAATCCCGGAAGGGAGTACGAGAATACCCGTCACAACGTGGGCTTTATGACCGTGGATATGCTGGCGGACAGGTTCAATATAGAAGTGAAGCGGCACAATTTCAGGGCGGTATTCGGCGAGGGATATATAGGCGGCCAAAAGGTAGTGCTGGCCAAGCCCGAGACTTATATGAACCTTTCGGGCTGGAGCGTAATGGAGCTGTGCAACTGGTACAAGCCCGGGCATGACCAGCTGCTGCTCATATACGACGATATAGACATACCTCTCGGCACCATACGCATAAGGGGCGGCGGTTCCTCGGGCACACACAACGGCATGCGCAGCGTCATATACCAGCTGGGCTTTGACGATTTCCCTCGCGTAAGGGTAGGGATAGGCCACGCGGACGGCCAGAAGGGACTCATAGCCCACGTGCTGGGCGCGCCTGAAGGCGAGGACAGGGAAAAGCTTATCGCCGCCATAAAGGACGCGGCAGACGCGGCAGAGATGATCGTAAAGGGCGAAATTCTCGAGGCGCAGGCTAGATTCAACAGGCGCCCAAAGAAACCCAGGCCACCAAAGGAAGAAACAAAGGCCGATGAGGCCGGGAAGCAGGACAAAGAGGAGCAGAAGTAAGTGACAGATCCGCTTATACAAATACTTGACAGGCATCCGGAATACACAAGGCTGCGGGACGCTATGGTAAATGGCGAAGGCCCTGCAGGAGTATTCGGCCTTGGAGAAAGCCACAAGGGGCATATAGCCGCCGCGCTGTCAACAGGCAGGGCGGTATTGCTGGTTGCGCCAAACGAGATGGCGGCGGTAAAGCTGCATGACGACATCGCCTGCTACGATATACCCTGCGCCCACTTCCCGACCAGGGAGATACCCCTGTCCGGCAAAGGCTTTGCCGCCCGTGACAGCATAGAGGAACGAAGGGTAGCGGTGCTGTCTGCACTTGCCGCCGGCAAGACCATGACGGTGGTGACATGCATACAGGCGCTGATGCAGCGCATCGTTGCCCCGGAGATAATCAAAAACAGCCTGCACAGCTATGAGGAGGGGCAGACCATAGAACCCCGGGATATGGTATCGGAGCTTGTTATGGCGGGCTATGAGAGGGTTGACGTATGCGAGGCGCCGGGGCAGGTATGCCTCCGCGGCGGCTATGTTGACGTATATCCCATCGCCGCTGAAAATCCTGCGCGTATAGAGTTTTTTGGCGATGAGATAGATACGCTCAGGATATACGATCCGCTTACACAGCGCTCTGTGGATAATGTGGACCACATAGACGTCCCTCCGGCTACCGAGATGCCCATAACAGACGAGGCAAGAGCGCGGGCGCTGAAGCTTCTCAAAAAGCGCAAGGCGGAGGAACTGGCCTCGGCGCTGGAGGAGGGGGGCAGGCCGGATAATTCGGTTGCCCTGCTGCCTCTGTTTTACCCCGGGGAAACCACGCTTTTCGATTACATAGACAAGGACTGGATAATACTCATAGACGAGCCGGCACGCCTTGAGGAAAGCGGAAAGATAGCCTATCAGGAGTTCCTCGAGGGCGTATCCTCGCTTGTGCAGGCGGGAGAGATACAGCCGGAGCAGGCCAACCTTACGGTATCCCCCCTTGAAACCATCAAGCGCATGGATACCAGAAGGACCGCCATGATGTTCGCCCTGACCCGTAGCTACGGCCTTATAGGGCAGAGGTGCATATTCAGATTCGATACCCGGCCGGTTTCGAGGTATGTGGGCAGGGAGGAGCTGCTGGCTGAGGATATAGAGGCGTGGAAAAAGAGCCATACGAGCGTTCTGATATACGCCGGTACCCACGCCAAAAGGCTTCAGGACAGACTGCTGGATTCAAACCACATAGTACCTATAAAGGAAAAGCTGGACCGGGACATTGTGCCGGGCGAGGTGCTGATAATAGAGCAGCAGCTAAACCACGGCTTCGAGTACCCGGAGCTTTCCCTTGCGGTAGTCACGGAAAACGAGCTTTACGGAGCCGAAAACCGAAGGCCTGCGGACAATAAGAAAAAGCGCAGGAAGCCGCAGCTGGTGTTCAGCGAGCTGAACGTGGGCGACCTTGTGGTCCATGAGCTTCATGGCATAGGCCGGTTCGTAGGCGTTGAGACGCTCACGGTAGGCGGCGTACAGAAGGATTATCTGCATCTTGTCTATTCCGGCGGCGATAAGCTGTACATACCCACGGATCAGCTGGACCGGGTGCAGAAGTACATCGGCGGCGGGGATGATGAGGGTACGCAGCGCCTTTCAAAGCTGGGCAGCGGCGAATGGCAGAAAACCGTATCCAGGACCCGCGACAGCGTAAAGAAGCTGGCCTTCGACCTTGTGCGCCTTTACGGCGAGAGACAGAAACGCAAGGGCTTTAAGTTTTCGCCGGATACCCCTTGGCAGAGAAAGCTGGAGGACAGTTTTCCGTATGAGCCTACGCCGGATCAGCTCACCAGCATTCAGGAGATAAAGGCGGACATGGAGAGCGACAAGGTGATGGACCGCCTGCTCTGCGGCGACGTGGGCTACGGCAAGACCGAAGTGGCGCTCAGGGCTGCCTTTAAGGCAGTGATGGACGGCAAGCAGTGCGCAATGCTTGTGCCTACAACTATACTTGCCCAGCAGCATTACAATACCATAGCTGCCAGGTTCGATGGCTTCCCGGTGAATGTGGAACTGCTCTCCCGCTTTAAGACCCCCAAGGAGGAGGAAAAGATAATCGATGGATTGCAAAGCGGCAGCGTGGACATGGTGGTGGGCACCCATAAGCTGCTCTCAAAGAGCGTAAAGTTCAAGGATCTGGGCCTGCTGATAATAGACGAGGAGCAGCGCTTCGGCGTAGGACATAAGGAGCAGATAAAGAACATACGCCAGTCCGTGGACGTGCTGACGCTTTCCGCCACGCCTATCCCGCGGACGCTGCACATGTCCATGACGGGCATACGCGATATGTCCGTGATAGAGACGCCGCCATCCCAGCGCTATCCCGTGCAGACGTATATGATGGAATACAGCGATTCTGTAATACGTGAGGCCATACTGAAGGAGATTGGACGCGGCGGGCAGGTATACTTCGTATATAACAACGTCCGCAGTATGGAGCAGTTCGCGGGAAGGCTCAGGGAGCTGGTGCCGGAGGCCAGAGTGTGCTTTGCTAACGGGCAGATGAACGAGCGGGTGCTTGAAAAGACCATGCTGGAATTCATGGATCACAAGTACGACGTTTTGCTTTGCAGCACCATAATAGAGAGCGGACTGGATATGCAGAACGTGAACACGATAATAATATACGACGCGGACGCCATGGGCCTATCCCAGCTTTATCAGCTCAGGGGCCGTGTGGGCCGCGGAGTGCGGCTTGGCTATGCCTACCTTACATACAAGCCAAACAAGGCGATGAGCGAAACGGCAGAAAAGCGCCTCATAGCCATACGGGAGCTTACCCAGTTCGGCTCCGGTTTTAAGATAGCGTTGAGGGATCTTGAGATACGCGGAGCAGGCAATCTTCTGGGACCGGAGCAGCACGGCCATATGGAGGCGATAGGCTACGATCTGTACTGCAAGATAGTTGACAGCGCAGTCCGGGAGGCAAAGGGAGAGGAACTGCCCAAGGACATAGATACAGTTGTGGATATACCGATTTCCGCAAATATTCCAAAGAGCTATATTCCGAGGGAAGCGGAGCGGCTTTCCATGTACAAGCGCATCGCATTTATTGCGGCACAGGCGGACGTGTACGACGTACAGGACGAACTAATCGACCGCTACGGCGACATACCCGAGGAGGTGCAGAACCTCATATTCATCGCCCTTATCAAGGCGGAGGCGCAGCGGGCCTACATACAGCGGCTTATGGTGCGGGACGGGGAAGTGCGTATAGTGTTTGACCCGGAGGCGCCAATGGACGGCGCCAAGCTGTTTGCAGCTGCAAACAACATAGCGGGCGCGGCCATGTTGCCCGAGGAAGTGCCCACAATAGTCATACGCCGGCCCAAGTCCGATGTGAAAAAACTGTGCAGTGAGCTGACACAGATTGTTTACATGATGTCGGATTGCATCGCGAAGTGAATACGGGTATAATCAACATTGTGAATACGGGCTGGCCTTGAGGCTAAAACGCCCACAGATTGGAGAAAAAAACATAATGAAGAAGATATTTGCAGCTGCATTGGCACTGGTGCTGGCACTTTCCATAGTAGGGTGCAGCGTTGCTCCTTCCGCAGGTGAAGGCGATACTGCAGTTGTCGACAGCGACGAGGCTGTAGCCACCATAGGCGACCGTAAGGTCACCTTCGGAGAGTACAAGCAGCTCTTTGACGCCTATGCCCAGTACTACGCCATGATGGGCTACGATATATCCACCGATGAGGAAGCTACCAAGCAGCTTCAGGACAGCATCATAGATGCGCTTGTCGTTAACGAGATAATCTCTTATCAGGCGGCCCAGTCCGGATATGACAAGCTCAGCGATGAAAAGCTTGCCGAGATAGAGGAGCAGGCGGCAGAGGATCTGGACAGCATAGTTGCGGAGTACCGCAAGCAGGCGGAAAGCGACGCTGAGGACGACAGCAGTGTCAACGTGGAGGAGCGCCTTGCCGAGTACATAGCGGACGAGGCGGAAGCCTACACCGGCGAGCGCATGACCGCGGAGGAATACGGCAAGTGGATACTGGAAAACAGCACCGAGAGCGCTATAGGCGATGCCTTCAGAGAGGCTATGCTCAAGGACGTTACCGTGAGCGACGAGGAAATAAAGTCCTGGTATGACGAGAACCTCAAGACCCAGCAGGAGACTTATGACAATAATCCCGAAAACTACAAGGAAGATAAGGAGGCCGAGGAGCTTTACGGCGGCGACCCCGTTCTGTATGTACCCGAGGGCTACAGCCGTGTACTGCATATACTCATAACCCCCGAGGACGCCATCTCTGACGAGTACAGCGAGAAGTTCTCCGCGATGGAGGATCTCAAGAGCGAGTACGGCGAGCTGGCCTTTACCGTGAACGTAGAGGGCGGCGAGGGGGCAGACAGGCTCAGCGAGATAAAGACAGAGTACAACAAGCTCAAGGCAGATGCCGATAAGATAAAGGACGAATACCTTGCTCCCTCTGTAGAAAAGGCGAAGGAAGCCTATGCGAAGCTTCAGGCCGGCGAGGAATTCTCAAAGGTTGCTAAGGAATATTCCCCTGATACCGAGGGAAACGAAAATGGCCTGCTCATAAGCGTAAAGCATTCCGGCAGCTATGACTGGTCAAAGGAAGTAAAGGACGCCTTTGCAAAGATAAAGCAGGGCGAGTATACCGAGGCCGTAAAGGACGACGAGGGAGTGCATATACTTTATTACCTCTCTGATGAGCCCGCAGGCGAAGTAGGCCTGGACAGCGTAAAGGACAAGATAAAGGAAATACTGCTGTCCGACGTTCAGGAAGAGGAATGGAACCAGATGTTAGAGACCTGGAAGAACGACGAAAGCGTATCCCTCAATGAAGAGCTGGTGCGCAGCGTCACTTATAGTCCCGTTTCAGTGGGTTAATAGGTAAACATAGACCGGGCGTGAACCGCCCGGTTTGTTTTTTTGCCACATATGTGGTAAGCTTTAGAAAAATGAATTTTGGAGGACGTATATGCGTCTGGATAAGTACCTTAAAGTCTCAAGGATAATCAAACGCAGGACGGTGGCCAGCGAGGCCGCGTCCCTCGGCAGAATACAGATAAACGGCAAGGTGGCGAAGCCCTCAAGCGAAGTTAAGGAGGGCGATATGCTGGATATACTCATGGGCGGCAAGCATACCGTGGTGAAGGTTACCAGCGTACAGGAGTTCACAACCAAGGCGGCTGCCGCCGAAATGTATGAGATGATCACCCGGGGAGATCTCGAATGAAGGTAACTGGAATACTGCTGGCGGCGGGAGCTTCCCGGCGCATGGGCAGGGATAAGCTTATCATAAGCCTGGGCGGCAGGACTGTGCTGCGCCGCTCCGCAGAGGCGCTGCTCAATGGGGGCGTTACGGATATCATAATAGCCGTGTCGGACGCCACGCGGCAGGAGGCGGAGGCGCTTTGCGCACAGTACGGTCTCAGGACCGTTAATGGCGGCGAGACACGGGGAGATTCCGTATATAACGCCCTTAAGGCTGCCGACTGCGACATAGCACTCATACATGACGGGGCGCGCTGCCTCGTATCGGAAGAAATAATACGGGACAGCATAAGGTGCGCCGCCAAGTTCGGCAGCGGCGTTGCAGCCATACCCGCCCGGGATACCATGTGGCGGGAGGGCGAGCTGGTAGACAGAAACGGCGTAATGCTGGCCCAGACGCCCCAGTCCTTTAAGTATGATCGGATAATGAAGGCGTACCGGCAGGCAAAGGACGATGGCGTGCAGGCCACGGACGATTGCGCCCTGTATAAAAGATTGTATGGCAGCGTGCATTACTCACTGGGTGGTGTGATAAACCAGAAGCTTACCACTGAGGAGGATATTGAGTTGTTCCAAAAGCTTACGGCGAGAGAGAGGATAGGCTACGGCGAGGATACCCACAGGCTGGTTGAGGGCAGAAGGCTGGTTATAGGCGGTGTGGAGATACCGTACAGGCTGGGCCTTATGGGCCACTCCGATGCGGATGTGCTGATACACGCCGTAATAGATGCGCTGCTGGGCGCTGCTGCCATGGGTGATATAGGCAGGCTGTTTCCGGACTCCTCCCCTGAATATAAGGATATGGACTCACTCATACTGCTTAAAAGGGCATGGCAGATGGTACGCGGGGCCGGCTATGAGATATGCTCCGTGGATGCCACGGTGATAGCCCAGGAGCCAAAGCTTGCGCCGTATATAAATAATATGCGCCGCAATATAGCCGATGCCATGGGGTGCGATGCGGGCATTGTGAGCGCAAAGGCCACTACCCCAGAGCATATCGGCCCGGAGGGAAACCTGGAGTGCATAACTGCGAGAAGCGTATGCATGATAAGGGGTTAGCGCAAATCGGAATAATAAAAAACAGGCTTTTTACAGCCTGCTTTTTTATGTTAATAAGGATAAGGTTTAGTTGAGAGCTTCCTTGAGAGCCTTGCCGGCCTTGAAAGCGGGGGACTTGCTGGCAGCGATTTCAATTTCTTCGCCGGTCATGGGGTTGTGGCCCTTGTGAGCGGGACGCTCGCGTACTTCAAAGCCGCCAAAACCAACGATCTGTACCTTCTCGCCGCTTACGAGGGCGTTGGTAATGCTGTCGAAGGTAGCGAGGACTACAGCCTCGGCCTCCTTCTTGGAGATGGAGCACTTGCTGGCTACTGCAGCGATGAGTTCAGTCTTATTCATTTAATTATATCCTCCTAATTATTGTTGGGCTTTAGTATGCCGCATAACGCGGACTTTTACAATTATACTAAGCTTGTCCCGCAAACGCAAGATGAAAAATCAAAAAACCGCCTGATTTTCTAATTTATTTTAACTTTTTCTTGGCTTTATCCCAGTACCTGTCCATTTTCTCGAGGGTCATATCTTCGAGGGATAGGGAATCGGCGGTTATTAACTCCTCCATGACCTTGAAGCGGGTTATAAACTTGTCAGTGGCGGCATTAAGGAGCTGCTCCGGGTCACGCTTGAGAAGCCTCGCCACGTTCACTGCGGCGAAAAATACGTCGCCCAGC
Organism: Clostridiales bacterium; assembly: GCA_004557245.1. GTDB lineage: Bacteria > Bacillota > Clostridia > Christensenellales > CAG-138 > SFEL01. The sequence goes on along the minus strand of SFEL01000002.1, from coordinate 153,538 downwards.
TCCTCATCGATATGGGCGTGGTTCCCCTCCGCCATGGCCTTGGTAAGTTCGCTGACTTCCTCTGGCAGCTTGTACAGCGCCTGATCGGCGTTGTCCCAGTCAAAGCCCACATTGGCAGCCTTTTTCTGTATTTTGGCAGCCCGCATGAGGGCGGGGAAGCCCTTGGGAACAGCCTCCATGGTGGCGGAGTAGCTTTCCATGTGCTTTTCTTTCTTCTTGAGCTTTTCCCAGTTACTGAGTACCTGTTCCGGCGTGTCAGCCTCTGCTGTGCCGAATACGTGGGGATGGCGGTATATCATCTTATTGATTATGCCGGAGGTTACATCCCTGAGGATGAAGGAAGACTTCTCCTCCTCTATGACAGTATGCATTCCAACATGAAGCAGCAAGTCACCCAGCTCCTCGCAGAGAGCGAAGGGGTCGCCGCTGTCTATGGCGTCTACTACCTCATAGGCTTCTTCTATAAGGCTGGAGCGCAGAGATTCGTGGGTCTGCTTTGCGTCCCAGGGACAGCCGCCTGGGGCGCGAAGCCGGCGCAGCACCGCCATGAGGCCGTTCATATCGCCGCGATTAAGCTTGTCCTGAGACACGGCGGGAGGCACTATGCAGCAGGTGGCGGCGGAATAGCTATTCTGCCTGTCCAGCTCAAACAGGGGAATCTCTTTTGTGCGGTATTCGCCATCAGCCCTCATATCGCAGAAGTACACGGTGTGCTCATCGGGGTAATAATCGAGCAGCGCCAGCTTTACGTCGCCTGCGCAGAGCCGGGTATCCATCTCCTCTACACAGAGGGGCAGGAAGGGGTCTATGGTATCGGGAAGATCGTTGGCGGCGCATATCACGCGCCTGTCGGATAAGGTAAAGGGAAGATCGGCCAGCACAGCGTCAGAGTAGCCTATGCCGGGAAGCACCTTTACGGTGGTGCCGGCTTTGGCTGCGGCTTCCCGAATGGCGGAAAGCTGGCCTTCGCCTATGCCGCGGCCGGACACGGCATAAACAGCGTCGCAGCCGCACATTAGCCGTGCCGCTATCGCCTGGTTCAGCTCGTCGTAATCGTAGCTGCTGTCGTACAGGTCGTCCATTGAGACATATGGCAGCCCCGCATCTGTTATCCATCTGGCGCAGGGTGAATCCGCAGTCTGAAGGAACAGCCTGCCGGCATGCTCTATTGCCGATTGGGAAGCGGTGGTGATGCTTCCGGGTATGGAAAGGGGTGCTATGGTGAGTTTAGTCATATAATTTCGCCTCGCTTACTGTTTGCTGCCGTAAATAAGCCTTTTGAGCTTCCTGCCGCCGGGTATGTAGTTGAGTTCTTCGCGGCTGAACATGCGGAGGTATATTGCAAGGATGCCGTATACGCATACGCCCAGAGTCACGGATAATAGAACTCCGAGGGTGACGTGGCCAAGCTCATTCATAAAAGCGAAGCACATGTACACCATTGCGCCCATCACTGCGGAGGAGAGAACCGGCTTTAGTATAACGTCCCATAAATTCATATTGATATGCGCCTTGCGCACGGCGTAGGCCGTATCAGCGATGCCGGCGAAGGCGTAGCATATCACGGTAGATATGGACGCACCCTGTATATTGATAGAGGGTATGTTGGTGAGCGCTACCAGCGTTATCACCTTGAGTATAAAGCCTATGAACAGGTTGAACAGCGGTACGTTGGGCTTGCCCAATCCCTGTATTATGCCGGTCATAGCCTGAACCAGGGAGAGGAATATAACTCCTATGGAGGCGGTATGCATAAGGTCGGCGGCGAGGGTGAGCTGTGCCTCGGTAAGGCGGGGGTACAGCATGCCCAGTATGGGCTTAGCCAGCACGAAAAGACCTACGGAGCAGGGCAGGCCGATTATGAGGGCCAGCTTCATGCCGAGGCGGGATATATTCTGCACGCTTGATTTATCCCTGCGGGCAACGCTTGCGGATATGGCAGGCACGAGGCTCATGGCCAGAGCCATGGTCAGCACGCCGGGCATGTTGGTAAGTGTAGTCACGTTGGAGCGCAGAAGGGAGTAGGCGGTCTGGGCGGTATCCTTGGAGTAGCCCAGGTTCAGCAGTATGCGGATTATCATGGCGCTGTCCACCATGCCGGAAAGGGAGCTTATGGAAGCGCCCAGGGTTATGGGCACGGCCAGCAGTATGAGGTTTTTAGCTATGGGGGATGGAGCGTAGGGCGCGCTCTGTTCCATATGCCGCCTTATGGAAGGACGGTAGCGGTTATATACGAATATGATGGTAAGCAGGGCCAGAAATTCCGATGCGGTAACACCTATCAGCGCGCCCATGGCGGCGTACTCGGGTCCTTTGGGCAGCAGCTTTATGGCTAAGGTAAGGCCTATGGCCAGCTTGCCTACCTGTTCCACTATCTGGGAAAGGGCTGTGCCCGTCATGCGCTGCATGCCCTGCAGATAGCCGCGGTATGCGCACATTATGGAAACCACCAGCAGGGCGGGGGAAAGCACCTTAAAGGAAAGGTGAGCTTCGGGCTGTGAGGAGAGGGCGGAAAGACCTTCCGAGCCGAAGAACATCAGGAGGCCGGTGAAGAGGCCGAGGCATACCAGAAGCCGCATTGCGGTGACGAACACCTTGTGTGCGCCCCGATAGTCGCCTGCGGTCACGCGCTCGGATACCATCTTAGATATGGCGGTGGGAAGGCCGGAGGAGGATATCACGAGAAGACCGGAGTAATAGGGATAGACTACCTCATAGTAGCTCATGCCTATGGGGCCTACGGCGTTATTGAGGGGTATGCGGAATACCGCACCTATTATCTTTACCAGCAGTCCGGCTACGCCAAGTACAGCCGCGCCCTGTACGAATGAGGTCTTTTTCTTTTCCATAAAATAAGCTTGCATTCTCCGTCAGTTTTTGCTTGCCGGCCGCAGCGGATAAGCGAAACCGGCACATACATTTACTTATTATATCAGATTTACGGCTCAGTGCGTGAGAAAATGCTGATTAAACAAAAAGTTTTCATTGAGCACATGTTCAATTGGATAAGGATATAGTATAATAACGTCAATATGGAATTTTACACATTGGTATGATATACGAAATTATTTTGAAACAGTACCGGGAGGAATAGTCGTGAGGTTGGACATAGACGGAAGGAACTGCGAACTGGAAAGCGGCCGCTCCATATTGGATGCGGTAAAAAAGGAAGGTCTTGACAGCATAATGCTGTCCGACAGGCCGCTGGCGGCTCAGATAGGCGGCGAGGTATTCAATCTGCGTTTCACGCCCAAAAAGGATACCCAGATACATCTTCTCCGCTATGGCGAGGATATGGGCAGGCGGGTTTACGAGCGCACATTGCAGTTTCTGTTTATTCTGGCCATGCGCAAGGAATTTCCAAGGGCGAGGGTATGCGTAAGGTACTCGCTCGGCCCAGGGCTGTTTATAACCGTGGACGGCATGGAGGAGCCATTCAACGAGGAAGCGGCTCTCAAGGTGGAAACCGAGATGCGGCGTCTGGTGCGGCTCAAGCTGCCGCTGGAGCGCAGGCGCATATCCATAAAAGAGGCGCTGAGCTTCTACGAACAGGACGGACAGGTAGACAAGGCGAAGCTGCTCAAGTGGCGCAGGTTCAGCTACTTTGACGTTTACCAGATAGACGGCTATATGGATTACTTCTACGGTGAGATGGCGCCGGATACGTCATATGCCGACGTATTCCGGGTAAAGTACGTCCATGACGGAGCAGTGGTGCTGCTCATGCCACGCAACGACGCTCCGGACGTGCCCTCGGACTACGTAAACCTGCCAAAGCTTCACGCGGTGTTCCATCAGAGCGACGAGTGGGGCAAGCTCATGGAATGCGCCACGGTGAACGACCTGAATACCCACATACAGAACGGCACCATACGGGAGCTGGTGCGCATAAACGAGGCGCTGCACGACAGGGGCTATGCGGATATAGCGGATAAGATAGTGCAAAAGGGCGCAAAAGCGGTGCTTGTGGCGGGCCCTTCCTCCTCAGGAAAGACTACCTCTGCCCACAGGATATCCACACAGCTGCGTTTGCAGGGCTGCCATCCGGTTATGCTGTCGCTGGACGATTACTACATCGACCGGGACAAGATAGAACGGGACGAAAACGGCGAGATTGACCTCGAAAACATCAATACTCTGGATATACAACGCTTCGGCAGCGACCTTGCGGCGCTTATACGAGGCGAGAAGGTAGAGGTGCCGAGGTTTGACTTTACCACCGGCAAGCGCGCCCCGGAGGGAAGGATATTGCAGCTCCACGACGATGAGCCGGTGATAATCGAGGGCATACACGGACTGAATCCCATGCTGCTAAGCCCCGAGGTGGACGAAAGCAAGATATTCAGGGTATACGTAAGCGCCCTGACTACACTCAACCTGGACGATCACAACAGGATACGCACTACGGATATACGCATACTGCGCCGTCTGGTGCGGGATTATATGACCCGCAACGCCTCCATGGAGCACACCCTCGGCATGTGGGCGAGCGTGCGCCGCGGCGAGGAAAAGTGGATATTCCCATATCAGGAGAATGCGGACGCGCTGTTCAACACTACCCTACTCTATGAGGTGTCCGTGCTTAAGAAGTACGTCTATCCCCTTCTTGAGGAGGTGCCGCCCGAGAGCAAGTACTATGCCATGGCCCGGGATATAGTGAAATTCCTGAATTACATACTGGACGCGGACATAGAGGACGAGATACCGCCAACATCCATACTGCGGGAGTTTATAGGCGGCAACACATATTACAGATAAAGATAAAGATAAAGGGCGCCGGAAACGGCGCCTATTTTATATGATCGCACAGCAGCGCTATGGGCAGCGAAAGCAGAGCCCAGAGCAGCGCGAAGCCGGGGCATATCTGTCCGTAAAGATTGTACGGCCTGCCTGAATAGTCCCATACGTTTAGCCCCATGCGCAGGTTTACTATGTACCCCGCGATGAATTCTATTGCGGTTATCACCAATGCGCCGGCTATGCACTTTACCGGCAGCGGCAGGGCATACCGTTGGAACAGGGCATGGAGCAGGGCGAAGGCAAAGCCGCCGGCTATGAACATGGAAAAGTGGCTGCGGCCGCGCCATAAAAGCTCTATCAGCACATACGCGGCGCCGCCCAGCAGGAAGCAAAGCAAAAAGTCTGTCATACGGTGTATAATGCGCCGTACTGACCATATTTATTCACATTATGTTTTTTGTAAAACAAAAGCAGTTATGTTATAATATACTATCTATAATAAATACAGGCATGAAAAGGAGGTATTTACTTCCGCATGAGTATTGATATGACAAAAGTATGGGCCCACAGGGGCGCGAGTGCTTATGCGCCGGAGAACACCATTCCCGCCTTCCAAATGGCCATGGAGATGGGCGCGGACGGGCTGGAGCTGGATGTTCACGAGAGCAGCGACGGCAAGCTGATGGTGATACACGACGAGAGGATCGACCGCACATCAAACGGCACAGGACGCGTTGTGGATATGACATGCCAGCAGCTTAAAAAACTGGATTTCTCCAATGGAATGCCGGGCTATAAGGACGTGAGGATACCTACCCTCAGGGAGGTATACGGACTGATAAAGGACAGCCGAATGACCGTAAACGTGGAGATAAAGTGCGATGTGGTCATATATCCGGGCATTTGGGATAAGGTAATAAGCCTGGAAAGGGAGATGGGCATGCAGGGAAGGATAATATACTCCTCCTTCAACCATTACGTGCTGCAAAAGGTGCGCGAGCTTGATCCCGATGCCGAGATAGGACTGCTGTACGCCAACGCCATGGTAGACCCGTGGGTATATGCAAAGTATCTCAACGCCAACGCCATACACCCAAATTACAGGGCGGCGTTGCTCTGCCCCAGCCTTATGGAAGGGTGCGTGAAAAACGGCGTAGCGGTGAATCCATGGACAGTAAACGAAGCAAAGGACGTAATGGCGCTGGCCGCAAAGGGCGCCAATGCCGTCATAACGAACTGCCCTGACGTTGCCCTGAGGGCCCTTGGCAGGTAGAGCATTTTTTTCGGAGAGATAAGTAATGCCCAGCAATAACGACAGGGAGCTCAAGCTGCCGGGATATATGGACGGTAAGGGAAGGGCCAAGGCGGCCCCGCAGCCAAAGCCCGACCGGAAGCTCAATACGGCTCAAAAAACCAGGCACGAGGAGCGCCGGCAGCCACAGCAGCGCAAGCCAAGAAAACGCGTGAATTACAGGCGGCTCATAACCATATGCGCGCTGTTGGCGCTGATAGCCGTGGGGAGCATCGCCGCAGTGAAGCACATCGGCAGCGACGGCGGGCAGCTCGTCATAGGCCAGGAGCAAAACCTGCCTGACGGCGTATCCATACTGGGTATAAATGTGGGAGGCAAGACCAAGACCGAAGCGAGGAACGCCGTGGAAAAAAAGACGGAGGAGATAATAGCCGCCTCCTGTGTCGTGCTGCGCTGCGGCAGAGAGGAGTACAAGCTCACCGGGGAGGATATAAGCCTCTCCTGCGACGTTGACGCCGCAATACAGAGGGCTATGGCATACGTGCCTGACGACAGCGGCGTGGTGGACGTTACTGCAAGCGGCGAGCCGGGCCAGATAAACGACGTGTTTACATGGAATGGCACCACCCTCAGAATGAAACTCGAGGATATCGCAGGCGAATTCGATCAGAACGCTGTCGAGGCCCAGGCCAATCCCACTCAGAATGGGGATGGCACCATATCTTTGAGCTTTGTAGAGGGAGTGCCTGGCAGAAAGCTCAAAGTTGCCGAGAACCTTGAATACATTGAGAAGCAGTTCAACGCCGGAAGCTTTGAGTTCGACATGGACGCGAAGTATGAGGATATACTCCCATCCTTTACCGCAGCCGACCTTCAGGGGGATTTCGGCAAGCGTTCCGAGTACACTACGGAATACGCCATAAGCACCGACAACGAGGTAGTGCAGAACCGCGTATTCAATATCGAAAAAGCGGCAGGGCTTATTAACGGCATAACCGTGGCGGCAGGGGAGGAGTGGAGCTTTAATGGCTTCATAGGTCCCCGCACCTATGAGACGGGCTGGAAGGGCGCAAACGGCATAGCGGACGGTAAGAGCTACAGCATACAGGCCGGCGGCGGCATATGCCAGGTCAGCACTACGCTGTACAACGCTCTGCTCTGCGGCAATATAACCATAACTGAAAGGCGTTCCCACAGCATACCGTCGTCATATGTTCCCAAGGGGCTTGACGCCACGGTGGATTCAATAACCAACAAGGACCTGAAGTTCGTGAACGATACGGGGGGCCCTATATTCATATTTGCCCATACCGGCGAGGGCTCGGACAGCAAGCACAATACCGTAACCGTGGAGATATACGGCAAAAAGCTGGAGGAGGGTGTTACATATGCGACTCGCAGCAAGATAGTCGAGACTATACGCCGAAAGAACGTACACTATACCGACGACGACACTATACCAAGGGGGTACAAGGTGATTACTGTAGCCCGCAGGGACGGCTACAAGGCGGAAGCGTATCAGGACAAGTATGTCAACGGGGTGCTCAAGGACAGCAAGCTGCTGTATACCGATACCTACAATGGCAACGACGAAGAAGCCCGCAGGGGAACCGCCAGCCCCAAATACTACAAGCCGCCGGAAGACGCAGTAAAGATAGACTGACAAAGGAATAGCATAAAAGTTTAGCCGTAATTGGCGTTTGCCTTTCGGCATTTTGATTTGTTATGGTATAATATGGGTTGAAATATGATAACCCATGGATATTTGGAGGGAAATGTGCTTATTCTTACGGTTAATTATAAGCTTAAAAAGGGCAAGCGCGACGAATTTGTAAAGCGTCTGATTAAGGAAAAGATAGCAGAGCATACCCGCATGGAGCAGGGCTGTATAAAGTACGAATACTATCTGCCCATAGACAAGGCGGATGAGCTTTTTCTGTTGGAAGCATGGGAGAGCAGGGAAGACCAGCAGATACACCTTCAGAGCGACCACATGCGCAAAATGAGGGAGTTCAAGAGCGAATACGTGGAAAGCACCGAGCTGGGTCAGATGTAACGGAAGGTGGATACGGTCAACGACATTGCGGATTTCCTTATAGATATTTGGATAAACAGGATTGTAAACAGATAAGAAGCTGAAAAGGGCCGCCGGTATTCCGGCGGCCCTTTTATATGACCGTATTGCTTTAGTTGTATCTTATCTGAGTTGCGCCGAAGGCGGTGCTGCCGCAGAGATTGAGTATGGCATCTGCACTGTCCGGATGCCCCTTTGTTTCAACGCCGCCAAAGGCTGCTTCAACGCTGGAATTCACCCGAACATTGCGCGGCAGAATCAACTCGAGACTGCCGAAGGAGGTCTCAATGCTGAAGTGAGTCTCCGGGGCGAAGGTACATGCGGAAAGATCCAGCACACAGTGGCCGAAGGCGGTCTTTATGCGTCCGCCGGTTATATCGCAGGTCTCTGCGTTGAGTATGTTCTCGCAGAATACAGATGAGCAGGATACAAAGCCGTTTTCACATGAAAAGCTGCGCACGGCGTTTTTGCCGCCGTCCCAGTGCTGACGGCCGTCCCTGTCAAAAAAGGATGGGAGCAGCTTTTTCAATACCATGTCTACGCCGAAGAGTATCAGTGCAACGGGTATGGCTATGCCCCAGCTCATTTCAAAGGGCATTTTCTGCCCCAGATTTGAGAGAAGGTAGTAAAAGCCTACGCCCGCAACGCCCAGAAAGAAGACGGAGCGGTGCTCAAGGGTGGAGGCGATGCCGAGGCCAAGGAGCACTGTGGGCCATAGTATGCCCCATATATTAAATGTAGTGTTGATGTTGCGGCTTACAAGGTAAGCTATGCCCAGCACTATCAGCAGCAGGCCGAAGCCTATGCCCTGAGTTGCGGAGGAGGATTTGCAGCAGCCGCCGTTTCCATGGCTGTAGGAAGAAGTATCGGCCGGCCTGACGGTGCTTGCCTTGAGGCCGAGAAGCTCGTCTGTGGATACGTTAAACAGCTGGGCTATGCGAGGTATCATGGTAACGTCGGGGCAGGATACGTCGTTCTCCCACTTGCTTACCGCCTGGGGGGATACGCCGAGATGCTCCGCTACCTGCTCCTGGGTCATGCCCGCGGCCTTGCGCAGCGCCATTATGCGCTTGCCCAAAGTATCGGTATTGTTGGTTTCGGTGTTGTCGATCATATTTTTCTCCTTTTGCTTTTCGTTCATTTCTTTTACACCGGGATTATGCCATAAATGCGACGGTTAAGCTATAACCCATTCGTTTCAAAGGGAAAAAACATTTTTCAACCGGCGGTTGAAAAGCTCTCAACCGCCGGTTTGGCCTCCGGACTTTTTGCCTAATCCTCTATGTCAAAGGACTCCAGCTTGCCTTTTTTCTCTGGCCTGCTGTCGCCGTGGCGGGTGAGGGACATGGTTATAAAGGATATGGATACCATGATTGCCGCGTAGGGAAAAAGAGTATTGTAGCCCACGTGCTGAAGGAGCTGGCCGGATATTATGGGTGTGGCTATCTGGGCTGCCATGGAGAAGGTATAGTAATATCCCGTATACTTGCCCACATCGCAGCTGGTGGATATCTCCACCACCATAGGATAGCTGTTTACGTTTATTGCCGCCCATGCAAAGCCCACCAGAGCGAACATGACATAGAGCAGGGGGGAGAAGGTGGCGGCCATTAAGGCGCCGAGGGCAAAGCAGCCGGCAAGCAGCGCCACGCCTATGAGTATAGTCTTCTTGCGGCCTATCTTTGAAGATATCATGCCAATCGGTATGTAGGATATTACCGCGCCTACCGTGGCTATCATAAGGCAGGTGGAGGCGCCGCCCACATCCTGCCCCCACATCTCGGTGGCGTAGCGGGTGAAGGCGGTAGTCACGGCGTTGTAGCCCATGTACCAGAAGGAAACGGAGAAGAGTATAAGCATGAGACTGCGGAACATTTCCGGGGACAGCCTGCTCCTCTCATTGCCGGGAAGGTCGAGTTTGGCCACCGTTTCGGCATCGATCCTGTCATTTATTATGTCGGCCTCGGCCTTGAGCTTCTTTTCGTTTACGGAAAGGGCAAGGGCGGTTACCGATATAGCCATCAGCACCGCGACAGCTATGAAAAGCGGCAGGTAACTGGGGTCGTCCACCGCAGAGCCCTTGACAAGAAAGCTTGTCATGGCCAGTGTGTATACGCCGCCAAGCGCGCCCATGAGATTGATTATGGCATTGGCTTTGCTTCGCAGAGGCTTCGGCGTAACGTCAGGCATCAGTGCAACGGCCGGAGAACGGTATATGCTCATGGATATCAGCAGCAGCGAAAGCAGCGTAAAGAACATTGAAAATGTCTTTGCGAAGGAAAGGCACACCGTGAGTATCACCGCGCATGTTGTACCAATGACTATAAACGGCATTCTCACGCCCTTCTTGTCGCTGAGCGTGCCGAAAAGCGGCAGCATGAACAGTGCCAATACATTGTCCAGAGCCATTATGGGTCCGGATATGCCGTCGCTTATGCCGTAGCGGTATTTTAAAATGAGCGGTACAATATTGTCATACATCTGCCAGAAAGCGCATATGGAAAAGAATGCCAGGCCGATGATAAAGGTACGTTTGCTGTTGAGTTTCATTTAAGTTATACCTCTGGGCGGAAATTTTATTGGATATGCCTGCGTTTCCTTAACAATTATAACTCATGCGGTGCATAGCTTGCAATATTGCCGTTGCGAAGTGATGCGGCAAAAGCTATAATCAAGGTAACAGAACAGGACACGTCAAAAATTTCATTTCGGAGGCTGTCACTATGAAAAAGCTGCATATCATCGCTACCGGTGGAACCATCGCGTGCGTACCTTCCCCTAATGGGCTTGTGCCGGGACTCGGTGCAAAGGAGCTGCTTGAATACGTGCCGGGCGGACATAAGATAGAGTATACCGACCTGTTCCATATGGACAGCTCGAACATACAGCCTGAGGAATGGCAGCAGATGGCCAAGGCGGTGATAAAAGCCCGGGAAAGCTGCTCAGGCATAGTGATAACCCATGGAACGGATACAATGGCGTACACTGCGTCGATGCTTTCTTTTATGCTGAGGGATATAGATATACCCGTGGTGCTTACAGGTTCCCAGTATCCCATAGTCAGGCCGGATTCAGACGGGCGCAAAAACCTGCATAACGCCATAATAGCCGCCAGCGAGCTGACCGGCGGCGTATATATAGCCTTCGGGGACGCGGTAATAAAGGGCTGCCGTGCGGTAAAGACCCGCACGACCTCACTTAACGCCTTTGAATCCATAAATTACCCATATATCGGCGCTGTTGCCAACGGCGGCTTTATAAGCTTCGTTAGGCCGGAGCCGAGGAAAGAATTCTCCTGCTTTATAGATATCGATCCTCGGGTAGCGCTCATAAAACTCATACCCGGCACAAGCCCGGCGTTCCTCGAAAGCGTAGCCAGCTGCGGAATAAAGGGCGTAGTTGTGGAGGCCTTCGGTCTGGGCGGAGTGCATAACTTCCGCCGCGATCACGCAATGAGCCTGAAGAAGCTGATAGATGAGGACATACCTGTGGTACTGACCTCACAGTGCCTTTACGAGGCCAGCTCCCCGGACATATACGAGGTGAGCCATACTCTAAGGGATTCCGGCGTCATATCCGCAGCGGACATGACTACCGAGGCGGCGGTGACGAAGCTGATGTGGGTGCTGGGACATACCCACGACATGGATAAGGTGAGGCAGATGATGGCGCGGGATTACTGCGGGGAGATAAATCCCGACAGGGTGATGTAGCGCCATATCGAAATGGAGGAAAATTGAAGAAAAACAGGGTAAAAATACTATTACTTGCGATAATTGTTCCGGCGCTGCTAACGGGCTGCGGAGTGTCCCCCGAGCAGCTTGCCGCAAAGGGCATATATCCGGAGGAGTATAGGGCGGATAGCCTCGCTGCAAATATCGAAAATGCGGTTCTGAATGGCGAAAACAAGCTGGAAATACTGTACTTCGGCCGCATATCCGGCCTTGATCCGCTGGATAACGAGGACTGGCGCAGGGGATATGTATGCCGGCGGTTCGTAGATGGCGTGAGCGCCGAATACGAGCAGTATAAAGGGTATCTCAGCGCGGACTACGACATTGTTCTGAAGGACGCCGATCTGCTCGCCGCAATGCCAAGAGACGGCGGGGGACTTAAAAAATACCGGCGCACGGAGGATGACGCAGAGCTTTGCGTTATGGATATGCTGCAAAGGGGCGGCAAAAAGGCGCTGTACCTATTCGAAAGCGCGGCGTCAATCGAAGAGTTCGACAAATTTATATATGACGCCATAGTGGGCATACAGCAGAAAAACTATGCCTGTGAATACCTTACCGACAGGATAAGCTGGGTGATGACGGATTACGGCGACGTGACCGAGCTGGAACTTACGGTGGATTATACTGAAGGGACCGTACCCCTGGGCAAGATGGCGGAAGCCGTGGATAAAAGGTCCCTGTACGAGGCCATGGTAGAGGCATGGAGCACGGATATCGGGAAGGAGGCGGCTGTCCTGTATACCGGAGCCGGCATGACGGAGGGGGAGCTGCTGGATGTCTTAAGCATGGCCTCCACAAACTGCGCTGCGCTGCCCTGCGAGGCGGATAAAATATGGTATAAGCAATACACAGAGGAGGATGGCCGCCGCATAATAGTTGGTCGGCTGGAGCTGCCGGTGAGAGGAAGTGAGCTTGCCGAGCTTCGCCAGGAGCTGAAGGCTGACATAGCCCGTCGCGGGGACGGCATAATGGCGAAGCACAAGGAAACGGAAAAGCTCTACAGAGCGGCGTACCGTGAGGTCATATCTGCCGCCAGCTACGATAACGGCATATCCGATGCAACCAAGGCAGAGAACCTTACAAAGGAGATGCGCATAGGCCGCTCTGCCTACGGCGCACTGATAGAAGGTAAGACCGTCTGCTCGGGCTACGCCATGGCGTATAAGGCGCTGTGTGATTACCTCGATCTGGAGTGCTATGTGATAGTAGGCGAGCAGGGCGGCGAGGGTCACGCCTGGAACATGGTAAAGATAGATGGAGAGAAGTATTACGTGGACTGTTCCTTTGCGGATACCGGAGGGGGCAGCAAATACTGCCTTTTCGATGGAAAAACATACAAAAGAGAAGGATATAAGGCAGAATCGGGTTTCGATATGGCAGAGCAATGGTGACGATAAAGCCGCCGCGTATACCGCGGCGGCTTCAGGCTGTCGAAAAACCCGGGGGTTGATAAGGGGCCGCAGCCCCTTATGGCTTTATTCGGATTTGGCGACATGCGCGGCAAATCCGCGAAAGCCCTTGCGCAGCAAGGCTTTCCCTGCATTCGGTGCTGGCCGCGCCATAGGCGCAAGCACCGAATGAGAAAGCTCAAAAAAGTGGCGTTCAGCCACTTTTTTGACACTCTGAGGCCGCCGCGTATACCGCGGCGGCTTTTGCTTGTCTGTAATCATGGAGACGTATGCTGCATAGAATGCCTTACGGGGGAAATATGCCTTGAAAAAGAACCTGAATGACAAGCGAAAACATAAAAAGCGGCGCAGAAGGGATCCTGCTGCGGGCGCGATGCTGGCGGTTGGCCTGCCCATGGAGACGGACGGTTCCACAGCAAAGGTAACCATGCTTGGGCACAGGCTGGCGCTGATAGAGAATCATCGCGGCGTGTACGCCTATACGGAGAAGGGCATTACTCTGACCGGGCCTGAAGGTATGCTGTCGGTATATGGAAAAGATTTGGAAATAAGGGAGCTGGACAGGGAGCAGATGCTGGTAGAGGGGTACATTACCGGAGTGACCTATGAATGAACCCACCCAATAAGTGAATAAAGTGTGAATTAAAGGGCAAAAAGGCCGGCGGGAGGGAGCTCAGTGGCGGCGAATATCTGGAATTCTATTGCGGGATATGTTATTATTGATATCGAAGGAGCATATCTTGAGAGGCTTATAAACAGCATAACCAAAAGCGGTATCGAGATATGGGATATTTCGCGAAGGCGCGGCAGTATACGCCTCAGCGTAAGCATAGGGGGCTTTTACAGCCTGCGGCCCATACTGCGCCAGTACCCCTGCCGGATAAGGATAGTGGAAAAGCACGGTTTGACGGTAGCGCTGTGCCATATGGGCAGCAGGTACGTTATGGCCTTCGGCTGGGTGATAGCGCTGGCGGCTGTGCTGGTAGCCTCCCGGTTCATGTGGATAATAGATATAGAGGGCTGCGGAAGGATAGAGCAGAGCGAGATAGCCAAGACTCTGGATAAGATGGGCGTATCGCCGGGAACGGGGCGCGGAAAGCTCGATACTGCCGCTATAGCCGAAGGCGTAAAGAATTCCGACAGCCGCATAGCATGGGCGGGAGCCGAGCTCACGGGCGTAGTGCTGCAGATATCTGTAAAAGAGGCAAAAGAGGACGTGCCGGTGTATACTCCGGGCGAGCCCTGCAGCATATACGCGGCGGAAAGCGGAATAATAACCTCCATAACCGCCCTTTCCGGAAAGGCTAACCACAACGCGGGTGACGCTGTGGAAAAGGGGGAGCTGCTGATATCCGGCGACCTCGGCAACGGCATATATACGGAAGCCCGCGGCAAGGTAACTGCCGAGGTGCTGCACAGGTTTTCATACCGAGCGGACGAGATGCAGGATATGCTGATGCCAAGTGGCAGAAAACAGACAGGCTTCTGGATAGAGCTGAAGGGAAAAACAATAATTCCGTGTATAGTGCCATATGAGGAGTATGAAACAGGCACGGATGAAAGCTTCGGATTTGCCGCTATATTGCCTATAACGCTTTGCCGTGCGGAGTATTCAGAACTCGTGTATAAGCGGGCAAAGGCCGATGAGGAAACATTAAAGGCTGCGGCGCTCAGGGGAGCAGAGGAGCTTGCCAGGGCGAAACTGCCCAAGGACGCGGGTATAATATCAAAAAAGACCGCATACAGTTCAGACGGGGGTGGAATTATCTGTGTCATGGACATCGTGGCGGAGCAAAATATAACCGTTATCGGAGATATGATCAGTCAATGAACGAAAACCAGCAGGAAATGACTTTACAGGAACAGAAGCATACCGTAGCCGTGGACAGTATGGATGAGGTCATACGGCTTTTCGGCGTGTTCGATGAGAACCTCAAGGTGATAGAGGAAGAGACGGGCGCCGTAATAAAGGCGGGGGTGGACTGTATAGACATAACGGGGCCGGAGGAAGCCGCGGCGCTGGCTGAGACGGTGCTGGACAAGCTGCTTGCCATGCTCCGCAAGGGGGAAAATATAGACAGGAGCCGCATAAGGTACGCCATCGACCTCGCAAAGGAGGGCAACGCGGATCTCATACTGGAGCTGATAGACGACGTGGTGGCCTTTACAAATAAGGGCCGCAAAATAAAGTGCCGTACATTGGGCCAGAAGAAGTACATATCCGCCCTAAAGCGTAATACTGTTGTGTTTGGCGTAGGCCCTGCGGGCACCGGCAAGACTTATCTGGCAGTTGCCATGGCGGTGCTGGCGTATAAAAATAAAGAGGTGGAAAAGATAATCCTTACCCGTCCTGCCGTGGAGGCCGGCGAAAAGCTGGGATTTTTGCCCGGCGACCTGCAAAATAAGGTGGATCCGTATCTGAGACCGCTGTACGACGCGCTGTACGACTTCCTGGGCAGCGAGAACTTCCACGCACTCAGCGAGCGGGGCGTGATCGAGGTAGCGCCTCTTGCATACATGCGCGGCCGCACCCTGAACGATGCGTATATAATACTGGACGAGGCGCAAAACTGCACCGTGGAACAGATGAAGATGTTCCTTACCCGGTTTGGCGAGGGCTCAAGAGTAGTGGTGACAGGAGATATAACCCAGATTGACCTGCCACGCGACAAAAAGAGCGGCCTTGTGCACGCGCTGGACGTGCTGGAGGGAGTGGACGGTATTGCCCGGGTATTCCTAACATATAAGGACGTGGTTCGGCACGAAATGGTACAAAAGATCATTACTGCCTACGATAAATATGAGCACAGAAGCAGGGATTGATACATATATACATACGAATAAACCGCACAAGGAGGCGAAAGTATTGTCGCAGCAGCGTGATTATAAAAACTCATTCGAGTCGCGGCAGAGGGCCGCGCTTTCGGCATTGGTACTGCTTGTGGCGCTGGTGCTGTCCTGTCTCGGCGCGGCGGTAGCTGTAAGTAAGGCGTTGAAAGGCACCGAGATGAACCTGGCACAGGCTCAGATAGGCAGCATGATATACGTAGCGGCAGCCTATATACTGTTCGCGGTTTACATGGCGGTATACCAGAGGGATACCTTTGACGGCGCAAAGCTTATGACCATGGTATGTATACAGCTTGCATTGATGCCGTGGATGCAGGTGCTCGGAAATATGCTTGAACCTCATGTTACGCCAATGGTTATGGCGGCGCTGCTCATAGCCGAGCTCGTGAACCATAAAACCGCGCTGGCGGCAGGCGTGCTTTTAGGGCTTGAATCCGCAGTGCTTGCGGGAGGGACGGAGGGCATACTTACAACGACTGCCACGGTTATGATGGCGGCGAACATAGCCTCCTGCGCAGCTTCGGTGTTTGCACTCAAACGCATCAATACCAGAGGCGGCATGATAGCGGCCTCCGGCATAGGCGGAGCGGCAGGCGCTGCCGTTACGGCGGCGGTATATATCGCCCTTGGCGCGACTGTAAGGGAGATACTTACATACGCCGGCTGTGTACTGTTTTCGGCGCTGTTCTCCGGACTGTTCGTCACAGGTTCGCTGACAATATGGGAGGAGCTTTTCGATATAGCCACGCCAGCACGGCTCAACGAGCTGCTTAATACCGGCAACCCGCTTTTAAAGCAGCTCATGTATGATGCGCCCGGTACCTATCAGCACTGCATGAACGTTGCGGCGCTGGCCGAAGGCGCGGCGGAAAAGATAGGCGCAAACGCCCTGCTGGCAAAGGTTGGAGCGGCTTACCACGACGTTGGCAAGCTCAGGCGGCCCCAGTATTTCAAGGAGAACCAGCAGGCGGAGAATATACACGATACGCTGTCCCCCCAGGAGAGCGCTTCGATAATAATCGCCCATCAGAAGGACGGGGCCACCATACTTGCCAAGAACAAGCTGCCCGGAGCTGTAGTGCGTATAGCGGCAGAGCATCACGGCAATTCCATGATGACGTACTTTTACCGCAAGGCGGCGGAGACCGACCCGAAGGTAACCCCCAAGAACTTCCGTTATCCCGGCAATAAGCCCAGCACCTGTGAGGGGGCCATAGTGATGCTGGCGGACTGCTGCGAAGCGGCAGTAAGGAGCCTTGGAGACTGTACCAAGGAGGCCCGGGAAGCCATGGTGCATAAGATAATATGGAGCAAGCTGACGGACGGCGAAAACCAGCTTTCCGAGGTACCGCTCACACTGGCAGATATAAGCAGCATAGAAAAGAGCTTTTTGCGCACTTTCGGCGGGCTTATGCACGACAGGATAGAGTATCCTGAGGAGACGAAGAAAGAATGACAGAGATAGAAATACGGACCGACGTCCCGGATGAAGCGGCGGACATAATAGCGGCCGCCATAGAGGGCGCGCTGAAAAAACAGCATAGAGAGGGCAGCGTTTCGGTAACGGTGGTGGACGACGAAACCATACACGGCATCAATAAGGAATACCGCAATGTTGACAGGCCTACCGACGTGATAAGCTTTCCGTCAGAGGAGGGTGAGGAGATAATAGCACCCCCTGACGGATTTCTTGGAGATCTGGTGATATCCTACCCGAGGGCTGTTGCCCAGGCTGAAGAATACGGCCACTCGATAAGGAGAGAACTGAGCTTTCTGGCTGTGCACGGCACGCTGCACCTCCTTGGATACGACCATATGACCGATGAGGATTCAAAGAACATGTTTGCCCTTCAGGACGAAATACTTGACGGCATTGGAGTGGAAAGATGATTGAGATACACGATTACGAAATAAAGAACATGATCCGCATGGCGGAGGAAGCAAGGGACAGGGCGTATGCGCCTTATTCAAAGTTCCATGTGGGCGCCTGCCTCAAGGCAAAGAACGGTGCCTATTATCTTGGCTGCAACATAGAGAACGCCGCATATACCCCTACCAACTGCGCCGAGCGTACAGCTATTTTCAAGGCAGTATACGAAGGAGAGCGTGAATTCGATGCGCTGGCCATAATATGGGACGGCGACGACTACGCTGTGCCCTGCGGAGTGTGCCGTCAGGTTCTGGCTGAATTCTGTGCGCCTGATATGCCGGTGATATGCTCAAATAAAGAAGGCGAGTATAAGATAATGGAGCTGCGCGCGCTGCTGCCCGAGGCTTTCACAAAGAGGAATCTCAAATGATGCCTGAGCCCAAGTACCTTTCCGGGTTTGTCACCATAATAGGCAGCCCAAACGTAGGCAAAAGCACCCTGATGAACCGTTTTGTGGGGCAGAAGGTGTCCATAGTTTCCCAGAGGGCGCAGACTACCCGTAACAGGATAATGGGCGTAGTCAGCCGTAAGGGGTATCAGATGGTATTTCTGGACACACCCGGCGTTACGCTGCCCAAAAACAAGCTGGGCGAATATATGGTAAAGGTGGCCTACGATTCGCTCAACGAGGTGGAGGCCATACTTTTCATGGTGGACGCCGTGAACGGCATACGCGAAAAAGACGAGGCCATAATAGAAAAGCTGCGTACGGCAAGGGCGCCGGTGATAGCCGCCATAAACAAGGCGGATGCAGCTACGCTGGATAACATCGAGACTGCCAGGGAGCGCCTTGAAAAAGAGAGCTTTATAAAAGAGATAATCAAGATATCCGCCGCTGAAGGCAGGGGTATGGACAAGCTGGAGGCAGCCCTTAAAGCCTGCCTTGTGGAAGGCCCTCAGTATTTTCCGGAGGACATGGTCACTGATCAGCCGGAGCGTGTTATATGCGGCGAGATAATACGGGAAAAAGCACTGACGCTGCTCAAAGAGGAGGTTCCCCACGGCATAGGCGTCGGCGTGGACAAGATGGTTCTCAGGGACGACGGCATGTACGACGTATGGGCCACCATATACTGCGAGAGGGAAGGCCACAAGGGCATAATAATTGGCCGCCAGGGCAGTATGCTCAAAAGGATAGGCAGCGAGGCACGCAAGGACATGGAGTGGCTGCTCGGTACCCGGGTAAACCTTCAGCTATGGGTAAAGGTAAAGAACGACTGGCGCAACAGCGCCTCAGTAATGAAGGAACTGGGCTACGAATAAATCTCGGGGCGGCTTTACGGCCGCCCCGTAAGGCTTTTTTTATAGGCGAGGTAATCTTCCACGCTGCCTGTGCGGAGAAACTTCTGCCATGGTGAGTCGTGCCTGGATTGGGTGATACTTTTGCTGGTATCGTTCTGCTTCATGTGATGCGACCGTCCTGTTTTTGATTATAGCTTAGTATCTGCATCTGGTCGTCTTGCAAGCCGGATAATTAATGGAAGGAGTGGGCGAATATGTCATCAAAGAAGGTTTCGGGCATAGTCACCCGCTATGCAAACTACCGGGATAATGACAGAATGGTCAACATAATGACGGATAACGGCATAATAGGCGCTGCAGCCAGGGGATGCAGGAGGCAGAACAGCCCCCTTCTTAGCGCTGCCGAGCTTTTCGTTTACGGCGAATTCGTATTGTTTGAACGGCAGGGCAAATATACCGTAGATTCCTGTGAGGTAAGGGAGAGCTTTTACCCACTGAGACAGGATATGGACAGATTTGCCGCCGGCATGCATGCGCTGGAGCTGGTGAACGATCTTGCCCCAGAGGGTGAAAAGAGCGGCGGCCTGCTCAAGCTTTTATACTATGCGCTGAGCTACATGGCATTTACCGATAAAGACCCCATGGATCTCGCCATATGTTTCACGATTAAGTGTTTAGCGCTGTTGGGCTATACCCCGGCCATAACCTCCTGCGCATGCTGTGGGCAGGATATTCGCGGTCATGTCCGCATGGGCTTTGACCCTGAGGCGGGCGGGGCCGTTTGCAGCGACTGCATGATAGGCGACTCCAAACGAATAAGCCCTCTGTCCCTGGAGGCCATGCGGCGAATGCTGCTGCTCGGGGATGACGAGATGGACAAGGCAGCGCTTCCGGAAAAGGTGCGCGCAGAGCTTCGCAGCGCAGTTGGCGGCTACGGAGAACACATACTGGAACGGAGAATGAAGTCCTTCTATAGGATAGGCACCATGTAAAAATGCATCAATGCCGTCAATTGTCTTATAAATAACAAATAAAAATGCAATTTCTCCGTCAAAATCGTCATATTTTTTATTGCTTCCCAAAGAAAAAAAGAGTATAATACAATATTGCCTGAAATGATTAGGCAATGTTATTTTTGTTAAAAATTGTTAAATATAAAAATTTTAATGTGGAGGAAACAAATGAGTAAGAAGAAGTACGTATACCTTTTTAGCGAAGGCAACGCCCAGATGCGTGAGCTGTTGGGCGGCAAGGGCGCAAATCTGGCCGAGATGACCGGCTTGGGTCTGCCTGTTCCTCCGGGATTTACCGTGACTACCGAAGCCTGCACTCAGTACTATGAGGACGGAAAGTGGATCAACGAGGATATCGTAGCTGAGATATTCGAATATCTCGGCAAGCTGGAAAAGATCACCGGCAAGAAGTTTGGCGACAGTGAGAATCCCCTGCTGGTATCCGTCCGTTCCGGCGCCAGGGCCTCCATGCCCGGCATGATGGATACCATACTTAATCTGGGACTGAATGAGAAGGTAGTAGAGGTAATAGCAAAGAAGTCCAACAACCCCCGCTGGGCATGGGACTGCTATCGCCGCTTCATACAGATGTATTCCGACGTAGTTATGGAGGTTGGCAAAAAGTACTTTGAGCAGCTCATAGATAAGCTCAAGGCAGAGTGCGGAGTCACCATGGACACCGAGCTCACGGCCGATGACCTCAAGACCCTTGCCCATCAGTTCAAGGGCGAATACAAGAAGAAGATAGGTAAGGATTTCCCCGACGATCCCAAGGATCAGCTCCTCTATGCCATAAAGGCCGTATTCCGCAGCTGGGATAATCCCCGTGCCAACGTATACCGCAGGGATAACGACATACCTTACTCCTGGGGCACCGCTGTAAACGTACAGATGATGGCATTCGGTAACATGGGCGATGACTGTGGTACCGGCGTTGCATTCACCCGCAACCCCGCCACCGGCGAAAAGAAGCTGTTTGGCGAGTTCCTGACCAACGCTCAGGGCGAGGACGTTGTGGCCGGTGTCCGTACTCCTATGCCCATCAGCGAGATGGCAGAGAAGTTCCCCAAGGCATTTGCACAGTTTGAAGATGTTTGCAATATACTTGAAAAGCACTACCGCGACATGCAGGATATGGAGTTCACCGTAGAGAACCAGAAGCTCTACATGCTCCAGACCCGCAACGGCAAGCGTACCGCCTCCGCCGCACTGAAGATCGCCTGCGATCTGGTGGACGAGGGCATGATAAGCGAGCAGGAAGCTGTGGCGATGATAGAGCCCCGCACCCTTGATACTCTGCTCCATCCCCAGTTTGACGCCGCAGCGGCCAAGAAGGCAGAAGTAATAGGTAAGGCTCTCGGCGCATCTCCCGGCGCTGCTTCCGGCAAGATCGTATTCACCGCCGAGGATGCAAAGGCTGAGGCTGCAAAGGGTGAGAAGGTTGTACTGGTACGCCTTGAGACCAGCCCCGAGGACATCGAAGGCATGAAGGCCGCACAGGGCATACTGACCGTGCGCGGCGGCATGACCAGCCACGCGGCGGTAGTAGCCCGCGGAATGGGCAAGTGCTGCGTATCCGGCTGCTCTGCCATCACCATGGACGAAGCAAACAAGTGCTTTACCCTCTCTGGCAAGACATATCACGAGGGTGATTGGATAAGCTTCGACGGTTCCAACGGCAACGTATACGACGGCGTTATCCCCACTGTTGACGCTTCCATAAGCGGCGAGTTCGGACGCATCATGGGCTGGGCGGACAAGTACCGCAAGCTCAGCGTGCGCACCAACGCCGATACTCCTCACGACGCTAAGAAGGCCCGTGAACTGGGTGCAGAGGGCATCGGTCTCTGCCGCACCGAGCATATGTTCTTTGAGGGCGACCGCATCGAGGCTATCCGCGAGATGATTTGCTCCGACACCGTTCAGGAGCGCGAGACTGCTCTTGCAAAGCTGCTGCCCATGCAGCAGAGCGACTTCGAGGGCATCTATGAGGCAATGGAAGGCTACCCTGTAACCATTCGCTTCCTGGATCCCCCGCTTCACGAGTTCGTTCCCACCGAGGAAGCAGACATTGAGCAGCTTGCAAAGGCGCAGGGCAAGACCGTTGAGCGGATAAAGGCCATCATTGCCAGTCTCCATGAGTTCAATCCCATGATGGGTCATCGTGGCTGCCGCCTGTCCGTTACCTTCCCCGAGATCGCTGCAATGCAGACCCGCGCGGTCATTCGTGCAGCCATCAACGTGCAGAAGAAGCATCCCGACTGGAACCTGGTACCCGAGATAATGATCCCTCTCATCGGCGACGTGAAGGAGCTTGCATATGTTAAGGCGATCGTCACCAAGACTGCCAACGAAGAGATGGAAAAGGCCGGTTTCAAGCTGGACTACAAGGTAGGTACCATGATAGAGATCCCCCGCGCGGCACTTACTGCCGATGAGATCGCCAAGGAAGCTGAGTTCTTCTCCTTTGGCACCAATGATCTGACCCAGATGACCTTCGGCTTCAGCCGTGATGACGCAGGCAAGTTCCTGAACGCCTATTACGACAAGAAAATCTACGAGAACGATCCCTTTGCCAAGCTCGACCAGAAGGGCGTTGGCAAGCTGGTAAAAATGGCCGCCAAGATGGGCCGCGAGACCCGTTTCGACATTCACATGGGAATCTGCGGCGAGCACGGCGGAGATCCCTCCAGCATCGAGTTCTGCCATAAGGTAGGTCTGGACTACGTATCATGCTCCCCCTTCCGCGTACCTATAGCTCGCCTTGCGGCAGCTCAGGCAGCCATAAAGGAAAACAAGTAATGCAGTAAATTTAAAGAAGGCCGTAAGGCCTTCTTTTAGTCTGCCGAAAAAGTAAAACATATCAAAAACAATGGGCGTCGATGCACTCCCTTTGACTGCAAAAAATAATTGCAGCCCTGTCCCGCATACATGGCGTATGCCGCTCATAAGCTTTACCAAAGCATATTGGGGGTAAGGCTAAATGTACGAATATATAGAGGACAGGGTATTGGAAGTTGCGAATTATATAGTCGAGAGCGGAGCTACAGTACGACAGGCCGCAAAGAAGTTCGGTATAAGCAAGTCTACAGTTCACAAGGATATGAGTGAGCGTCTCAGGTATATCGACCCCAATGTGGCGGAGCAGGTACGCGAAGTGCTGCAAAAAAACAAGAACGAGCGGCATATGCGCGGCGGCATGGCTACATATATGAAATACAAGGAAAAAAGAGAGAAAAAGGCCGCGTTGACAGGAATGGGAAAAAATGATAAAGTCCTAATGTGATATATTAAGATACATGATAACAGGGCGATTCGCCCGGATACGAGGCCGTAATCTGAATGATGCTTGAAAAAATGCTAAAGACCTTTCAAAAGCTGAGACTGGAATTCTATCGCAAGATATTTACCCGAGTAAGGGAAAGAGATGGGAGCCTCAGTGCTATGGAGGTTTTTTCGCTTGAGATAATATACGCTCTGGGCAGACCAACAATAGGACAATTTGCCCGGTTCATAGGAATATCCCAGTCGAATGCCACATATAAGGTCAATTCTCTCATGAAAAAGGGATATATAATACGGCAGCCCTCGCAAGAGGACGGCAGGGAATACAACCTTGAGCTTTCTGAGAAGTTCTACGGTTATAGCGACATGCTGGAGGAAAATGTAAGGACCATAACACGGAACGTTCTGGAGCAGCTCACGCCGGAGGAGATAGCAGTGATAGACAAGGCGGCGGATATACTCAATAAAGAACTTGATGCCAGGGCGGGCTTAAGAGATTAATAATAAGCCGGGAAATATTCCCGGCTTTTGCGCGCTTAAAGATCAGCTTTGGCCAGAAGCTCTGTATACAAGCTCCTGATGCTCGGCATCTGGCAGCGAGCCTACGTGGGAAAGGCTGCCGTCAAAGTAAAGGCAGAGATGCCCGTTCATGTCGTTGGAAGGGATGGTATCGTGGCCGTGGGGCCAGCCCTGAAGCGACGCGGCTATCTGCTTGCCGTTTATGGTGACGGTCACGGCTCGCTTTGAAAAATTGAACTCACCGCCGAACACCTCTCTCACAGCGGCGGAGCTTTGGGAATCTCTGGCCTCCATCTCTGCGTGGTTTTCACCGCCTGCGTACTGGAGGTAGAAGGTGGAGCCGGTATTGTAATCGGTAACGAGATAGGAACTGCCCACGGACAGGGCAGCCTTCACATCGCTCCATACCATGGCCTCGCCTTTTACGGCGCCGTCCTTTACCTGGCTGGTGCCTATGGGTATATTGGCCGCTATATCGGCTCTGCTCACACCGTGGCGAAAGAGTATGGTCATGGTCTGGTCGCCTATGGTACCGTCTGATATCATGGGCACGCCGTCATCGGTGGTGTGCTTGAGCTGGAAGGCCTTTGCCGCATTGGCGGTCATGCTCTGGTAAATTCCGGTGGGCTTGAAATTGAAGTAGCAGAGGTCCCGCAGGCGTATCTGCACACGCACCACGTCGTCTCCGGAATAGTTCATGCCGATAAGGCCGGAAAAGGCGGGCACGTTGCCGGAATAAGGCGTTATGGCCGGGTTTGGAGCAGGCGTGGGCGAGGGCGTAACGTCCGGAGCCGGTGAGGGCGACGCCGCATTGGCCGCTGCCGCCGTAAACAGCACACATATTGTAAGTATAAATACCGTCAGCTTTTTCATGGCACAATTATACCATGGGCAAGTCCCGTGCGCCATAGGTGTAAATGTAAAATCAATCCAGCGGTTCTGTGGGTATAAGGTTGAGCATATCATCTGTGCTCTCTACGTTGGTGTATACCTGCGGAACCTCGCCTACGATTATGCTTTCGGCTATGGCCGCCTCGGAGCTTACCTTTATGCTCCGGGATATGCCGGGCATAATAAGCCGTATGCTTGCGGTGAGCCTTAGGTTTACCCTGTACAGGGACTGGTTTATGCCCGATGAGGAAAGAGTGGAGCAGAACTCGCTGTATACGCTGCCTGCAGGGGTGAACGTGACCCTTATCCGGGGTCCGCGGCCGGTAAGGTAGGTGATCCCGGACACGGTGCCCAGAGGCAAAGATACGCCCTGCTCCCCGACTTCTGCTATGCGTTTTTGTGCTGCGGCACAGCACTCGGATGCCAGCAGGTTCATGCGTCTTGCGTCAGCCTGGAGCATATAGACTTTTTCGCCGTTGTCATATGAGGTTATGAGGCAGTCATAGTCTGAGCCGCTGTTGAGGCTTTCGGTTATAGCCTGATTCATGGCTTCCGTGGCAATGGAATTTATGCGGGTCTCCGCAAGGTTTGCGAGGGCGGGACGCATACGGTTGTTTACGGATATGATGAGCCATACTATGCCAACGGCAGCCAGCATTGCAAGGGCGAGGCAGAGCTTTCTTATGTATGGTTTCCTGCGCTTCCTCGAAGATATATCTCCACAGTTTTCCATATTGCCGCTCCTTTTGAAATTTGTCCTTCGACATAAAAAGTCATGAACTGATTGTTAATTCATTATATGCCGGCCGTGGCGTATTGAGAAAGGACAGTAAAATATGCTATAATACACCCAAATATAATGAAGATAGCAGCGCTTGGCCCATGGGCCGGGCCGTTTTATGAAAGGCAAACGATATAAATGGATGATTTCGAGAATAAGGACAGAGGCTTCAACGGGGCGGAGCAGGAAGGCGGCACCACCCGTATAGATATGCCAAAACATTATAAACGGGAAAGAGAGCCCGGGTGCGAATCCGAGGAAGAAAAGCGGGACGTGGCGGGCCGGATAGAGTCCGTCATAAATAAAATTAAGGAGCTGCTTGGCCGCAAAAGGGAAAAGCAGGCGGACGAGGAGCTGTTTACCGAGCGCAGAGGCAACCGAAGCTTTATTCTGGAGCTGCTGTTTACCGTGCTCAAGGTCATGGCGGTGACCGTAATTATCGCCGGCTGCGCGGGGCTGGGTCTCGTTACCGGTGTAGCCAAGGCATACATCGAGACTACCGAGGACATAGATCCTGCACAGCTCACCAAGAGCGACAGGACTTCCTACATATACGACAAGGACGGCAAGCTCATAACCACTTACGCCGGCATGGAATATCGGGACTGGGCGGATATAGGCGAGATACCGGATATGCTCAAGAATGCCCTGATTTCCATAGAGGACGTGCGCTTCTACAAGCATGACGGCGTGGACTACAAAAGGCTGTTTTCCGCCGTTATAAATACCCTGCGCAATACCGATACCCACGGCGGCAGCACAATAACCCAGCAGCTTATAAAGAATAAGGTGCTTTCCAACGAGCAGTCCTACAAGCGCAAGATAAAGGAAGCTTACCTTTCCATGGAGCTCGAGGATATCATGGATAAGGATGAGATACTTGCGGCGTACATGAACGACGTATATCTTGGCGCCTCCAACTACGGCTTTAAGACCGCCGCCAAGGACTATTTCGGCAAGGAGATGAGCGAGCTTACCATACGCGAGTGCGCCATGCTCGCCGGAATGGTGCAAAAGCCCTACTATACCAACCCGCGCTCCAATACCTATACGAGGACGCTGAGCGACTCTGCGCGGCAGGAGCTGGAGGAGCTGCATAATTCCAAGGGCATAACCGAGGAGCAGTATAAGTACTCCCTCGAAAATAACAACCAGATGTACGTCACCGACAGACGCACCAATGTGGTGCTGCTGGCCATGTACGAGGGCGGCTTCATAACCCATGAGCAGTACGAGGCTGCGCTGAACGAGAGGGTGAACATAAAGGAAAAATCCGCCAGCACAGAGCTGTACGATATGCCTTATTTCGTCGAATACGGCATTCGTGACATAGTTACGCATCTCCTAAAACAGCGGGATATGCTGGATACGCGCGCCAATCGTTCCGCAATAGAGAATGAGCTGCGCACAGGCGGATACCATATTTATCTCACTGTGGATACGGAGATGCAGCACATGGTACAGGATACCCTCTCTACATGGGAGAAATATCCACAGCTTGCAGACCCCAGCACGGCCACAAAGACAGAGACCAGCGCCGACGGCAACACCATAACTACTATCGAGCCTCAGGCAGCGGCTGTGGTGCTCGATTACCACACCGGCGAGCTCAGGGCCATAGTAGGCGGAAGGGACACCCCCACCATAAAAAAGGGACTTAACAGGGCCCAGAGCCCGTCGGAGGTAGGTTCATCCATAAAGCCTCTGGCGGTATACGGGCCGGCGCTGGATATGGGTGCTTCCCCGGCTACCATAATTAAAAATTTCCCCTGCCCGATCGAGGGATGGGACAGCGAAAAGGGCTACCCCTACATAGGCAGTGAAAGTTACATAGGCCCTCTGACGCTCAGGCAGGGCGTGGTGAATTCCCTCAACGTGGCGGCGGCGAGGACGCTTCTTGAACACGTGGGCTTTGACAACAGCGCAAATTATCTTGAGCTGCTGGGAGTAGATCCGTCACGCATATCGAAGACGGGCTCCGCAATGGCGCTGGGCACCACAAACATAACCCCCATAGAGATGGCGGCGGCATACGGAGCGATAGCAAGCGGAGGCGAGTATCAGGAACCGTTGTCCTTTACGAGGGTAGTGGACGAAAGCGGCAAGGTCATACTCGACGCTGACGAGATAAGGGAAAAGCATACCGTATTTAAGAAGTCTACGGCTTATATGCTGGTGGATATACTCACAGAGGCGGTAAACTCCGGCACTGGTACCAACGCGAAAATATCCGGCATGACAGTGGCGGGCAAGACCGGTACCAACTCGGATTACGGCAGCGTGTACTTTGCAGGTATGACCCCCTACTATACAGCTACCGTATGGATAGGCCACGATGACTTTACGCCAAAGCTCAAGAGCAAGTCCACAGGCGGCAAATACGCGGCGCCCCTGTGGAAGGCCTTTATGTCAAAGATACATGAGGGATTGCAGAATAAACCCATAATCGATGAATCCCCCAACGAGATAGGTCTTACAAAGTGCACCGTCTGCTCCATATCCGGCAAGCTGGCCACTGATGCCTGCTATACAGATTCCTCTGGGCATCTGCCCGTGACTGACTGGTTTGCACAGGATACGGCGCCTACCGAGGTATGCGATATGCACGTACAGACCAGCATATGTCAGGATAGCGGCCAGCTTGCATCGCCCTATTGTTATAATGTTATATCGGGCTCTGTGGTGCTGATTCACAATGACTCAATGTATGCGGACATTGATCCCATATTGGTCAAACAGTACATACCAAATGCCGTTTATACCGGCGTTACCTCCGAGGAGTACGCAATGACGATGGAGGGGGGAAGTATGGGAGCGACCTGCTCGCTGCATACGCCTTCGTGGTATAACTACGGCGGAGGCAACGAGGATCTGCAAAATGCCAAGAATGAGGCACAGCAGCTCATAAGGGAGATAGGGAACTACCTGAACAACGTTCAGAATATCTCGGATACGGACAGGAATACCCTCATACAGGGAATGCAGGACCTCCAGGATTACGTGAACGCCTCACTTACCGAATATATTAAGCGGGCTACTGAGCAGCTGCGGCTCAACTTCAATGCCATATACGAGGAAAACCCGCCCGTAGGCGCAGGGTGGTAATATGGGCCTTGTTGAGCTTTATGAAAAAGAGCGGCTGCGCATAGCCGAAACGTCCGACGGCCGTGGCGATTATTCCCACCCGGTATTTGGAGAGGGGCCGGTGAACCCGCTGGTGATGCTGATAGGCGAGGCACCCGGAGGAGACGAGGCAAAGCAGGGGCGGCCGTTTGTAGGTAAAGCGGGCAAGCAGCTCGATGCGCTTTTAAGGGGCGCAGGCATAGACAGAAGCCGGGTGTATATTACCAATACCATAAAGTTCCGCCCCGTTAATGTAAAGCCGAAGAGCGTATCCAACCGTACCCCCACGGGCGCGGAGATGAAAGCGGGGCTGCCGCTCCTGAAAAGCGAACTTTGCCTGCTTTCGCCGCGCATAATAGTCACTCTCGGCAATACTCCCCTTAAAGCCATTCTGACGCTGGCAGGTGAACAAATACGTACTATAGGGGAACTGCACGGCAGAAGCATGAGCGTGACCATAGAAGGAAAAGGAATACTGCTTTCGCCACAGTATCATCCCGCAAGCGTGATTTACAACCGTGCACTGGCTGATACGCTGGCGGAGGATATAGGGCGGCTGGGGGAAATGATAAGAGCGGAGGAGGAACGATGAAGCTTAAACGCATGGCAGGCGCTGCCGCAGTGCTGCTGCTTCTTGCGGTCTGCACAGGGGCGCTGGCAGCGGATACCGGTATAATCACGGCTGACGGCGTCAACCTCAGGGAATCCCCTGATAAGGAATCCAACGCCCTTGGAACGCTTGAGCTGGGCAGCGAAGTAGAGGTGCTGGCGGTGGAAAACGGCTGGTACAGGATAATGCTCAAAAGCGGAACCGTGGGCTATATCCGCCAGGATTACATCTTTTCAAATTCTTCCGGCAGCCGCGGCGCGTATGTATTGGACGACGGCACATATATACGCGGAGGCCCCAGCGAGGATACCTACGCCGTAAAGCAGTTAACGGCAGGCAAGGGCGTGCGCATAAAGGCGGTGTTTGGCGAGTGGTTCTATGTGGTTGCCGATGACGCCACGGGCTATGTTTACCGCACCCACCTGACGCTCACCGGCTCCAACACCGCGTCCGGAAGCATGCTCCGCACCGGCATGGAGGGCGAAGAGGTGGAGCGGCTGCAGAAGAAGCTATACGATCGCGGCTTTATGTCAAAGCGGGACATGAGCGGCGTATACGATAGCGCTACCCGCAAGGCCGTGCTGGAATACCAGAAAAAAGCGGGGCTTTCCTCGGCGGATGGTATCGCCGGTGCTGAGACGCTCAATTCCATATTCGACAGCACCAACAAGCTCACAAAAGAAAACGCCACGTTTACCAAGCTCAAGGGCAGCGTAGTGCTGCTGGACTGGTTCAAGGGCGGCAAAGATTGGCTGAACAAGGGCGCCAAGTTTACGGTGACTGATGTGCGTACCGGCAAAAGCTTCCGTGCAAGGCGCTTCGGCGGCTGGTATCACGCGGACAGCGAGCCTATCACAAAAGAAGACACCGCCGTAATGAAGAGCCTGGAGGGCTTTTCATGGAACAGGCGCCCCATATGGGTTACATACAACGGCAAGACTGTGGCTGCAAGCATGCATACCATGCCTCATATGGCAAACCCTACCAAGAGCAACGGCTTTGACGGCCACTTCTGCATACACCTGCTTAACTCCAAGGTGCATGCTAACAGCAAGGAATGCCCGAGACATCAGGCCTGCGTACAGGAGGCTTATCGGGCTGGCAAGGCAAAATAAAACAGCATAATTTAATATGAATATCCCCTGAGGGCGCGCTGCGTTCTCAGGGGATATTTGCCTGTATTGCATATTTTTGTTCCCTATGGCAGATACTTCTATATATATCGCAGAAGTTTTGCATGGGAGGGCAGGGTATGAAAGGAATAAAGAAGATAGCCTTGGCGCTGGGCTTCACTCGGAAGCGCAGCGAGTTTGAATTGCTGGAAACCGAAAAGGGGGCGCCGGGCTTTTTGGGCGGCTGGCGGTACGCGGAGGAACAGAAGCAGGAAGAAAAACAGACAGTAGCTCCCTCTTTTTCCGAAAACATTGGCCGAATTAAAGAGAGCTTTCGGGCGGATATAAATCCCGACATAATAATACGCCGCTTTGCCGCAGGCGGGCGGGTGGAGGCGGCGGTGGTATTCATGAACGGCATGGCGGACGCGGAAACCATAAACGACTATGTGCTGCGGGAGACGATGAAAAAGCCCTTGCCCGATAAGCCTCCGTACATAGATTATATGCTAAAAAACGTGCTTACCGCCAGCGACGTATCCACGGAGAGCGACTGGTATAAGGTAAAACGGGCTATAACAGACGGGCAGACCGTGATGTTCGTAGGGGATGAAGAACGGGCGGCAATAATAGATACCCGGGGTTACGAGCATCGCTCTGTAGGCACCACGGAAAACGAAAAGGTGGTCATGGGACCGCAGGAAGGCTTTAACGAGAACCTGAGGACAAATATAACCCTGCTGAGACGCATGATACGCCGGGAAGATCTTGTGTGCGAGATACGAGAGATAGGCGTTCAGAACCACATAAGGGCGGCCATAGTTTACCTTGACGGCAGCGCAAACCCGGCACTGGTGCAGGAGGTTAAGCGGCGCATCGCCGGTGTGCAGACCCGAATGATGTCAAATATAGGCGTACTGGAGCAGCTTACCGAAAACCACCCGTTGTCGCCGTTCCCGCAGGTGCTGACCACAGAACGGCCGGACAGAACGTCGTCACATATAATGCAGGGGTATGTGGCTGTGCTGCTGGACGGCAGTCCATTTGCAAATATAATGCCTACAACGCTGTTTACGCTCATGGGCAGCTCGGAGGACATATATCTAAGACAGCCGCAGGGGACGGTGGTGCGGCTGGTGCGCTATATTGGGGCGTTGATATCCATACTTCTGCCGGGATACTTCCTATCGCTGGTGCTGTACCATCAGGGAATGATGTCAACAGAGGCGCTTAGCACCGTTGTGGCCTCGCGAAAAATGGTATTTGCGCCGATGGGCCTTGAGCTGCTGTTCTTGCTGCTTGTGTTCCAGCTTATACGGGAGGCGGGCCTTAGGGTGCCGGGCAGCATAGGACAGGCCATTGGCATAATAGGAGGCCTTATACTGGGTCAGGCGGCGGTAAGCGCAAATCTTGCGAGTTCTGTCATGCTGATAGTTGTGGCCCTGTCCGGGCTTGGCAACTTCTGTATACCGGATTATGCCACGCAGATATCCGCTTCGTATATAAGGGCAGCATTTGTGATAGCTGCATGGATTGGGGGACTTCTTGGCATGAGCTGCATGCTGGTAGCCTTCTTCGCTCTCATGGCATCGCTTAAAAGCTTCGGCATACCATTCCTTACCCCGGCATCGCCCAAGACCTACAGCAAGCGGCCCGCTATAGTGCGGGGCAGAATAACCATGCACGCAAAGACCGACGACTACATAAACACCAGAGAGGGGGAACAGCTTTGAATATAGGCCCAAGCAGGATAGGAAGGCAGGAGAGCGCCGCGATGGTAGGCGTATCCCTGTTCACCGCCACGGTCTTTGCCATGGATTCACAGCAGGCGTACAGCGGCGGAAACAGTACTTATATATGGATGCCCCTTTCCATATTGGTATCTCTCGCTGCGGTGATGGTGATAATGTCGGCCATGGAAAAAAGCGGTGCGGATACGCTGGACAAGCTTTTTACGGCTGCCTTTGGCAGAGTAGTAGGACGTATAGCTGCAATACCCCTTATTTTACTGTTTATCGCAAGCGCGTTCTTCATACTTACAGACTTTGTGAACATGATACACAGCTTTGTGTTTTACAATTCCGGATATTGGGAGATAGCGCTGTGGGTGCTGCTCACGTCGCTTTTGCTCAGCTTTATGGGTCTTGAATGCATATCACGTACTACGCTGCTCATATTGCCCATGTTCGCGGCAGCGGTGCTCGCGGCGCTCCTGATACCCTATAAGAGCTACGCAATTTATAGGCTTTCGCCATTTCCCGGTAATTCGCTGGAGGATATGGGCAGGCTGACGCTGCATAACCTTCTGCGTACTTTTGGGGCGATGATGGCGCTGCTTACAGTTACGGATAAGCTTTGCGGAATGCGGTTCGCCAAAAGCTCCTGCTTTATAGGCGCGGTATGTGCGGCTGCGTTTACCGCGTTGACCCAGTTTGCCATTGCGATGGCATACGACTATATAGACCTTGCAGATATGCTCTTTCCGCTTTACCGAATGGAGATGATAATGGTGGAGGAGGGGTATCTTTTCAGAATGGACAATCTCTCGCTCTTCTTTTGGCTCATGGCGGGCATAACCACGGCGGCATATTACATTTACAGCAGTGCGATGCTGTGGTGCAGATGCTTCGGCCCAAAGGATACACGTCCGGGAGTAGTGGCATTTATAGTTATGACAGGCTGCGCAGTAGTGATGCAGTCCGAGGGACATTACGACGAGTTCCGCGTGCTTTATTACAGTGCAGGTCGATGGGGCTGGGCGATAATATCCCTGCCGCTGATAGCAGCGGCTGTACTGAGCGTAAGACGCGGCATGGCAGTCAGGAGCGGCAAGGTATGAAAAAGGCAGCCTTGATGATACTTGCGCTTGTGCTGTGTATGAATATGAGCGGCTGTCTTGGCGCCGTTCAGGCGGACGATTATATATACGTTGTGGGCATAGGCTTTGACAAGGGTTCTCAGTACAGGTTCAATGTTACGTTTCTGGTACAAAAGGACGTGTCCGGGTCCGAGCAGACATCAACGGGCGGCGCTGAGATAATATCTGCCGAAGGCGACACGCTTTTTGACGCAATAACCGTACTGAGCGCGGGAGTGCCGTTTCGGATAAATTTCTCTCGGGTGAATACCTTCTTTTTTGGCGAGGAGGTGGCTCGCAGCGGCCGTATAAAGGAGCTTTCCAACATAACATTTAACGCGCTGAAGATACGCCAGTCGGTAAAGCTCATGGTATGCCTTGGCACCGCGCAGAGGCTCATGCAGGGCCTGTGCCTGAAGGATGTGCCAAATATAACCAAGCTGCAATTCAGCGTGTTTCATGATTACACTGCGGAGGGAATTACGGTCATAACCAATTATGCCCGTATGCTGGAAAGCATAAGAGGGCAGCGGTCGGATCCCGTAATGATGTTGGGCGGCGTGGACGTGAGCGCTGTAAAAAAGCAGAGGTCCCTTGAGGAGGAAATGACGGGCGCAGGTGCAAAGAGCGAAGAAAAAGGTGAGGAGCAGGAGAAGCAGGAGGAGCAGGAGGAATACACTACCGATGGGGTGCGGCGTCTCGGAGGCATGAGCCCTTATATTGCCGGTACGGCTCTGTTCGATGGCTGGTACATGAAGGGCACACTGAGCGGCTACGATACCATGTTCCTGCTGCTGGGACGCGGGGAACTGAAAAAGGGAGGCTTGAAGGTACAGCATAATGAGGAGTGGGCGGTGCTTTACATAAAGGACGAGAAGCCTCCGAGGGTAAAGCTGACTCTGTCGGGCGTGCCGCGGGCAAAGGTAGAGCTGGAGATGGCGTGCAACATAGTGAAATACAGGGGAGAGGCCAGATCAGACGAGTGGGAAAGCGGATTGCAGCAGACGGCGGAGCAGCTTATATCGAACGAGATGGCCAGAGTATTCAACATATGCCGCGAGCTGAACAGCGACGCCTTTGGATTCGGGGAATATGCGTCTACCCAGTTTTCCGACATCGTGAGCTGGGAGGGGTATGACTGGAAGAGCAAATATCCTCTCATGGAGGCGGAATTCAGCGTAAAGCTGGAGCTGGCAGATGAAAATGTGACCACAAGGCTTGAGTAAAGGGAAAAACTATGGATACTGTGTTTTTGGCGCTGTGCGCGGCGGGCGCAGCATACTGCGTGCTGTATGGCGCGTATTGTATAAGCGAAGGAAAGGGAAGCAGCGGGGCGAGCGCGATGGCGTTGGGACTGCTTGCGGCTTTCTCAGCGGTGTTGCTCGCGATAATCGCTTAGTTTTGGGGAAAATACATTAAAAAAAGCTGTTTAATAAATCGGTATATTGTGTTAAAATAACAGCATATCATATAGTAGGGGTGATTTTGCGTGATGAAGGGTTACGATAGCGATAAAGATATACTGAAAATACTCGATCAGGCAACAGCGGAGGCCAAAGCCCTACGTAAGGATGCCCAGAACGGCATTTCAAAGAAAATAGTGGAAAGTGCCATGGATATGGCTGCAAAGTATCAGCTGATAATGGACACAGCGGAGCAGGAGATAACCGATGAGTACCGCAGCAGCGGCACGCTGACCAGCGCCCGGGTGTGCGACATAAACCGCGGCATGGACGATTACGTCCTATCTGTCCAAGCGGTAATGTCCCTTATGGAAAAGGCAAAGGCCGAGGGCGGGAAATAGCATTCATTTCCTTTGTAAATATTTGTTTAACAGAAGCCCGCATGCGGTGAAAGCATGCCGGGCTTGTAGTATAATCAATATGCTAAAAGAATGCGGCAAGCTTTTTGCCGCATAAAAACGGCAGCGAAAGGCAGGTGCAGGCCATTGGCATATAATGTACTGGTAAAAACCATTTCCGGCGGTATCCAGCAGTTTCGGGCGAGCGACGCTGTGGACATAGCTATAATAACCGTGCTCATATATCATTTGATACTGCTGACTAAGGAGACCCGGGCGTTTCAGGTACTAAAGGGCATAGGCATTGTCTTCATAGCCGCGCTGGTGAGCGATGTATTGCAGCTGGTGACTATAAGCTGGCTGCTCAATTCATTGCTTTCTGTGGGCATTATACTGGCTGTGGTACTGTTCCAGCCGGAGTTTCGCCGCGCATTGGAGCATATTGGCCGCGGCAATCTGTTCTCGCGCGAGTTTTTCGGCAGCATAATAGACAACGGCTCCGAGGATACCGTGCGTGAAATGCATCAGGCCATAACCGACCTCGCCAAGCGCAGGGTAGGCGCGCTGATAGTCATAGAGCAGCGTACCGGCCTGGGCGATATAATAAATACCGGCACGCTTATAGAGGGGCGCATTTCCGCCCCCCTTATAGAAAACATATTCGAGCCCAACACTCCGCTGCATGACGGCGCTATGATAATACGCAACAACGAAATCGTCGCGGCGGCCTGCATCCTGCCCCTGGTGGAGGATATAGCAGTGGCCCGTGAGCTGGGCACAAGGCACAGGGCGGGACTGGGCATATCCTCGGTGTCCGACAGCATCACCATAATCGTTTCCGAGGAGACGGGCGTCATATCCATGGCCAGGGACGGCAAGCTGGTGCGCTACATTGACAGCAAGGCGCTAAGGAACCTCCTTGAATCCATATTTATCCATAAGGAAAGGGAATTCCAGATGCCTTCCCTCAGCAGCTTCAGAAGAAGGAAGGGCAATCAGAAATGAAAAAGAACGACATAGGCGCCATCATACTTAACTGGCTGAAGGGTTTCTTTACGAAAAATCTCGCATTGAAGATAGTATCGCTGCTGTTTGCCATGCTGATATGGGGCTATGTTATGGTAGAGGTCAATCCAAAGAGGGTAAAGACCATAACGGACGTTCCTATAAGCTTTTCCGGCGAAAGCTCGCTGCATGATCGCGGCCTTGCCGTGCGCGGCGACAGGGACGATATACTCAGAAACGTAACGGTAAGGGTAAAGGTGCAGCTTACGGATTATACTGGCCTCGACGCATCGGATATATCCGCATCCGTAAGCCTGCGTCCGGTCAACAAGGCGGATACGTATAAGCTCAAAATAGACGCTACATCAAGTCTCGGCACGGTGGAGAACGTGAGCCCCAGTGAGATAACCATAGAGGTAGATGAACTGGCTACCATGCTCGTGCCCATAGACGTTGAGTACTCCGGCGAGCTGCCGTACGGTTACTGGAAAAGCGAGCCTACGCTTGCTTCTCAGTCCATAAAGGTCAGCGGCCCAAGAGATGACGTATCCACCATATCCAAAGCCATATGCACCATAGACCTTGAGGACAGGACCACCTCCTATAACGAGGCGATACTGTTGAAATATGTGGATAAGAACGGCGATGAGATAGATACCGCGCTGTTCCTCGATACGCTGCCGTCCGTCGTTGTAAAGATGGATGTGATGCGCATAGTGGAACTGCCTATAAACGCTGCGGACGCCGTGCTCGGCGCGGATGCATTGCCGGCGAACTATGAGGTATACGATGTGGTGGCAACGCCGCCTACCGTAAGGGTAGTGGGTTCTGAGAGCGCGCTGTCCGGTCTCACGGGCATCAAGATAGAAAATATCGACGTTTCCGGCAGCACATCAAGCGTACAACAAAACGTAGTGATAACCGCGCCGGAGGGAACTACGCTGCTGGACGACCCAAATATCACGGTATATGTGGGCATAAGGGAGAAGCAGGACAGCGCACAGTTCAAGGGCGTGCCAATAGAGACTAAGGGCCTTGGGAAGAAGCTTACGGCGGAACTTTCCGCAGCAGAGTGCGACGTGAGCATAACCGGCCGTACCAGCCTCATGAAGCTGCTCCGGCGCAAGGATGTATCGGTATACGTGGATCTGACAGGACTTACTGCTGGAACATACAAAATTACTCCCATGGTATCTCTTGCCTCCAAGGAGATGCAGACAGACCTCCGGTGGACGGTATCACTGCCTGAGGTCACAGTAACTATAAAGGAATAAGCACATATAATGGCGCTGTTAGTAAAGGATATAAAGCTTCCGCTGAATGAAAAGGAGTCTTTGCTGTCAAAGGTGGCGGCAAAGACTCTTGGTATACCGGAAAACGCTGTAAAGGGGCTTGCGATAAAGCGCATTTCCCTCGATGCACGCAAGAAAAACGACATTTGCTTCATATACACCGTAGAGATAAGCCTTGAACCTAAGGAAGAAAGACGGCTGTTAAAGCGCGGCCTGCCTATGGTATGCGAGGCGGGGGCGCGGG
This sequence comes from Clostridiales bacterium, assembly GCA_004557245.1. GTDB lineage: Bacteria > Bacillota > Clostridia > Christensenellales > CAG-138 > SFEL01. The sequence continues at coordinate 115,771 of SFEL01000002.1, read as the reverse complement.
AAATACGCGAGCTCGCCACCGGCAGCATACCCCTGGACAAACCAATCATAGTCGTGGGGCTGGGCCCCGGCGGGCTTTTTGCGGCATATATTCTGGCGAAGTACGGCTACAAGCCCATCGTGATAGAGCGTGGCGAACCTATAGAAAGGCGCACTCTCGACGTTGAGACTTTCTGGAACGGCGGAAGGCTCAAGGAGGACAGCAATCTCATGTACGGAGAGGGAGGGGCAGGAGCGTTTTCGGACGGCAAGCTTACCACGCGCATAAAGGACAGCCGCGCTCACGACGTGATAGACATACTTGCAGACCACGGAGCGCCGGAAAGAATACGCCTGCTTGCAAAGCCGCACATAGGCACGGATATACTGGTCAAGGTGGTGAGAAGCATACGCGAGGATATAGTGCGCATGGGCGGCGATGTGAGGTTTTCTGCTAAGCTCGTGGGCCTGGAGAAGGACAGCGGAGATAAGATAACCTCTGTAACCGTGGAGAAAAACGGTGAGAAGGAAAAGATACCCTGTTCCGCATGTGTACTGGCTACAGGCCAAGGCGCACGGGATACCTACCATATGCTGTACGATATAGGGCTTGAGCTTTTACCCAAAGCTTTCGCTGTGGGTGTACGCATAGAACACCCAAGGGAGCTTATAGACAGATCACAGTACGGCGAGTTTGCATCGCACCCGAGGCTGGGCGCGGCGGAGTACCATCTTGCGGATAAGGCTGGAAACAGGGGAGTTTACAGCTTCTGCATGTGTCCCGGCGGCGTGGTGGTGGCATCCTCGTCCGGGCCTGAGCAGGTGGTGACAAACGGCATGAGCCGCCATGCGCGCGATGAGCAGAATTCCAATGCGGCCATAGTTGTTCAGGTAGACAGCAGGGATTATACAGTCGGCCCCCTTGGTGGGCTGGACTTTCAGGAACAAATAGAGCGGGCTGCGTATTACGCCGGCGGCGGGGATTTTACCGCCCCTGCGGAGCGCGTCGGCGACTTTTTGAGGAAGGCTGCCCCTAAGGCCTTCGGCAGCGTAAAGCCTACTTACCGGCCAGGCGTGTGCAGAAGCGACCTGTACCAGTGTCTGCCGGACTTTGTGTCCGAAGGCATACGCGCCGGAATAACGGCGTTCGGAAGAAGACTAAAGGGCTTTGATATGGACGATGCGGTTATTACTGCGGTAGAGAGCCGCACCAGCTCTCCGGTTCGCATACAGCGCGACGAGGAGGGCTGTGCTACCCGCATGAAGGGGCTATACCCCGTAGGCGAGGGAGCGGGCTACGCCGGAGGAATAGTAAGTGCCGCAGTGGACGGCATGCGTGCCGCGGAACGCATAATGGCCATTTTCCGGCCGATGTAAAGGAGCGGGATAGATGAAGAAAACGATTATAACAGCCATATTGGCGGCTATGACACTTTTGCTCATAGGCTGTTCCGCCAACAATGAAAGGATAGACCTGACTGACCCGCTTAGCGGCAGTTCAATATTGTCCGCGGCGGATCTTGAGGCCTTCTTCAAATACGGTGAGAACGACACGGCCGTGCTTGCGGCCTCATTCAGCATGGAGGATACCATGCTCAAGCTTACTGCACAGCGGGGTCCCATTACGATAGATGGCAATGGCTATACCCTAAGCGGCACTGGGGACTGCATAATACGCCTCGACGAGGGCTGCAAGCTTACGCTCAACGATATTACGGTACACAGCGGATCAACGGCTATCGGCTGCCTCGGTTCAGCTGAAATAGGCGGTGAAAACGCCAACATAATAGGCGTATCGGACGGAATACTCTGCGCCGATGAGCTTATCGTATCCGAGGGAAGCAGCCTTGTGTGTAAGGGCAGCAACGGCCGGGGCATAGACGCCGAGGATATAACAATAAAGGCCGGAGCCAGCGTATCCGGGGAGGGAGTACTGGGCGGAGTCAACTCCAGGTCGGATATAACTCTGGAAAAGGGCGCGTCCCTTGCGGCGTATACCGATGAAAACTACAATGCACTGAAATGCGATGGACAGCTTTCAATGGCGGACGGCTCTGCGCTTACCGTAGAAAATCGCGGCAGGTATCACGGCGCTGAAATTTATGAATTCGCAATTGAAGGTGCTGTGAGCATAAATGCCGCCGGCGGCAGCGAGGCAACTGGGCTTTTCATAACCGAGCAGCATTCCAATATGTACGCTGTCGGCAGCTGCAAGCCGGAAGCCCGCGTTGAGAATGGCAAGGGCAGGATAACCTTTGTGGACGATGCTTCAAAAATACCCGCCGAGATACCCCAACCGGACGGCTATATTGAGGAGACGGCGGAAACAGAAGAACAGTAGAAAAATTATCTCATACAAAATGATTTGAGGTGGATTGCGGAATTAGAAAACGCCGAAAACCAGTCTCAGCATTGTGCTTTTATGCGTTGTCGGCGTTCTTTTTGTGGTCTGCTTTTATGCTGTCCTTTAGGTAAATGATACACGGATCCCACGCGGGATAAAATAACATACGAGGGGCAAAAAATAAAATATGCAAAAGATATTGACATTTGTGGTAAAAAGAATATAATAAGATTAAGAATTATTCTTAATATAATAATTAACATAAAGGAGATAACACAAATGGAGCTTAAGGGTACAAAGACCGAGAAAAATCTGATGGCCGCGTTCGCGGGCGAATCCCAGGCAAGGAACAAGTACACCTATTTTGCAAGCGTCGCAAAGAAGGAAGGCTATGAACAGATAGCCGCGATTTTCCTCAAGACTGCCGAAAACGAGAAAGAACACGCAAAATTGTGGTTTAAGTATCTGGATGGTATAGGCAATACTGCCCAGAATCTCAAGGCGGCTGCAGAGGGCGAAAATTACGAATGGACCGACATGTACGATACCTTTGCAAAGGAAGCGGAGGAAGAAGGCTTTAAAGAGCTTGCAGATAAGTTCCGTGCGGTTGGAAGAATAGAGAAGACCCATGAGGAGCGCTATCGCACCCTGCTTAACAACGTCGAAATGAACGCTGTATTTGAAAAAGCGGGCGAGCGCATGTGGGAGTGCCGCAACTGCGGCCACATAGTAGTGGGTAAGGCCGCTCCCGAGGTATGCCCCGTATGCAACCATCCCAGGAGCTACTTCGAGGTGCGCGAGGAGAATTATTGATTTTTATCAAAAAGAGATAGCCTGCCAATACCGCAGGCTATTTTTTATGCGTTTAATTCTCCCTCTATCGGCGGGTATGTGCCAAGCTCGCTTATTATGCGCTTAGCGTAGGAGATAAAGGTCTTGGCCGCCAGCGATGCGGTATGGACGGATTTTACTATTATGCCCATGTGACGGTATTCGCAGGGAGAAAGCTCTTTGGTTATTACGTTGGACTCAAGGCTGTCCAACACCATCTCAGGCATCACTGTCACGCCGAGGCCGTGCTGTATCATGGCGATTATGCCGCGGTTTTCCATGGTGGAAAATGAGAGGCGGGGGGTTATGCCGCTGCCTTTGATTATCTGTGAAACATCGTAGTCAAAGCCCTCGTTGGAGAGTATGAAGGGATCGTCAGCAATCTCGTCGAGGGTAACTCTGTCCTTGTCTACCAGTCTGTGTCCGGGGGGAAGCAGGACGAGCATGCGGTCTGAGGCAAGGTGTATCCACTCATAGCCCTGAGGCGGGTTGCTCATTATGGCGAAGTCGATGCAGGATTCGTCAAGTTGGCTTATAAGGGAGTCGTTGCCTCCTACGATTATCTCTATCTGTATACCGGGGTAGTCATGGCTGAATTCTTCTATTATCTTTGGGAGCCACAGCACAGACGCGCTGGCAAAAGTGCCTATGCGAAGCCTGCCGAAGCTCATACCGCGGATATTGGCAACTATCTGGTCCATATGGTCGTTGGCATTGAGTATCTCACGTATGGCGGGCAGCAGCGCCCGGCCGTTTTCGGTCAGCCGCACTCCGCCCTTGCCGCGTATCAGCACCGGGAAGCCGAATTCGTCCTCTATGGTTTTGATAAGGTGGCTGACGCCGGATTGGGTGAAGCCAAGCTGGTTTCCAGCGGCGGTAAGGCTCTTGGTCTCTATGACCTTCAGAAGGACTTCAAGTTTTTTAATATCCATACCCGATGTTCCGCTCCTTTTAGAAATGAGAAATGTTCATACTACTATATAAAAACATTCATTTTACTTATGCTGTGTTTTATATTATAATAAATTACAAGAAAAAACAAGTGCCATTTAACGTTTTTCCCCACCCAACTGAATTTCAGTTATCCCCGACTGCAACAAAAGGCCCCATATGCGGGGCTTTTTATTGTTTTGCGCATTTGATAATTATATTTGTTGGAATATACCATATTGGTGTATAATGCTATTAGAATGCGAAAGGAACCGTACTAAATAATGTCCAACAACGTGCGCTTGACTACTATGACCTCCTGCGGGGGGTGAGCGGCTAAGATAGGTCCGGGGGTACTGGACGCGATGCTTTCCACCCTTCCGAAAAATTCCGATCCGAAGCTTATAGTCGGCTTTGATACGGCTGACGATGCGGCGGTATATAAGATAAACGACGACACGGCCATAATACAGACCGTGGACTTTTTCCCGCCTATGGTGGACGACCCGTACACCTTCGGACAGGTGGCGGCGGCAAATGCCCTAAGCGACATATACGCTATGGGAGGTACGCCCAAGCTGGCGCTCAACCTGTTCTGCTTCCCGTCAAAGAAGCTGCCCCAGGACGCCGTAAAGGCAATACTTGCGGGCGGCGCCGATAAGGTGCTGGAAGCGGGCGCCATACTCTGCGGCGGCCATACCATAGAGGACCCGGAGCCGAAATACGGGCTTGCCGTGACAGGATTTGTAAGACCCGATAAGGTTCTTTCCAACTCCTCGGCAAAGGAGGGCGATCTTCTCATACTTACAAAGGCTATAGGCAGCGGAGTGCTCACTACCGCCGCAAAGGCGCAGCTCCTTTCGGGAGAGTACGAAAAGTCCCTTATAGCTGCCATGACCGCCCTCAACGCAAAGGCGCAGCAATCAATGCTGAAATATGAGGTGAGTTCCTGCACCGATATAACCGGCTTCGGCCTTATGGGCCACGTCCGGGAGATGGCTGAGGGCAGCGGCTTTACCGCCGAGATAAAGGCGGACGCGGTACCTATACTTCCCGGCGCGCTGGAATTTGCAAACATGGGCATAATTCCTGCGGGCGCATATCGCAACAGGGAATTCATAGAGGACAAGGTAAGCATATGCGAGACGGTAAACAGGGCGGTGTCAGATATACTGTTTGACCCGCAGACCTCCGGCGGCCTGCTTATAAGCCTGCCGGAAAATCAGGCCCACAGGCTTTTGGACGATATAAAGGCTCATACGCCTGATGCTGCCATAATAGGCTGCATAAAGGCCAAGGGAGAGCATGCGATAGAAGTAGTATAAAAAATAAAAACGGAGGGTATGAGTTTATGAAGCTGGCGATAAGTGCGCCGAGGGGAAAAATGGGCAAGCTTGTGACTAGAGAAGCGCTGAAGCGGTCCGGCGATTTTGAGATTGTGGGCGGCATAGGCCCCAAGGGCAGGGACTACATAGGCTGTGACATGAGCATTGCCGCAAAAACAGACTTCGTAGGTGCAAACACCTATGACGACGTTGAAAAGGTAGTCGCCATGAGCGACGGCGTAGTTGATTTTTCCACCACTGAGGGCGCCATGGAAGTGGCACGGGCTTGTGTAAAGTACAGAAAGCCCCTTATGCTGGGCACTACCGGCTTTACGGAGGAGCAGATGGCTGAGCTTGAGGAGTGCGCCAAGACTATCCCCATACTCATCGCCCACAACACGTCAAAGGCCGTTAATCTGGTATACGAGATAGCGCGCATGCTCACAGAGTCCATAGGCGATGAATCGGATATCGAGATAATCGAAATGCATGACAGCAAGAAGCTGGATGCTCCCAGCGGCACCTCAAAGGAGCTGGGGGAGATCATCGCAGGCGTCCGCGGTGAAAAGCTTGCCGACGTTGCGGATTACGGACGTAAGGGCAGGGGGCTCCGCAAAAAAGACCATATCGGATACCATTCCGTAAGGGCAGGGGATATCTCCAGCACACATACTCTTTTATTCGGCATGGAGGGAGAGCGTATAGAGATCACCCACAGGTCGTATGACTTCGGCACCTTTGCCAAGGGCGCGCTGGACGGAATACTTTTTCTTCAGGGCAAGGAACCCAGGGTATACGCTTATAAGGAAGTGCTGGGTCTGTAATTGACGGATAAAAAACCGGGCAAAAAATTTTACCCGGTTTTTATTTTTTGCTATTGACTCTGACGTTGCGTAATACGTTATGCTGTATTCGCACGGGAGGTGTTGAGAAGATGAAGACGGTAAAGGAAGTAAGCAAATTGGCCGGTGTGAGCGTGCGCACGCTGCATTATTACGACACCATAGGGCTGCTGAAGCCCACCGAGGTGACGGGGGCCGGGTACAGGCTGTATGACGATACGGCGCTGGAGCGGCTTCAGGCTATATTGCTTTTCCGCGAGCTGGAATTTCCCCTGGAGGAGATAAAGCTGCTTGAGCTGAAGCGGGAGCATCTTGACAACCTGATCAACTTCGCCCGTGGAATAAAAGCGACAGGAGTGAGAAATTTGAGTTTTAAGGCATTCGATACGTCCAAGATAGACGAGTACGCAAGAAAAACAAAGGAAGCCTACGGCAATACCAGAGAGTACAAGGAGTTTCAGGAGAAGGATAAGGACAGGAGCAGCGCGGAACGGGACGAGCTAAATCAGGGGCTCATGGATATAATGGCGGAGTTCGGCGCAATAAAGGATACCGATCCTGCAGGAGATGCGGCGCAGCAGCTCGTAAATAAGCTTCAGGGCTATATAAACGAGCACTTTTATAAGTGCTCCGACCAGATACTTTGCTGCCTCGGCAGCATGTATTCCGGCGGCGGGGAAATAAACGATAATATAGACCTTGCCGGCGGCGAGGGTACCGGAAGCTTCATTGACCGAGCCATACGAGAACACTGTAAGTAAAATAACCATCCCACCGCTATGCGGTGGGATGGTTATTCTTATCTGTAAATTGCCCGCGCTGTTACCGCGGCAGTCTCTTGCCGCACTTTGGGCAGTACTCAAAGTCACCGTCCACACCCTTGCCGCAGTAGGGGCAGAAGGAGGCGGCGGTAAAGCTGCTCTTTTGCGCAGTATCATCACGGCATTCGGTACCGCCAAAGCGCTGCTCGAGCGGGTCAGGCTCCTCTCCTTCATCGGTTATGTCGAAGGAAGAGTAGCGGTTTTTACCGGTGGCGTTCCTGTAGTTGTAGGCAGCCTGCACTATGCCCATTATTATGAAAATTACGCCGAATATGGGGAAAAACGCCGGCGCGCCCATACGTGCCGCCATGATCGTCCAGAATATGCCGAATACTATTGCGATTACAGAGCCAATAAAATTCATCCCGGAAGGCCCTCTGCCCGGCTTTACGCTTTTCATAAGATTCCTCCTTTACTCGTTTCTTATTGCATTGAGTGGGCTCAGTCGCATTGCCCTGATGGCCGGATAAAGGCCGGAGAGCATCGCCACAGTCACAGAGAAGAGCACTGCGCCTACCGCAAGATAAAAGGGTATTATGCTCTTGAATCCGCTCCCGCCCACAAAGTGATTTATCACTGCGGAAAGGCCATAGCTTATGCCCAGGCCCGCAGCGCCGCCGAAGAAGCCTATATAGGCAGCCTCGGTGAGAAACAGCTCCGCTATGTTGTCCATACGACAGCCCAGCACCTTTATTATGCCTATCTCCTTGGTGCGCTCGTATATGCTCATCATCATGGTGTTCATTATGCCTATGGCTGCGACCAGCAGCGATACGCCGCCTATGGCGCCCAGCAGGTACTGTATCTGCTGCATCTGCTTTTCAGCCTGCTCAAGTGCGTCCTGAAGGGAACTGGTACCGTACCCCATATCGTCTATGGCGGCCTTTACCTCGGAGACGACATCCGTGTTCTCGCATTTTACCATGACACGGTTGTAATTCTTGGTGTCAAGCTGCATGTAGTCGCTGTTTTCCTTGGCGAGCTTCTGCACCGCCTCTATATCCATAAGGCAGTACCATGAAAATTCGTTGTTGTTGGGAGATACCACACCTACCGGGTCTATACGATAGGTTCTGCCGGCGGACTGCTGGTTCTCCTCATCCCCCATGCCGCCCGGATTGTTGTTGTAAATGTTGTTATAGTCGAAGGTAATCTGGAACTTAGACTCCATTGTGACCTTGGGGTTGCCATCGCGATCTACCGCCTGCTTGCCGGTATTGGGGTCGTAAAACCAGTTGAGCACGTCCTGGCTCAGCACTATCTCATAGCTGGAGCTGCCTCGCTTGTACTTGGGGTAGCGGCCCTCCGAAAGCTCTATACCGAACTCCTCCGCTACGGAGCTGTCTATGGCCATTATGCTGCAATCGGATATCCACTTGCCGCTCTTCAGTATGCCGTAGGTCTGTATCTGCGGCATGACAGACTTTACGCCGGGTATCTTCCTGATGGTCTCGACCGCTTTTTTGTCCAGCTTTTTCTCGGTGCTGGTGCCGCCCGTGGCGGTTTCCTTATAGCTCCAGCGGCTGACGGTAATATTTGTAAGGCTGCCCATGCTGGCATAGCTCTCCATTGTGGATTTTTTTATGCCTATGCCAAGGCTCATCATGACGACTATAGAGGAAACACCGATGACCATGCCCAGCACAGTGAGCACGGCCCTAAGCTTTCTCCGCCACAGGTTCATGAAGGCGGTCCTTAAAATATCAGTGAAGCGCATTTAAATTTCGTCCTCCAGGCTGCGCGCCCTGCGCTTTTTGAGCTTCTTGAAGCCGAAAAAGCCGCCTCCGCCCAACGCGCCCGCGCCTATAACCCAGCCCCACCAGGGGAAGCCCTTGGAGCCGCCCTCCATGCCGGGGTCTGTCATGCCGCCTTCCATGCCTTCGCCTCCCATGCCCTCCATGCCTTCCATGTTTTCCATACCGGCATTGGGGTCCTCAACATGGAGCGTAAAGGGAAGCCGCTCCTCGCCGGGCTCGCCGTATACATCCTCGTAGGATATTACTACGGTGCCCTGTATATCCCCTGCCTCAGACGGTATTACTGATATATCTGCCGCAAGGGTGGAGCCGGCGCTGAGGGTGCCGCCGAAGTAGCTCTCTTCAAGCTTGAGGCCATTCCCCTCCACGTCGACGATACAGTTATAAACGCTGGAGCGGCCCATGTTGTACATTTTGATGGACATGCTGGTACTGGAATCCAGATAGGACACATCGTCATATACCGTAGGCTCGTCGCACTTCAGCCTGATCTTTTGCAGTATAGGCACGGCTATAGTCTCGTTGGCGGTATGGGCCGCATTGGTGGTGGCGGATTCATAGCTGAAATCCACATTGAGGGTATATGCCTTTGCCGCCGCGTCGGGTGCGGTCTGAAGGGATACCTTCTGGCTGCTGCTTTGGCCCTTGCCTATTTTGGATATATACAGCGTATTGCTGCCGCCGCTGGCGGGAACTATGGTCGCCGTCTCGCCCGCGTCCTTTATGTGTATCTGCACGTTTTGGAGATTGGTATTGTCGGAGGTATTCTTTACGTTGAACTCCAGATCGAAAGTCTCACCCGCGTAAATCTTGTCCGAGCTGAGCTTGTAGCTTTCGATTATAAGCTTCGGTACCGAGGCTGTGGTATCCTTGTCGCTTGTGGGCGACAGACCCTTGCGGACGTTCACGAAAAGGCTCACCGTGCCGCTCTTGAGATCGCCCTCGTCATTGCGGTAGGTGACGTTGAAGTCCACCTGCTTTACGCCCACGGTAGCCTTCTTGCTCAGGCGCAGATGATACAGGAACTCCACCACCTGCCCCCTGCCTATGGAGCCGGGGTATGAAAGGGTATAGTCTACCAGATCTATATCGAAGGGGAACTTCTCTATGTCGTTGCTGAGTACCGGCGTTACCTTGAGGTCATACACATAGCCGTTGGTGCAGGTAAGGGGCAGCCGCACCTCCAGCTGGTCGCCGTAATCCCCTGAAGGCGTAAGCACGCACACGCCGTTGCTGTCAACGCTTGATGTGCGGATACGGAACTCGCTGTCCTCCTTTTTTGGTTCCTCTGTCTGGGCATTATCTGGATTTTCACCCGCGCTGCCCCCTTCGCCGGTATTGCCGCCGGTGGGAGAAGTACGTTCTATAGTAAAGTCGTACTGGCAAGAAGCCACCTGACTTTTGCCGTCTGTCCCATCGTAATAGTTGAACAGAAGCATGACGCGGCAGGTTTCCGATGTGCTCGAATCAACCTTTACGGTAAATTGAACAGGAGTCTCGCCGGTCGGTATTTTTACATAGTGCGTATCAGTATCAGGAGTAAAGCTGGCACTCAGCACAGCATTATCTGCATTGTTGTCGGCTGGCTGAATGACCCTTAAATATGCGTTGTTAGGTGTGTTATTGGTGACAGAGACCGAAACATTTACGGTCCCGTCAACTTCCTTAAAGCTCCTATTGTCCTGCTTAATGGTGATCTCGTTTTCTGCATACGCAACCGAGCATATCGACAGCGCCATAGCCATGGCAAGTATTATAGTAATAACGCGCTTCATTGTTTTCCTCCGTGTTAAGCTTCCTTCTTTATTTCTTCCCTGATCTCGGCCTTGTCGCCTACGGTTTCGTGGCGATTGAAGTATATATCCGTTATGCGGCCGTCAAGTATGTTTATTACCTTGTCCGCATATGCCGCCATATTTGGGTCGTGGGTGACCATTATGAAGGTCTTGCCGTGGCTCTTTACCGTATCACACATGCTGCGCATCACGTCGTCCGACGTTTTGGAGTCAAGGTTGCCGGTAGGCTCATCGGCGAATATTATGTCCGGGTCTGTAACCAGCGCCCTTGCTATGCCTACCCGCTGCTGCTGTCCGCCGGACATCTGCCCCGGCATGTGGTTCATGTGGCTTTCAAGGCCAACGTCTTTCAGCGCCTTCTTTGCCATCTTCATGCGCTTATCGTAGGGCACCCCCCGAAACGACAGCGGAAACGCCACGTTTTCAAGGGCCGTGTAGTAAGGCATGAGGTTGAAGGACTGGAATATGAACCCCACGTACTTCTGCCGGAAAAGTATAAGCTCGGACTGGTTCATCCGTTCAAGGTGCTTGCCGTTTATGACTACCTCGCCTCCGGTCACAGGCTCGAGGCCGGCCAGCATGTTCAGAAGGGTGGATTTGCCGCTGCCGCTCCTGCCGATTATGCAGCAGAATTCTCCGGGCATTATCTGCAGGTCTATTCCCCTCAGGGCATGGACGTCGACGCTTCCCACCCGGTAGACCTTGGTAACGTTGCGCAGATCTATTATAGGCTTCTGCTCAGCCGTCTTTTTCTCGGTGGATTTGCTTTCCATCGCATTCTACTCCTCATTATGCCATATATGGCTTATACTGCATTGTAATACGTAATCCGCTTTAAATCAAATTAACAAATCATTAATTGTGAAAGATATGTGGCTCAGTTCTGTCCACTTTATAAAAAAACGCCGCATTCCGGGCTTTTTTGATGCTCCCAAATTGGAACTTTATTTGACAGCGGCAGACTTGGGAATATAATTATTTGTGTATTTAAAGAGAAAAGAGAACTGAACTATGGAAAAGAACAATCAATACCTCGGCACGGAGCCTCTGGGCAAGCTGCTTTTTAAACTTGCGGTACCCTCCGTAGTAGCCCAAATAATCAACATGCTCTACAATATGGTAGACAGGATATATATAGGCCACATGCCGGAGGGCGGCTCTCTCGCGCTGACCGGTCTGGGCGTGTGCATGCCCATCATAATGGTAGTATCCGCCTTCGCGGCCCTCGTATCCATGGGCGGCGCTCCCCGGGCATCCATCGCCATGGGCCGCGGCGACAACAGCGCCGCAGAGTATATACTTGGCAACTGCTTTGTATTGCAGATAATAATATCAGCTATACTCACCTCGGTGCTTTTGATATGGGACCGGGACCTGCTTCTCGCCTTTGGTGCAAGCCCTGACACCATAGAATTCGCCGTAGGGTACATGGACATATACGCCACAGGCACTATATTCGTGCAGCTTACCCTTGGCATGAACGCCTTCATAACCGCTCAGGGCTTCTCCAAGACCAGCATGTACACCGTACTTATAGGCGCGGTATCCAATATAATTCTGGATCCGGTTTTCATATTCGGCTTTGATATGGGGGTACGGGGCGCCGCTCTCGCCACCATTATTTCCCAGTGTATATCCTGCGTATGGGTGCTCTTCTTCCTCAGCAGCGAAAAAACCATACTCAAGCTTAAAAAAGAAAACATGCATCTCAAAGCGAAGGTAATACTTCCCTGCCTTGCGCTGGGTCTTGCGGCGTTCATAATGCAATCCAGCGAAAGCATAATATCCGTAAGCTTTAATACGTCGCTGCTTAAATACGGCGGCGACATAGCTGTGGGAGCCATGACTATACTCTCCAGCATCAATATGTTCGCCATGCTGCCCCTTCAGGGCCTGGGCCAGGGCGCACAGCCCATAGTGAGCTACAATTACGGCGCAAAGGACGCCAAGCGAGTTCGAGGGGCATTCAGGCTGCTGCTTAAATCCAGCCTTATATACGCCACGGCCCTGTGGCTCATAATAATGCTGCTGCCCCAGGTATTCACAAGCCTTTTCACTACCAATGCAGAGCTTGCGGCATTTACTCAGTCGGCTATGCGGCGTTACTTCGCGGTAATGTTAATGTTCGGCATACAGATAGCATGCCAGATGACCTTTACCGCCATAGGCAGCGCAAAGTCCTCAATAGCTGTTGCGGTGGTGCGCAAATTCGTGCTGCTCCTGCCCCTTATATACCTCATGCCCGCCCTGTTCCCGGCGGATAAGGCCATGGCGGTATATTTGGCGGAACCTGCTGCGGATTTTATTGCCGTTACCTTCACCGCCATACTGTTTTCAATACAGTTCAAAAGGGCAATGGACAAGCTGCCCAACTCTTAACGGATTATTAAAACACTGCCGCTGTTTTGGGTGTTATAATGCAGGATGAAGGCGTCCCCTTCATCTTTTGTTTTTGTTAAGGAGGAAATAATGAAAAAGCTTTTAGCTGTAATAATTGCCGTAATGCTGTGTGCTGCGGCCTGCGCGCCCAAGGAGTCCGCCATAGATCCCGTAACTCCCGGTACCGAGGGCGGCCAGACTGCGTCCCCCGAAGCAGATGACACCGGCGAGTTCATATCCGAGGAAGAGGGCAGGAATATAAACGCCATGCTGCCCATAATGGACTCCATAGTGCGCTCCATAGGCATAGACAGCGACACCAAATACGACGCCAAGAGCTATGACCTCATATGGTCTGTGCTGTACCTTACCGGCGTGAACTGGGGCATGAGCATAGAGCCGGAAACTGCCGAGCCCACCGTCACCACCGACGAGCAGGGATATGTGACAGTGCCCGCTTCCACAATGGAAGATTACGCTGCCGCTGCCTTTGGCGGCGACCGCAGTATTCCCCAGATAGCCGCTTCCTTCGCCGAGTCCGTGACCTTCACCGATTCCGCAGAGGCTTACAAACTCGCCCCCTCCGATATGGGCGATACAATAGCCAGGATAGATAGCATCACACCTGACGGCAGCGCCGTAAAGGTAAGCACCGGGCTTTATTTAGGCAGCGGCGAGCGCTTGGGCGGAATGGTATTCACCCTTGAAAAGTGCGATACTGCCGGCCAGTTCAAGTACTGCGTAACAGCAGCCGTAAACGAAAACGAGCTGGGTATATACCAGTGGAAGGACGTAAAGCTTAACAGCGAGGACTCCCTCTCCTCCGACGGCAAGGCCGATTCCGTCAAATTCACCGTGGTTCAGGATAAGGACGACAATGTGACCGTAAAATTCAATATAAACGGCAAGGAAAGCGCCGACGAACTGGGGTTCCTCGGCCTTGACGAAAGCTGCATACACGTGGGCGATACCGTCGTTGGCGATGGCTACACTGAGCTTTACGTCACCGGCGACGCGGCCTCCGACGATTACGTCACCTTCGTATACCGCGTGCATAACGGCAATGTAAAGAAGGCGTTCATCACCGGCACAGTGCAGTGCGTTTACGGCAACGGCGGCGTAAGCGTAGAGACTACCATAGACATTTTGGGTACTCACGGTGCTACCTGCGACTTTATGCTCTCCACCGGCGATTCCGGCGACGACTTTGCCTTCGTGCGCAGCAGCGATTACACCGTAGTATACCAGAACTTCTCCGAGGCGTGGGACTATTCCGCCCTCAAGCTCAGCCGCGACGGCCTCAAGCTCACCATGGGCGACGGCAGCACCGCCGAGGGCAAGAAGGGCGAAAAATTCCTCATAATGGGCACCGATATGCAAAGTTACGCGGATCTCATGGCGGAGGACGGCACCACCTCAAAGATAACCATCCAAGCCTTCGAAGATGAGTACGACTATCTCACATGGAAGATAGACGGCGTACCCGAAAGCGAGTGGTTCGAAGAGCTGGCTTATGCGGGCTAAAAAAGATAAAGCCCAGGGTTATTAAAGACCCTTATGGCATTGTTCGGATTTGGCGATACAAGGTAAATTGCCCCGCAGGGGCAAGAGAAGGCCCCCTGTGGGGTGTGCGGCAAGAGACTGCCGCGGTAACAGCGCGGGCCATTTACAGATAAAATAACGGCATTGCTTCATAAGCAGTGCCGTTATTTATTCGCTATTTGCTATATCTGTACAACGCTGCGGTGCCATTTGAGAAGATCTTCTCAAGGTTTTCGAAGCTTTCAGGTGATATGCTGTAATTGCAGCGCTCGTTTATGCCTATGTAGATATAGTCCACGCCGTATTTTTCAAACAATTCTCCGGAGGTTTCAGGATTTTCAAACATAGCGGCCACGTCCTGCTCGCGATCGTATGTGTCAAAGCCGTGGTAATAGAGGTAGGCGGATGAGCCGCAGACAATATTGCGCCCGGTGAGGGCCGCTACGGCATTGTTGTGGTGAACGCCGGTCAGTATTATACAGTCCGCAGGAAGGTTTTTGTCGATGAACTCCGCCGCTTCTATCTCGCCCTTTGGGAAAAGCTCATATTGGCTTACCGCCTCACGGCCCAGCGTAAGCACGCCGGAGAGCGTCATGGCTGTTACGACTATACCGGCAAGCAGCCGCCGACCTTTAATATCAGAGAGCCTTGCGTATATCTCAACGAGCAGAGAAGCCACGAGGCCGCAGCAGAAGGCGAACCATATAAACAGCAGCTTGTTGTTGTCGTAGGGGTTGGGCTGGAACTGTATTATCTCGGCCAGTACCCATAGAAGCAGCACGCCCAGCCACGTCTCCTTATCCTCCTTCTTTGCGGCGATAAATGCCACGGGCAGCAGTATGAATATCAGCCCAAGGTTCTTGACATAAAACCAGAGAAAGGTATCTGTGTCGTTCGCCCAGTTGAGGTTGACTGTGAGAAAGCTGCCCGCCTGACGGAAGGTGAAGCACAGCAGCTGGGGCGCTGCCAGCGCTACCGCGATGACGCCGTACAAAGCGAACTTAATTATGCTGTTATTCTTATATGCGGCCCTGAGAAACCACGGTATGCTGACAAGGCCGAGGGCCAAAAACGAGTGGGTATGTATAAGCGGCAGACAGCCGCCCATTATTCCCAGCGGAAGGAACAGGCCGGCGTCATTATCGAACACCGCCCGGCGCAGCAGGTACAGGCAGGGGAAAAGTACGCTCCAGCCGAACAGCGTAGCCCTCTGGGGAACCAGCATATCAGCTATCACGTTTACCCAGCGCACGTTTTCACCCACCAGATTTGTGGGCGTCTCATAAAACTCGGTGAATATGCGGGTAAAGTTGTAGGGGTCTGTCCTCAGCCCGTCCATGAAGTAGGCGAAGCCGAAACCGCCGCCTATGAAAAACAGCACGAATGCCAACACAGCCTTGTCCGCCCGCTTGAACCAGTCCTCAAAGAACAGGTATACCCCGGATACTACCGAGAAAAATGCCGGTATCATGGGAAGTATGTAGCTGAGCCTCAGCGACGCGCCAAGGGTGTAGAAGGTAGAGGATACGCTGTCGCACAGGAAGGGGTAGCTCATGGGCTGCCCTGCCATTATGGAGTATTCCGGAGGGAAGAAGCCCTGCCGGGTTATGGAGGAGATTATGCCCAGATGCATACACATGTCGCCGTAGGTACACTGGCCGGAGCCGAGGCCGCCGTCCGTCATGTGAGGCAGAGTATGCGATAACGTCAGGCCGCACAGCAGTAATACGGTTGGTATTACGCAGCAGAGATAAGGCCTGAGCTCAGGCTCGCGCATAGCCATAAGCGGCTTTACGGCCTTCTTTGCAGAGATGAAGCCTGTGGCGACAGCAACGGCCAAAGCCAGCAGCTGCGAAAGGAGCGTAAAACCCAGCCCGAATGAAAAAAGCGCCGGCAGCCACATGAGCATCAGAAGGCTCAGAGCGGCGCCCAGAGTGATGCGCACTACCCTGGGGCTGCGGCAGAATACCCAACGGGACAACAACTGACCTGCGGCGATGAACGCCGCGAGATACAGCACAGCCATCATATTCGAAAAAATGCTTCCGTTCATGCTTGAATTATACCACAAAGGCCGCCCCGCGATTATAAAATTTTATGACCATGCCATGAAATATGAAACATAACAATATATTGTGCGAGTCCTTGCAATGACAGCACGAAATATAGTATAGTAATATAAATTCAACGGGGTTCAGGGGGAAGCTGGATGTATAAGGTGATAAAGCGGGACGGCAGCGTAGCCGAATTCGATATAGCCAAGATAAGCGGGGCAATAGCCAAGGCATTCGGCGCTCTCAACAAGCCCTGGGATCCCAATGATATAGACTTCCTTGCGCTGAAGGTTACCGCGGACTTTGAGGATAAGATAAAGGACGACCTCATAAGCGTAGAGGCCATACAGGACAGCGCCGAGCAGGTACTTATACAGTCAGGGTACTCCGACGTTGCCAAGGCATACATAATCTACCGCCGGGAGCGCGAAAAGCTTCGCAACCTCAAGTCTACCATACTGGACTACAAGGAAACGGTAAACAATTACGTCCATGAAAAAACTCTCCGTATGCGGGAAAACGCCACGGCCTCCTATTCCGTTGGCGGACTGATACTCTCCAACAGCGGCGCGATAACAGCCAACTACTGGCTTTCCGAAATATACGATACCGAGATATCCGCCGCCCACCGCAGCGGCGAAATGCACCTCCACGACCTTACCATGCTTACCGGCTACTGTGCCGGCTGGTCCCTGGAGCAGCTGATAAAAGAAGGACTGGGAGGCGTGATGGGCAAGATAGACTCCAAACCCCCCAAGCACCTTTATTCCCTCTGCAACCAGATGATAAATTTTCTGGGGGTCATGCAGAACGAATGGGCGGGGGCGCAGTCCTTCAGCTCCTTCGATACCTGCCTTGCACCCTTTGTAAAATCCGACAGCCTGCCCTATAAGGACGTAAAGAACTGCATAGAAACCTTCGTGTTCGGCGTCAATACTCCCAGCCGTTGGGGCACGCAGGCCCCATTCAGCAACATAACGCTGGACTGGACGGTGCCGGAGGATATGAAGGATAAGCACCCCGTAATAGGGGGCAGGGAGGCCGATTTCACCTACGGCGACTGTCAGGCCGAGATGGATACCGTTAACCGGGCCTTTATGGAGGTAATGACGGAGGGCGACGCCAACGGCAGCGGCCTCGCGTACCCTATACCCACCTATGCAATAGATAAGGATTTCGACTGGTCGGATAAGCTCAATAACCGGCTGCTGTTCAGCATGGCGGCAAAGTACGGCACGCCATACTTTGCAAACTATAACAAGAGCGGCCTCAGCAAGACAGACGTCCGGGATATGCTCAGGGACGTTGAGGATAAGTCCCTGCTACGCAGGCGCGCCGGCGGCTTCTTCGGCAGCGGAGAAAACAGCGGATCCATAGGGGCCGTTACGCTGAATCTGCCCCGCCTTGCATACCTTTCCGATGACGAGGATGACTTTTACAGGCGGCTGGACAAGCTTATGGATCTGGCTGCCCGATCACTCGAAGTTAAACGCAGCATAATAACCAAGCTAATGAACGAGGGTATGTACCCTTATACGAAGCGCTACATACAGAATTTTGACAGGCACTTTTCCACCATTGGCATAGTGGGAATGAACGAGGCGGGGCTTAACGCATCATGGCTCCGCGAAGGCCTTGCCGACCTTCGTACCCAGCGCTTTGCCAGGGAAGTGCTCAGGCACATGCTCAAACGCATACAGTCCTATCAGATTAGCACCGGGCACCTGTATAACCTCGAAGCGACGCCCGCCGAATCCACCGCCTACCGCATGGCCCGGGAGGATAAGGCCCGTTATGCAGACATCATAACCGCATCAAAGAACGGCGCGCCGTATTATACCAACAGCACCAATATGCCGGTGAACTTTACGGATGATCTTCTCGAGGCGCTGGACGCTCAGGAGGACTTCCAGACTATGTACACCTCGGGTACGGTGTTCCACGTGTTTACAGAGCAGGCGCTGCCCGACTGGCAGCGTGCCGCCGAGATAGTGCGCATGATCACCGAAAATTACCGGCTGCCCTACTTTACCCTTACTCCCACGTTCTCTATCTGCCAGAAGCACGGCTATCTTATGGGCAATCAACCCATATGCCCCGTCTGCGGCGCCCATACCGATGTTTACAGCCGCATCACAGGCTATTACCGGCCCATCGACAACTGGAACGACGGCAAGCTCCAGGAGTTTCGGGATCGGGTGATGTATAAGATATGATCAAAGGAAAAGAGTGATCGTCATAATGAAAGAAAACAGAAAACTGCTAAAAGAGGTACTCGAAGGAATCAGACACGATATGACCGACGAGGAGGTGCTTAACCTGCTGGCTGGAAGCCAGATCTCTGTCAGTCCGGAAAGAGGAAGGGAAAAGTATACATTTGGGCAGCGCGCGGCAGATACCATTGCGAAATTCGCCGGAAGCTGGGCATTTATCTTTTCCTTTACGGGAGTTCTTGTGCTTTGGATGGTCGTCAATGCGGTGCTGGCGCTGAAAGCGTTTGATCCGTATCCTTT
Source organism: Clostridiales bacterium (assembly GCA_004557245.1). GTDB lineage: Bacteria > Bacillota > Clostridia > Christensenellales > CAG-138 > SFEL01. Next base: position 96,659 of record SFEL01000002.1, on the reverse strand, counting down.
CATACTGCTGAATCTGGTGTTGTCCTGCGTGGCGGCTATTCAGGCGCCGCTCATTATGATGAGCCAGAACCGTCAGGAGGAAAAGGATCGTCGCAGAGCCGAAAACGATTATAAGGTCAACCTGAAGACCGAGATAATGATAGAGGATCTGTATGACAAGGTCAACGCCATTCTCGCAAGGCAGTCGGCGCTTGAAAAGCAGCTTCAAGCGGAGAGAAAAACAGAAAAATAAGCTGCTTTATCTCCACGGTACGGCTTGATAGGGCGGGGACGTGGCTTTTAACGCGGGCTTACTGATCCGCCAGCTTTTTCCGCCTGCTTTCGTAGAATTCCTCCAGCCCCTTTACGCCCTGCTCTGTTACGGGACGCAGCCAGTTGTAGGTGAAATAGTACTTCACGCAGAGAATAACCTTCAGGTAGTCTTCCGCTGCGTACATTATGGCGAACACCGCGATAAATGGCAGCTTGAACACGAAGGCCGCGAGAGTGGTGAGGGGAACCGAGCAGAGCCAGAGGGATAGCAGATCCAGCTTCATGCCTATCCTGGTGTCTCCGCCGGGGCGGAATATGCCTACGATAAGTATGTATGGCAGGTTGCGCATGGGCAGCTCAATGCCGTAAACAAGGAGCAATGAGGCTGTGAGCTTGAGCGTATCGGGGGTTATGCTGCCGCTGAGGTTGAATACGCTGGCCAGCTGGCAGCGGAATACGATTATCAGCACGCCCATGAATACCGAGAAAAGGAATACAAACAGCACGAACCTGCGGGAATCCTCCACCGCGCGCTTTATATTGCCTGCGCCCACGTTTTTGCCCACCATTATGCTGGAGGCGTTGCAGAGCCCTATGAAGAATACGAAGGCGATGTTGTCGAAGGTGCGGAATATGGTTACGGCAGCGTAGTACTGGTAGCCAAGGTTGGCGAATATAACGCTGAACAGAAGCGTCCCGAGGCCCCAAAGAGTCTCGTTTATTATGACGGGCGTGGCTTTTGCGTAGTATTTGGCAATGGAACGCTTATTAAAGCCGAACAGCTCCTTTATGGGGGAGATGAGCATGTTGTGCTGTATTGCTGATACCGCGAGTATCAGTACGGGGCCGGCCCATGCGGATATGACGGTGGCCAGTGCCGCGCCCTGGATGCCCATTTCGGGCAGACCGAACGCGCCGAATATAAGGCCGTAGTCCATAAATGCGTTGAGAACTGTGGTGACGAGGGATACGTACATGGGCAGCTTTACATTTTCGGTAGAGCGCAGCACTATGCAGAATACCATATTTACGCCGGTGGCGAGGTAGGACCAGCAGGCGATGCGGAGATAGGCGGCGCCCGCTTCTACCACGTCCGGTTCACGGTTGAAGATTCTTACCACGCCTTCGGGAAAAAGCAGCCCTATACCGAAAAACAGCGCGGATATAAGGCATACGGAGACCACGGCTATTCCATAGGTGCGGCGTATACCGGCAGTGTCCTTTGCGCCCCAATACTGGGATATGAACACTGCGGCTCCCGAACACATTCCGAAGGTTATCATATTCAAAAACCAGCCGAACTGGCCTGCCATCCCTACGGCGGAAAGCGAAAGATCCCCGAGCTGCCCCACCATGATGGTATCTACCAGAATGAATGAGCTGGTAAGCAGGTTTTGCATCGCCACAGGGAAGGCGAGCTTCAGCGCGACGCGCCAGAAGCCCATATCGCCAAAGTATTTTTTAAACATGTGACCTCCAGTAAGGGTTGAAAAAAGGTATTAGCTAACCGTATAAATATATATCAATAAATAAGGATTTGCAATACAAAAGACTCATATACTGATTGTTTGTCGCGAGAAATGAGTAGTATAATTAAAATGAAATATTTTAAGCTGATTACCCAGACGGAGGTGTTTAATATGTCGATAATGAGAATAGGCGTACTGACCAGCGGAGGGGATACCCCCGGTATGAACGCCGCCATTCGTGCGGTGGTGAGGCGTGGCCTCAGCTTTGGCGATGTTATGCTTGGCGTATATCACGGTTACGAGGGATTGATGGACGGTCGCGTGAAGCAGCTCCAGTCCTCAGATGTTCACGGCATAATACAGCGAGGCGGCACCATACTGCGTACGGCCCGCTCCGAGGTTTTCCGCACTCCTGAGGGACAGGCCAAAGCCATGCAGCTCATGACGGCATACGAGATGGATGCGCTCATAGTAATAGGAGGCGACGGCAGCTTCCACGGTGCGCAGGCACTTGCGGACCTTGGCATGAACGTAATGGGGATACCCGGCACCATAGATAACGACATAGGTTATACCGACTTTACAATAGGCTTTGATACCGCTGTGAACAACGTTATGGGCGAGATGGAGAAGATAAGGGATACCATGCGCTCACACGACCGAGTGGCGGTAGTCGAGGTGATGGGAAGGGCATGCGGCGACATTGCACTCTGGTCGGCCATGACGGCTCCTGCTGATATAGTGCTTACCCCTGAATCACCCAGGGACTGGGGCGAGGCTGCAAGCCAGCTCATGCATAATAAGCTCAAGGGCAGGTTTACCAGTATGGTGATAATCGCAGAGGGCGCGGGCAAGGCGGCAGACTTTGCAAAGTTTGTTCAGGAGCATACCGATGTTGAGATAAAGCCCGTAGTGCTAAGCTATATACAGCGTGGCGGCGCGCCCACTGCTGCGGACAGGATGCTTGCTACACGCCTGGGGGCAAGAGCTGTTGAACTTATACACGAGGGGGCGCGCAACAGGGCTCTCGGCATACACGACAACCACATAGTTGACGTAGACATAAAGGATTCCACCGCACATAACGAAAACTACGACCAGAGCCTGTATGATTTGCACAGCAAGATGAACAGGATATACTGATAAAACAAAACAAACAGCGCCTGCCCGGATAGGGGACAGGCGCTGTTTATTGCAAAAACTGCTTTTGCGGTAGTAAAAAACACATAGAGTATACATGGACATGTCTCAAAGGTTCGCACAGGACGGTTTGTGTGATATAATATCACAAGCTATTTTGTTTTTGAAATGACAGGAGGGCGCCTATGAAGATAGTGGTTTTGGCCGGAGGATTGAGTCCGGAGCGGGAGGTATCCCTTTCCACAGGTACCATGGTGTGCAATGCGCTCAGGGAAAAGGGGCAGGACGCCATACTCGTGGATCTGTTTTATGGCGTGGAGGAGCTGCCCGGGGATATGGAAAGCTTCTTTGCGGATAAGACGCCGCTGTCTCCGTATGTGATAGAAAGCGCGGTGCCCGACCTTTCAAGGCTGAGGGAGGAGAGCCGAAACAGGCCATACGGCACAATAGGCAAAAACGTAATCGAGCTTTGTAAGGCGGCGGATATAGTGTTTATGGCGCTGCACGGCGAACCGGGAGAAAACGGTATGGTGCAGGCTATGCTGGATATGCTGGATATAAAGTATACCGGCGCGGGCTATCGGGGAAGCGCCATAGCCATGGATAAGGCGCTCACAAAACACATACTTGTGAGCAGGGGAATAAATACCGCAGAGGACATAATGCTCAAAAGAGGCGATCCTCTCCCCGATGTGCCGCTGCCCTGTATAGTAAAGCCCTGCTCCGGCGGCTCAAGCATAGGAGTGCGCAAGGTGTTCGATAAGGCGGACGTACTGCCTGCCGTGGAGGAGGCATTTAAATACGAGAATGATATACTTATAGAGAAGTTCGTGAGCGGCAGGGAGATAACCTGCGGCGTGCTGGGCGACACGGCGCTGCCCCCGGCTGAGGTCATACCCAAGGGCGACTTTTACGATTACGCACACAAGTACCAGTCCGGTCTGATAACCGAGGTATGCCCCGCAGAGCTTCCGGCGGAGGTAACCGAGGAGGTACAGAAAATATCGCTGCAGGTATTCAGGGCCCTGGGCCTTGAGGTGTACGCGCGCATGGACTTCATATACGACGGCAGAAAGTTCTACTGTCTGGAGGCAAATACCCTTCCGGGCATGACCCCCACCAGCCATCTTCCTCAGGAGGCGAAGGCTATGGGTATAAGCTATCCCGATCTCTGCATGAGGATAATCCAGCTTTCGCTGGAAAAGTACAATAAATAAGGCAGGACGTAATCTGTAATGATAAGCTTTACCGTAGGAGAAATAGCGGAGATCACAGGCGGAAAGTATTCCGGCCCAAAGGAACTGCTAGACAGGCGTATACAGGACGCTACGATAGACAGCAGGACGGTGCGGCCCGGCTGCCTTTTCGTACCAATAGTAGGCGAAAGGTTCGACGGCCACGATTTTATTCCTCAGGCGATGGATAAGGGCGCGATAGCCGTGCTTGCGGAAAACGGAAAGAGCTATGACTGTCCGGTCATATATGTGGATTCCACCATAAAGGCACTGCTTGCCATGGCAAAGGCTTATCGCGCCATATTCGATATACCCGTGGTGGGCATAACCGGCAGCGTGGGCAAGACCACAACAAAGGAGCTTGTGGCCAACGTGCTGAGCCAGAAGTTCAATACGCTGAAGAACGAAAGAAGCTTCAACAACCATACCGGCGTGCCCCTGACGCTGCTCCGCCTCAACCAAGAACACCGGGTGGCGGTGATAGAGATGGGCACCAATACCCCCGGCGAGATAGCCGCCCTTGCGGATATAGTACGCCCCACCATAGGCGTTATAACCAATATAGGCGAGGCTCATATAGAGTTCTTCGGCACCCGTGACGGCATACTGAAGGAAAAATCCGATATATTCAAATACATAGGCGAAAGCGGGCGCGCCATAGTCAACGGCGACGACGATAAGCTCTGCACACTGCGCGGCAAGCTCAAAAACGTGCTCACCTACGGCCTTAACGCGGATAACGACATTCGCGGCGAAAACGTAAAGGATATGGGGCTTGAGGGCATGAGGTTCGATATCGTATACGGCGGCGGCCGCATAACCGCCACCATACCCTCTCCCGGCATACACATGGTTATGAACTCCCTCTGCGCCGCGGCAGTAGGCCTGACACTCGGCATAGAACCGGAACTCATAAAGCAGGGCATAGAGAGCTACGCCCCGGTAGAGGGCCGCATGCAGATAATTAAGACACAGAGGCTTACCCTTCTCGACGACAGCTTCAACGCTAACCCTACCTCAATGGCTGCCGCCATAAATATAGCCTGCCGTGCTTCCGGCCGCACAGTGCTTATACTGGGCGACATGCTGGAGCTGGGCGAAAAGGGCGCTGAATACCACAGGGATATGGGCAAAAAGGCGGTGGAGTGCGGCGCGGATATAATGATAGGCAAAGGGCCGCTAATGAAGAACGCCTGCGAAGAGACGGAGCGCGCGGGCATCGAGACCATGCACTTCGATACCAGCGAGGATATAATGCGCGCCCTGGATAATTGCTTGAGGGATGGGGACACGGTGCTCGTAAAGGCCTCCCACGGTACAAACCTCAAGGACGTTGCGGAATACATAAAGGCAAATTTCTAAAGCATACGGGTGCTCTTTTATGAAGCTTACCGGCAAAAAGGACATGCTTATAATAGGCGGGGCGTTGCTGCTTTGCGCTGTGGCGTACCTGCTTTTTGGCGCTCTAAAGGGCGGCGATAGGGTGAAGATATACGTCGGTGACGAACTGTATAAAGAAATATCGCTTAGAGAAGACCAAACAGTCATAATAGAGCAGCAGGACTGCAAAAATGTGATATGCATAGAGAACGGCGGCGTGTTCATGCAGGAATCCACCTGCCGGAACCAGGACTGCATCGAGCAGGGAACCGTAACGCCTGAAAACGCCGGCAGCAGGGCGTTGGGCAACTGGATAATATGCCTGCCAAACAAGGTTTCCGTAGAGCTTGCGCCGGGGAAACAGCCATGAAGACTAAAAGCATTGCCCGCTTCAGTCTGCTTTGCGCAATGGCGCTGGTACTGGGCTACTTCGAGCGGTTTATACCTGTAGCTCCCGGCATACCGGGGGTAAAGCTGGGCCTTGCAAATACGGTGCTGCTTTACGCTGTATACCTAATGGGTGCGAAAAGCGCGATGCTGCTTATGCTTGCCAAGGTTGTGCTGTCGGGGTTTTTATTCGCCGGACTTTCCGGAATGCTTTACAGCCTGGCAGGGGGCTTACTGAGCCTTTGTGTCATGCTTTTGCTGAGCAGGCTGAAGGACGTAGGGATAATAGGCGTGAGCGTAGGCGGCGCGGTGTCCCACAATATCGGCCAGATAGCCGTGGCCTGCATGGTGGTGGAATCACGGGCGGTGCTGGGCTACCTGCCGGTGCTCATGATATCCGCCGTAATCACAGGTACGCTTACGGGAATTGCAGCAAAATACGCAATAGCCGCGCTGCAAAAGGCGGGACTGGGAAAGTAAAACGAAAAAACTATCCCGCCGGTATTATACCGGCGGGATCATTTTACCTGCTGAACCTTGCTATGCCGTCGCGCTTGTGCCGGCTGTTTCTGTGCAGCCGCTCTATCGTCGCGGCAGCTTTTTCGTTTGTGTGCCCGGTAAGTATGTACTCGTCAAGATCCGCGTATTTAAGGCCCATATCGGCCTCGTCTGTCTGCCCGTCAAATAGGCCGGCAGAGGGGGCCTTTTCTATTATACATGCCGGAGCGTCCAGATAGCGCAGGAACTCGTATATCTCGGTCACTGTAAGATCGGATATGGGATTGAAATCGTGCGCGCCGTCACCCCACTTGGTAAAGTAGCCCACGTAGGCCTCGCTGCGGTTGCCTGTGCCGGCAACCAGCCTTCCCTCGCTGGCAGCCACCGCGTACAGCGTAGTCATGCGGAGACGGGGGGCGATGTTGACGGCCGCCGCGGGTGTGACTTCGGTAAGGCTGCTGAGCTGCTGCATCTCGGCCGCACGAACCGGAGTAAGGTCGATGAAGCGGGTCTCTATGCCGTATTGGTCGGCGGCGATACGCGCATCCTCCGCATCCTGGCCGAAGTTGCGCTTGGATGCGCAGGGCATTATTATGCCAACGGTATTGTCGCAGGCCGCCTTGCAGAGTATGCCCACCAGGGCGGAGTCCTTGCCGCCGCTGTTGCCGTATACTATGCCTTTTGCGCCGCTTTTTTCGAGAAGATCCCTTATAAAGGCCACTCGCTCTTCGTATTCTTTTTTATAATCTCGCATACTGAAGCCCTCTCAATAATCAGTTTAGCACCATTCTATAGTTGCCGGAGGCTTGCCGGTTATGTCGTAGACCACGCGGCCTGCACCTTTGACTTCGTTTACTATGCGGGAGGATACTGTGCCCAGCACCTTATGGGATATGGGCGCATATTCGCAGGTCATGAAGTCGGAGGTTTTGACGGCCCTCAGGGCTATGACATAGTTATATGTGCGGAAATCGCCAACTACGCCTACGGAGCGGGTGTCTGTCAATACCGCGAAGTACTGATCCGCCTTTATGCGGCGCTTTGCGATCTCCTCGCGGAATATGGCGTCCGCATTCCTCAGTATCTCCAGCTTCTCCGGGGTTATTTCGCCCATCACGCGGACGGCGAGGCCGGGGCCGGGGAAGGGCTGGCGCTCCACGAACCGGCGGGGCAGGCCAAGCTGACGCCCAAGCGCCCGCACCTCGTCCTTAAAGAGGCCGCGGAGGGGCTCTACCACGCCCTCGAACTTCATATCCTTGGGCAGGCCGGCCACGTTGTGGTGGCTCTTTATGGTCGCTGCCTTATTGCCGCCGGATTCTATGACGTCGGGGTATATGGTGCCCTGGGCGAGGAATTTTACGTTGGGCAGTCTCTTGGATTCATCTTCAAATACCCGCACGAATTCCGTGCCGATTATCTTGCGCTTCTGTTCCGGGTCAGTAACGCCTGCAAGGGCCTTTAGGAAGCGCTCCTGGGCGTTCACGCGGATAAAGTCTAAATCGCGGTTTTTAAAGGCCGCCTCGACCTCGTTTCCCTCGTCTTTGCGCATGAGACCGTGATCCACGAATATGCAGTGGAGCTGGCCGGGCAGCGCCTTGGAAAGCAGCGCCGCGCATACGGAGGAATCCACGCCGCCGGAAAGGGCAAGCAGCACATGTGCATCGCCCACCTGCTTTTTGACGTCAGAGATGAGCTGCTGCTCAAGGTTCTTCAGGTCGTAGTCTCCCTTTGCGCCGCAAACCGAGTAAAGAAAGCTGCGTATCATTGCGGTTCCGTTGGGCGTACTTTCAACCTCGGGGTGGAATTGGAAGCCATAGAGCTTTTTAGCGGCATTTTCTATTGCCGCATTCTCGCAGGAGACGGTGTGAGCAATTGATCTGAATCCCGCGGGGAGCTTTGTCACCTGATCGGTATGGCTCATCAGCCCGATCTGTGCGGGGTCGAGCCCGGCAAACAGCGGGGAATCAGTGCTTACCTGCATCTTTGTCCTGCCGTATTCGCTGGAGGGGCAGGGAGTCACTTCGCCGCCAAGCGACCAGGAGAGCAGCTGCATGCCGTAGCATATGCCGAGCACCGGTATACCCATATCGAATATGGCCTTGTCGCAGTGGGGGGATTCCTTCTTGTATACGCTGTTGGGGCCGCCGGTAAGTATGATGCCTATGGGGTCTATCTCCCGTATCTTATCCAAGGAAATATCTCCCGGCTTTACTATGGAGTAAACGCCGCATTCTCTTACTCTTCGGGCGATGAGTTCTTTGTACTGTCCGCCGAAATCAAGTATCAGTACCGTCTGTGCTGCCATTTATTGTCTCCTTTAAATAATATTACGCAATATAATAATATTACCGCTTATGCTCCGCTCTGTCCAGAGCCGCCGCGATGAACCCCCTGAACAGCGGATGGGCTTTGTTGGGGCGGGATTTGAACTCCGGGTGGTACTGCACGCCCACGAAGAAGGGCCTGCCGGTAAGCTCAACCGTCTCTACCAGCCTGCCGTCCGGGGACATACCGGAAAGGGTAAGCCCCGCCCTGGTAAGAACACCCCTGTAGTCATTGTTGAACTCGTACCTGTGACGGTGACGCTCGGATATACGGCTTGCACCGTAACAGCGCTCCATGGTGGTGCCGGGGGCTATTACGCAGGGGTATTCCCCAAGGCGCAATGTGCCGCCCTTATCTATATTTTCGCTCTGTCCGGGCATAAAGTCTATAACTTTGTGTCTGCAAAGCTCATCAAATTCTCCGGAATGTGCATCTGCAATGCCTGCAACGTGCCTTGCGTACTCTATGACGGCTATCTGCATGCCGAGGCATATGCCGAAATAGGGAATGCCGTTCTCTCTTGCATACCTTGCTGCAAGTATCATTCCGTCTATGCCGCGGCTGCCGAAGCCGCCGGGGACGATTATTCCGTCCAGATAATTCAGCTCGTCCCTATAGTTGGCTTCGGTGAGCGTCTCGGAATCTATCCAACGTATGCGAATATGGGTATTGAGGGTATAGCCCGCGTGGCGCATAGCCTCGGCCACAGAGAGGTATGCGTCGTGGAGCTGTACGTACTTACCTACGAGACCTATGCGTACCTCCTTCTCGCGGGACTTTATGCGCTGCACCATATTCTCCCATTCCACAAGGTCAGGCGCAGGGGCGTCAATGCCAAGCTCCCTGCAGACGACCTCGGAAAAGTGGGACTGCTCCAGCATCAGCGGCGCTTCGTAAAGGCATGGTAGAGTGATGTTTTCTATGACGCAGTCCAGCTTTACGTTGCAGAAGAGGGATATCTTTTTAAATATGGACTCCTCAAGAGGCTCGTCGCAGCGGAGGACTATTATGTTGGGGTTTATGCCCATGCCCTGAAGCTCCTTTACGGAATGCTGGGTGGGCTTGGACTTGTGTTCGTCGGAGCCGCGGAGGAAGGGGACGAGGGTAACGTGTATGAACAGGCTGTTTTCCCTGCCCACCTCGAGGGATATCTGCCGCACAGCTTCTATAAATGGCTGGGACTCTATATCGCCTATGGTGCCGCCTATCTCGGTTATGACCACGTCGGCGTCTGTCTGCTTGCCCACACGGTATACGAAATCTTTTATTTCGTTGGTTATGTGGGGTATGACCTGAACTGTGGAACCGAGGTACTCGCCGCGGCGCTCCTTATTCAACACGTTCCAGTATACCTTACCGGTGGTAAGATTGGAATACTTATTCAGATCTTCGTCGATAAAACGCTCGTAGTGACCCAGATCAAGGTCTGTTTCGGCGCCGTCCGCCGTTACATATACCTCGCCGTGCTGATAGGGGCTCATAGTTCCCGGGTCCACGTTTATATATGGGTCCAGCTTTTGTGCTGCTACCTTGAGACCGCGGGTTTTAAGCAGCCTGCCGAGAGACGCCGCCGTGATGCCCTTACCAAGGCCGGATACCACGCCGCCGGTAACGAAGATGTACTTAGTCATAGTTGCTGTTCCTCCTCTACTTGTATGTGGAAAGTATGCTTTGGGCTATAGTTATTCGGGTGACGCACCTGTCCATGGCCTGCTTTTCAATGAAACGGTGCGCCTCCTTTTCCGTCATCTTCAGCTGCTCCATAAGCAGCAGCTTCGCGCGGTTTATTATGCGTATCTCCTCCATCTTTTCCTCTATGGAGGCGGTTTTTTGTTCCATGCGCCGCAGGCGTTCTCTTGTGCCGCAAAGGAGCTGCAACGATTGGGACACCGTCTGCGAGGAGGCGGGTTTCGGGAGCACCAGCACGCCAAACGGGGATACCCGGCCGTTTATATCCGGATAATGCTCTGCCTTTACCAAAAGGAGCACCCCTGCGCCGCTGTTCTCGCATATGTAGAGGGCAAGGCGGGTGCCGAAATCGTCGGGTAGCGGGGCGTTGATTATGACTATGTCGTATTTGTTTTCGAGAAGGCGTCGCCGGGCACTGGAAACGTCGGATACAGCGGTGACTGGATAAAAGCGGCTCTCTGAGAGCAGCGCCAGCATGGATTCGTTGAATTTGGGAGATGAGGACACCAGCAGCACGCTGTAACGGCGCTCCGTAAATTCCATTTGCGCTTCCTCCTTCCCTTAAATCATAAAGTACGGTTATTTTGTGTAAAAGTCGATTATAGCTTGGGGCAGGCTTGCCGCTATGAAGCTGCTCCGTGCCGCGGCCGACTGCGCCTTTTTAAGAGTGCTGGGCAGCATTGCAAATTTTGCCCTGACGTCCTCCGGCGCAGTGTAGAGGTTAATGTCCGCCGCCTCGGGCAGCGCCATATCCTGACGAATTCCGTCAAGCCCCGCGTATATTATCAGCGCGAAGGCCAGATAAGGGTTGCAGGCGGGATCGGGGGAGCGCAGCTCTGCCCGGCGGTATTCGCCCTCTGCCGCAGGTATACGTATAAGCTGTGAACGGTTCTCGCTGGACCAGGATATGTACCGGGGAGCCTTATTGCTGCCGAAGCGAAGGTAGGAATCCTCGATGGTGTTTAAAAATACCGTCATATCGGATATGTGGGCCAGTATGCCGGCTATCACCTGAGGCAGCGCATCGCCGCCGTCCTCCGATCTGACGGATATATTGATGTGCATGCCGTTGCCGGAGCGGTTTTCGAGGGGCTTTGGCGAAAAGTCGGCGCAAAGTCCGTTGCGGGCGGCAACCGTATTCACGACGCCGCGGAAAGTCACCGCATTGTCTGCGGAGGTCACGGGGTCGGAGTAGCGGAAGTCTATCTCGTTCTGGCCGGGGCCTTCCTCATGGTGGGCGCTTTCCGGTTTTATGCCCATCTGCTCCAGGGTGAAACATACCTCCCGACGGACGTTTTCGCCCTTGTCCTCAGGGGCAATATCCATATAGCCGGCGTTGTCGTATGGCAGCTTCGTCGGCTCGCCGTTTTCGTCCAGCTTAAAAAGATAAAACTCCATCTCGGAGCCGAAGGCGAAGGATACGCCCTGTTCATGAGCGCAATCTACAGCCTTGGCGAGTATGGAGCGGGTATCGGCCTCGAAGGGAGTGCCGTCAGGGTAAGTTATGTGGCAGAACATTCTTATTACCTTGCCGTGCTCTGAAAGCCAGGGCAGGAAGGTTAGGGTGGAGGTGTCCGGGTGCAGGAAAAGGTCGGAATGCACCTCGCCGCCAAAGCCCGCTATGGCTGAGGCGTCGATGGCTATACCGTACCTGAAAGCGCGGCCCAGCTCGTCGGGCAGTATGGCTATGTTTTTCTGCCTGCCGCGGATATCACAGAAGGCAAGGCGCACGAACTTTACGTCCTCTTCTGCCGCGTACTGCATCACTTCGTCTGCGGTGTACTTCATAAGCCCTCCTTAAAAAGTGAAAAACGCTCATTCATATTGGGACACCTTGTCCTTGGATATGAATGAACGCCTTTGCCCATTAATATCGGAATGTTAGCACAATCCCAGACCCGCGTCAATGGGTTTTTTGGCTGTAAGGACAAAATTTTAAATCGGTCTTGACATCTGACGCATATGCGGTATAATGCTTTTTTATAAAGGCAAAGGCGTCTCGGAGAGTGTTTTCCGCGACGCCTTTTTATTATTGTTATTTAAATTTTTAGTATATAAAGGTTTAGAGATGAAAGGAGAAACAGAGTATGAATTCGGTACCGGATTATTTCGGAAGCCTGGTGTTTGACGACAGGGCGATGAAGGCAAAGCTGCCTTTCGGAGTATACGATTCGCTCAGAAAGACCATCGACGAGGGGGCCAGCCTCAATACAGATGTTGCCAACGCGGTGGCCGACGCCATGAAGGACTGGGCCGTGGAGCACGGCGCTACACATTTTACCCACTGGTTCCAGCCCCTTACCGGTATAACTGCCGAGAAGCACGACAGCTTTATAGCGTCATCGCCGGACGGTGGCGTAATCATGGAATTTTCCGGCAAAAACCTCATACAGGGCGAGCCTGACGCATCGAGCTTTCCTTCAGGGGGCCTGCGCGCTACCTTTGAGGCCCGCGGATATACGGCGTGGGACCCTACCTCATACGCATTCATAAAGGATAAGACACTCTGCATACCAACGGCCTTCTGCTCCTATGGAGGCGAGGCGCTGGATAAAAAGACGCCGCTGCTGCGCTCGATGCAGGCGCTGAACAAGCAGGCCATGCGCATAATGCGGCTCTTTGGCAATACCGATGTCAAATGTGTGCGCACCTGCGTAGGCCCTGAACAGGAGTATTTCCTCGTAGATAAGGATATGTATGAGCAGCGCAAGGATCTGGTATTCTGCGGGCGGACCCTATTCGGAGCAAAACCGCCTAAGGGGCAGGAGCTGGATGACCATTACTTCGGGGCCATAAAGCCCAGAGTAGCTGCCTATATGGCAGAGCTGAATGAGGAGCTGTGGAAGCTTGGGATACTGGCAAAGACAGAGCACAATGAGGTGGCCCCGTCACAGCACGAGCTTGCGCCAATATACACCACCACAAATATCGCCACCGACCATAACCAGCTTACTATGGAAATAATGCAGAAGGTGGCCTCCAAGCATGGCCTGGTATGCCTGCTGCACGAAAAACCCTTCGCCGGGGTAAACGGAAGCGGCAAGCACAACAACTGGTCTATGGCCACCGATAACGGCGTGAACCTCCTCACGCCAGGCGAAACGCCCCATGAGAACGCTCAGTTCCTGCTGTTCCTCGTAGCCGTCATACAAGCGGTGGACGATTATCAGGATCTGCTTAGGCTGTCTGTAGCTACAGCCGGAAATGATCATCGGCTCGGGGCAAATGAGGCGCCGCCTGCCGTAGTTTCCATGTTTTTAGGCGATGAGCTCACGGCGGTGCTGGATGCCATAGAGAAGGACGAACCCTACAGTGGAGTGGAAAAGACCGTCATGAAGCTGGGCGTGCATACACTGCCCCGGTTCATACGTGATACAACGGACCGAAACCGTACATCTCCCTTCGCCTTTACGGGCAACAAGTTCGAGTTCCGCATGCTGGGCTCATCTGACAGCATAGCCTGCGCCAACATCATGATAAATGCCGCCGTTGCGGAGTCCCTGAGACAGTATGCCGATAAGCTGGAAGGCGCGGAGAATTTTGAGGGTACGTTGCACGACCTTATACGCAGCACTGTAAAGGAGCACAAGCGGATATTGTTCAACGGCAACGGCTATGACGATGAATGGCTGAAGGAGGCGGAAAGCCGCGGACTGTTGAATCTTCGGACTACGCCGGATGCACTGCCTGCCATGCTGGAGAAGAAGAACGTGGATATGCTGATGCGGCACAGGGTTTATTCCCGGGCCGAGATACAGGCGCGCTACGAGATAATTCTGGAGAATTACTGCAAGACTGTCAATATTGAAGCGCTGACCATGGTAGACATGGCGCGCAAGGAGATACTGCCCGCAGTTGCCGCATACGAAAAGGATCTGGCGGATACCCTCGAGGCAAAGCTGAAGATGCTGCCGGAGCTTACAGGAAGGTACGAGAGAAGGACTATAGCAAAGCTTTCCGGGCTTGTGGACGAGATAGATGCTGCGGCGGAGGAGCTTGACAGAGCCACCATCAGGCTAAAGACCATAAACGACGTTGCGGAAGCATCGTACTATATACGGGACGTTATACTGCACAAAATGGCCGAACTCAGGGTAGTGTGCGACGAGGCCGAGATGCTTACGGCTGAGAAGTACTGGCCATTTCCCACATACGAAAAGCTACTGTTCGGAGTAAGGTAGAAACGTAATACAAAAGCAGCGCAGCCAGAGGTATTGATGATTTGGCTAATCGAAAACCCCATGTTCCGCATTGGAGCATGGGGTTTTTTGAAAAAAGCTCGGTGGCCTCTCTGTGCCGGGCATAAAAGCGATTGCATGCCGGAGTATTTGTGAAAGCGTCCGTCAGTTCCGGTCTGCATAACTACAGGTGTGCCATATTGAATGTATTTTCCCGCAAAGACGCACTTTCGCTCCGGATTTACCGCTGATCATTTGCAAAAAAAGTGGCCCATCGGGGTGGACGATGGGCTGATACTGTTATTTTACATAATCCACGTGCAGCAGTTCGTGTGTCCTGTCTTTAAGTATGCCGCTGTACAGTTCCTCCATGAGGGGATTTTCTTCCGAGCGGCGTATGAGACACATTCTGTCGTTTCGGTACAGGGACTCGGAGCGCTGTCTTCGCTCACCGGATTTTGCGAACGGCTGGCCTGCGCCGGATACGCAGCCGCCGGGACATGCCATTACCTCCACCATGTGGTAGCTGACCTCGCCCTCTTCTATGCGGTGGATGAGTTTATCGGTGTTTTCCAGGCCGCTGACTATGGCGATCTTTATCTCCTCGCCGTTATGAGTGATGCTGCACTCCTTGAGGCCTGCTATGTCGCGGACGCCGGAGTTGGCAATGGAACGTATCGCGCCTGCGGATTTGTCATCGGAGAGCCTTCTTAGCACCGCTTCGGTAACGCCGCCGGACGCGCCGAATATCAGGCCGGCGCCGCTGCTCATGCCGAAGGGCATACTAACGGCCTCTGGTTCCAGCTCGTCAAAGCGTATGCCGCTTTGACGTATCATCTGGATTATTTCCTGGGAGGTTATTACATAGTCCACGTAGGGAGTGCCGTTCTTGTCCCTGAATTCGTCCCGCATGGCCTCGAATTTTTTGGCGGTGCAGGGCATTATGGCGACGGATACAACCCGCTTTCCGCAATTGCCGAAGTATTCCTTTATTACGGAACCGAACATCTCCATTGGAGAGCGGCAGGTGGAAATGTTTTCCAATATCTCGGGGTGACGGGTTTCCGCAAAGCGTATCCAGGCCGGGCAGCAGGAGGTGTAGAGGGGCAGCTTGCCGCCTGTTTCGAGGCGCTCAAGGAATTCACTGCTCTCTTCAAGCACCGTAAGGTCGGCGCTGGTGGAGGTGTCGAACACCTCGTCAAAGCCCATGCGGCGCAGGGCGGCTACAAGCTTGCCCATGGCAAGGTCGCCGTATTTTTCGTTAAAGGTCTTGCTTACACCCGTGCGTACGGCAGGGGCGATCTGGGCGATTACGCGCGTATTACTGTCCGCAAGGTCTTCCCATAGCCGTTCGGTGTCCTTTTTTATGACGATAGCGCCGGTGGGGCAGACGGCGGCGCACTGGCCGCAGCCCACGCAGCCGGACTCCGCCATGGGCCTGCCGAAGGCGGGGGAGACTACCATCTTCGCGCCGCGGTATGCGAAATCTATGGCGCCCACGTGCTGCACCTCATTGCACATCCTCACGCAGTCGCCGCAGAGTATGCATTTGCTGTGATCGATGGAGATACAGGGAGAGGAACAGTCCGGGTCGGGCTTTGTCTGTGCGTTTGGAAATCTCACCCCGGTTATGTGAAAGCGCTGTGCAAGCTGCTGGAGCTTGCAGTCGCTGCTCTTTTCGCAGGTGGTGCAGTCGCGGCAATGATTTGCAAGCAGCAGTTCCAGTATGTTTCTGCGATATTTCCTCAGGCGCGAGGTGTTGGTGTATATTGTCATTCCGGCCTTAGGAGGGGTGGAGCAGGCGGCGTGTATATTGCCCCTGTCGTCCTCTACCATACACATGCGGCATGCGCCGTATACGGAAAGCTCGGAGTAGTAGCAGAAGGTGGGCAGCTCGATGCCTGTCCTGCGTATCACCTCGAGAAGGTTCTTTTCCTCGCCGGTAAGCTCGACGGGTATGTTGTCTATGGTCATAAACTTTCCGGTCATGGTTACGCCTCCTTTACAGCGCCGAAGCTGCAGTTTTCTATGCAGGCGCCGCACTTGACACATTTTGCGGCGTCTATGGTGAAGGGCTGCCTGATGACGCCGGATATGGCGTTTACGGGGCAGCTGCGCGCGCATTTGGAGCAGCCTTTACATACCTCGGGATCGATGTATATGCGCCTGAGCTTGGAGCAGTTATGGGTAGGGCAGTATTTGTCCCGCACGTGTGCAAGGTATTCCTCGCGGAAATTCCTGATGGTGCTTACTACCGGGTTACCCGCGGTCTTGCCCAGGCCGCAGAGGGCAGTGGAGGATATTGTGTCCGCAAGCTCCAGAAGCAGGTCTATGTCCTCCTCACGACCGTTGCCCGCGACTATGCGCTCGAGTATCTCCAGCATGCGGCGGGTGCCTTCGCGGCAGGGCACGCACTTGCCGCAGCTTTCGTTCTGAGTGAAGTGCATGAAAAAGCGCGCTACTTCCACCATGCAGGTGCTGTCATCCATTACCACAAGGCCGCCGGAGCCTATCATAGCGCCCGCTTTTTTGAGGGAATCGAAGTCCAGAGGCATATCCAGGTGGTCTTCAGCAAATGTAAGGCAGCCGCCGGAAGGCCCGCCTATCTGTACTGCTTTGAACTTCGCACCGCCGCGCATGCCGCCGCCTATGTCGAATATGACTTCCCTTAGGGTAGTGCCCATAGGCACCTCTATAAGGCCGGTATTGCTTATATTGCCCGTGAGGGCGAATGCCTTGGTGCCGGGGCTGGTAGGGGTGCCGAAGGATCGGAACCACTCGATGCCGTTGTTTATTATGGGCGCCACGTTGGCAAAGGTTTCAACGTTATTCAGCACCGTGGGGCCGTCAAAGAGGCCGTGCTCTACGGTGCGCGGGGGCTTTACGCGTGGCATTCCGCGCTTGCCTTCTATTGAGGCGGTAAGAGCGCTGCCTTCGCCGCAGACAAAGGCTCCTGCGCCGCGGTTTATATGGAGATGGAAGCGCTTGCCGGAGCCGAGGATGTTGTCGCCTAAAAGCCCTGCGAAGGTGTCCTGCTCGATGGCCATCTTCAGCCGCTCCACCGCCAATGGGTACTCGGCGCGGACGTATATATAGCCCTCGGTAGCCCCGCAGGCTATACCTGCTATCATCATGCCCTCTATCATTCTGTGGGGGTCGCCCTCCATAACGGAGCGGTCCATAAATGCGCCGGGGTCACCCTCGTCGCCATTGCAGACTATGTATTTTTGTTCCGCCTTCTGACGGGCTACCTGCGCCCATTTTTTGCCCGTAGGATAACCGCCGCCGCCGCGGCCTCGGAGGCCTGAATCCTCCATGAGTTTTATCACGGAATCCGGAGTCATATCGAAAAGCACCTTTTCAAAGGCGGAATAGCCGCCGATCGCAAGGTACTCGGGAAGCGAGGTGGCGTCGATATGGCCGCAGTGCTCCAGCACGAGACGGGTCTGCTTTTTATAGAATGGTATATCCTCCTGACGGGGATAGCTTACGCCGTCCTTATGATAGCTGAGCCGTTCGACTATCTCGCCGTTCATTACGGTCTTTTCCACTATCTCTTCGCAGTCCTCAAGCTTTACCTTGGTGTAAAGGTAGCCATAGGGTTCTATGCGCACGAGGGGACCCATCTCGCAGAAGCCGTGGCAGCCGCTCTTCTTAAGGCCCACAGTCTTCACATTGCCGCTATCGCAGCCGTCATGACCGTGACTGTGATGCTCATGATCGAGTTGGACTTGACAGTACAGTCCCTTTTCGTCTATGAGCTCCTTGAGCCTGGCGTAAATTTTGAGTGAACCGCCTGCGACGCAGCCTGTGCCCGCGCAGACGAGTATCTTTAATGACTGCGAAGAAAAGGCGGCGGAGTATGCCCTCCGTGCCGAGATAAGGTCTATCCTGCTTTTTAGCCTGTACATATGTTAATCCTCCTTATTGCGGAGCCCGGCTATAAGTTCGCTGGCCTTGTCAGGGGTCATGGAAGGGTGCACCGTGTCATTTACGGTAAGCACCGGAGCAAGACCGCATGCGCCGAGACAGCTCACGGTATCCAGAGTGAACATCAGGTCATCTGTAGTGTGCTTGCTTTCTGATAAGCCCAGTTCATTGCGAAGCCGCTCCAGTATCGGAATGGACTTTCTTACATGGCAGGCGGTGCCGTCGCAGACCTTGATGACGTATTTCCCCTTTGGCTCGAGGGAAAAGTTCTCGTAAAACGTAGCGACGCTGTAAAGCCGCGCCTCGCCTACGTTGAGTCGTTTTGCCATATAGGGGAAAGCCTCCTGCGGCAGATAGTGGTAGTGCTCCTGTACATCCTGAAGGATAGCGATGGTATTCCGCGGCGCGCAGTCGTGCGCTTCCAGTATCCTGTCAAGCAGGGCATAATCAAATCCTGAGCTCATCATACACCTCCGCGATAATGAGAAATTATATGTTATGTCTATGTTTTAACATACATATCATATATATGCAACATAAAGAATTTTACTCAAAACGTGAATCAGATAGAAAAATACAGAAAAAATAATATTTGTTGAAGGAAAAAAGAATTTTCGCTGCAATCAACATGACTAAATGCAGGAAATGAGTCGTTAAAAAATGCTGAAAATACTGGACATTAGATTTGTAATACGAGAATGAAACTGTAAATTTGCAGGATTTGCGTCATGCGGCTTCGCAGGAGAGAATGATATGGAGCTTATGAATAACCATGCATATATTAATTTATGAATATATTATAAAAAACTATATAAATATAAGCGCCGCTTTTAGCGGCGCTTCGGCATACATTCTATCAATGCGTTTTCCAGCGTCAGCGTATCGGGCTGCTGCTCGGCTATTTTTAAATAGGCGATATTCGCGAAATTCCTCATGTTTTTGATTATCTCTGCCCTTGAGTAGCGAAGAGCTGCCTCATAAGCTTTTTTTTGCGGATATTTATCGCCGGTGAGCCGCAGGACGCGTTCGCGGTTAAGCCCCTGATCTATATACGTCCGGGCGGTGAGCATGGAGCGGAAGCATTTTTCCATGAATCCGGCAATGCCGAAGGTGCTTTCGCCGTCAGACAGCATCTGGCGGTATGCCCTTATGCCGTCCTGGGCCTTGCCGGATAGTAGATAGTCCTGCATGTCGAATATGCGTACCTCGAGGCTGCGGGTGACGCAGGCGGATATGGCCTCTCGGGTAAGCTCGTTGCCACGGCCAACGTAGTCTGCAGCCTTTGTAAGCTCGTTGTTCAGGGTGGCGATGTCAGTGCCGGCGAGGCTTACGATGTGCTTTGCCGCGGCTTCTGTTATTGTCACATTGAGCCGCTTGCCCTGCTGATATACCCACTTTGCCGCCTCATAGTCCCTGAATGGGGCAAAATCTACCAGCCGGTTTTCGGCCTTCAGGGCCTTGACTATGCCGAGCTTTTCGTTGGCCTTGCCCCGAATAAAAAATATAAGGAGCGTGTAGTCAGGTATGCCCGGCAGGTATGATGTCAGCTTTCTGGCGTCGCTGTCGGCGGGCAGTGTTTTGCATACGACGACGCGCCGCTCCCCGAAAAAGGGCAGCGTTTCACAGGCGGAGATAATGTCATCGGCTTCAGCCTTTTCGAGTACCTGCAGATTCAGGTCGCGCGTGGCCTCATCAAGCGATGAGGTAAGGCTTTTAAGGGCGCTTTCCTTTACGAACTCCTCTTCGCCGTGCAAGGCATATGCGCCCTTTAGCGAGCCGGTCTTTATGCTCTTGAAAAAAGTCATATAATCCATATGAGCATTATACCATAAATCCAAACTACAGCATACACAGCACAGCCGCAAACAGCGATGCGGCGCATGCGGCGTACTTTTTTGAGGGGGAAATCAGCGGCTGGTCTGATACCGCGAAGCAGGCGAGATACACGAATAAGCATGCAAGCGGCGTTATGGCGGCCTGCTTTACCGCAAATGACACGGAGGATATGGCGTTTGCCGCTTCTGTCATTACGCCTGTGAGAAACATCGGGATAAAGGACAGCGCCTTTGCCGCGGCGGGCATGGCTGCGCCTATGAGGTTCACAGCCATAGCGGACAGGAATACGAAGGGCACCATGGGAAGTATCAGAGTATTGGCGAACAGCCCGAGGACCGGGATCGTGCCGAAATAGTATACGGATAGCGGTAAAGTGCCGAGGGTGCCGCAGATGGACAGCGCTGCCATCTGCGCTATGGGCAGCGGAAGAAAGGACAGCAGCTCCGTCACCGGGCGCATGAGAAGGGATATCATAATCACCGCGCCGAAGGAAAGCTCGAACCCTATGCTGTACAGCGCGGTCGGGTCGGCAAGGAGTATGACTATGGCGCTGAAGGCGATTCCGGAGGGCATGTCATACCGTCTGCCGGCAGCGGCTGCATATAGGCTGCAAAGGCTCATCACGCTGGCGCGGATAAGAGAGGAGGGGAAGGCGGCAATGGCGCAATAGGCAAACAACACTACAATCGAAGTATAAAACTTCACCTTAGGTAGCGCCCGCCGTGCGAGCCGGTTCAGCGCGCCTGCAACGAAAGAAACGTGCAGGCCGGAGAGAGCCAGTATATGGGCAATACCGCAGGAACGGAAGGCGTCGTATACGGAATCCGATATGCCGCCCTTTACGCCCCAGAGCATGGCGTTGAGAAGGGGCGCGTGTTCCCCGAACAGGGAGGCGCACGCAGAGGACAGCCCGGCGCGCATGTGCTCGAAGGGATACATCAGACCGTAGGGCAGACTTACCGGGCCGAACAGCGTGCGCAAAAGTCCCGCTGCGCAGCCGAATGCAAACAGTGCGGCGCCCTTGAAGCCAAAGTAGATGCCGAGACCCGAAAAGAGGGAAAAAAGGCACAGGGCCATAATAAGCCCTGCGCCTGAAACGCTGCCGGAGAGGAAGATGCCCACAGCTATGCCCAAGCCCATGCAGACCATGGGCCTGTAATGGAAGATGACGTGCTCCGGCGTCTCCATAATGTTCGGATTAGCCCTTGTAGGCTACGACCTCGATCTCAACAAGGCCGCCGGCGGGGAGCTTGGATACCTGGAAGCAGGAACGACCGGGGAATTCAGAGCCGAAGTAATCCCCGTAGATCCTGTTCACGGCCGCGAAGTCGTTGAGGTCGACAAGGAATATGGTGGTTTTGAGGATGTCCTTCATGGTAGCGCCCGCGGTCTTGAGAACGTTGTCTATATTGACAAGAGCCTGATGGGCCTGAGCCTCAACGCCTTCCGCGAGCTTGCCTGTAGCGGGATCTATGCCCAGCTGGCCGGAGGTGAATATAAAGCCGTTGGCTTCGCAGGCATGGCTGTAGGGGCCCAGGGCGGCAGGGGCGCTATCGCATTTGATGATGTTTTTCATGGGAGTTCTCCTTTTGATTTATGTATTATGTAACGAAAAGGGACCTTTAATTGGTAAAATAATGGTATCACTGACCGATTAGGCCTGTCAACTATGGACAGCGGCAGTTTTCTTCAGCTGTCGGTTCCACATGATAAGGCCGTCTTCGCCGGTGTCCATGTAGTACCTCTTGCGCCTGCCTGCCACTTCAAAGCCGAGAGAAGCGTAGAGGTTTTGGGCGACGGTATTGCTTATTCGCACCTCCAGCGTCATGCTGTCCGCATGATGCAGCAGGGCAGTGCTGATTAGCTCAAGCATGAGGAGCTTTCCGTAGCCGCGGCCCCGGTATTCGGGATCAACAGCTACATTCGTTACATGGGCCTCACCGAACATTACCCACATGCCTCCGTAGGCTATCACGTGGCCGTCCTCCTCGCCTACACGGTAATGGGCGATGCTGTTGCGCAATTCGCCGTAAAGGGAGTTCTCCGACCAGGGGGAGCGAAAGCATATGCGCTCCAGCTCCGCTATGCGGGGAACGTCCTTTTTCTGCATTGGCCTGAAGGCTATCATTTATTCCTCTCCTTTGCGAGACGTTCGGCCTGAGAGGGGCGGAGGTAGAGGGGCAGCGCCTCAATAACGGTTTCGCCCCGTACGAGCTTGTCATATGCCGCAAGGCCTATCCTGTCCGCGATTATGTCGTTGCCCTCCGCAAAGCGGGCATTGGGCAAGGCATTGAGTATGCGTTGGCGGTGCATGACGGCTCCGTCGCCTGCCATGAGTATGCCGTCCGGCAGGGTGGATAGCAGATCGTCTATCACCACCGCCATGGGCTCCGGCGAAAATCCCTCGTACTTCACCATGGCGTAGCCGTTGCCGTTGCGGCAGTCCAATAGGGCACAGGCGTTATCAATGCCGTACAGCAGCCCTTCGAGGGAGCTTGCGACCGCCACGGGCTTGCCGAAGGCCGCGGCCATTGCGTTGGCTGCGCATATGCCTATGCGGACGCCGGTAAACGAGCCGGGGCCTGCATCCACGCCGAAGGCGTCCATATCTGCGGGGGTGTAGCCGGCAGTTTGCAATGCCTTTTCACAGAGGGGCATTATTGTCTCGGAATGTGTTCGGCCCTGACTGCCGACCTCCCGGGATAATACCTGGCCGTCCTTTATAACAGCGGCTGAGGCTATGGGGCCGGAGGTGGAAAGGGAAAGCATCAGCATTTTATATTCTCCAGAAGATCTTGGTATTTTTTGCCGTAGGGTATGAATGTGAGCGTCCGCAGTTCGGCGCCTGAACCGGTGATGTGCAGCTCCAGCCGCTCACTTGGCAGCGCGCCGGGTACGTTTTCGCACCACTCCATGATTATTACGGAAGGACGGGACAGATAGTCATCAAAGCCTATGGCATAAAGCTCGTCATCGCTGCTCAGCCTGTATGCGTCAAAGTGAAGCAAGGGAAGCCTGCCGCCGTGCTCACGGACTATGGTGAAGGTAGGGCTCTGTATATTGTTTATGCCCAAACCCTCGGCTACCGCCTTTGTAAAAGTGGTCTTGCCCGAGCCGAGATCGCCGAACAGCGCGATAAACGCTCCGGGGAAAAGCAACGGCGCCATGCTTTTGCCTATGCGGGCCGTGTCCTGCTCGCTTATGTTTTCAAGGGTAAGCTCCATCAATCGAATGTTCCTTTCGCTTTAAGCTCTTCCCGGAAGTCCAGCAGCCTGTCCTGCTCTATGGCCTCGCGTATCTGCTCCATGAGCCTCAGAGAGAAGCGCAGGTTGTGGGTGGTTATGAGCTGTGCCGCCAGTATCTCCTTGCATTTTACAAGGTGGCGAATATATGCTTTGGTAAAGCCGTTCTTACAGGCGTAGCAGTCGCAGCCTTCCTCAATAGGTGTAAAGTCGTGCTCGAAGGTGGCGTTTCGCAGCATTTTTTTGCCGCTTCCCGTGAGCGCAAGGCCGTTTCTCGCTATACGGGTCTGAAGTACGCAGTCGAACATGTCTATGCCGCGGATCGCGCCTTCCACCAGACAGTCGGGGCTGCCCACACCCATAAGGTAGCGGGGCTTGTTTGCGGGCATATAGGGCATCATCTGCTCCAGCATGTCGTACATCACTTCTTTGGGCTCGCCAACTGAAAGGCCGCCGATGCCATAGCCCGGCAGGTCGAGGGAAGCGAGGAACTTAGCGCTCTCTATCCTGAGGTCGGCGAACATGCCGCCCTGAACTATGCCGAAGAGCGCCTGATCCGGGCGGGTATGCGCCTTCTTGCAGCGCACAACCCAGCGATGGGTGCGCTCCATTGCAGCTATGGTGTATTCCCGGTCGGAGGGATAAGGGGCGCATTCGTCGAACGCCATGGCGATATCCGCGCCAAGGGCCTCTTCTATCTCCATTACAAGCTCGGGGGTGAAGAAATGCTTACGTCCGTCCAGAAGGGAGCGGAACTCCACGCCGTCCTCTTTTATTTTATTGGCGGAGGCAAGGCTGAACACTTGAAAACCGCCGCTGTCGGTAAGTATGGGCTTGTCCCACCGCATGAACTCGTGTAGGCCGCCCGCCTCTTTTATAAGTTCATGGCCGGGCCTCTCAAAGAGATGGTACGTGTTTGACAGTATTATCATAGAGCCTACTTCCTTAACGTCCCGGGGAAGCATGGCCTTTACCGTGGCCTGTGTGCCTACCGGCATATAGCAGGGGGTCTCTATTACTCCGTGCGGGGTGTGCAGCCTGCCCCGGCGCGCGCCGGACTGCTTGCAAACGTGCAGAAGCTCGTATTTGAAGTCGAATTTATCTTGCATGTGTAAGCTCCGTTGTCATTTATAGTATAAGCATGGCGTCTCCGAAGGAGAAAAAGCGGTACTTTTCCTCTACGGCATGCTTGTAGACGTCCAGCATTTCTTCCCTTGTGCAGAGGGCGGAAACCAGCATGAGCAGCGTTGATTCGGGCAGGTGAAAGTTGGTTATAAGCTTGTCCACTGCCTTGAATTTGTAACCTGGAGTGATAAATATGTCGGTCCAGCCCTTTTTGGCGTGCACTATTCCCTCGTCATCCGTAACGCTTTCAAGCGTGCGGCAGGATGTGGTGCCCACGGCGAATACTCTGCCGCCCCTGGCCCGCGCCTCGTTGATGGCCCTTGCCGCTTCTTCACTGCATTCGCAGTACTCCGAGTGCATGTGGTGATCCTCCACGTTGTCCTCGGATACGGGGCGGAAGGTGCCGAGACCGACGTGCAGCAGCACGTCAACGATGGTCACTCCCTTTTTGCGTATATCATCCAGAAGCTCGGTAGTGAAGTGCAATCCGGCCGTGGGAGCAGCGGCGGAGCCGTTTTCTTTTGCGTATACCGTCTGATAGCGCTCCTTACCGGCGGTCCTCTCGGTTATATAGGGAGGCAGAGGCATTTCGCCGGCCCGATCCAGTATTTCTTCGAATACTCCGTCGTAGTTCAGGCGTACTATTCTGCCTCCGTCCTCGGTGCTATCGAGGATAGTTGCGGAAAGCTCGTCGTTTATCTTGAAGGTGAGCCCGGTCTTTGCCCGCCTTCCGGGGCGGACAAGGCATTCCCAGCGGTTTTCGTCGAGACGGCGGAGCAGAAGAAACTCCATTGCGCCGCCGGTATCCTCCCGATAGGCGTGGAGCCTCGCGGGTATGACCCGGGTGATATTGCGCACCAGAACGTCTCCGGGTCTGAAGTAATCCAGTATGTCGGTAAATACACCGTCTCGTATAGTCTTATTCGCCCTGTCATAGACCAGCAGCCTCGATGAGCTGCGGACAGCCGCAGGGGACTGGGCTATCAGCTCTTTGGGCAGGTCGTAGAAAAAGTCGCTTGTTTTCAATATGTTATCTCTCCTTAGTTCATCGCTTTATTATAGTGCAAAGGGCATAACAAAACAAGGGGCTGCCGCTTTGCGCGGCGGCCCCGTTCGGCATTATATACCTTACTTAATTTCCTTCTGGAAGTTGCTGTATACGTCCTTGAGCATTTCGATTATGGGGAGGTGGTAGGGGCAGCGGCTCTCGCACATGCCGCATTCAATGCAGGCGTTAGGCTCTACGGCCATTCCCTTATAGCGGCCTATGGCCCAGTCCTTCAGGCCGTAACGGGTGAGATAGCCGTTGATGGTAAAGCAGAAGGAGATGTTTATGCCCATGGTGCAGGGCTGGCAGTAATTGCAGCGGCGGCAGAACTGGTTGCCCAGAGTGTCGCGTATGTTCTGCACTTCCTTGAGATCGTCTTCTGAGAGGGGAGCAGGATCGCAGGCTGCGGCAACATTCTGCTTTAGCTCGTCCTCATTGGCCATGCCGGGTATATTGACGGTTATGTCCTTATTGGAGGCTATAAAGCGCATGGCGAGGGGCGCGTTCTCTATGGCGCCGCCGGCCAGAGGCTTCATGCAGATAAAGCCCTTGCCCTTTTCGGCGCACTTTCTGATGAGGTCAGCCGCCTGAAGCTCTACGAAGTTGTATGGGAACATGATAGTCTCCACCCAGTCCATCTCAAGGCCCATCTCAAAGGTGCCTATCTCATGGGCGGTGATGCCTATATGGCCTATTTTGCCTGCTGCCTTTGCTTCCAACAGGGCTTCCAGTGCGCCGCCTTCACCGGTGACTATCTTCATCTGGGCAGGGGGTGCGTTATGTACCTGATACAGGTCGATATGGTCGGTGCGGAGGTTTTTAAGGCTGGTCTCTATATCCTTTTCCATGGCTTCCCTTGTGCGGGCCATGCTCTTGGTGGCGAGAACGAACTTATCGCGGATGCCCTCCATGGCTATGCCGAGGTATTCCTCGCTTACGGTATAGCCGCGGGCGGTGTCTATGTAGTTGATGCCGTACTCCGGAAGCTTGCGTATGAGGGCAGTGGCCTCTTCCTGTGTGATGCGCTGGATCGGTATACCGCCGAAGCCGAGGCGGGAAACCTTCAAGCCGGTGTTGCCGAGATTAGTGTACTCCATGCTGTTCCTCCTGAATATTATTGCTGTTATTGTCCGATATATAAGGCGGGGAGACTACTGGTCTTCCTCCCAGCCCTTGCATACGTCTATCCATCCCCTTGAGCGGGAAACCATTTCAAGCTCATCGCAGGTGAGCCTGACCGCGCTGGCGGCACTGCCTGCGGCGGGGAACACGGTATCGAACCGCTTTAGGGAGACGTCAAGATATACGGGGACGCTGTCCGGCACTGCGAATGGGCATACGCCGCCAACCGCATGGCCGGTGTACTGCAGCGCGTCCTCATGGGTGAGCATGTGGGGCTTTACGCCGAACCGGGCGCGGTATTTTTTGTTGTCCACCTTTGCATCCCCGGCCATGAGCACAAGTATGCAGCCGCATTCTTCGCTCTGGAAGGAGAGAGTCTTGGCTATGCGGGCGGGTATGACTCCCACTGCCTCGGCCGCTTCCGCAACGGTGGCGGTGGAGATATCGAATTCCTTTATCCTGTCCTCAAAGCCGTAGCTCCTGAGGTATTCCCTGACTTTATCTACGGACATATATATTCCTCCAAAAGTTTATTATCAGTATATCGAAATTCCGTATTGACTGCAAATGCTGTCGCAAAGCTGCTCAACATAGGGAGTGTATGCGTCGAGGTTTTCTTTGTTTTCCTTCTGTATGGCGTCCAGAAGCTCCTTGGCGGCAGCCTTGAGGGTATCGTAGCTGCTCTTGTCTATCAGCTCGCGGCAGTTGTTCATTATGCTGTAAGCCTTGCTGTAAGCGATATTGGCCCGGTTGAGCTCATCGGCTATAAGTGCCCGGTGGGCCTCTACCTGCTCTTCTATAAAACTGACGTCATTCTCGGAATCCAGATTTACGCTCTGCCCCCAGACTTCCCTGACTATTTTTTCTATTCGGGATACATACAGGCAGTAGCAGTCCCGGCCCAATATATCCATGGCTTTACCCTCCAAAGTATAGCGGGAAAGCTGGCTCATATCCATGCGCAGGGCTACCAGCGCCAGAGAGGATATCTGCTTAATGTTGAGGTTGGTCATTATGTTGGCCTCAACGGCGGAGTAGATGGAGGGTATGTTGGCTATCTGGTCGGTATCCTTGAGCTGCTTTAGTATGGCGGTCAGCATGCGCTGCTGCCGGTCTATACGTGCTATATCAGAGGAACCCTTGCGCTGGCGGCAGTAGTCCAGCACGCCCTGCCCGTCCAGATGCTGCATTCCGGGGTGCAGCTCTCGGCCGTTCATCTTTACCTCTATATCTATTTCGTAGTCCACGCCGCCCATGGCATTTACTACTTCTTTTACTACGTTCATATTGAAGCCGCAGTAGTAGCCGATCTTTACGCCCATCAGCTTTTCTACCGTCGCTATGGAGTACTCAAAGCCCTTCTTCTGCGCGCCGCCGCCCTCCGAAAAAGCGTTGTTTATCTTGGAATAGGGGCTGCTGGGGTTGGCTACGTTGCCGTTGGCGTTATAGATCTTGACATAGCTGTCGCGAGGTATTGAAACCATGCATACGTCGTTGTTTGAGAAGTCGATGGATACAAGTATCATGGTATCCGTGCGGAAGGTCCCCCAATTCTCCCGCTCGGTGCTCTCATCGATGCCGAGGAGAAGTATATTGGTGCGGTTGGACATGAACTCGGCGTCCGCCTGACCGGAAAGAAGCGACTCCTGATCCGGAGTGGGGGAGGGCTGCGGACCTTCATCGGCGGGCGCGGGAGTAAGCTCCACCGGCGCGGGGGTACCCTCGGGCAGTGTGCTTTCAAAGAGGTTTTCAGGGTTATTTATGTCCGTGTAGAATTTTAACGCAAAAATCGCCGCTATTGCAAGCAACGCAAGTACTATTACCATAATTATCAGCAGCTTTGAACTGCCCTTCTTTTTTCTCCTGTGCTCCATGGTTCAGTTTTCCTCAAAATTTTATTCATTACATTATACAACAGCATCAGACATAATTCTATAAATAATAAGTTAACTTTATGACTTTTGTAGGGCAAAAGGTTATAATATCATCGGATACTGTAAAAGGAGGATACACCCACGGAAAAACTGGAAAGGGAATTCTATATTAAGGACACGCTGAGCATAGTGCGGGAACTGATAGGCTGCACGCTGGTATCGATCAGCGGCGAAGGCACTACGGCCGGGCGCATAGTCGAGGCGGAGGCGTATCTCGGCAAGGCGGATTCTGCCGCTCACGCCTTCCGGGGCAGAGCGGACGGCCGCACGGAGGTTCTGTACAGACAGGGCGGGTATGCCTATGTATTCCTCATATACGGTATGTATAGCTGTTTTAATGTATCCACAGGCCCTGAGGGCGTTCCGGAGTGTGTGCTGATACGGGCGCTGGAGCCTTTAGAGGGCATCGAGCTGATGCGCTCACGCCGGGGAAGGGAAAAGCTTACCGACCTTTGCAGCGGCCCGGGCAAGCTGTGCCAGGCCATGGGGATAAGCCGGGAACAGTATGGCACAGACCTTACCCGGGACAGGCTTTTTATACTGCCGAGGAAGCCGGACGACGTACCTGAGATAGCCGCCACGCCGCGGATAAACGTAGAATACGCCGCGGAGCATAAAGCAATGCCGTGGCGCTTCGTGGATAAAAACAGCCGGTACCTTTCGGTAAAGCTCAAATGATACTTTTATCTGGCAAGTGAAAGAAACAGGCCCTTAGGGTCGCAGCGGCATATGCGGGGTATGAGCGTGCGCGCAGATTCAGTCACGTATTCAGCGTTGTAGCCGCTAAATCCCACTCTGCTGCAAAGAAGCTTCGAAGCCTTGTCCACTATGGGCAGGGCCTCTTCGTATTTCAATCCTGCGAACATTGAAAAGAGCTTCTCAATGCCGTCGGGAGTTACTTCAAGGGTACTGATATCATTGCCCAGAAGTGCCCTGCCCAGCGCGTTTGAAAGCACTGGGGTGAATACGTTTATGAGCAGCTCGTCGTTCCTGCTTCCGAAGTTGGCAAGAAGGGCGGTTATCTCATATCTTTGGAATGCTCCGCAAAAACGGCTCTCGCAGATGAGCCGTTTGATGTACTCCGTAAGGAACTCCACGCCCCAAAGGTTTTCGTTTACCTGGAGGCAGAGCTGATAGTCTATGTCGCAGGGAACCTGGTCCGCAAAAAAATAGTAATCGTACTTTTTGAAGAAATTCTCCATGCCGTTCACCGTATCGCGGTAGGATACGTTATCGGGCTGGAAAGGCAGGCGAAGAAGCGTCAGGTACAGCGTTTTGCAGAGCTGAATACGCTTTTTCAGTATATCCCTGGCGCCTTCGAGTGCCTTTTCAAGCGGAATTTCCACAAGCGCGTTTTGGCCGTATTTGCTTGCAAAGCAGCTCAACGAAAAGCATATGGAGCTTAGCAGCGCTTCTACGGTCTCGGCGGAAAGAGAGCTGCTTTGCCCGCCGGTAAAGCTTTTGCACTGGGCTGAAAGCAGGCTGTAAAGCGCTTCGGTTATTTCGCCGGGTGCTGGTACGTATAGCTTTGGCCTATCGTTCATACTTCCTCCGTGTTAAAAACGGATTTTGACCGGCACAGCATAGCGGCTTTATCCTGAAGGCATTCAAGGGAGCCGCCGCAGCCGCCGTCAAAGTGCAGCTTCATGAAGCATATGGCCTCGTCGTCCGTCATGGAGTCGGCTGTGCCCTGCTTTATGGCGTAAAAAACGTCAAGCAGTCCGCACAGCGTATCGGCGTAGTCCTCAGGGGATATATAAGGAGAATCGCAGAAGGCCATGATGAGGGACTTGAACACACCGCCGGCGAATTCTACCCGTCCGGTGGATACAAGAGCTGCGGTATTGTGCTTTGATATAATTTCTGCCTGCTCTGGCGTGAGTAT
Organism: Clostridiales bacterium; assembly: GCA_004557245.1. GTDB lineage: Bacteria > Bacillota > Clostridia > Christensenellales > CAG-138 > SFEL01. The sequence continues at coordinate 65,984 of SFEL01000002.1, read as the reverse complement.
GAGGCCGAAGTAAGATGATATGCGGTTGCATTCTAAAAGTTCTGCCCTTGAGACGGCTGTCAATGTGCTGCCCATGACAGACATGATGGCGTCGTTCATTTTATCACCTCCAAGAGCTTACATGATACCACGCCGGAAAAACCGAACAAGTCTTGAAATTTAGGCGTTTTTGTGGTAATATAAGCATATAAAAAAGAGGATTTCCGTTTGGAAATCCTCTTTTTATGCCTGCGAAAGTTCGGTAATTACAGCTCTCTGGACTTGTTGGTGGCGGCCTGCACGGCGTTTATGGCTGCGGCGCGGAAGCCCATTTCTTCCAATACCTGGCAGCCGGTGATGGTGGTGCCGCCGGGGGAGGATACCATGTCTTTCAGCTGTGCGGGGTGCATGCCGGTTTCAAGTATCATCTTGGCGGCGCCCATTACAGTTTGGGCAGCCAGACGGTAAGCGGTTGCGCGGGGCAGACCTTCCAGAACGCCGCCGTCGCCCAACGCCTCTATGAATTCCGCAACGAAGGCGGGACCGGAGCCGGAGAGGCCGCATGCCGTGTCGATGAGGTGCTCGTTCATCCACTCGACGATGCCTATGGAGCTGAAGAGTTTCTCTGCAAAAGCCTTCTCATCAGCGGTGAGGTCGGTCTCATTGCATAGAGCGAAGGCGCCGGCATTTACGAGAGCAGGGGTATTGGGCATAGTGCGAAGCACCCGGATATTGCCCGCTATCATCTTGCGGAGGCGCTCAACGGTAACGCCGGCCATGATGGAGATGACTGCCTTGCCGTCCATGGTGCTGCCAAAACCTGCAAGGGCGGGGGCCGCATATTGGGGCTTGACGGCCAATACCGCTATGTCGGCGGCGCGGCCCAGCTCCTCGTTGTCCTTGACTATATTGCAGCCAAGGGCAGCGTATTTTTCCTTTATCTGGTCAGACATATCGGATACATATACCTGCTTGGGGTCGAGAACGCCCGCGTTTATAGCGCCGGAGAGTATCGCTCCTCCCATCGCGCCTGCACCCAGAAAACCTATCTTCATAATAAACCTCCTGTGTTAGTTGATCATTAAACTATTGTATCAGAAGCATAAATGGGGGACAATGCCTCTGACGTATTCCTTTAGCAGCCGCAGCCGCCCTTGGGATACTCGGAGTCGGCGTCGCTGTAGTCGTCGAAGCTCTGCTCGGTACGGTTGATTATCTCGTCCTGAAGCTCCTTGCTCAGGTTGCGGAAATGATCGCTGTAACCTGCAACGCGGACGATGAGGTCTTTGTACTCCTCAGGATTGGCCTGGGCAGCCAGCAGCGTCTTGCGGTCGATGACATTGAACTGGATATGGTGGCCGTCCATGTTGAAGTAGGCGCGGATAAGGTTGGCAAACTGGTCGAGTCCGGTGTCGCCCGCAAGGACTGAGGGTGTGAACTTCTGGTTGAGCAGCGTGCCCCCTGTGGAAAGCTGATCCATCTTGGCGCAGGAGTTGATAACGCCGGTGGGGCCGTAGATGTCCGCGCCCTTCTCGGGGGATATTCCCTCGGATACAGGCTTGTGTGCAAGGCGGCCGTTGGGGGAGGCATTCATGACCTCGCCGAAGTAAACGTGACAGGTAGTGGGCAGCATGTTGATGCGGTAGCAGCCGCCCTTGGTGTTGGGCCTGCCGGTGACGCAATCCCGATAGTAGGCGAATATCTCCTTCATGATATCGTCGGCATAGTCATCGTCGTTGCCGTACTTGGGCGTCTTGTGTGTAACGAGGTGATAAATGCGGTCATAGCCCTCGAAGTTATGATCCATGGCCTCCACCAGTTCTTCCATGGTGAAGTTGTGGTGATCGAAGCAGTTGTACTTGATGGCGGCCAGGCTGTCGGTTATGGTGCCTATGCCGACGCCCTGAATGTAGTTGGTGTTGTACCTTGCGCCGCCCGCGTTGTAGTCCTTGCCCTTCTTGATGCAGTCGTTGGTCAATATGGAGAGGAAGGGGGCGGGCATGTACTGGGCGAATATCTGCTCGATTACGTTGCTGCCGGCGACCTTGATATCCACGAAGTACTTTATCTGCTTCTTGTAAGCCTCAAAGAACTCCTCATAGCTGTTGAAGTCCTTGGCAAAGCCGGTGTGCAGGCCCAGCTGATGGCCGCCCACGTGATCGTAGCCATCGTACAGGGTGAGCTCAAGTATCTTGGGCAGGTTGAAGTAGCCCTGAAGTATGTAGGCCTCGTTGCCGAAGGCGCCGGTCTCTACGCAGCCGGAGGTGCCGCCCATGCGGGCGTCGTCCAGGGACTTGCCGGCGTTCATAAGCTCGGATACTATGGCCTCGGTGTTGTAGAAGGCAGGCTGACCCCAGCCCTTGCGGGATATCTCGCAGGCGCGCTTGAGGAACTTGCGGGGGGTCTTGCGGCTTATCTGTACATTGCTGGAGGGCTGGAGCAGCTTCATTTCGTCCATGCAGTCCAGTATCATGTAGCTGACCTCGTTTACGCCGTCCTTGCCGTCCTCGGTTATGCCGCCGGTGTTGATGTTGGCGAAGTCCGTATAGGTGCTGCTCTCCTTGAGGGTGATGCCTACCTTGGGAGGAGCGGGCTGGTTGTTAAACTTGACCCACAGGCACTCCAGAAGCTCCAGTGCGCCGTCCCGGTCAATGCGGCCGTTTTCCACGTCGTCGACATAGAAGGGATTAAGGTGTTGATCCAGGCGGCCCGGAGAGTAAGCGTCCCAGGGGTTGAGCTCGCTGGTAACGCCTATATGCACGAACCAGTACTGCTGTATTGCCTGCCAGAAGGTCTTGGGTTTATGCGCGGGTACCCAGCGGCAGTTTTCGGATATCTGAATGAGCTCTGCCCTGCGCTTTTCATCGGTCTCCTTTGCAGCCATTTCCTCGGCCAGGTCGGCGTAGCGGTTGGCAAGGATTATGATAGCGTCGCAGTCTATGGCCATTGCATGGAGCTGGCAGCGCTTTTCGTATGCTTCCTTGTCGTTGAGAAAGTCCAGCTTGGATATGGCGTCTTCGATGTCCTTTTTGTAATCGAGAAAGCCCTTCTCGAATATCTTGCGGGAGCCTACGGTATGACCGGGGCCGCGCTGCTCCATGAATTCGGTGAATATGCCGGACTCATAGGCAAGCTTCCATTCGGGAGTCATTGCCTCGAGTATCTTGTGGCGGGTGCTGCGGTTCTCCCAGTAGGGGATGATTACTTCTTCCTGAAGCTTGAGGTCCTCATCGGTGACGGAGAAGCTGATGAGCTCGCGGTCGTTCATGACGTGCATGTCCTGAATCGTATGGCAGCACAGCTCCGGGAAGGTGGGGGCGGCCTGAGCGGTGTCACCCTTTTCGCCTACGATGAGCTCGCCGTCCGCGATCTCTATGGTCTTGTGCTGGAAATAATACTTGAGGGCGGTAGCTCTCATCTCGGGTACGGACATGGAGCCGTCGTAAAGCTTATAGGCTTCCGTCATGAGCTTTGCACGCTCCATGTAGATGTGGGGCTGAGTCTCGACGCTCTGCCTGCGCAGCATTCTGACTCTTTCGTTCATTCCGCGTTCTTCCATGGTTTATCCTCCTATTTTTGTATTGTTGTAGCCGTTTTGGTTAAAGAGCTGTACCAGCTCGTTCAGGTGCTGCTTTGAAGGCGGGTTGAAGCCGTAGTCATGCCTTTCCTTGCCCAGCTTTTCCAGCTTATCCTGGCCCAGCTCGTGATAGGGCAGCAGGTTTACCTGAAGTACCGGTATGCTGTTGTCGCGAAGAAAGGCCATGACCTTCAGCATATCCTCTTCGGAATCGTTAAGACCGGCTATGAGGGGCATGCGGATATATATCTTTGCGCCAGCCCTGCCAAGCTTTGCAAGATTGTCCAGTATAAGCTTGTTGCTGACGCGGGTGTTGGCCCTGTGAACGTCGTCGTTTATGGCCTTTATGTCGTAGAGGAAAACGTCGGCATAGGGCAGTATCTTTTCGTAGTTCTCATATGGCGCGAAGCCGCAGGTATCGATGTATACGGAATAGCCCTTGCCGTGGAGACGCTTTGCGAGCTCAACGACGTAATCCATATCCTGAGCCATCACCTCGCCGCCGGAGAGAGTGACTCCGCCGCCGGATTCCTCCCAGTACATCTTGTCCTTCTCCAGTGTCTTTATAAGCTCCGGTATCCCGTACGCCCTGCCGGATATTGTGCGGGCCTCGTTGTAGCACTCGTCTACGCAGGCGCCGCAGCGGACGCACTTATCGCGGTCAGTGACGGATATGCCGTCGTCATTTATGGATATGGCGTGCTCGGGGCAAAGCCCTGCGCACCTTCCGCAGCCGGAGCAGCGGTCCGGGTTGCGCATGGGCTCGGCGGAAAAATCCTGTGTTTCAGGGTTATGGCACCAGCGGCAGGCCATGTTGCAGCCCTTAAAGAACACTGTGGTGCGTATGCCGTCCCCATCGTGTATGGAGTAGCGCTGTATGTTGGTTATCAGTGGCTGTTTCATTTGGCATTATCCTCCGAAAAAACGGCAATATTGCAAACGTTGCTAAAAAATAGTCCATAAATATAATTAGAAGAGTTGCGCATCTGCGTTAAATATTATACAATTAAATTCAACATAATAAAACTGAATGTTTGTAATGCGAGACATTCAAGTATTGAATGAGGTTATGTATGAGCCTGAAAAAATACAAGGCCCTTGTGGAGACCATAGACCTGGGAAGCCTGACAAAGGCGGCCGAGAAGCTGAATTATACCCAGCCCGGCGTTAGCCATATGATACTTTCACTTGAAAACGAGTTCGGCTTCCCGCTGCTGATACGGGGCAAAAACGGCGTGACGCCCACCCCGGAGGCGGAGAAGCTTATGGTATACCTTCGCCAGATAGTCAACGGCGAGGAAAAGCTAAAGGAAGAAGTGAACCGCATACACGGCGCGGACGTGGGAACGATACGCATAGGCTGCTTTTTCAGCCTGTCCATACATCTGCTGCCAAGCATAGTTGCGGAATTCACGGAAAAGTATCCCGGCATAGAATTGCAGCTGTATGTGGGTGAGCATGGGGAAATATGCCAGTGGATGTATCAGGGCAAGATAGACCTTGCCTTCATGTCGCTGCCCGTGCCGGAGGAGTTTCAGTTTACGCCGCTGTTTAATGATACCATATATGCCGTATTGCCTGAAGGCCATCCTTTGGCGGAGAAAAAAACGGTAAAGCCGGCTGAACTTGTGCAGTATCCCTTTATATTGCAGCATCAGGGCTCTGACGAGGACGCAAACCGGGTGCTGAACAGCGAGGGGCTAAAGCCGAACGTCAGATTCCGGGTGCGGGGGGACGAGGCCATACAATCCATGATAGCAAAGGGGCTTGGCGTATCCATAGTGCCGGAGCTGGTGCTCTCCAGAAGGCCGGAGGGAATAGTGCTGAGGCCCTTTGAACCGGAATATCACAGGGTGCTGGGGATCGCTTTGCCGGAAAACGGCGGGAACGCACCGGCGCTTAAATTATTCATGGATTTCGTAAAAAGCTACTGTGAAACGGATAAGACCGGCGGCAGGCAATAATATCTGGTAAAAGCTCCGGTTATGTTGTAGAATGTTATAGGCTATCGCGAAGGGCAGAAATGAGGGAAGGATGGAGAAGACGTATGAAGGAGAGCGCAAAGGCGAAAAAGCTGCGCATAAAAAACGCGCTGGCGGCGCTGCAGGCGGCATATCCCGACGCCAGGCCCCAGCTGGACTTTACCAATCCCTTTGAACTGCTGGTAGCCACAATGCTCTCCGCGCAGTGTACGGATAAGCGGGTGAACATGGTTACTGCAAAGCTGTTTCCGGCGCTGGGAACTCCACAAAAACTTGCTGACGCCACCGAGGAAGAGGTAATATCCTACATACGTGGCTGTGGCCTGTTCAACACCAAGGCCAAGAACCTCATAGCTGCGGCAAAGATAATACACGAGCAGTATAACGACGAGGTGCCGGAGGACAGAGATGTGCTCATGGGACTGCCCGGGGTAGGGCGTAAGACTGCAAATGTTGTGGTGTCAAATGCCTTCGGCGTGCCGGCCATAGCTGTGGATACCCATGTTTTCAGGGTGTCAAACCGCATAGGCCTTGCGGAAGCGAAAGATGTGGGAGAGACGGAAAGGCAGCTCATGGAGAACATACCCAAAGAGGACTGGTCAAAGGCCCATCACTGGATAATATACCACGGCAGGCAGATATGCTCGGCGAGAAAGCCAAACTGCGGGGCCTGCACGGTAAGGGATTACTGCAGGGCGTATTTGGATAATGATATCAAGTAGATAAAAATCGAAAGGGAACCATATGCAGTTCGTAGATAAAGCGAGAATATTCATAAAGGCGGGCGACGGCGGCGACGGCTGCTCCAGCTTTCATCGCGAGAAATACGTGGCTCAGGGCGGCCCGGACGGCGGCGATGGAGGACGGGGAGGAAGCATAGTATTCCTTGCCGACCCAAACATGAACACGCTGCTGGACTTCCGCTTTTCCCGCCACTTCAGGGCGGAGCGGGGGGAGAACGGCAAGGCTAAGATGTCCCGCGGCAAAAACGGTCAGGACGTGATAATCAGGGTTCCTGTGGGCACCCTCGTAAGGGAAGTGGAGACGGGCAAGATAGTGGCTGACATGAACAAGCCCAACCGTGAGCGCATAGTTCTCCACGGCGGCAGGGGCGGAAGGGGAAACGCAAGGTTCGCTACGCCTACCCGTCAGGCCCCAAAGTTTGCACAGCCCGGCCAGAAGACCGCCGAGCACGAGGTGGAGCTGGAACTCAAGACCATCGCGGACGTGGGTCTCGTAGGTCTGCCAAACGTGGGCAAGAGCACCATGCTTTCCGTGCTTACCAGCGCCAAACCAAAAATAGCAAACTATCACTTTACCACCCTTACTCCCAACCTTGGCGTTGTGAAACGCTATGGCGAAAGCTTCGTACTGGCGGATATTCCGGGGCTTATAGAGGGAGCGGCGGAGGGTGCCGGCCTGGGCCACGACTTCCTCAGGCACATCGAGCGCACCAGAATGCTGGTTCACGTGGTGGATATGTCTGGCTGTGAGGGAAGGGATCCCATGGAGGATTACAGGCAGATCAACGCCGAGCTTGCCAAATTCAGCGAAAGCCTCGGCCGACTCCCACAGATAATCGCCGCAAACAAGATGGACATAACCGGAGCTGAGGACAACCTCGAACTTTTCAAAATGGAGCTTGGCGATACAGCCGTCAAGATATTCCCCGTATCCGCGGCGACAGTGTCCGGCTTTGACGCTCTTCTGGATGAGATAGTAAAGACACTGGCCACTCTTCCAAAGCCTCTCGAATACGACGAGGACGAGCTGGTGGAAAGCTATAAGTACGAGCCGGGCTATGAGATAACCGTAGGCGACGATGGAGTATACACCCTTACCGGCGGCACTATAGACTATCTTCTCGACACCACATATGCCGAGGATGATGAATCCATGCGCCGCTTCCAGCAATTCCTCATAAAAGAGGGAATAATAGACGCTCTGCGCGAAAGGGGCGCCACAGATGACAGCACCATACGCATGGGCGAATGGGAATTCGACTTTATAGAATAAATAATTTTATGGGAGAGAATAAATAATGCTCAGCAGCAAGCAGAGGGCCAACCTTAGATCCATGGCGAATACCCTTGCTCCCATCTTCCAGATAGGCAAGGGCAACATAAACGATAACTTCATAGAGCAGATAGACGGGGCGCTGGAGACAAGAGAGCTCATTAAGATAAGCATACTCGAGACGGCAGACATAACCGCCCGGGAAGCGTCGGATCAGCTTTGCGAAGCCCTGGACGCCGAGCCGGTACAGTGCATAGGCAGAAAACTGGTGCTGTACAGGCCCAGCAGGGAAAACCCAAAGATAGAGATATAGCTTTACGCCTCGGCGCTTGTCTTGCCAAGCCACCAGGAGGTGGCGCCAAAGCAAAGGCAGGCGGCAGCCATGAGCCTGTAGTACAAGGCATTATCTACAAAGAAGGAAAGCCCCGTCAGGCAGGCTGCGGCTATTATATAGCCCCTCAGCCGTCCCGCTGCGAATACCGAAGTGCGGGCGGCTTTTTTATTTATCCGCTCACGCTCAAATTCCGCAAGTATTGCGGCGTCGGCTTCCTGGGCGGAGGGAGACAGTTCTTTTAGCTGCTCCCTTGTGAGCAGAGAGCTTAAAGGCGTCAGCGTAAATGTGATATCCGGGCAGGCGGAGGCTGTGGCCTTTGCGCTGCTTTGCAGCGGCCCGCCGTAATATACGGAGACCTTGCTTAGGCCGCGTTTGCGGGCGGCCCGGGCGGCCTTCAGCATATCGTCCGGGGTAGGGCCTTCGGAGCGGTGAACGGAGCATATCAGCCTGTCCGCCTGCTTCCCTTCTTTTGAGATGTGCTCTGCGATGAGCCTGTTGCGCTCATCGTCAGTCATAAGAAGCAGCCTGTCGTTCAGTGCTGCGGCGGATACGCGCCTGCGTTCCGCGCGTATGAGCGAATCGAGGCGAAGGCTGTTTATAAGATCCAGCCCTACGGATATGAATCCGGTGGAGGCGAGGCTGAGCATTGCCTTGGCCACGCCATTGGCCACCATGGCTGAAAACCACATATAGCACCCCATGAACACTATGGCGCGCAGTGCTATGTAGTCTACAGTCCTTGAAAAAAGTCCCCTGCCGCCGTAAAGCTTCTTTTTTAGGCAGCGTATGAGCTGTTTATTCTGTTTCATCGAAAATACACCTCGCTCTTTGGATTTATTATTCCTTATGGGCGGCTGAACTATACACGATGGCAAAACCGGTGTATAATTCTTTTGTGAAATTTTATTTTGAAAGGTAATCACGCGATGCGTACAGCCATGTTTGGCGGAAGCTTCAATCCGATACACAACGGACACATAGATATAGCCGCAGAGGTGCGGGTAAAATACAGCCTCGACAGGGTGCTGTTCATGGTGGCCAACGACCCGCCGCATAAAAAAATCGCGGACGGGGTAAAGGCGGACGTTCGGTATGAGATGACGAGGCTCGCTCTGGAGAACCATGGCGATTTGGAGCCATGCGATCTTGAACTGAAGCGCCAGGGTAAGAGTTATACTGTTGATACGCTGGAAATACTGCACGAGATGTACCCGGAAGACCGAATTTTCTGCATAGTTGGCGCCGACATGCTGCTTAGCATAGACACATGGCACAACGCCCCGGAGCTTTTCAAACGGGCGGAGTTTATAGCGGTAGGCAGGCCGGATTCCGGCGGCGAGGCAGAGATGAAGGAAAAGATAAAGACCCTCGAGGCCGACTACGGCGCGAAGGTATATATTTCCGGCATAGTAGGACCGGACATCTCGTCCACCGCCATACGCGAGAGGGTGGAAGCCTGGCGGCCTATTACGGATCTTGTGCCGCTGAAGGCAGCGGAGTACATATATCAGAATGGGCTGTATTTCCCGGAAGATACGGAGAAGATTCGACAAAGGCTTAAGGCTGACCTTAAACCCACCCGATATGCCCACACCATGCGGGTGATGATGAAATCTATAGAGCTGGCGGACAAATACGGTGTGGACAGAAAAAAGGCCGCCCTTGCGGGGTTGCTGCACGACTGCGCCAAGCTGCCGCCTGAAAAACAGTACGAATTGGCAAAGGATTACGGCCTGGACGTATCAAACATGGCGCAGCCTATAATACACGGCCCTCTCGGCGCGGTGAGGGCAAGGCGGGTATTCGGAATTACGGATAATGATGTACTTTCCGCTATAGGCTGCCATACTACCTGCAAGAGCCACATGATGGCACTTGACAAGATAGTGTACCTTGCGGATAAAATAGAACAAGGAAGGATCTACGACGGCGTGGAGGATATACGCCGCGAGACGGATAAGGACTTGGACCGCGGCATGGTGTGCTGCATAGAGCACGCAATAGACCACGTTGAAAGGGAAAAAAAGGGTAAGATAACCCCTGAGACCTATATCGCACTGAACGAGATAAAGAAAAGCTTGGAGGGCAATAATGACTGAAGCTAAAGAACAGGTACTGAAAATATGCGAGATACTATACGACAAAAAGGCGCTTAATATCCGCGCCCTGAACGTTGCGGACAAGACCATAATAGCCGAGTGGTTCGTGGTATGCTCAGGACGCGCTACAACGCAGGTGCGCACCCTGTGCGACGAGCTGGAAGATAAGGCCGCTGATATGGGACTTACGGTGCTTCGCAAGGAGGGCTACGGCGAGGCGCGCTGGATAGTGCTGGACTTCGGACATATACTGGTACACATATTCCACCCGGAGGAGAGGGAGTTCTACAATATGGAGCGCCTCTGGGACGACGATCCCAGTAAGTGCATAAACTTCTCAAAGGAGAAGGGCGAGGACTAAAATACAAAGCATAAAAAATCGGTACGGTAGGATAAACTGCCCCCTATTTGTTAGACAGTATGGCGTATTGTCTAAAAATAGGGGATTTTATATGCCCCAAAGACAGCAAAACGGCGTTTTTGCGAGCCGCAAGGCAGTTTGGAAGCTCATGCGGGAGCTTGACTTATTCCAGACTTTTTATTGCGCGAAGTTTGTGGTAAAATGTATATGTAAAAATATGCAGTACAGCCTGTTTGATATAATGTGGCTTACCGGAAACGGAGAGTAAAATGGATCTTTCAACACTTAACAAAGAGCAGCGGCAGGCGGTGGATACACTGGACGGCCCGCTGCTTATACTGGCGGGAGCAGGCTCCGGCAAGACCCGCGCGCTGACATATCGCATAGCGAATCTGGTTGATCACGGCGTGTCCCCATGGAACATACTGGCGCTGACATTCACAAATAAGGCGGCCAGAGAGATGCGGGAGCGCACCGAAGCTCTGTTAGGCGGCAGCGTAAAGGACATGTGGGTAGCCACCTTCCATTCCTGCTGCACAAGGATACTCAGGAGCGATATAGATAAGCTGGGCAGGGACCGCAACTTCGTGATATACGACGATGACGATCAGACCTCGCTCATAGCCGCTATAATGAAGCGCCTCGGCGTAAACGACAAGGATATAACCAAGCGGCAGATAAAGGAGCACATAAGCGAGGCGAAGAACAAGTCCACCGAGCCGGAGAAGTTCCTGATGGATAACCCCTATCTGGACGAATCGGTGCTTAAGGTGTTCAGAGAATACCAGCGCAGCCTGAAGGAATACAACGCGCTGGATTTTGACGACCTTCTGGGAAAGACGCTTGAGCTGTTTCAGAGCTGCCCTGAGGTATTGCAAAAGTACCGCAGTAAGTTCAGATATATCCTTGTGGACGAGTATCAGGATACCAACGTAATGCAGTATCATATTGTCGAGCTGCTGGCCCGCGAGCACGGCAATATCTGCGTAGTGGGCGACGACGACCAGAGCATATACGGCTGGCGCGGAGCGGACATACGCAATATACTGGATTTCGAAAAGGATTTCCCCGGCGCAAAGGTAATACGCCTTGAACAGAATTACCGCTCAACATCAAATATACTGGACGCCGCAAACGCCGTTATAGAGAATAATCAGGGCCGCAAGAGCAAGAAGCTCTGGACGGACAACGGCAGGGGAGACAGGATAGAGACCTTCACCGCCGACAGCGAGCGGGACGAGGCCCATTTCGTCTGCCGCAAGATAATGGAGGGCGTGCGCAACGGCATGAACTACGGCGATTTCGCTGTGCTGTACCGCATGAATGCCCAGAGCCGTATACCTGAGACTACCATGGTGAATTACGGCATACCCAACAAGGTCTACGGCGGCCAGCGCTTCTATGAGCGCAAGGAAATAAAGGACATAATGGCGTATCTGCGCCTTATATACAATCCCTTTGACGATATAGCCCTGAAACGCATAATCAACGTGCCAAAGCGCAGCATAGGCGACGCGTCCATAGCCGAGCTTGCCCGCGTGGCCGAGCAGGAGGGCAAGTCCATGCTGGTGACAGCCCTAACCAGCGAGAACATAGACCCTCGGGCCATGAAGAAGATAAAACCCTTTGCGGACACCATGGGCGAATTCATAGCGCTCAGCCGCACCATGCCACTTTCCGAGTTCACATGGGGCATGATAAGCGCGCTGGAATACGAGACTTACCTCAAGGCCGAGGATAAGAGGGGCGAGGTAGAGTCCCGCATGGATAACCTCCGGGAATTGATAGGCAATATCAAAGAAATTGAGAAGGATCTGCCCGAGGGTGAGGATGCGCTGAGGGCATTTCTGGAAAACGTCTCCCTGGTATCCGACATAGACTCCATGAACGAAGGAAACGGCGCGGTGGCCCTTATGACGCTGCACAGCGCCAAGGGACTGGAATTCCCGGTAGTATTCATGATAGGCATGGAGGAGAACATATTCCCCACGTCAAGGGCGAGAAACGATATGTCCAACCACGCGATGGAGGAGGAGCGGAGGCTCTGCTACGTTGGCATGACCCGCGCCAGGCAGAAGCTGTACCTTATCAACGCCCGCCAGCGCAACATATTCGGCAACGAGTCCTATAACCGGAAGTCCCGCTTTATAGAGGAGATACCGGCCGAGCTGACCGTATCCGATAACCCGGTCAAACAGCCAGACGCCAGGGAGCAGGCCGAGCATACAAGGGGTCAGCGCAGGAACTTCCACCGCTATGCCATGGATACTCACTCCCTTGGCGATGGAACGAGGGACGTAAGGCCTGCCGCGACGCCTGTATCCAAGACCTTTGAAAAGTATCAAAAGGTACAGCACGACAAATTCGGCGTAGGCACGGTAATGGAGATATCGGGCTCCGGCAGCTCCATGCTGGTGTCAATAGACTTCGGAGCGGCGGGCGTAAAGCGCTTTGCGGCAGCATACGCGCCCATAAAGCCGGTAGAATAATAACAGAAAAATAATCTCACCTGAAAGGAAACTGCGGGAATGGAGCAGCGCATAAGGGAGCTTGTGGATAAGCTCAACGAATATTCCAAGGCGTACTATGTACTGGATGCGCCAAAGATAAGCGACAAGGAGTACGATGAGCTGTATGACGAGCTGCTGCGCCTTGAGGAGCAGTCAGGCATCATATTGCCGGACTCTCCCACCCAGCGCGTAGGCGGCGATCCGCTGCCCTGCTTTGAGCCCCATACTCACATACACAGGCTGTGGAGCCTTGACAAGGTGCGCACCCGGGAGGATCTGATAGACTGGGGCAGAAGGGTGGAGCGGCTTGCGGAGTCCCAGCATCTTCCAAGGGTCAAATACGCTCTTGAATATAAGTTCGACGGCTTAACCATAAACCTCACATACGAGGGCGGCAGGCTGATGACCGGCGCTACACGGGGCAACGGCATCGTAGGCGAGGACATAACCCCACAGATAAAGACCATACGCACGGTGCCGCTCACCATACCCTTCAAGGGAAAGATGGAGGTGCAGGGCGAATGCTATATGAAGCTGTCGGTGCTGGACGAGATAAACAAGACCACCGATGAAAAGCTGAAAAACGCAAGGAACGCTGCGGCGGGAGCGCTGCGCAATCTGGATCCGCGAATTACCGCCAAGCGCAGGCTTGACTGCTACTGCTACAACGTGGGTTACATCGAAGGCAAAAAACTGGAAACCCAGGACGAGATGCTGGGGTTCCTCAGGGAAAACGGCTTTACCGTAAGCGACTATCTGGTGTTCTGTGACGACATAGAGACCGTCTGCGACGAGATAGATAAAGCGGAGGAGTCGCGCCCCCATTTGGACTTCCTGATAGACGGAATGGTGGTCAAGGTCAGGGACTTTGCTACCCGGGAGGCGCTGGGTGCCACGGAGAAGTTTCCCCGCTGGGCGATGGCGTTCAAGTTTGCCGCGGAGGAGACTACCACCACCGTAAGGGATATAACGTGGGAGGTGGGACGCACGGGAAAGCTTACCCCCAGAGCAAGCTTTGATCCGGTTGAGCTTGCCGGAGCCACAATACGTCACGCAACGCTCAACAACTATGACGATATACGGCGCAAAAGGGTCGGCATAGGCTCAAGGGTGTTCATACGCCGAAGCAATGACGTTATTCCGGAGATACTTTCGGCGGTGGAGGGCGACGTGCCGGAGAGACAGGTGGAAAAGCCTACGGTGTGCCCGGCATGCGGGGCGCATGTGGAGCACAGGGGCGTGCACCTCTATTGTACCAATTCCCTTTCCTGTGCGCCGCAGATAGCGGGAAGGCTCGCCCATTACGCCTCAAGGGACGCCATGGATATCGATACCTTCTCGGAAAAGACGGCGGCGCTTTTCGTGGAGGAGCTGAAACTCAAGAGCATACCGGATCTGTACGACCTTGGCCCGCAGGACTACATGGGCCTGCAGGGCTTTGGGGAGCGCAGAATAAACAACCTTATGGCCGCCATTGAGCGCAGCAAGGACTGCACTTTGGGCGCTTTCATATTTGCCATAGGCATACCCAACGTGGGCGCGAAGACCGCAAAGGATCTGGCGCGCCGCTTCGGCACAATAGAGGCACTGAGAAGCGCCACTGTGGAACAGCTTACAGAAGTGCCTGATGTAGGCGAAATAGTGGCGCGAAGCATTGTTGAGTTCTTTGCGGATCCGTCCATAGCCACTCAGGTGGACAGGCTGTTTGCCCACGGCGTAAAGCCCCGGCCGGAGGAAGTGCAGCAGGATAGCCCTATAAGCGGCAAGACCATAGTAGTGACCGGTACGCTGGAAAAACTGGACAGGAGGCAGGCGGAGGCGCTTATTGAATCCCTCGGCGGCAAGGCTGCGGGCAGCGTCAGCAAAAAGACGGATTATGTCCTCGCAGGCGAGAGCGCCGGCAGCAAGCTTACCAAGGCGCGAGAGCTTGGGGTAAGGGTGCTGAACGAGCAGGAATTTTTTGAACTGATCGGAGAAACAAAAAGATGAAGCTTGGAAAGCTGAGCAACGATAAACTGGATAGTCTGATACTCAGCAAATTCGGACATATGAGGAAAGAAGTAGTCTGTTCCCCCCATGTGGGAGTGGACTGCGCGGCGGTAGACCTTGGGGGCAGGATAGCTGTGCTGTCTACAGACCCAATAACGGCCGCCGATAAAAATATAGGAAGCCTTACGGTACATGTGAGCTGCAACGACGCGGCGGCGGCCGGCGCCGAGCCCATAGGTCTGCTGGTGACGCTCCTTATACCACCACATGGCACGGAAGAGGAGGTAGAGCATATAGCCCAAGAGCTGGCCGAGGCTGCGAAGCTTGCGAATATAGAAATAATCGGCGGCCATACCGAGGTAACCGCTTCGGTGACCCGCTATGTCACCTGTGCTGCCGTAATAGCCCGGGCGGGCAAAAACGGCATTATCACTCCCGCCGGCATGAAGGCAGGGCAGGATATAATCATGACCAAGATGGCGGGCATAGAGGGAACGGCAGTTATAGCCTCAGACGCTGCCGGGCGTACCGGGCTGACAGATGCCGAGCTGGAGGAAGCACGGGGCTTTATGTCCATGGTAAGCGTAGTCAAAGAGGGTCTTTACGCCGCAGAGCACGGCGCCACCGCCATGCACGACATAACCGAAGGCGGCGTGTTCGGCGCCGCGTGGGAGATGGCCGAGGCCTCTGGCTGCGGCATGGTGCTGTATCCAGAAAAGGTGCTTATGCATCCAATAACCAAAAAAATATGCCAGAAGTTCGGCATCGACCCTTACAGGCTGATATCCAGCGGCAGCATGCTTATTGCCTGCGACGACGGCGAAGGCATGGTGAAGGGCCTTGCCGCCATAGGCATACCTGCCGCGGTTATAGGCAAGGCGGTGGAGTCTGGCGTGAGCACCGCTGACGGAACTGAGATACCGGCCCCTGAGGCGGACGAATTATATAAGATTATATAAGGGCTTTTCAGAAAATTATTTGTTTGCGGGCAAAAAGGTGCTATAATTAAAAAGTTGCATCATGCCATATTCTTTGTAGGCTTTTCGCCGCAGGAGGTATACATTGGTAAACAGTATGACGGGCTTCGGCCGTGCATGCGTAGAGAAGGACGGCCGTGAGATAACGGTGGAGCTCAAGAGCGTAAACCACAGGTATCTGGATCTTGGGTTCAGAATGCCCAGAGCCATAGGCTTTGTTGAGGACACTATACGCGGGGTACTGGGCGGCGAGCTAAGCCGCGGACACGTGGATGTGTTCGTATTCTATAAAAACAATCGCGATGACGCGAGACGGGTAAACGTTGATACACACCTCCTCGGCGAGTATCTCAAGGCTGCAAGAGCCGCCGCAGAGGAATTCTCACTCCGCGACGACGTCGGCCTGTCTGCCGCGCTTAGACTGCCTGACGTTACCGAGATAGTAGAGGCGGATGAGGATCGTGACGCAGTATGCGCCATAACAGCGGAGGCCTGCCGTCTGGCATGTGCCGAGCTCAAGGCCATGCGCGCAAGGGAAGGCGCAAAGCTGTATGACGATCTGTACGGAAAATCCCGCACTGTAGAGGATATAAAGGACAGGATGGCCCGGCGTGCTCCTGAGGTAGTGGAGGAGTACAGGGTAAAGCTTACGGAACGCATAGAGAAGATGCTGGGCGGCGTGGAGGTTGACCGGGCAAGGCTTGCTACCGAGGTTGCGCTGTTTGCGGATAAAGCCGGCATAGATGAGGAGATAGTCCGCCTGACCAGCCATGTGACGCAGTTCAGAGCTATGCTGGACAGCGCTGAGCCGTCAGGCAGAAAGCTGGACTTCATAGTGCAGGAAATGAACCGTGAGTTCAATACGATCGGCTCCAAGGCCAACGATGGCGACATAGTAAATCTCGTTATCGCAGGCAAGGGCGAGGTAGAGAAGATACGCGAACAGGTACAGAATATAGAATAGAGGTAATATGTCTGTAAAACTCGTAAACATAGGCTTCGGCAATATAATATCCGCAGGAAGGATAATATCCATAACCTCGCCTGACAGCGCGCCGGCAAAACGCATAATACAGGAGGCCCGTGAAAAGAGCCGTCTGGTGGACGCTTCCCACGGCAGGCGCACCAGGGCGGTAATAGTTATGGACAGCATGCATGTCGTACTCTCCGCCCTCCAGCCTGAAACTGTAGCCGGCAGAATAAACGCAGAAAGCGAAGAGTAAGTATTCAGGGAGAAAACCGATGGATAACGATAAAAAAGGACTTTTGTTTGTGATTTCCGGCCCTTCCGGCGTAGGAAAGGGCACTATCTGCAAAAAGCTGCTGGAGAGACGGAAGGAGCTTAAGCTTTCCGTATCGGTGACCACCCGTGCGCCGCGTCCCGGCGAGATAGAAGGCGTGAACTACTTCTTCCGCTCAGAAGAACAGTTTCAGGATATGATAGCGCGTGACGAGTTTCTGGAGTACATGTGCGTGTTCGGCAAGAACCATTACGGCACACCCAAAGCTTACGTTGCAGAGCAAAGGGCCCAGGGCAACGACGTAATATTGGAGATAGACGTCAATGGCGCGCTGAACGTCAAAAAGCGCTGCCCTGACGCAGTCATGATATTCATAGCGCCCCCCAGCATGGAGACGCTGAAAAAGCGTCTCGTAGGCCGCGGAACGGAAACGGAAGAGGCGGTAGAGCGCCGCTTTGCCGAGGCCGTGAAGGAGCTGGCCGCAGCGGGCGAGTACGACTATATAGTAGTTAACGACAGCCTGGATAAGGCTGTGAAGGATACGGAGAGCATACTTGTCTCCGAAAGGCTGCACGTATCAAACAATCCCAAGCTGATCAACATTCTTAAAGGAGAATAAACCGCTATGATGAACTATCCTCCCCTAAACGACCTTCAGGCAAAGGCGGGCTGCCGCTATCTGCTTGTTACCACAGTTGCCAAGCGCGCACGCCAGCTTCAGGACGATCCGGAAAAGCTGGACGACCGCAAGCCGGTATCGGTGGCGGTAGACGAACTCTACAACGATAAGCTCGAGATAATCACCCCTGAGGAGTACAGCAAATAATGAAGCATGTGGTAATGGGTGTCACCGGCTCCATAGCCGCCTATAAGGCATGTGATATAATAAGCGCCTTGCGCAAAAGCGGCGTGGACGTCCACGTGATACTGACCCATGCAGGGGCGGAGATAATCACTCCGCTGACACTCGAGACTATAAGCGGCAATCGGGTAGTTAAGGATATGTTCGACAGCGACAGGCATTTTGAGGTCGAGCATATATCGCTTGCCAAGCTTGCGGATCTGTTTCTTGTGGCCCCGGCTACCGCGAATTTCATTGGCAAGATGGCGTCCGGCATAGCGGACGACATGCTGACTACTACGGTGATGGCTACCACCGCTCCCGTGATGATAGCCCCCGCCATGAATACCAATATGTACCTTGACGCTGCCACGCAGGCCAACATCGAGACTTTGAAGCAGCGCGGCTGTGAGTTCATAGCTCCCGCCACGGGCCATCTGGCCTGCGGGGACGAGGGAATAGGCAAGCTTGCAGCGGTGGAAGATATAGTCCGCGCAGTTCTGGATAAGCTCAACGTAAAGCGGGATCTTGAGGGCAAACGCGTGCTGGTAACTGCGGGCCCCACACGGGAGGCCATAGACCCTGTGCGCTATATTACCAACCGCTCATCGGGCAAGATGGGCTACGCCATAGCTGAGGCTGCGGCCGAGAGGGGCGCTGATGTGACCCTCATAAGCGGCCCGGTGAGCCTGAGGACTCCCGGCGGAGTAAAGCGCGTGGATATAGTCTCCTCGGACGAACTCTGCGACAGTGTGATTGAGCGCTTTCCGGGCTGCGACATACTCGTTATGGCGGCGGCCCCGGCTGACTTTACTCCTGCCGAGTTTTCAAGCGAGAAGATCAAAAAGGGCGGAGACAACCTTACGCTTAACCTCAGGGCCACGAGGGACATATTAAAGACCATCGCCCCGCTGAAGTCAAATCAGAAGGTCATGGGCTTTGCGGCGGAAACCCATAACGTAGAAAACAACGCCATAGAAAAGCTCAAGCGTAAAAAGCTGGACTTTATTGCTGCAAACGACGTTACGGCTGAAGGCGCCGGCTTCGGCACTGACACCAACATAATCACGCTGTACGGCGCGGACGGCTCAAGAGAACACAGCGGCATGGTCACAAAGCGCGAGGCTGCTGATTGGCTTCTGGACAGGCTGGTAAAATAAACTGACGATATAATGAGGAGGGCATGCCCTCCTTTTTGCGTATGTCGGTATAAGAGCCTTTGTGGTATAATTTTTAATAAATAAATTTGAGTTTTGAAAGGACGGCAGGATTTGTTCGCGCAGGTGATAGTGGACATAGCCAACAGCGGCGTAGACAGGCTCTTTACCTACCGGGCGGAGGAGAACATTATCCTCGGCCAACGGGTGCTCGTACCCTTTGGCAGCGGAAACAAGCCCATAGAGGGCTATGTGCTGGGAATAAGCGAGAGCTATGAGGGCAATATCGCGCTGAAGAGCATAATACGCCCGCTGGAACCGTACAGCGTGCTGACCCATGAGCAGATACGGCTGGCTTATTGGATAAAGCAAAGCTACAATTGCCTGCTGGTGGACGCGCTGCGCCTTATGATACCTGCGCAGCTCCGGAGAGGAAGGGTAAAGGAGAAGCGGGTGCGCACGGTGAAGCTTGCCGATGGCGTCGATCCCCAGCTCATACGGGCGGGCATGCTGAAAAAGGACGGCAGCCCCAAATCACCTAAGCAAAAAGAGGTTTTCGACCTTTTGTCAGAATCAAATGCGGAGATGAGCACGGCGGATATATGTGCCTTTATTCCCGGTGCGTCCTCCGCCATAAAGGCGCTGATAGATAAGGGCTATATAACAGAGGCAGGCCGGGAGACATATCGGGACCCGTATGCCGGACGGATACCGCTCAGGACGATGCCGCTGACCCTTTCAGCGGCGCAGGCTGACGTATTGGAAAAGATAAGCGCGGCTATGGACAGGCGGGAGGGGACCATGCTCCTTCACGGCGTTACAGGCAGCGGAAAGACTGAGGTATATATGCAGGCCATAGCCAAGGCGCTGGACGAGGGCGGCTCCGCCATAGTGCTGGTGCCGGAAATATCCCTAACCCCACAGGCAATGGACAGATTCCGCGGCAGATTCGGCGAACAGGTGGCGGTGCTGCACAGCAGGCTGTCGCCGGGCGAGCGATATGATGAATGGCGGCGCATACGCCTGGGCAAGGCAAAGGTAGTGCTTGGGGCAAGGAGCGCGGTGTTTGCCCCCCTTGAGAATATACGGCTGATAGTGGTGGACGAGGAGCACGAGCAATCCTACTCCTCCGAGATGACGCCCCGCTACAGCGCCATAGAGGTGGCCCAGAAACGGTGTAAATTAAACGGCGGAGTGCTGCTGTTGGGCAGTGCCACACCGTCTGTAACAAGCTATTTTCGGGCAAAACGGGGCAGGTACGCTCTTCTTGAGCTGCCGGAGCGCATAAACGACCTGCCGCTGCCCAAGGTGGACATAGTGGATATGCGGCAGGAATTCGCTGCGGGAAACACCGGCATATTCAGCGGACGGCTGTACCATGAGCTGAAAGCCTGCCTCGACAGAAATGAGCAGGCGATACTCTTCATAAACCGCCGTGGGTATTCCACCTTCGTATCCTGCAGGAGCTGCGGTTATGTATTCAAGTGCGACAACTGCGACGTATCCATGACCTATCATAAAATAGATAAGCTTATGAAGTGCCATTACTGCGGGCGCACAAAGAATATACCAAAGGTATGCCCGGAATGCGGCAAACCTCACATAAAGTTTTTTGGCGTAGGCACACAGCAGGTGGAGGAGCAGCTTCGCGATAGCTTCCCCGGCGTAAAGTCGCTGCGCATGGACATGGATACTACCCAGACCAGGAACGCCCACTATGATATACTTTCACGCTTTTCCAAAGGGGAAGCGCAGGTGCTCATAGGGACGCAGATGGTGGCCAAAGGGCTGGACATGCCAAATGTATCCCTTGTGGGTATAGTTGCCGCCGACGCTTCGCTGCATATACCGGATTATCGAAGCTGCGAGCGGGCGTTTCAGCTTTTTACTCAGGTGGCCGGACGGGCAGGCAGGGCAAACGGCAACGGCAGGGTAGTGATACAGACCTACACTCCTGACCACCCGGCGGTGGTGCTGGCCTCGCGCCACGACTACAAGGGCTTTTATGAGTACGAGATAGCCCAGCGGCGTGCGGCGCTTTTTCCGCCGTATGCGCTGTTTGTCAGGGTGCTGTTCATACATGAGGATCAGGCGCCGTTGTGCGAGGCGGAAGAGAGGTTTGCTCAGGGACTGAAGGACGCTATACTCCAGGCGCTGAAGGCTCAGGGGGCGGACGAAAGGGAGCTTCTGTTTATGGTATGGGGAGAAGCTCCCATAAAGCGCATAGACGGAAAATACCGGCGGCAGATAGTGCTGAAGCTTGCCCGCACAAAGCACACTCCTAAAGCTGTGGACGCTATTTACAGCTATGCAAACGCTCATCGCAGCGAGTATTTTTGTTCGCTGGATCTCAACCCGGGGGATATGTTTTAAAAAATTGGACGAAAGACTGACATACAAAATGCTCCTGCTCTTGCGCGATGAGCCCCAGGGGGGATATAATAGACTGATATAATTTTGCAGGTATATACATCAGCTTTGGATAAACCGGAGGACGCTATGGCAATAAGACAGATTTTCAAGAACGACGCGGAGTGCCTTTACAAGAAATGCAGGCCGGTGGAAAGGTTCGATAAGAAGCTTTCCGACCTTATAGACGATATGGCGGATACCATGTACGAGGCGGACGGAGTGGGCCTTGCCGCCCCTCAGGTAGGTATACTGCGAAGGGTATTCGTCATAGACTGCGGCGACGGCCTTGTGGAGATGGTAAATCCCGAAATAATCGAAACCTCCGGTGAACAGGGGGGCATGGAGGGCTGCCTGTCATTTCCGGGCAAGCAGGGCTACGTCGTGCGTCCCAACCACGTGAGGGTGCAGGCGCGCGACCGCAACGGAGATCTGTATGAGTACGAGGGAGAGGAGCTTTTTGCCCGCGCCATACTCCATGAAAATGACCACCTTGACGGGCTTATATATACCCGTCTCGTTACCGATCCGCCGGAGGGCTACAAGGAAGAGGAGCTTGAGTATACGGATCCAGAGGACGACACGGAGGAAGATAAATAGATGCGCATAGCCTTTTGCGGGACGCCGGATTTTGCGGTACCGTCCCTTCAGATGCTCATAGACGAAGGGCATGAGCTTGCACTCTTTACAAATCCGGACAAGCCCAAGGGCAGGAAGGGGGAGCTTACTCCGCCCCCTACAAAGGTGCTTGCCGAGAAGCACGGCATACCCGTATACCAGTTTGAAAAGATACGCCGCCCCGAGGGAATTGAAGCGCTCAGGGCATTTGCGCCGGATCTTATGGTGACGGCCGCGTTTGGACAGATACTTTCGGCCGAGAACCTTAGTATACCCAAGTATGGCTGCATAAACGTGCACGGAAGCCTGCTGCCTAAGTACAGAGGCGCCGCGCCTATACAGTGGAGCATAATTGAGGGCGAAAAGATAACCGGAGTTACCACAATGCTTACGGATGTGGGTCTGGATACCGGCGATATGCTGCTCAGGCGCGAAGTTGAGATAGGCGAAAACGAGACCGCAGGCGAGCTCTTCGACAGGCTTGCGGCAATAGGCGCGGAGCTTCTCAAAGAGACTATCGAATGCCTTGAAAAGGGCGAGCTAAAGCCCATAAAACAGGACGAAGCAGCCGCCACCAAATGCGGCATGATAAAAAAAGAGGACGGCAGGATCGACTTCAACAGGCCGGCCCAGAGGATACACGATCAGGTCAGGGGAATGAATCCATGGCCTGTTGCCTTTGCAATGCTGGATGGTCAGCCCGTCAAAATATGGGCCACCCGCATGACTGAGCAGCAGGGAGGCGGAAAGACAGGCGAATGTGTGATAGCCGATCCAAAGAAGGGCCTTTTTGTGCGTGCGGCCGATAAACTTATAGAGATAAAAGAGATACAGTTTCCCGGCGCCAAGCGCATGGAGGCAAAGGCCGCGCTGTTGGGCCATCAAATGCTTGGCAAGGTGTTTGAATAATGAGTATAAGACGCACCGCCCTTGAGACGCTTACAGAGATAACCGACAAAGGGGCATACGCCAACCTTACATTGAAGGAAGCGCTGCGCGGACTGGAGGAACGGGACGCAAAATGGGTGAGCGCGGCTGTGTACACCACACTTGGTCACCTGCTATACATCGACCACGTGATAGCCGCCTATACAAAGGGCAGCATAAAACCTCAGATACGCGGCATACTGCGCCTCGGAGTATGTCAGGTTCTGTACATGGGGGTGCCGGACAGCGCCGCATGCAACGAGAGCGTTAAGCTGGCGAAGGAGATAGGCAAGGGTGCATTGTCCGGCTTTGTAAACGGAGTGATGCGCAATATCTGCCGCAATAAGGATAATCCGCCGCCTATGCCCGGGGAGCCGGTAAAGCGGCTGTCAATACAGTACAGCTATCCGGAATACCTGGTAAAGGAGTATATAGGCCAGTACGGCACGAGCTTTACCGAAGCCATGCTGTCCGCAATGAGCGATCCCGGCTGCATGACTGTCAGGGCGCAGTACCCATACACCTCAGAGCAGCTTGAAAAAGCGCTGGAGGAGCGGAGAATGGGGTTTTCCCGTGGGAGGATAGTCGAGGATGCTTTTAAGCTGGAAAAGGGCTTTGACGTTACAAAGGAACCCCTGTTTACGGAGGGCAGGATAACCGTACAGAGCGAAAGCGCGATGCTGGTATGCAGAGCGCTTGGGCCAAAGAGGGGAATGCGTATACTTGACGTGTGCGCGGCGCCGGGCGGCAAGTCGGCGTATATGGCAAGTCTCACCCAAGGCGGCGCTGTTATAGATTCATGGGAGCTGCACACCCACCGGGCGGAGCTCATGAAAAGGACCTTTAAGCGTCTCGGCGTAATGGCAAATGTGAAAGTCATGGACGGTACAGTGCGGCACCCCGAGCTTTACGGCAAATACGACGCGGTATTGATAGACGCGCCCTGCTCCGGTTTGGGCGTCCCGGGCAAGCCTGACGCACGTTATGCGAAGACAGATGCAATAATAGACGAGATAGCAGGTATACAGAAAAAGCTTCTGGATGCCTGTGCGGATTATGTAAAGCCCGGCGGTGTGCTGATGTATGCAACATGCACGATTTCCAAGCGGGAAAACGAGGAGCAGGCAAAGGCATTTATGGAGCGGAACGGCTGCTTTGAAAAAGGGGAGCTTTCCGATTGCCTGCCAAAGGATATGTGGAAAAGACTTTACGAAGGCTTTATGCTGCAATTGTTCCCTCATACCGACGGAACAGAGGGATTCTTTTTAGCGAAGATGATAAGGAGATAGCATGTGCGGACTTACATCGATGTCAATATCCGAGCTTGCCGGGCTCATGGAAGAGCTTGGGCAGCCTAAATTTCGTGCAAGGCAGGTATTTGAATGGATATCCAGGGGCAAAAGGCCTCAGGAAATGACCAATCTGCCAAAGGAGCTCAGGGATAAGCTGGACACGCTCCATTACGGCGGCGCAAGCATATATGATAAAAGGGTATCGGCTAAGGACGGTACTATAAAGTACCTGTTTCAGCTTGAGGACGGCAATATAGTCGAGGGCGTACTTATGAGCTATCACTACGGCAACACCATGTGCATATCTACTCAGGTGGGCTGCCGCATGGGCTGCGCATTCTGTGCTTCCACGCTTGAAGGCTGTATACGCAATCTTGAGGCGGGGGAGATGCTCAGCTTTATCGCCTGCGCCGAAAAGGACGTACCCCATGGGGACGACAAAAAGCGCACCGTCACAAATATAGTGCTCATGGGCAGCGGAGAGCCGCTGGACAACTACGATGAGGTAGTGGAATTTCTGCGTCTCGTGTCCGCGCCGGAGGGAATGAACATAAGCCCGAGAAATATCTCTATATCCACCTGCGGCCTGGTGCCGCAGCTTATGCGCTTCACGAAGGAAGCGCCCCACGTTACCCTGTCGGTATCCCTTCATGCGCCAAACGACGAGACGCGGGATAAGATAATGCCTATAAACCGCAAATACAGGACGGCTGAGCTTCTAAACGCAGCCAAGTACTATGCCGAGGAGACGGGCAGGAGGGTCATATTCGAATATGCGCTGATAAAGGACGTTAATTCCTCAGAGAGGGACGCAAAAGAGCTTGCCTCACGCCTCAAGGGGATAAACTGCCATGTGAACCTTATACCTTTGAACCATGTTGAAGAACGCCATCTCACGGGTGTGACCCGCAGGGACGCGGAGCAGTTTGCCAGCTGGCTTCAGGGCTACGGCACTTCCGCCACGGTGCGCCGGGAGATGGGCAGCGATATAGACGGCGCCTGCGGACAGCTTAGGCGCAAGACACTGCAAAGAGAAAGGAAAGCGGCAAAGGAGAGATAAAGCATGAAATACTGTGCCTTATCTGAAAAGGGAAAGCGGGAGCATAACGAGGATAGCTTCTTTATACCCGTTCACAGCGAGGTGGCCCTTGCTGCCGTAGCTGACGGCATGGGAGGCCATAAGGCTGGCAGCACTGCCAGTTCGCTTGCCCTTGACGTTATGGTAAAGGATATATGTCGCGGGGGCGAAAGAAGCCCGGAGAAGCTTATCGGCCGCGCTATAGACGCTGCCAACGCCGCCGTGTTCGACCTTTCAAAGAGCAACGATGACTGCCGGGGTATGGGAACCACGCTTGTACTTGCCATGCCCTTCAAGACATATTATGTGGCAGCAAACGTGGGGGACAGCAGGCTGTATCACTATTCAGAGGGCGTTTTGCGGCAGATAAGCCGCGATCATTCGTATGTCGCCGAGCTTGTAGAGGCCGGGTACATCACCAGGGAGCAGGCCGCCGTACACCCCAGACGAAATGTCATAACACGCGCTATAGGCACATCGCCCAGAGAAAGGGCGGATATCTTCAGCGAGAGCTGGAAGGCGGGGGATATACTCATGATCTGCACCGACGGCCTTTCAGGCACGCTGAGCGACGAGGATATGTGCCGGATACTTAAAGAAGAAACTGAGCTTGACGCGGCCTGCGAAAGGCTGGTAATGGAGGCCGCTTACGGCGGCTCAACTGACAATATCAGCGTAGTGCTGATTCTCAACGAGGAGGAGTAATGGTAGGAGCGGTAATCGCCGGAAAGTACCGGATTGAAAGCCTGATAGGCTCCGGCGGCATGGCAAACGTATATAAAGCCTACGACGAACAGGAGGGACGTACCGTAGCCATAAAGATGCTCAAGGCGGAGCACAGGGAGGATACGGAATTCCTGCGCCGTTTCGAGCGGGAGGCAAAGGCGGTCATAACGCTGTCCCATCCAAATATCGTACAGTCTTACGATGTGGGCGTGGACGAAAAGGGTGTAAGCTTTATAGTTCTCGAGTACGTACACGGGCAGACCCTGAAGGACTATATAAAGTCCAAGACGTATCTCAGCCCAAAGGAAGCGGTAGACATAGCCGCAAAGGTGCTGGACGCGCTGGAGCATGCCCACGACATGGGCATAATCCACCGTGACGTAAAGCCCCAGAACGTCATAATATCAGACAATGGGCTGGTCAAGCTCACGGACTTTGGCATAGCCAGGGACGCTACGTCCACTACACGCACCTTTGCTGGTACAAACGTCATTGGATCAGCTCACTATATCTCCCCGGAGCAGGCGAAGGGTGAAGAGGTGACGGCAGAGAGCGACATATACTCCTGTGCCATAATGATATACGAGATGCTGACGGGCACGGTACCCTTTGCGGGTGAAAACACCGTTGCCATAGCGCTCAAGCACATACAGGAGGACATGATACCTCCTATGGACGTCAACCCAAAGATACCTTCCGCTCTGTCAGATGTGGTAGTCAAGGGCGCCGCAAAGGATCCACAGCAGAGATATCCCTCGGCTGCGGCCATGAAGAAGGATCTTGAGCGCGCGCTGCGCGAGCCTCACGGCAGGTTTGCAAGGCTCAACAGCCCAAACCAAGAAAAAAGCAAAAAGCGGAGCAGCCGCAGCATAATGATGATATCCGTAGCTATATTCGGCGTGTCGGCCGTATTTGCGATTGTCTCCATGCTTACAGGCCTGTTTACCAAGAGTGACGACGGCGGCTTCCTTGTTCCGTCTCTTGTGGGCAAGTCGCTGGAGGAGGCGAGAAGCCTGTCAGAGCTGCGGGGCTTTAAGCTGGAGGTGGGAGATTACGTCATAAGCAGCGAATATCCGGCCGGCAAGGTGACAAAGCAGAACCCGGTAAACGGAGCAAAGGGGCAGGAGGGCGACGTCATAAAGGTTGAGGTAAGCAGCGGCAGCGGCTATGCTATAGTGCCGGATCTTACAGGCAGAACCATACAGGAGGCGTCGTTGATGCTCTCCGAGGAAAATCTTAGCGTCGGTAATGTGGGCTACGATCCTACATCTGACCAGCCGGAGGGACAGATAATTCGCCAGGAACCCGCTGTGGATACCCGTTTGTCCGAGTTTGAAGCGGTGGATATATGGATAAGCGGCAATGAGACGCAGCAGATCGAGATGCCTTCATTAGTAGGCAAAAACACCGATACCGTAATTAAGATGCTGAACAGCAGCGGGTTCGAGAAGGTATGGATAAGGCTGGTACAGCCAAAGGAAGGCGAAATTGAGGAGACGGTGCAGCAGCAATCTCCGGCGGCGAACATGAGCGCTGGCAAAAATACCCTCGTCGAGCTTTGGATTAACCGCAGTAATCCCGGCAATTACTGCTCCGATATCGCAGTGAATCTGGATATACCGGATAAGGAACGGTCCGTCGCTGTGACCGCTGTCATGGGCAACGGAGTAGAGATAGTGCTGTACGAGGGCAGGGTAAAAGAGGGCACGCAGCAAGCTGTTGCCTTTACAGCGTCCATGAGGTACGGAGGCGAGTATGAATGCGTGGCATACGTGGATGGCGTAGAGGTCAAACGCATAGAAGCCAAATTTACGCTGAGATAAGCCACATATGGAACATACCGGAAGAATAATCAAAGGAGTGGGCAGCTTTTATACCCTGCTCACCGATAACGGTGAATTCGTCTGCAAGGCGAGAGGAAGGTTCCGCAGGGAGGGCATAACGCCGGTGCCGGGGGACTACTGCCGCTTTGAGACGGGCGACGACGGCAAAGGCTGCATTACCGAGATACTGACGCGCAAAAATCTGCTTATCCGCCCGGCTGCGGCAAACATAGACAAGCTCATGATAGTGCTGTCGTCTTCGCTGCCCCGGCCCGATTACTGTCTTGCCGATAAGCTGATAATGCAATGCGAGCTTTCCGACATAACCCCTGTCATATTGCTCAATAAGTGCGACGAGATGGACGGGGAAATCTACGAAGCTACTCTTGCCCAGTATAAAGATACAGGCTACAGCATTATACCGGTATCGGCGCATGAGGGAACAGGAATAGACCGGCTCAAAGCCGAGATAGCGGGCAATACATGCTGCTTTGCCGGCCAGTCGGCTGTTGGAAAGTCTTCGCTTATGAACGCTCTCGCGCCGGGGCTGGATCTGCCGGTAGGCCAACTGTCCGACAAGATAGACCGCGGCAGGCATACCACCCGTCATGCCCAGCTATGGCAGGTGTGCGGGGGATGTATGCTGGATACGCCAGGGTTCAGCCTGCTGGATATGGCGGAGATAGATCCGGCAAAGCTCTGCCTGCTTTATCCTGAGATGCGGCAGCATCTGGGAAATTGCAGGTTTTCAGAATGCCTTCATATGACCGAACCGGACTGCGGCGTAAAGCCCTTCGTTGGAAACGGCATAAGCCCGGAGAGATACGAAAGATACTGCAAATTCGCGGAAGAATTAAAGGAAAAGAGGAAGCACAGATATGATTAAGGTTGCACCGTCAATACTTTCAGCCGATTTTGCCGAAATGGGCAGAGCAGCGGAAAACTGCGAGAGCTGGGGCGCCGATTATATACATTTTGACGTTATGGACGGCACATTTGTGCCTACCATAACCTTTGGACCTCAGATGTGCAAGGCCGTGCGCAGGCATACGAAGCTGCCCATAGACGTCCACCTCATGGTAGAACACCCGGAGACTTACGTTCCGCTTTTCAGGGACGCCGGCGCGGATATAATCACCTTCCATATAGAGGCGGACAGGCATGCCCACAGGACGCTTCAGGCCATACACAATGCCGGCATGAAAGCGGGCGTCGTGCTCAATCCGTCCACGTCGCCCGAGGCCGTGCGCTACGTAATAAGCAGCTGTGATATGGTGCTGCTCATGAGCGTGAATCCCGGCGCAGGCGGGCAGAAATTCATACCGGAAACCGTGCAGAAGATAAGGCAGCTCAGGGCGATAGCAAAAGATATGGGCGCCGATCCGGATATAGAGATAGACGGCGGAATAAATCCCGATACCGGCAGGCTCTGCGTAGAGGCAGGTGCAAGCGTGTTGGTGGCGGGCAGCAGCGTATTCGGTGCGGCGGATCCAATGGATATGGTCAGAAGGCTGCATGCCATAGACAGCCCACGGGATTTTTAGACAGACTGAAAGCGGCGATAATTCGCCGCTTGAGACTGTCGAAAAAGTGGCTGAACGCCACTTTTTCGAGTTTTTACGGGTTTCGCCTCTCGCATTCGCTCCCGGGCGGCAAAACCCGCAAAGAACGAAAACCTCTGGGTTTTCATCCGTTCTGACGCACACCCCCCAGGGGGCCTTCTCTTGCCACTGCGGGGCAATTCACCTTGTGTCGTCAGAGCCGGATTGAACATAAGGGGCTGCGGCCCCTTATCAACCCCGGGATTTTTCGACAGACTGAAAGCGGCGATAATTCGCCGCTTTTTTTATTTGAAGTTTACTTTTCTTCGTGCGTAGCTTCGGTTTCCCCTTTATTCTCCTTTTTTACGTCAGGAACGTCCTCTACAAGTACCTTGACGAGATAGCGGTAAATATCCGCAGAGCTTGCCCGCCAGCGGGCAATAGCCTTGTTGGCGCTTTTGCTGTCCGGCAGCATGATCTCGATGCCTAAAAGGGTCCTGCTGCTGTCCATGGCCTTGAGGGTGACACCGTAACCGCCCTTGTAAAGCTCCCGACCGGTTGCGGAGTACTGCGTATCAAGGCGGAGCTGCTCGCGGCATTCGTCAGCATACCTGTCCAGCGTATCCCGCTGGGACTGGGGTATACGCTCCTGGAACATCTCGATTATATCACGGCCCTGAGGGGTAAGCATGAAGGCCTGCCCGAATGCCTTTGGCACGCATGCAAGAAGGCCGCTTTCCTCCAGCTCGCCGACGGTGGTCTGAAGGTCAAAGTATGGAATAAGGTCGTGGGCAACGCTGAAATCCGCTATCTGGGAGCGAGTCATCTCGATATTGAGGCTCTTTATAAAATAAAGTACTATTAGCTTGTTGCGGTTTGTTTCGTCGTAGAAATATCCGGAACCCGGCATTCAAACATCTCCTTTATCCGTGCCTTTAAGGCAATTTTTTAAAAATATAAACGGCATAAAGCCCAGAATGTCTGCGTTTATTATATCATTAACGCCGGCTAAAGCAAACATATAAAATCGGATTCAAAAATTATGCTTGCAAAGTTCAAAAAAATATGTATAATAATACTTGCTCACGGGGTTATAGCTCAGCTGGTCAGAGCGCTACGTTGACATCGTAGAGGTCGTTGGTTCGATCCCAACTAATCCCACCAATATCCTGCGTTGTGCGTCACGTTCCGGATATAAACCCACAGTTTAACATCGGGAATGCCCGTTGAGCAAGCATATGTCGCCTCGATTTTATCCCGGTAAGCAGAAGCCTGCCACAGCATACCCACCTGCCGAGAGGCGGGCGTTATAACGGGGCGAACGGCATCATGGGATATATTACAAAAGATGATGCGGAATTGTGTAATGGTAGCACCTACGACTCTGACTCGTATTGTCTAGGTTCGAATCCTAGTTCCGCAGCCAAGGAAAGCCCTCAAACCGGACGGTTTGGGGGCTTTGATTTACAAAAAGCTTTTTACGGGGGAAACGTATGGAAGACGGCGAACGGACAAAGATAAGCTGCGGAAGGTTTTTATTGCTGCTGTCCCAGGGAGTGATAATGGGAATAGGCGCCGTGCTGCCCGGCATAAGCGGCGGAGTGCTGTGCGTCATATTCGGAATATACCAGCCCATGATGGAAACCCTGGCCCACCCAAAGAAAGGGATAAAGAAGTACGGCTATATGGTGCTGCCGGTAGTGCTGGGCTTTCTCGGGGGGTTTGTGCTGTTGGCCGGGGCGATAGCAAAGCTCGCCTCATCTGAGCCCGCAATAGTCACAAGCCTTTTTGTAGGCCTTATCGTCGGGACATTACCGCAGCTTTTTCGGGACGGAGCAAAGCAGGGCAGGGATAAGTCATGCTATATAGCCCTTGCCGCAAGCACGTCGTTGTTACTGGGCTTCTTTATGCTGCTCAAGTACGGCACGGAGCTGCACATAACTCCTAACGCCGGCTGGTTCTTCTTCTGCGGCGCTCTGTGGGGCATAAGCATGGTGGCGCCGGGAATGACATCGTCGTCGGTGCTGATGCTGCTTGGGCTGTATTATCCTATGTCTGAAGGCATAGCT
Source organism: Clostridiales bacterium (assembly GCA_004557245.1). Classification (GTDB taxonomy): domain Bacteria; phylum Bacillota; class Clostridia; order Christensenellales; family CAG-138; genus SFEL01. Next base: position 34,438 of record SFEL01000002.1, on the reverse strand, counting down.
GCGCTGGACATGGGGGTAGTTATACCGTTTTTGCTGGGCATAGCAATAACCGTCATTGCGCTTGCCAGGGCAGTGAACGCTTTATTCAACAGATACTACGGCATTGCGTATCACTGCATAATAGGCTTTGTTATCGCCTCTACGGTACCCATAATACCTGTGTCGTTCAGGAGTACGTCAGAACTCATCTGGAGCATCGTAGCGGCTACGGCGGGCTGCGCTGCGGCGTACTTTATATCCAGGATAGATGGACTAAAGGAGTAAGGAACAACTGGGAGAGGTCGAGGGGCCTCTCCTTTTATATGCCGGTCATTCCAAGGTGTACAAGAGTAAAATAGTGTATTATAATATAATGTGGTTAGTAATATTTGGATATACCGTATATTGTAGCGGAGGAAAAATGAACAAGCAGTACGACGTAAGCGATATAAAAGTTATGGAGGGTCTTGAGGCGGTGCGTATGCGCCCCGGAATGTACATAGGAAGCACCGGTTCACGCGGCCTTCATCATATGCTTTGGGAGATAGTGGACAACGCTGTGGACGAGGCGGCAAACGGATATGCGGACGCGGTACGCGTGACCCTGCATAAGGACGACTCCGTTACTGTTGAGGACAACGGCAGAGGTATTCCTGTAGGCATTCACGAAAAGCTGGGTGTGTCCGGCGTTGAGGTGGTGTTTACCCAGCTGCATGCAGGAGGTAAGTTCGATAACGAGTCTTACGGCTTTTCAGGGGGCCTTCATGGAGTGGGCGCCTCCGTTGTGAATGCGCTGAGCGAATACGTAGAAGTAGAGGTATGTACTGGCGGCAAGATGTACCGCCAGACCTTCAGGAGCTATGAGGGCCCGGACGGCAAGATGGTATCCGGAAAGCCAATGGCTCCCCTGGAAGAGGTGAGCCGCGTGCGCCGTCAGGGCACTAAAATAACCTTCCTGCCGGATAAGCGTGTATTCGAAACGCTGGAGATGAACTTCGGCATAATATCAAAGCGTTTACGTGAGCTTGCGTATCTTAACAAGGGCGTTACCTTCATACTTATAGACGAGCGGGAATGGGGCAACAAAAAAGAGGCCGAATATCACTATGAGGGCGGCATTATAGATTTCGTGCGTTACATGAATGCGGACAAGACTCCCCTTTACGATGAGCCTATATATATTGCCGGCAAGAGGGATGACATAGCAGTAGAGATAGCCATACAGCATAACGACGGCTATACCGAAAGCATGTTTTCATATGTGAATAACATACCAACCACTGAAGGCGGCACCCATGAGACGGGCTTCAAGGCGGCCTTAACCAAAGTCATGAACGACTACTGCCGTAAGGCCGGCATACTCAAGGATAAGGACCCGTCGCTTTCCGGAGAGGACTTCCGCGAGGGCCTGACGGCGGTGTTATCCCTCAAGATGCACAGCGTGCAGTTCGAGGGGCAGACAAAGACAAAGCTGGGAAATACGGAAGCGAGGACGGCCGTAGAATACGTGCTGACAGAGCACCTTGCGCCTTACCTCGATGACCTTAAGAATGCCGATACGGCTAATAAGATAGCCGAAAAGGCGGCAAAAGCCGCAAAGGTTCGTGAAGCTACCCGCAAGGCCAAGAACATGGCCCGGGAAAAAAGCAAGCTGGAAAACGCGCCTCTGGTGGGCAAGCTGTCGAGCTGTACGGGGCGCAACGCAAAGATTAACGAGCTTTTTATCGTGGAGGGAGACTCCGCAGGCGGCAGCGCCAAGCAGGGTCGGGACAGGCGGTTCCAGGGCATACTGCCGCTTCGGGGCAAGCCGCTGAATGTGGAGAAAAAGCGGCTGGATCAGGTAATAGCAAACGAGGAGTTCCGCTCCATAATAACCGCCCTTGGTACAGGCATAGGCGAGGATTTCGATATAAGCGGCCTCAAGTACGACAAGATAATAATACTCTCCGATGCAGACCAGGACGGTGCGCACATAAGGGCAATACTGCTGACATTCTTTTTCCGCTATATGAAGGAGCTTATAACCGACGGCCACGTGTATATAGGCCTTCCCCCTCTCTATAAAATACAGAAGGGCAAGGAGATCAGGTACGCATATTCCGACGGGGAGCTTGCAAAGATGACGAGAGCCATCGGCAAGGGCTACACCCTCCAGCGCTACAAGGGGCTTGGAGAGATGAACCCGGAGCAGCTGTGGGAAACGACCATGAATCCGGAGCACCGTTCGCTGGTCCGGGTAGAGCTTGAGGACGCGGCGGACGTGGACCATATAGTGACGCTGCTCATGGGGGATAAAGTCGGCCCCAGACGCGAGTACATCAGCGAGTTCGCCAACTTCAACAAGACGGATACCTTTGAGGAAAAGATGACGGCACATCCTGCCGCCGAAAGGTAACAGCGTATGGCAAAAAGAGATGATAACCAGATATCCTTTGAGGGACAGACCATAATCACGAAGGGCATGGAGGCGGTTATGCACGACTCCATGATTCCCTATGCGGAATATGTAATAATGGAGCGGGCGCTGCCGCGGATAGAGGACGGCCTGAAGCCCGTTCAGCGCCGCATACTTTATACCATGCTGGAGCTGGGGCTGACTGCGGACAAGCCACACCGCAAGAGCGCACGTATCGTGGGCGACTGCCTCGGTAAATATCACCCCCATGGCGATACATCGGTATACGATGCCATGGTGCGTATGGCTCAGGAATTCAATATGCAGATGCCCATGGTGGACGGCCACGGCAACTTTGGCAGCGTGGACGGCGACTCTGCGGCGGCAATGCGATATACCGAGGCCAGAATGACCCCTGTAGCCATGGAGATGCTGCGGGATCTGGAGAAAGATACGGTAAAGTTCAGCCTGAACTTTGATGATACATTAAAAGAACCCGACTTGCTGCCCGGCCGCTTTCCAAACCTGTTGGTAAATGGCTCCTCAGGCATAGCCGTAGGTCTGGCGACTAATATACCGCCCCACAATATGGGCGAAGCCATAGACGCAGCCGTAATGTATATGGATGATCCGGAAGTATCCCTGGACGAGCTGATGAAGGTAATGCCCTGTCCGGATTTTCCGACGGGGGGTTATATACTGGAATCCGACGAAATACGGAATGCTTACGAAACGGGCAGGGGAAAGATAACCGTTCGTGCCAAGGCCGAAATAGAGGAGCAGAAGAACGGCAAGAAGCTCATTGTCGTGACCGAGATGCCATATCAGGTGAACAAGGCAAAGGCGCTTGAGGATATACTGCACATAAGCGAGGAAAAAAAAGCGCTGTTTGCCGGCATAGGCGAGATACGGGACGAGTCCGACCGCATGGGCATGCGGGCGGTGATAGAGGTAAAGAAGGATGCTGACGCGGAAAAAATACTGCAATACCTTTATAAATACTCCGACCTTCAGGTAACCTTCGGCGTTAACATGGTGGCCATAGCCGACGGCAAGCCCCAGACGCTGGGACTTAGGGAAATACTGCGCCATTACATAATACATCAGGAAAATGTAGTCACCCGCCGCACGAAATTTGACCTTGACGCAGCTGAGCGCCGGGAGCACATACTGGAAGGCCTTATGGTGGCCATTGCCAATATAGACGAGGTGATAGCTCTCATAAGGGCCGCAAAGTCGCCAAAGGAGGCCAAGGAAGGCCTTATGAAGCGCTTTGAGCTTACCGATATACAGGCTCAGGCCATACTTGATCTGAGGCTCCAAAGGCTGACCAACCTGGAAAGGCTGGCAATAGAAAAGGAATACAAAGAGGTAGGCAGGCTAATAAAGGAATACAAGGGCATACTTTCATCCGAGGAAAAGCTCAGGGCGGTCATACGCCGCGAGATGCTGGCCATAAAAGAAAAATATGCCGTACCACGCCGTACAAGGCTGATACAGGGCGAGGAGGAGATAGTCGTGTCCCGTGAGGACATGATAGTGGTGGATGACGCCATAGTGGCGCTGCTTGAGGGCGGCAAGATACGCCGCCTGCCCAAGCGCAATTTTACAGCCGAGTCCATCGCCTCCGAAAAGCCGGTATTTATAATGGAGACCCAGACGGACAGGCGGCTGAGGTTCTTTACCAGCCACGGCAACTGCCTGATAATCGGAGTGGACGAACTGCCGGAAGCAAGGCTTACCGCCAAGGCTACAAACCTCAATTCGCTGGTACAGCTCGAAAAGGACGAGGAGATAGTAGCATGCTTCGATGAGGTAAAGGATGACACGCTTGTGTTTTTTACAGCCCTCGGCAGCGCAAAGCGTACAGAGGGAAAGGAATTTGACCTCCGCACAAAGAAGACGGCCGCCATAGCCCTTAAGGACGACGACAGGGTCATAGCCGTAGAAAAACAGGACGAGACCGCAGGCACCGTTATCATGGTAAGCAAGGGCGGAATGAGCATACGCTTCGCGACAGATACCGTTCCCGTAATGGGCAAGGGCGCGGGCGGAGTGAAGTGCATGAAGCTGGACGAGGGGGACAGGGTTATATTCGCCGCGCAGATAGCTGACGAGGGCGAGATACTTACCATATCCGACAGGGGCTACGCAAAGCGCAGCCTGGTCTTCGATTACGAGATACAGGGCAGGAACGGCAAGGGCCTGAAGACCTTCGACTTCAAGAAGAACGGCTCAAACGGCACTGCCATCGCTGCGGCGCTTTACGTAAAGGAGCCCTATGATATAGTCATACGCCAGTTCCACGGCGAGGAGACGGTAGTGAACACCGAGACGGTATTCATCGAGCAGCGGCCCGGCAAGGGTATGCTTACAGTCATGGCGCTGCTGGACGATATAGTTATTGGCGCAAGGAAAATTAAATCATAAAACCCGTTGGGTGCCGAATACTTATATACGAACACACATCAAATAAGTGTCAGGAGTAAGTATGAGAGTATCCAATGATGAAAACGCGGTATTTGTAAGCGGTACGCTTGGCGGCGCGCCGGAGCTCAGCCACAGCCTTTACGGAGAGGATTTTTACAGCGCGGAGCTGCTTGTGCCGCGGCTCAGCGGCACCATGGATCACGTCCCGCTGACGATACCGGGCCGCAATCTCGCCTTCATGCCGGACGAGGGCGACAGGCTTTCTGTATGGGGACAGCTGAGGACATATAACAGGCATACGGAGCAGGGTACCCATCTTTGCGTTACGGTGTTCGCCAAGGGTATAGAACCTCTGGGTGAGGAGGATATGCCTCAAAACGAGGTGTCGCTTTCAGGATATCTTTGCAAGCCTGCGGTGTTCAGGACTACGCCCTTCCTGCGGGAGATAGGCGACATGCTCATAGCCTGCAACCGCTCCTTCAATAAATCTGACTATCTGCCCTGTATAGCATGGGGCAGGAACGCCCGCACCGTGAGCGAGCTGCCGGTGGGCAGCAGGCTGTACATTCAGGGCAGGATACAGAGCAGGCGGTACCAGAAGCAGCTCAGTGACGGCACAGTACAGGACAGGACGGCCCATGAGGTATCCTGCTCATCCATTGAACTGCTTTAAGCCGTTTAAAATTTACAGGAGATAACTTATTTTACTATGGCAATGGACGGACTTAATCTCGCCGCATCCGTGGCAGAGTGCAGGCGCATAGTTGGCGGCAGGATAGACAAGATACAGCAGCCCGAAAAGGACGAGCTTGCAGTCAACCTGCGCTGCGGCGGCGAAAACCTCAGGCTGCTCATCAGCGCATCGCCGGAGCATTGCAGAATGCAGCTCACGAATGTCAAAAAGGAAAACCCCATAGACGCGCCGGCCTTTTGTATGCTGCTGAGGAAGCGCCTCGCAGGTGGGCGCATAGTGTATGTAGAGCAGCCAAACCTTGACAGGATAGTGAACATAGGCATCGAGGCACAGAACGACTTGGGAGATACCGTTACCTTCGTGCTCTGTGCCGAGATAATGGGCAAATACTCCAATATAATTCTCATAAACGAGCAGGGCATAGTCGTTGATGCAATAAAGCGTATCGGCATAGGAATGTCAAATGTGCGTACAGTTCTGCCGGGGCAGAAGTACGAAATGCCGCCGGCACAGGATAAAGCCGACCCAACAAAGGCCTCTGCCGAAGACTTTGAGACAGTCATAGCAGGGGCAGAGGGTATCAGGATAGACAAAGCGCTTTCAAACGCGTTTTTCGGCCTTTCGCCCAAAATGGCGGCAAAGCTTTGCGAGAATGCCACGGATAAGCGCAGCTGCAGCGAGCTGAGCCCGGAGGAGCGTGGGGGGCTTGCGGAATACCTGCACGGCTTTTACTGCGGACTTGCGAAAGGCAGTATAACGCCCTGTGTTACGCTTAATGACATTGGCGAACCGGAGGGCGTGCTGCCGTTTGTACCAAAGGAGGGGGAATACAGGCCGGCATCGACTATGAGCGAGGCGCTGGACTGCTTTTATGCTGAAACCGATAACCTCCAGCGCATGCACCGCCACGGCGCCAACATAAGGAAGATACTGCAAAACAATATAGAGCGCTGCAACAAGAAGATCGCTTTGTATGACGACGCCATAGCTTCGGAGGGCGATATTGAAAAGCTTAAATTGTTCGGCGAGCTGCTCATTGCAAACGCCTACAGGATAATCTCAGGCTCCTCGGAGGCCGTAGTGCAGAACTACTACACAGACCCGCCGGAAAATGTAAGAATACCTCTGGACGCAAGGTATTCCATAAACGACAATGCGCAAAAGTATTATAAAAAATACCAGAAGGCCAAGGCAGCCCGGGATATGGCGGCGCAGCAGCGGGAAAAGGCGCTGGAGGAGCTGAACTATCTGGAGGGACAGCTTTATAATCTGGACAAGTGTACCGGTGACAGCGAACTCAAGGAGCTTTCCGATGAGCTGATGAACGAGGGGTACATAAAGAGGCCTAAGGACGGCAGAAAGGGTCAGAAGCTGCCTCCTTCAAAGCCCATGTGCTTTGTGTCGTCGGACGGCATAGAGATATACGTGGGCAAGAACAACAGGCAGAACGATGCACTTACACTTAAGTTTGCAGGGCCAAAGGACACATGGCTGCATACAAAGGATATACCCGGCTCACACGTGATAATACGGGCAGAAAATCCGCCCAGGAGCACGCTGTATCAGGGAGCCCTGCTGGCGGCCTACTACAGCAGGGGCAGGGGCAGCGAAAACGTGCCTGTAGACTATACCGAGCGGCGGTTCGTAAGGAAACCATCCGGCGCAAAGCCCGGTATGGTGATATACACCACAAACAAAACGGCCTATGTGACCCCGGACCCAATTGAGGTCAAAGCTATAATACAGAAGCAGTAACGGCAAAAAGCGGCAGACGGGCCGCTTTTTTCGTTATTTTATGCGCCGAAGGCGAATAGCTTATATATGACTAATAAGCCGGAGGGCATGAGAATGAAGCGATTATTTATATTGATTCTGGCGCTGCTTACGGCGCTTATGATGGCGTGCTGCAGAAAGGCGGAGGAACCCGCCGAACCCGAGGCCGATACGGACAGCGGCTACCGGCGAACCACTCTGTACTACGCCACGGAGGACGGATTCATAGTGCCTGTTATGAAGAGCATACCCTGGGAGGAGGGAATAGGAAAGGCGGCGCTGAGCTACCTCGTATCTGGCATCGACAACGATAAAAGCGCCGCCATGATGGGCTTGAAGACGGTAATACCCGAGGGAACGGAATGTACTCTACGCATAGGCGAGGGAGGCAGCGCCCGGGTAGACCTGACTGACATCGGTCAACAGACTGAGGAGCAGGAGCAGGCCATGGTGGTTGCAATAGTGAACACGCTGACTGAGTTCCCCTCCATAAACAACGTCAGCATAACCATCGATGGCAAGGAGAAAAAGACCCTCTCCAATGGCACTGACATATCCAAACCCATGGAGAGCTTTGCGTTGAATATTGAGGACGGGGAGGTGCCGGTTTCAGGCGAAGTCCACGCCTTTACGCTGTACTTCCCTAATTCGGCTGCCAGCCTGAATATCCCTGTGACACGGTATACGGACACTGCGCCTTCATTTTCCGGGGCTGTGCAGGAGGAGATAGCCGGGCCTAAGGATGAGGGGCTCATAAACTGCTTCCCGGCGGGAACAGAGCTCATAAGCGCATACATAAAGGACGGAATAGCCTGCGTTGACCTGACGAAGGACTTCGAGAAAGTCGCTGATACCGAGGGTATGCTGGATGCGGCAAGGGACTGCCTGTATCTCTGCGCCAATCAGTTCGATCAGGTATACGGCGTTGACATAACTGTGGAAGGAAAGGAGTACAGTATGCATACCTCCGCCGTGTCTGCACCCGTATACGTGAACGAGTGGCGATAAATATGGAAATGCCGCGGGCGCTGTGGTAAAATAGCCGTATTGAATTTTGCCGTACAAAGGAGAAATATAATATATGAAGCTTATAATCGCCTCCAACAACGCCCATAAGGTATCCGAAATAAAGGCCATTTTAGGTTGCTTTTATGACGAGATACTCTCCCTCAGGGAAGCGGGCATAGATATGGACGTGGTTGAGGACGCGGACACCTTCGAGGGCAATGCTCTCAAGAAGGCCAGAGAGGTGTTTTCCGTTGCCGACGCGGATGCAGTACTGTCGGACGACAGCGGCCTGATGGTTGACGCCCTGGGCGGCGCTCCCGGCGTTTACAGCGCGCGCTACGCAGGCGAGGGCCACGATGACGCCGCCAACAATGCGAAGCTCCTCGACGCACTCAAGGACGTACCCGGCGAAAAACGCACCGCGCGGTTCCGCACCTCTGTTGCGCTCATACGCAGGGGAATGCCTGCCGTCACCGCCGATGGCAGCGTGGAGGGGGTCATACTCCACTCCCCACAAGGCGAAAACGGCTTCGGCTACGACCCTCTGTTCTATTATGAGCCGCTGAAGAAATCCTTCGCACAGCTAACGCCTGAGGAGAAAAACTCCGTCAGCCACAGAAGGCGCGCGCTCGAATCCCTATGCGACAAGCTGAGAGCGGAAAAGTGATGCGCATAGCCATAGTAAGCGATACCCACGGCGATTCATACGCCATAAGGCGGGTCATAGAGCAGGCGGGCAGGGTGGACGCATGGATACACCTGGGCGACAATACCCGCGACACGGAGGCTTTCGGAAAGGACGGAACGCCTGTCTATTCCGTGGCGGGCAACTGCGATTTCGGCGGTGAAAAAGAGCTTCGCATAAGCCTTGACGGTGCGGAGATATTCGCGACTCACGGTCACTATTACGGCGTTACTGCAGGTACCGACCGGCTCGCTTACCGTGCGGAGGAGCTTGGCTGCAACGTTGCGCTGTACGGCCACACACATATCCCGAAGCTGGACTATGACGGTAAGCTGTACATAATCAACCCCGGCAGCCCCTCCTGCCCCCGTGGCGGCGCGCCCCGCACCTTCGCCATACTGACCGCCGAGTGCGGCAGCCTCAATGCCAAAATGATGCAGCTATAGGAGAAACAGGCCGCCCGTCGGGCGGCCTTGAAACTGTAGAAAAAGCCTGGCAAAGCTAAGCATAAGTCTGTCGAAAAACTAATCCCCGGATATTTCCGGGCCCTTTGTATGAATATTGGCGCGCATATCCGTTAAAGCCCTTGTCGATTAGTACGTGCTTATGGAATTTTGCCAAGCTTATGCCTATTATGCGCAATCTGTCCTTATTGTCTGCTGCTATAACCGTAAAAGCTCATTGTTCATCTTCTATCTCAATCGCCACCGTTTTCTGCTGTTGCGCTGCATCTTATGTACTATGGCGATGGCGATAATGAGCGCTATGACTGCCGCCAGTATTATCCTGCCCGTGGTGGAAGGCCGGTATGCCGTACTGCGCTGGACTGTGCGGCCGCATACGGCGCATGTGCCTTCATCGATTCCGTCCTGTTCCTTTGTGGCCTCGGCTACTGTAGTCCATTCCGCCACTACGTGATCTGCAAGATTGACCTTCTCGCCGCATTCACATTCCTGCCAGTGCCGGGTGTCGTCGCTTTTCCACTGGGCGGAGAAGGAATGTACGTGAGGCGCGGCAGTCTGCACCGGCTCTGCTGTGGGGACGGGGGTAACGACGGGATCCTGGGTGACAGCTGCCGCAGGTATCTGCGTAGGCTTTGGCTTGGCTGAATCGGATACGTGAAGACGCGCCTTGCTGGTGGAGACCGAGCCGGCAGCCCCCTTGAATACGCAATATACACTCCAGCCGTCCAGAGACTTGGGTATGGCGCTGAGTATAAGCTTTTCCGTACCGTCGCCTGCCACCTTGAGGCCGGGGAAACGCTCTTCAGCCCTGTCGGCTTCCACAGTCTCGCCGTCCTTGGAAAGGTACCACTTGCAGGAGGTATAGTTGACTGCCTGCGTTATGAAGGAGGCGGTGCCTCCGGGCTTAACGTTCTCGTTTTCCGGGCTTTTGGTGATTTCCAGCTCGCCGGGGGTAGGGGATGGGATCGGCGTGGGCGAGACGGAAGGCTCGGGAGTGGGTTCGGGAGAGGGCCATGATATGGGTTCCCTGGTAGTGGAGACACTTACAGGCGGAGTGGCGGTCTGCTCCGGACTTGCCGAAGGATTGCTGCCGCCTGTCGCAAATGCAGAGGGAGCCGCCGTTATCAATAAAGCTGCGAGAACCGAGCACATAGCTTTTCTGATGTTCATGTAAACACCGCCTTTATATCCGATAAACTTAAAATACACCGCGCAAAAAGGGTAATTTTGTCAGTTAATTATAGCTACTGGACATGTTATGTGTCAACGGGTCGAAAAAGTAAATGCCCGACTGAAACAGACATAGTCCCGGCGCGGGGGCTAATTTTGAAAAGGAAGATATGCGAACCGCCTAAAACCCTTGTAAAATGGAGCTTTAGGCGGCATTTTCACGCTGATTTGTCGCTTATTTGTCGATTCAATCTGCAAACAGATATTGAAAGGTAATGGGCAATACACAATTAAACATCGCTCTTTCGGCGGTTGCAATCCGCGCAAAGCATTTGACAGTTTTCCGGGATAGTCTTGCCGCCCTTGCTCCACGGTGTAATATGGTCAGCCTGCATTTCTTCAATTTCAAAATGTTTTCCACATTTCGGGCAAATTCCCTTTTGTCTTTCATAAGCAGTCCTTGCCATTTTAGGGCTGAATGCACGAATGCTTAAATGCTTCTCGTTTCCATCAAGCAGATATTCATAGATACCTTTCTGATTGCTTACATCCTCATCGTCAAGCAGTTCAACAATGCGCTTTTCATATGCTTTTGGGTCGTGTGCCGCAGTGCCGTATTTGTTGAAGTAGATACCCCAGTTAAGACCTGACATCAGCTTTTTGCGGAAATTGGGGAACGTAGCCTTTACCCAACTGATAACAGAGTGAAAATACAGCCACAATTCATTGCAGTTCGTGTCATGCTGGTGCTGTGACATATAATCTTCAATTTCGATACCGTCACGGGCAGCAATCCATTTTAGCGCCGTTTCAAGGTAGTTCTGCCGTATTGCACTGCCACTCAAATAATCACCTGCAATCTGATAGGCAGGACATTGTGATTTGCTGAAATATTTCTTTGCTTCGGTCAGCCATTCACCCGTGTAGATGGCATTTCGCAATTCCTGTGCAGTCAACTGTTCACCTGCAATATTGATGATTTTGAACCAGTCCAGTTTTTCCTTGTCTGTACCCTCGCAAATATAGATCATCAGCTTATAGTCAAGAATCTGTTCACGCTCGGTGTCCGTCAGATTGTGAAAAGCCAAATGGTCAAGGGAAAAATCGCCGTTGACATATTGGCAAATGCTGATTGTTCTTTGCTGTCCGTCAAGCAGTTCGTAGTTGTCATTATCGTCCTTAACCCAATACATCACATTCAGAGGGAACTGTTTTGTAATGGTTCGGATAACTTCATCACGCTGCTTGTCCTTGTAAATAAATTCACGCTGAAAGGCAGGTCGAATGTTCAGCTTGCCTCCATAACCCACAATACCGTTCTCTGCGCTGTCCACATATCCGGCAACAACGTCTCGAACAGGGATTTCATGCAATTCAATTTTCATTTGTATTCACCTGCTTTCTTTGTATTAAGATGCGAGCATAAAGTTGCTTGCCGTTTAGTACAGCTTTTGTAAAATCGTATTTGTTTGCACTGCCACTGTTCAGCACCCCTACGATAGAGAATTGTTCTGGGTTATGCTTTGTCATAAATGTAATGGGAACACCAATAACCCCATAGTAGTCACATGGAATATCTGCTGTTTTGCTAACCTCTATTGCATCATAATTATCATATTTTGGATATTTCAACGGGTCATATTGTCTAAACAATGTCATATCTTCATGACGGCGTTCTGTATCAAGGTTTGTATACCAACAAATATTTCCCATTCTGCGCCATTTTTGCCCGTTCTCGTCAATCTTAAAATCCGTTTTCTTTTCTTCGTAACTATCTGGAACTTTAAACCAGTAATGCCCACTATTACAACCGAGCCAAATTTTGTCTGTCATAAAAAGTGGGAGTATTTCCTTGTATTTTACGGCATTTAGGTTTCCTATAATTAGAAACTGCTTATTGTATTTCATAAGCAAAGCTACATAATCACGAAATAAGGAAAAAGGCGGATTCGTTACTACAATGTCAGCTTCTTTCAACAGTTCTACACATTCAGGACTGCGAAAATCACCGTCCCCATCAAGTAGGGCCATTGTGTTTTTCTTATTTCGCATAAGAAATTCAACGTCTGCAAGGTCGATGCGCCCGTCTCCGTTTTCGTCTGTAACTTCGGTGATTTCCACCTTGTAAGGTTTGCGCCCGTTTTCATCTTGTACCGGGGCATTGTTTTCGGATGAAATAAAAGAAAGCTGCCCACCGTTATCAACAAAATATTGAAATTCCTTGCCTGTTACGGGTGATGTTGCAAAACACGTTGTTATCAATTTTTTCAAGCCTAACGCATTGAAGTTCATTGCGAAATATTTGAAAAAATTGCTTTCATAGGGGTCATCACAGTTGCAAAGAACTGTCTTACCCTTGAAATGGGGTCTGTAATGCTTCAATTCACTTTCTACAAGCGAAAGCTGTGTATAAAATTCATCCTGCTTATTTCTTGCGGAATCGTTTAGATTGCTGTTTCCTGCCATATCATTCGCCGCCTTTCTCTATTTCTACAATATCGTCAAGCCCACAATTCAAGGCGGTTGCGATTTTTGCAAGACTTTCCATTGAAATTGGTTCATTCTTACCCATTTTAGCAATAATGTTTGTACTCACGCCTGCAATGCTTTTCAGTTCGGTTTTTGTCAATCCCCGGTCTATCAGCAGTTTCCACAGGCGGTTATAACTGTATGTCAAAGGAATACCCCCTTGCAGCGTCTAAAATAATATTATACAGTATAGCACAATCTGTCGAAAACCTCAAGATATTCTTGATAAGTCGTGATACAAAATTTCTATTGTCCTGCCTTTCAGCTTCATATTGGGTACCATGGAATATCGTTTTATTTTAAATATACGGTGAGAAGAAATGTATGTTATAATGAATCATTAAGTATAAGGAGCAATATATGCGGTTTTGGATATGCTTCGGCTACTATGCCTCCATAGGTCTGCTGTTTTTTATAATTGGACGGATATTGCCGAAAAAATGGTTCGATTATAACGCATTTCCGTATAAAGCGTTTGATTGTGAGGAAGGCGGAAAAATTTACGAAAAAATAGCGATAAGCAAATGGCAGTCAAAGGTGCCCGATATGAGCCGGATATTTCCAAAGCTTATGCCGCAGAAGCGTATGGTGGCGACCGATCCGGACACGCTGCTTCTTATGGTACGTGAAACCTGTATCGCGGAGCTTATACATGTACTCCTGAGCATCTGTGGCCTTTTTGGAATTTATATAATGCCGGGCGTTTGGGGAGTGCTTTTTTACGCGGCTTATTTTCTCCTTGGCAATCTGCCATTTATACTTATACAGCGCTACAACAGGCCCCGGCTGGTCCGGATATACGAAAAGAAAAGGAGTATGGTGAAATAGAGTGAACATACTTATACTTAGCTGCAATACCGGCGAGGGCCACAATTCCTGCGCCAGGGCTATATCAGAGGAGCTGGAACGCAAGGGAGATTGGGGCTATATTGCGGACGGGCTGGCGTTTTTATCAACGGGCACGTCAAAATTCGTATCTGGCTGGCACACGAGGCTGTACAGGTATTTCCCGCGGCTTTATGGCAAAGGGTATGAATATGCGGAAAAGCACCCGATGAATATAAAAAAACATACCGCCGCATACAGGATGATACGGCGGGGCGCGAGACGGCTGCGTAAGGCCATAAAGGCCGGAGGCTACGACGGCGTGATATGCACCCACCTGTTCCCGGCAATGCTGGTGACGGGGCTGGTGAAAAAAGGCAATGTGACGATACCCGCCTGCTTTGTAGCTACTGACTATACCGCAAGCCCGGGCTGCGAAAAGGTGGGACTGCCAACAATAACGCCCCATCCGGACCTTACAGAAGAATTCCAGGCCGTGGGCATACCTGCTGAAAATATACTGGCCTACGGCATACCGGTTAGAAGCATGTTTACGGAAAAAACTGATAAGGCGGAGGCAAAGAGAAAGGCAGGCCTAGATCCTGTGAGGCTGCATATGGTCATAATGGGCGGCAGCATGGGCTGCGGGCCCATGGAGGACGTGCTGGCGGAGATAGCGGAGGGTATGCCGGAAAATATAGAGCTTACCGTGATTTGCGGTACAAATAGGCAGACGGCGGAGAAGCTGCGCCGCCGCCACGGAGAAAATCCCCGCGTACATATACGGGGCTATGTGAAGGATATGTCCCTAATGCTGGACAGCGCAGATCTGTATCTCACTAAGGCTGGCGGCATAAGCACCACCGAGGCCGCTATAAAGGGCGTGCCGCTGGTGCTGGCGGACGCTGTAGGCGGCTGCGAGAGCCGTAATCTCGAGTTCTTCGTGGAGCATGGTGCGGCGGTGACTGCAAAGACAGAAGAACTTGGCAGGCTGTGCGTAAACCTCCTCGAAGATAGGCGGAAGCTGGACGCTATGGCACAGGCCATAGAGCGGCTGCGCATGGAAGGCGCGGCGGAGAAAATATGCGACTATATGCGGCAAAGGGCTGGCAAATAGGCGTGAGAAGGAGCAGGTATATAAAGACGGCAAGTATCACGATGTGCTTTATTACGGCATCATCAATCCTTGGCACAGTGGGAAGAGTTAATAGATGGACATTTCACTTTACTATGAGGAAAAAGGCAGCGGATTCCCGCTTATAATGCTCCACGGCAACGGTGAAGAGCACGGCTATTTTGAACATCAGACAGACTGCTTTGCAGAGAATTACCGCGTAATAGCTATAGACACCAGAGGGCATGGCAGATCTCCCCGGGGGGAGGGGGAATTCTCCATAAAGCGCTTTGCCGACGACCTGTACGGCTTCATGACTGAGCATGGAATAGAAAAGGCGCACATACTGGGCTTTTCGGATGGCGGCAATATCGCGATTACATTTGCGCTCAAGCACCCCAAAATGATAGAAAAGCTGATAGTAGACGGTGCAAACCTGTATCCTGCCGGAGTAAAGCGCAGAATACAGAGGCCAATAGAGCTGGGCTACTATGCGGTGAAACTTTTTGCGGCGTTCAGCAGCAATGCAAAGGCAAAGGCGGAGATGCTCAGCCTTATGGTGAACCAGCCGAATATAGCCCCGGAGGAGCTTAAAAAGCTGAATATGCCCGTGCTGGTAATGGCGGGCACGGACGATATGATAAGGCAGGAGCACACCGAGCTGATCGCGGCAAGCATACCGGGCGCAAAGCTGGTCATTCTGCCCGGCGACCACTTTATCGCCAGAAATAACAGCAACGCATTCAACGCTGCTGTCAGGGATTTTCTGGAAGCATAGAGTTTTGATTTAAGCTTATCCGAAATGGCAGCGCTAAAGTACGACAGTGTATCCGCAAAGGCTGAGGCGGCGGTCAAGGGATTCATCATAGCCTGCCACATGCGCACCGACACATACAACGGCGATTTCAGAAAAAATTAACAAATGAATACGCCGTCATTCTGGTATAATATATGATTAGCGGGAATGCTATGCTTCGCGCTGTATATTTGAAAGGTTAGAATCATCAGATGGAAGACAGGCGCGAGAAGGACAAGGGCCTTAAAACAGGATGGCTTTGGACCATAACGGCAGTTTTGGCCCTGCTTTGCTGCGCTGCCATATATGTAGACTGCGTGCTGGTAAGGTTGTACAGCCAGCAGCGGAAGCACATACAGCTTTCGGCGGAGGCTACGCCGGTGCCTGTGATAAGTGCCACCCCGTCGCCGATACCTACGCCGGTACCCACCAGAGTACCAAAGCTCGGCGACATAGAAAATGTGAGCTTCCCGGACTATGATACAGGAGCCGCGTCCGATTACAGCTATCAGAGCGACGAGCTCAAGATAGCTGTAAAAAAGGTAGAGGACGACGGCGTAACATATTACGTTGCAGATATATGGATGCGAAATGTTAACTGCTTCCGCACCGCCTTTTCCAGCGGCAAGTACCGGGGGAAGCGGGAATCTGCGGAAAAGATCGCCAAGGACAACAACGCGATACTGGCGGTCAACGGAGACTTTTTGAGCGGCCTCGTGATACGCAACGGGGAGCTTTTCCGCCAGGCGGAGGTAAGAGCTACGCCCACGCCGGACCCCGATGCGGCGTCTGCGCCGGGTTATAACAGCTATGGAATGTACGGCACGGTGACGCCTGCGCTGTCCACTGACGAAGCGGCAAGGCCGGAGCGCTCCACCTGTGTGCTGTACCTCGACGGGACCTTGGCAACGACCGAATTCGAGGATTTCAGCACTAAAAAAGCGATGAAAAAAGGCGCGTGGCAGGGCTGGCAGTTTGGCCCCACGCTGGTGCGGGATTCCAAACCCCAGAAGGACGTAAAGAAGCAGGGCAGAAGTCCCAGATGCATACTCGGCTACTATCAGCCCGGGCATTATTGCCTGATAATTATAGACGGGCGGCAGAAGGGCTACTCCATAGGTATGAATTTTGACGAGATGAAGGAGCTCTGCACTCGCATGGGCATGAGGGAGGCGTATAATCTGGACGGCGGCGGCAGCGCCATAATGGTGTTCGACGGAAAGATAATCAACCGGCCATCGGGCAACGGCGACGCTCGCAAGCTGCTCGACATGATAGTTATAGGCGAATACCTTGACGGAGGTCAGCTGCATGGCGTGACGCCTTCACCTGTACCCACAGCAACTACGGAGGAAGCGGGCAATTGAAGGACAGTGAAATAAGAAAAAGGCTGAAAAAGGCCATATGCTGCCTTTCCGCGGTGCTTATACTTTCTGTTGTGTCGGGAGCGGTGCTTTTGAATAGCATAGGCAGCACCAACGGTTGGGGCAGGACTGAAAAGCAGGAGGACGAGATATATACCAAGGAACAGATAGACAAGTTCATCACCAGCGTCCTCATAATCGTGCAGAACCAGCCCCTTTCCAGCGATAAAGCAGGAGCGGATATGGTGTTCATAGCGTCCTTTGATTCCTTCCGCCAGCGGCTGACCATGGCTGCGCTGTACAGCCAGATGGAGATAAATGGCGCGGCGCTCAGTAATATTTATGCGAACAGCGGCCCCGGCGGCCTGGTGAACGCCGTAAACGACGGGTTCGGGCTGGATATCGAGTACTACGCCTGCACAGATACGGCGTCGCTGGGAGCCATGATAGACCTCCTTGGCGGCATAACCGTAAAGGTGGATTTCAGCGAGGCGGACTATATAAACAAGGCCCTTGGCGAAAAGAGCGTAAAGGCGGGCCGGGAAAAGCTCAACGGCAGCCAGAGCATGATATACGCCATGGACGACATAAGCGGCGAGGAGCAGATGGGCGGCCTGAAGCGCCGCCTGGAGCTTGTAGAATCTGCGGTGAAGAATATGCGCAGGACTGCCACAAAGGAGGCAATGCTGCCATTGCTCAGCCTCGTTGCGGGAAGTATAAAGACTAACCTCGATTTTTCCGCCCTACACGATATAGGCTACGAGATATTGAAGGCCGAAGAGATGGAGTATCGGAACATATGGATCCCTGCCGACGATAGCTGGAAGCTGGACGAAAACGGGCAGTTCACAATAGAGGACTTTGAGACGAACAAAAAGCAGCTTTACAACGGGCTGTATAAGGAGTAACAAAAAAGGCGGCACGAGGCCGCCTTTTTGCGTGCGCTTTATTTCGATAGCACCCGCCTTGCGAAAGCAAAGTGCCGGTTCCAGTAACCCGTATTGCAGCTGCGCTTTACTACCTTTCTGTGTGACGATGAGGCGTCAATCATGTTTTTTGAGGAAACGGCTATACCCGCGTGCCGTATTTTTCCGTCCTCGCCGCAAAAGAACAGTATATCGCCCGCTTTGACGTCGCCCAGGCTTTCGATTTTGCTCCAATCCTCATTTTGCGCATATCCGGCGCAGTCCTTGCGATCGACAGTTATGCCGCATTCGTTAAGCACATAATACACAAGTCCCGAGCAATCGAACTCATCCGGCCCGGAGGCATTTAAAACATACTCTTTGCCAACCTGATTCTTCGCGGTGGCGGCGATGGCGTCTGCCGTCGGCGCCTCCCTTGCGGGCCGGGCGTCTGCGCTGCGGTACAATATAGTGAAGTTATGCTTGTTTTCCCATTTCCTTGCATCCTCCTTGCTGGCAAACCACAGGTCTATCATGTTCAGCGGCTCCTTGGTTAAATGGTTGACCTTGTTTTTGTAGGCGTTGACGTCGGCGGCTATTGCGTAACCGTAGCCGGGTATATAAAGCTCCGTGCCTATGGGTATAGCGTTGGGATTTACTGAGGCGGTGCCCAGCTTGCACTCTGCACCTGTGGAGGTAACGGAGCTGCCGGAATAGGCTGATATTTTGTCCGCCGCAATACTGCTCCAGCCGTCAACGCCGTCCTTTGGCGGCTCACGCCATATACGCTTATCGCCTGTGTATATTCCGTCCGCAAGCGTCCAATTTTTTGCGCTGTCGCTCAGCAGCAGGGCAAGGGTTTCATCTCCCGCAATGCCATCGGAGGGCAGCGCGTTATCCTCCTGAAACATCTCGATTGCAGTCCTTGTGGCAGAGTCGTAGGCGCCGCTGGGATTTTCGAGGTAGCCGAGCGCCTTCAGGGCGGACTGTATGTCAGCTACGGCTGAGGAGGTCAAGCCGCTGGAAGGATCCGATTCGGGAGCCGCTATCGGATACCTTTCCGCAGCCTGCTGCTTCTGCTTGCGTATGTACTCGATGTATGCGTTCTTGTTGTAGTCCTTTATATCGTTCCTCTCGGCGTAATCTATGAAGTCGGCGCAGAAGTTCCGGTATTCCTTGCTGTCCGAGAAATCCACGTAGGTTATTACGTATTCATCGCCGTTTTTTATGAGCCCTGCTTCGACTATGGTACCCATTACGGTGGTCTTGAAATAGCCCTTTAAACGGTATTCGTACATTATGCCGCCCGAAAGCTGGTCTGCTATGCCAAATTCCGTAACCTCAAGGCTT
The DNA here is from genome assembly GCA_004557245.1 of Clostridiales bacterium. GTDB lineage: Bacteria > Bacillota > Clostridia > Christensenellales > CAG-138 > SFEL01. The sequence goes on along the minus strand of SFEL01000002.1, from coordinate 14,957 downwards.
TGGAACTTACCCCTGTCCATCGCTCCGCCGGAGGTTTCCCTGAGAACCTTGGTGTAGTTTATCCATTGCCTGAGCAGAGCGAGGTTTTTGTAGGATTCATCGCTGCTCTGCAATTGCAGTAGGCCGTCGTACATGGTGCCGGTGGAGCTGCTGAAGCCGAAGTCGTCGTTGCCCTTGGCCATGTCATCGAAGTAGCGGGCGAGAAATTCGGCTATCGCCTGCTCCGGGTCGGTGCGGTCAAAGGCATCCGGAGTATATGCGATCGCTTCGGGCTCCTGCGCGGAGGGATCCGGGATAAGTGTGGGCTCGGGGGACGGGTCTGCCGTTTGCTCTGCCGCCATATCGGGAGGAACCTTTTCCGGCGCACTTTGGCAGGCGGTGGTGAAGCAGCATAGGGACATCGCCAGCGCGATGCACAGCGTTATCGCCCTGAAGGCGGGAGAGGTACGATTCTTCATGAAGGCTCCTTTCATGCGGCGTTTTGCCATTCGCCTTGAGCGTATCTGGCTCATGCCCAGTATGGGTTCGGTGTCATATGAGAACATGTCGAGTATCACGGTGAGGTAGCCCCGCTTCTGCTCGTGGCTTATATAGGCCAGTACGTCCGAGTCGCAGGCTGATTCCATATCGGATCGCAATTCTGAAAATGCGAAGTGTACAACCGGGTCAAACCAGTACACGGCGCGAAGGATATTCAAAAGCAGCGTCATGTAATGGTCGCCGCGCTTTTTGTGCGTAAGCTCATGCAGCAGGGCAAAGCGCAGCCTGCTTTCGTCGTTGCAGAGCGATATGGGCACCAGCAGCACAGGCTCACCGAAGAAGGCTATGCCGGGGGACATGGACTTATTCACTATCCAAAGGGGAAGCGGCTTTACACCGAGCTCCTTGCAGCACTTGTCGTAAAGCTCGTAGACCTCCCTGGGTCCACCCGCCATGAGGTGCTGAAGGGATTCGTAATAGCGCAGCTTTACGAATATCAGCCAGCCGAGGAAGCCTATCGCGCCGAGCAGCCATGCTATGAATACGATGGAATACCAGTCGGTGCTTTTTGCGGGATTTACGTGCTGTGATGGGGCTACATCTGTATCCGGCTGTACCGCCGGGGCGACGCTTTCGTAAGAGGACTGCGTGTTGGGTACAGACGCCGGGGCCACGTCCAGAACCGGAGCAGGAGTGGGCAGCTCGGCTTGATGGGCTTGCTTGAGCAGCATGTCCTGCAAGTTAAAGTGGAGGCCGATATCAGGTGTTACAGGCATGAGCAGCCGCAGTATAAGCAGCCACCACATGAGGTATTGAAGCTTAGAGGATATGCAATTTTTGAATATAAAACGAAACAGGAGTATGCCTGCCGTTATGGCGGCGGAGTAGAGAGCCACCTGAACGAGGGCATCAACGGTCGCTTTCATTTTCGGCTTCCTCCTTCAGCATCTTTTCCAGCATATTCATGAGCTCCAGCCTGTCGCTGCGTGAAAGGTCGCCCTCCCGTACCATGCTGGTTATCATCAGCCCTACAGAATCCGACTGCATCTTGCTTAGCACGGCGCGGCTCTCGCGGGCTATGCATTCCTCACGGGATATGGCGGGGGAGTAGAACTTGTCCCGGCCGCGCTTTTCTGATGAGATGTAGCCTTTCTTTTCTAGGACGTTCATGTAGGATTGGTATGTCTTGTAGTTCCAGCTGGCGCGGCTGCCTATGCGGTCTATGGTCTCGCCCAGCGTGGCGGGGGATTTTCCCCAAAGCGCCTCCATAACTATCCATTCGTTGGGGTTTAGGGTATCCTTCACAGGCATTACCTCCTATGCTTTTAATATCAAGCTTATGATTATAAATATAATCTAAATTGACATGGAGGTCAATAAACTGCGGCAAAGCTTAACAATTAGTTCATCAAATAAATAAGGCCCCGCAGGGAAGAACCTGCGGAGCCGTGTACTTGCAGTTATTACTGAGCGACGGTAACGGCGGTTATGTGGGTATTTACACCCTCATACCAATAGAGGAAGCCCTCAACGTCAACTACGTCGCCTTCCTCGAGAGCGCCAACGGTGGAGTAAACCTCGGTGTCGGGGCCGGTAAGGTAGGACTCTACGCAGAAGTCATAGGAAGCGCCGTTGTAGCCGAAGGTGACATAGATGTCATCGCCGGGCTGGTCGTTCTTGTAAGCGACCTTCTCGACGGTCAGCCCCTTGAAGGAAACAAGCTGGTTCTGGTGGTCGATAAGCTCGTCCTTTCCCAGAAGCTCGGTGGCGTCAAAGGGAACGGCGATGAAGCTGCCCCCTTCTATTTCGAAGGTAGCGTCGATTATCTCAATTTCGCCTGACCACTCGGATTTGTAGCCGGTGACTTTGATCTTGGTGCCAGGTACCAGTTTGTCATAGTCTTCCTGAGAGCATGCCATGTTGTAGAGGAAGTAAGCGCCGTCCTTATCCTGGGAATAAACGGTAGCCTTGTCTTCCCACCAGGATTGCTTGGCCTGTACGTAGGTCTCTACTGTAACCTGGCTCTCCAGCTCGGCTGCCACATATTCGGCGTAGGTCATAACGCCCTCGGATTTGACGTCTTCCTCAGTAGCAGCGGGGGTTTCCTCAGCGGGAGTCTCAGTGGTAGCCTCCTGGGCGGGGGCTTCGGTTGCCTCGGGAGCCTTCTGGGCACAGCCTGCGAAAGCGAGGACCATGCAGAGGGTCAAGAGCATTGCCAAGAATTTTTTCATTGTTTTTCTCCTTTATAATTGCCGCCCCTTTCAGGGACGGTTTTTATGCCTTAATGATTATACAATATACATTGCAGGATATCAAACCCGTTTATTACGCTTTTTTGCGGCGTCACGGAGGGTATACGCCCCTATAAGCGCCCATGCCGCGCAAAGTGACAAAAGCAGCGCCTTTGAAGGGCCGGGGAGGGGACCAAGATCTTCTGCACCTTCTGCGGATATGCTCTCCCTTCCGGCTCCGTCCAGACGGTAAAGGGAAGTAACATCTGCAAACAGCTTGTCCATATATGCGTCATCTACGGTCTCCTTGCGGCGGACGGATTTTGTGACGTTTTCTATGAGCTGTCCCGCAGCGTCGCGCAAAGACGCGGAGCCGTTATATACTGGGGTGACGAAGGTATTGTCGGAGTTGGCCAGCAGCATCTTCACCGCCTTTATCTTTACATCGTAGTGGGCGACGTCCTGCCCTTCCCTGGAAAGATAATCAATATATTCGTCGGAATCCTGCGCCATGGAGGTGACGGGAACGTAGCCTTCTGTTTCGGAGTATGCTATCTGCACGTCGTTGGTCAGCAGGTACTGCGTGAACAGCCAGGAGGCCAGTACCTCCTGAGGATCGCCCTTGTTGAATACGCATACTGAAGGACCCTGGGATATCATTTGGGGGTGATCCGGATCAAACTGGGGTATGGGCATTACCGACGTCTCAAATTCTACCAGTTTGTCCGCGCTTATGTCGGAAAGGGGGGCGTGGGTGCCCATCCATGTGGCGCCCGCCGTAGAGTCTATGGCGAATATGCACTGGCCTGCATTCAGAAAATTTGCCGGATAGCTGGATATCTTGAAGGTGGAGAAGGAGCCCTTCTTCACGTGTTTTGCTATGGTGTACAGCAGCTCCTTTGTGGTATCGTTGAAAAGCAGCACTTCGCCCTGATCGTTGGAATACCCGCCGCCGGACTGGCGCAGCAGCTGTATCATCATATTGTCGGTGGACTTGTATATGAAGGGTATCATCACCTTCTGGCCGTTTACGGCGAATGTGCCGTCGGCGTTTTTCTTTGTGGCGGCGTCGGCCACTTCCCATACGAAGTCCCATGTCAGAGTATCCGGCAGGGTATAGCCCATGGCCTCCACGTAGGTCTTGTTTATGTAGCAGGCCTCTGTGGAGCGCATGAAGGGCAGGGCATAGCAGTGACCTGCGAAGCTGCATTCGTTTAGGAAACTGGGTATTATCTCGCCGCTCCTGGGAGAGGTGAATCTTACGTCACTGCCGCCAAGCCCGTACCTGGGGTGGTCAAGCAGCTCATCGAGGGGCGCTACCACGTTTGTCCCGGTTAGGTACGTCGCTATGTGGTCGGGGTAGGTTATGCAGACGTTTGGGGTGGTGTTGGTGGAAATATTGGTGATGACGTCGTTATATATCTTGCCATAGTCGGTATAGAGCCGAAGGTTCACGCGGATATTCGGGTACAGCGCCTGAAATTCTGCTATGGCCTTTTGGTATATATGGGTCTGGGTCTTGTTGGTGTCGTTCTTTGCCCAGAAGGTTATCTCATAATCCCTGTTTGTGTCGAATTCCTCAGGCACCGCGAATTCCCTGAGCCCCCGAGAGCCGTGGCAGCCGGCAAGGAGAGGAAGCAGCATACACAGCGACAGTATGAGGCAGATAAGCTTTTTATTCATACTAACCCTTTGTACCTCCTCTGGATACGCCGTCCATTATCTTATTGCGGAATACCAGAAACAGCGCTATGAGCGGCACTGATATTACCACTACCGCCGCCATCATGGCGGGTATGTTTTCCCGGCCAAAGCCGCTTTCGCGTATGGCCTGTATGCCGTTGGAGACGAGAAAGTAATTCTCGTCGTCGGTGATGAGCCGTGGCCAGACGTAGGAGTTCCAGCACTCTATGACCTTCAGTATTACTATGGTTATCATAGTTGGGCTGCAAATGGGTATCATTACCTTGGTGAGATACTTGAAGTCCGAGGTGCCGTCCACCTTTGCGGCGTAATACAGTTCGTCTGGTATCTGTGCGAAATTCTCTTTCAGCAAGTAAATATAGAATACCGACGTTACCGAGGGCAATATAAGGCCGGTGAAGGTGTTGCGAAGGCCAAGGTCGGTAATTGTCACGAAGTTGGTAATTATCACCAGCTCGTTGGGTATCATCATGAGCGACAGCAGCAGGGTGAAGGCAAGCCGCTTGCCCTTGAATTCAAGCCGGGCAAAGGCGAAGGCAGCGAGGGTTATGATCGCCAGCATCAGCAGCGTGGTGATCAAAGTGAATACCAGCGTATTGGTGAAATAACGCCCGAGGGGCACCGCCGTAAAGGCGTCGACGTAGTTTTGCAGAGTGGGGGAGAGGGTAAAGAACTTTGGTATGTATTCTGAATTATACGCGCTGTAGCTCTTTACGGAGGTCAGCACCATCCAGTAAAAAGGAAACAGCACTATGACGGCCCAGAGAGACAGCAGTATATGCACTACCGTACTGCGTACCCGGCTGCGAATTCTTGCCTGCTTTTCTATTTTGGCGTAATCGGTATGTTTTTCCATAGGTCGCTCCATCAGTAATGAACGTGCTTTTTGCTGATAATAAGATTTATGCAGGTTATGGTGAGCACTATAGCGAACAGTATTATGGCCGCAGCCGATGCGAATGAGGGGTAGCCGCCGCTGTTGCCGTAGAGCATATCGTAAATATAGCCTACTATGGTGTTCATCTCCGCTGCGTTAAGATCTGTGCCGAAGAGGGCCACAGCGTCGCTGTACGCCTTGAAGGCGCCTATAAAGCCGGTTATTACCAGATAGAATATCATCGGGGAGATGAGCGGCAGCGTTATGCGGGTAAATATGCGGAATTTGGAGGTGCCGTCTATGCGGGCGGCGTTGTAGTAGTTCTGGTCGACGGAGGCCAGCGCGCTTGTGAGTATGAGCACCTTGAAGGGCATTACTATCCATATGGTATAGAAGCAGAGCACGAACATCTTGGCCCAGTAGGGACCGTCTATGAAATCCACGGACTTTCCGCCGAACCAGTTTATCATCAGGTTAACAAGGCCGTCCGTATATGCAGTCTTTTTGAAGAGTATCATGAATACCAATCCCACCGCCAGGGTATTCGTGACGTAGGGCAGAAAATATACGGTCTGGAAAAGATTGCGAAGCTTTTTGATTGAGCTTAGCCCTGTGGATATGAGCAGGGCAAGGCCGGTAGAGAGGGGAACGGTAATTATCACCAATAAGAAGGTGTTTTTCAGTGCCTGCAAAAAGTAAGGGTCGTGGAGCACGTAGGAGTAGTTGTAAAGCCCTACGCCGAAAAAAGTCTGGGAGGCGGAATTATAGCCCTCCTCAAAGGAATACACGAATACGTCTATCAGAGGGTATATCATGAATACCCCTAAAAACAGTATGGCGGGCAGCAGATACAGCCAGCCCTTTGCATTGTTCTTTTCCATATATCACTCCGCCCGGAAGGCTATGCGCTTTCCGTCAGTCTTATCGAAAAGGAATACCTTGTCAGGCCGCAGGGCGAAACGTATTTTACCCGAGGCCCCATCGGGCTTATTTGCAGAGCTTATTATGGCCCGTACGGCGTCGGCTTCTGCCGCGGGGTGGGAGAATATGACGCTGGTGTCCCTCCCCATCACCTCTATGCGCCGGAAGGCGCAGCAAAGGGGGCCGTTTTCCGCCGGCATGAAGCCTTCCGGGCGGATTCCTATATTATACCCGCCGTCAGGCGTGCCGGGAGCCGGCAGGACATCGTCTTCGCCTATGAAAAGCCTTCCGCCCTGAGCTTTGCCGGTAAACATGTTTATGGGCGGAGTGCCGAGGAACTTCGCCACGAACATATTTACGGGCTGGTCGTAAACCTCCTGAGGCTGGCCTATCTGCTGTATCACGCCGGATTCCATGACTATTATCATATCCGAAATGCTCATGGCCTCTTCCTGGTCATGGGTGACGAATATGGTGGTGATTTTAGTTTTCTGCTGTATGCGCTTGAGCTCCTCCCGGGTCTGGAGGCGGAGTCTGGCGTCAAGATTGGAAAGAGGCTCGTCGAGGAGCAGCACCCGCGGCATCTTCACAAGGGCCCGGGCAATGGCAACGCGCTGCTGCTGTCCGCCTGAGAGCGCCTTTGGCTTGCGGTCCATGAGGCCCTCGATCTGAACAAGCTTAGCCGCGTCGTAGGCGCGAGCGAGCATTTCTTCTTTGGAAAGCTTGTCTTCGCCCTTTAGGTTTTGCAGAGGGAAAAGTATGTTTTGCTTTACTGTAAGGTGAGGATAAAGGGCGTAATTCTGAAATACCAGCCCTACGCCGCGGTTTTCAGGCGGCAGGTCCGTAACGTCGTCCTCGCCAAAGAATATGCGTCCCGCCGTAGGGGAGAGCAGGCCGGAGATGAGGTTTAACGCGGTGCTCTTGCCGCAGCCCGAGGGGCCTAAGAGGCCGATGAGTTTGCCGTCGGGTATTTCCACATTAAAGTTGTTCACGGCTATTACGTCCGGGGCGTTCTTGCCCTGACCGGGGAATTTTTTGGTGAGATCCTTTAATACGACTTTCATACTGATGTCCTTTGACACTGAATTTGTCTTTGAAAGATGCCTTTCAAGCTATTCTAACATATATGAGCGGGGTTTTCTATGATATGGCAATAGTTAAGTTATAAACAAAGAATGGACGGAAAACCGTCCGTTCACATGCAATGCATACTTATTATTTATTCACCACGTTTATGGGCGCGCCGTCCAGGAACGCCTTTACATTGGCTACAGTAGCGTCCATTATTCGCTGGCGGCTCTCAATGGGCGCCCAGCTTATATGGGGAGTGATAATGCAGTTCCTGGCCTTGAGCAGCGGATTGTCGGCCCTGATGGGCTCGGTATAGACAACGTCCAGACCTGCGCCGGCGATCTTGCCGGAGTTCAGCGCGTCCGCAACGTCCTGTTCAACTATGAGCTGGCCGCGGGCGTTGTTTATGAGTATCACGCCGTCCTTCATCCTGGCGATGCTCTCGCTGTTTATCATGCCGGTGTTTTCCGGGGTGAGGTTGCAGTGGAGGGTTATCACATCCGCCTCTTTGTAAAGGGTATCCAGATCCACATATTCGGCTATGGCTCGACCGGAGTCGTTGGGGTAAAGGTCGTATGCGAGAACTCTCATGCCCAGCGCCCTGGCTACCCTGCCCTCGGCCTGGCCGATACGTCCGAAGCCTATTATGCCCATGGTCTTGTGCTCAAGCTCTATTAGGGGGTAATCCCAGTAGCACCAGTCCGCATTGTTTGCCCACCTGCCCTCGTGTACAGTGGCGTCGTGGTGGCCTATGTGGTGGCATATCTCCAGGAGCAGAGCTATGGAATACTGGCTTACTGAGGCGGTTCCGTAAGTGGGCACGTTTACTACAGGGATTCCTTTTTCCTTCGCGTAGCTGTAGTCGATGCAGTTGTAGCCGGTGGCCAGCACCGCGATCAGCCTGATGTTGGGGCATTTATCTATTGTGGCCTTGGAAATGGGGGTCTTGTTCATAACCACTATTTCCGCATCGCCTATGCGCTCGGCGATAATGGGCGCCTCGGAGTAGGAGGTGCGGTCGTAAACGGTGACGTCGCCAAGGGCGCGGAGGCCGTCCCAGCTTAGGTCGCCGGGGTTTTCGGTGTAACCGTCAAGAACTACTATTTTGGTCTTTGCCATGTCTGTGTATCCTTTCTGAATCTATTATGGTGTTTACTCCTGTAAAATTCATCAATCTGAGTATATCATCAATCGGCAGTGGGGTATATAATTATAAAAAAATAATTATTGCGGCGTAACCTTTTGACTATATAAAGCATCTTACTTAGTGACCGGGTTAATGAAAGGAAAGAAAAAAGTGAACCGTTTTGATGACCAGCGCGCGTGGTTCTGCGAAAGGGTAAACGAAAACAGCAAGGGGTTGTACTGGCTGGCCAAGAGCATACTGCACAACGACGAAGACGTAAAGGACGCGGTGCAGGACTCTGTGCTTACGGCATACGAAAAGCTGGATACACTGCGGGACGAGCATAGCTTTAAGCCATGGATAATGCGGATACTCGCCAACACAGCCTACAGCATGATACGGCGCAGCAAGCCAAACACGGACATAGACAGCTTGGCGGAGGAGCTGCCCGCCCCTCAGGAGGAGGACAGGGAAGAAAGCATGGCCCTGTGGCAGGCCGTGAGGGGATTGGGCGAAAGCCTGAGGACCGTAACAGTGCTGTTTTACTACGACGATATGCCCATCAAGGATATAAGTCGCGCCCTTGGGATAACAGAAGACACGGTAAAGGCCAGACTGAGCCGGGCGCGGGCAAAACTCAGGATCGCGATGTCGGAAAAGGAGGAAACACTATGAACGAATTCCAATTTGAAAAGCTGATCCGGGAAGCTGCCCGTAAGGAAAAAACAAACATACCGGAGGATTTTGATATTATGTTGAAGGATACGTTGAATAAGCTGCCCGAAAAGGAAGCAAGGAAGGATGGGGCCTCAGGCCGCATGGCAGGCCGTAGGATACTTACCGCAGTGGCTGCTGCCGCCATGCTGTTTGTGCTGCTGCCCAATGTAAGTCCATCTATCGCATACGCAATGGAGAAGCTGCCGATCATAGGCAGCGTGGTAAGGGTAATTACCGTAAGAAATTATACCCATTCCGACGAACACAACGATCTGAACGCAGCGCAGCCCGAGATACAGGAAGCTACGGCGGGCGAACAGCAGCTCAATGCAGACGTAAAGGCATATGTCGACGAGCTGGTGCAGCGTTTTAATGATAACGCTATGGATGAAGGTTATTACGGCCTCGATGTGAGCTATGAAGTACTGACGGACAACGACCGCTGGTTTGCCCTGAGGGTGAACGGCTGCCAGGTGATGGCCAGCGGCTATGAGTTTTCCCGCTGCTATAATATAGATAAGACCACTGGCAAATACGTAAAGCTGGCGGACCTTTTCAAGGAGGGCAGCGATTATGTTGCCGCCATAAAGAAGGATATATTCGCCCAGATGAAGGCCAAGATGGCTGCGGACAGCGACCTGACGTACTGGATGGAGGATGACGAAGCACTTTCTGTAGATTATGATGAACTCATCACCCGCGAAGGAGCGTTTTACGTTGATCCGGAAGGCCGGCTCGTCATCTGTTTTGACGAGTACGACGTTGCCCCCGGATTCATGGGAGCCCAAAGCTTCACCGTAAGCCATGAAGCCATAGGGAACCTGCTGAAATAATCTCCGCAAATTAGCAACTCCCTTCCTTGACAAAAGTAAGTATGCCGGGTATCATAATTAGATGAAGTTGAATATTTTAACTTCTTCAATTATTGCCTGAGGGAGTAATTCCGCGAAGTAAGCGCTTTGCGAAGCAGGCCCGTCAATACGGCGAGGAGATCGTCCGGGCTGTTTTTAAAGAATGAGACTCATGCGTGGGCTGTTTGCCAGCGCATGAGTTTTTGATTTTACAGGCACACTTATTTAAAGGAGAAGATTTCATGAGCGAAATGTATCAAAGATCCACTGACGAGGTTTTGGCGGAGCTTGGAACTTCAGTCCATGGCCTTTCGGGAAAGCAAGCGGCGGAGCGCCTTGCAAGGTATGGCCAGAACAAGCTTAAGGAAGCGCCCAAGATAACGGTTTTTCAAAGATTCCTACAGCAAATAAAGGATCCCATGCTGCTGATCCTCTTGGCTGCGGCAGCCGTATCCGCTGTCACAAACGCCATATCCGGCGAGAGCTTTGCCGAGGTATTCATAATACTGGTGGTAGTGCTGCTCAATGCTATTCTGGGCGTAATACAGGAGAGCAAGGCGGAGGCCGCAATAGAGGCGCTTCAGACAATGACCGCGGCAAAGTGCAAGGTGATGAGGGACGGAAAGCAGATCGTCATCGAGAGCAGCCAGCTGGTACCCGGCGATGTAGTTATACTTGAAGCGGGAGACGCCGTGCCGGCAGACGGCAGGCTTCTCGAAAGCGCGTCCCTTAAAATCGAAGAGGCTGCTCTCACCGGCGAAAGCGTGCCTGTAAACAAAGCTGTGGAGGTTATATTCGGCGGCGACGTGCCTCTTGGCGACAGGAAGAACATGTGCTACATGGGTTCTACCGTGGTATACGGCAGGGGCAGGGCCGTAGTCACCTCTACCGGCATGGATACCGAGATGGGCAAGATAGCCGACGTTTTGGCCCAGACCGAGCAGGAGGAGACCCCCTTGCAGCGCAAGCTCGGTCAGCTGAGCAACTCCTTATCCAAGATGGTGCTGGGCATATGCCTGTTCATATTCGTATTCGATCTCATAATGGCGGGAAAGTTCACTGCCCAGTCCATACTTGACAACTTCATGGTGGCGGTATCCCTTGCTGTCGCAGCTATCCCGGAGGGCCTTGCCACAGTCGTTACCGTTGTGCTGTCCATAGGCGTTACAAATATGAGCAAACGCCACGCCGTCATACGCCGGCTGACTGCAGTAGAGACGCTGGGCTGCACTCAGGTCATATGCTCCGATAAGACAGGCACGCTCACACAGAATAAAATGACGGTAGTGGAGCATACCGGCCCCACAGAACTGCTTGCTGCGGCAATGACTCTATGCAACGACGCGAATCTTGCTGACGATGGCGCTCAGGGAGAGCCCACAGAGGCTGCGCTGGTGAACTTTGGCGCGGCTAACGGCTTAAAGAAATATGAGCTGGAGGAAAAACAGCCCCGCATAGGCGAGGCCCCCTTCGATTCCTCCAGAAAGATGATGTCTACCCTGCACAATAAGGACGGAGAAATAGTGCAGTATACCAAGGGCGCGCCGGACGAGGTGCTTGCCCGCTGCGCGTATTATATAGAAGACGGCAAGGAGCTGCCGATGACGGAGGCCAAACGCACAGAGATACTCCAGAGCAATCATGCCATGGCTGAGAAGGCTCTGCGCGTATTGGCTGCCGCAGAGAGACTGTGGCCCGAGATGCCTGACAACACCGATCCCTCAAACCTCGAGCAGGAGCTCTGCTTCATAGGCCTCGTAGGCATGATAGACCCCGTTCGTCCGGAGGTCAGGGCGGCAGTGGAGGAGTGCAAGGCCGCAGGCATACGTCCCGTAATGATCACCGGCGACCACAAGGACACCGCCGTAGCGATAGCGAAAGAGCTGGGCATAATCGACGACGCTTCACAAGCCATAGAGGGCAAGGAGCTGAACAGGCTCAGCGACGATGAGCTGGATGAGCTGATAGACAAATGCGGAGTGTATGCCCGCGTGCAGCCTGAGCACAAGGTGCGCATAGTCTCCGCATGGAGGCGTAAGGGCGCCATAACCGCCATGACCGGCGACGGAGTAAACGATGCCCCCAGCATCAAGTCCGCAGACATAGGCGTAGGCATGGGCATTACCGGTACCGACGTTACCAAGAACGTTGCGGATATGGTGCTTTCCGACGATAACTTTGCCACCATAGTTTCAGCTGTGGACGAGGGCAGAAGGATATACGACAATATCCGCAAGACAATACAGTTCCTCCTTGCCAGCAACATGAGCGAGGTTCTGGGCGTGTTTTTTGCCACTATACTTGGCTTCACACTGCTTAGCCCCGTGCATCTGCTCTTTATCAATCTGATAACCGACTGCTTCCCGGCGCTGGCCTTAGGCCTTGAGCCTGCTGAACCCGACACCATGCGGCGTCCGCCGCGGGACAGCCGCGACACCATATTCTCCGGGGGTCTGGGTGTGGATATCGCCTATCAGGGTCTGCTCGTAACAGTGCTGACGCTTGCCTCTTACATAATCGGCCACTGCATAGAGGTGGGACACTTTGAGATGCCGGTAGGCGTCTCCCCTCATGGCATGACCATGGCGTTTTTGACTATGAATATGTGTGAGATATTCCACAGCTTCAATATGCGTTCCCAGCGGCAGAGCGTATTTACGCTGCCAGGCCACAATAAAGTACTGTGGGCTGCCATGATAGGCGCGCTGGTGATAACCACCGTAGTTCTTGAGGTACCTGCCATAGCGGCTCTGTTCAACTTCACACCCGTGGGCTGGGGCGAGTATGGCATAGCTCTCGGCCTGGCTGTGCTGGTGATACCTGTAGTAGAGTTGGTCAAGGCTTGCCAGAGGGCAGCAGACCGAAAGAAATACTGCAAAATAAAATAAGCAAATATAAAAAAGTCCCGAAGCAAAAGCTTCGGGACTCATGATATCGCCAAAGCGGCGTTCAGCCGCTTTGGCGAGTTTTTATTCACCCTTTATTCGATCTCCAGGCGCTTTGCGGTGGGCAGCTGCGCGCTCTTCTTGGGCATGCTCAGGGTCAGCACGCCGTTCTCGTACTTGGCCTTAATGCCCTCGGTGTTGATGCCGGATACGTCAAACTGACGGCTGTAGGTGCCGTAGGAGCGCTCGCACCTTACGAACTTGCCCTTCTTGTCCTTCTCCTCGTGCTCGGAATGGCGCTCGGCGTTGATGGTCAATATGTCGTTGTTCAGGTCGAGGTGAATATCCTTCTTCTCAAAGCCGGGCAGATCCGCCTCAAGGGTGTAACTGTCCCCTTCATCCTTGATATCTGTCTTGAACTGGTCAAGCGCGGTATCAAAGAATGAAGGATTGAAGAAGTTCCTTTCAAATTCGTCCATGGTCTGGAAGGGGTTGTAATATACGCCATTGTTCTTGCGAGTGTAAGGTTTAAGTTCAAACATAATAAATACCTCCAATTCAATTTATTGTCTTCCGGAATTGTTCCCGATTTGGTGAGTTTTGATTCACCGGAAGGGGAACAGCCCGGAGCATTTTTCTTTCCCGGAACATAATCCCCGGGGGCTTCAGCCCCCTTTGGCTTCGTTCCTTTTGATGACTCTATTATACTCCGGGGCCTTGTTTGGACAATGTTCCAATGGTATAATCCAATCAGATTAAACTGTGCTGAGAGAACAAAAGGAGACATTCTGTGACAAATGAGATACTGAAGACATTCCTTGAGGCGAACAGCCTGAAAGAATTGACAAATGCCGCGGGCAGGGCTCTCGGCTGCCCTTTGTTGGTAATTGACGACAGCTTCCATGTGGCGGCGTATTTTAGGGCTGACAGCATAAACGACCCATACGGCGGCGTTATACGCCACGGCGAGCTTTCATACGATGAGAGCGCCCTGATCAGCGCCTCGGCGGCGTCGGGCGAGCTGCTGCATTCGCCTGCGGGGTACCATTACAGGATATCCCAGCTCAACTGCGGAGAGCTTCGCATGGGCTATACGCTGTGTATAATGCCTGAAAACGCGCTGCCCTCAGGAAGCGACGAGGACTTTGCGCTGATAAACTCATTCCTTGCAAAGCAGCTCTATTACGAGAGGCACAGGGGCGGCATCACCGCCACGGCCGAAGAGGTGCTATCCAGCCTCATAGACGGCAGGTTCCAGAGCGAGGCCTTCTTCGATCTGCAGGCAAATGCAACATTCCTTGGCAACTTTCGCCCGGAAAGGTTCGTACTGATGAAACCAAGGGAGCAGCTGGACGGGCTTAGGATCGATATGCTCAGGGACAGGCTGCGTCACGACTTTCACGCTTCCAATCCTTTTCCATACAGGGACTGCGTGATAATGTTCCTGCATGGGGAGCACGGCCGGGAGGCGGTGGGCAGGGCGGCGGAGGAATATAACCTGTACGCCGTAATATCCGAACCACTGCAAAGCCTGTACGCATTGGGCAGAGGCTACGGACGGGTGCGCAGGCTGCTGGATTATCTTATCAAAAAGAACGATGGCGAGGCATTCGCGGCGCAGGAGAGCCGCTACTCGGCGCTCATGATGCTGAAAACGCTTGCCGGCGAAGGCTACTGCATGACAGACGAGGTGGACAGGCTGTATAGATACGATCTCCAGAATGACAGCGAATACTGCCTGACGCTGTACACTTACCTTATGTGCAGCCGCTCGCTTAAGGATACCTGCGAAAAGCTCTTTACCCACCGAAATACGGTATTATACAGGATACGCCGCATAAGAGAGGACTTTGCCATAGATACAGACGGCAAGGAGGACCGGATGAGACTGATGCTTTCTTTGGGTCTGGCGCTCGTGATGCAGGGACGGGACGAGCTGTTTATACAGGAAACGGCGAAAAAGAGGGAAATAGAGGAATGATAAAAGAGCGGTGCCTGATATGCACCCCGAAAGTTAGACACTTTCGGAGGTGCATATTTTTAATGAGCAAAAAGGGACAAAAATACAAAAGATACTCGGCAGAATTCAAAACA
>SFEL01000014.1 GCA_004557245.1 Clostridiales bacterium | reverse complement strand
AGGGTGGTCTTGCCATGGTCTACGTGACCTATGGTGCCGATGTTGACATGGGGCTTAGTGCGTTCAAATTTTGCCTTTGCCATTTGAATCTTTTCCTCCGTATTCAGTAAGTTATTTTTGTATTCAGGCGCGATTTACGCGCATTATCCAAGTTGTTTAGAGCCTGCCCAGTATCTTCTTCGCAACGGCGTCGCTGACCTGCTCATAGTGGTCGAACTGCATCGTGAAGGTACCGCGGCCCTGTGTTGCAGAGCGCAGATGGGTAGCGTAGCCGAACATCTCGGACAGCGGGCACTGACAGTCTATCACCGTAGTTACGCCGCGGTTCTCTGTACCCACGATCTTGCCCCTACGGGAAGTAATATTGCCCAGTACGTCGCCCATGTATTCATCGGGCGTCACTATCTCTACGTTCATTACGGGCTCAAGCAGCACGCAGCCGCCCTTTTCCATGGCCTCCTTGAGAGCCATGCTGCCCGCGATCTTGTACGCCATCTCTGACGAATCCACCTCGTGATAGGAGCCGTCCAGCAGCGTTGCCTTGAAGTCCACCAGTTCGTAGCCGCCCAGCGCGCCGCTGCCCGCCGCTTCCTTTATGCCCTGCTGTATTGCAGGTATAAATTCCTTGGGTATGCAGCCGCCCACAGTCTTGTCCTCGAACACAAAGCCGGACCCGGTTTCGCCGGGGCTGAATTCCACCACGCAATGGCCGTACTGGCCGTGTCCACCTGTCTGGCGCACGAACCTGCCCTCGGTCTTTACGGTCTTTGTAAAGGCCTCCCGGTAAGCTACCTGCGGGTTGCCCACCCGGCATTCCACCTTGAACTCCCGTATTATCCTGTCCACGATTATCTCAAGGTGCAGTTCGCCCATGCCGGCTATTATGGTCTGGCCGGTCTCGCGATCCACGTAGGTCTTAAAAGTGGGATCCTCCTCGGAGAGCTTTTGCAGCGTCTGCTCCAGCTTTTCCTGGCCAGCCTTGGTCTTGGGCTCTATGGATACCCGAATTACCGGTTCAGGGAATTCCATGGACTCCAGCAATACCGGCCTGCCCTCTGTGCAGAGAGTATCGCCGGTGCCGGTCTCTTTGGGACCTACTATGGCGGCGATGTCACCTGCGTATACCTCGTCTACCTCGGTGCGGCTGGCGGCGTGTATCAGCACCAGCTTGCTCACTCGCTCACGCTTGCCCCTGGTGGAGTTGTATACGTATGTGCCGGACTTGAGCGTGCCGCTGTACACCCTGAAGAAGGCCAGCTTGCCCACAAAGGGGTCTGTAACTATCTTAAAGGCCAGAGCCGCAAAGGGCTCGTCGTCCGCGCACCTGAGCTGTATCTCCTTAGTGCCATCCTTATTGACTCCCACGGGTGCGGGTACGTCCAAGGGTGAAGGAAGGAAGTCGACTATGGCGTTGAGCAGGGGCTGCACGCCCTTGTTGCGGTAAGATGTGCCGCAGCATACGGGCACCATCTCGTTTGCAATTGTCTTTTTCCTTATGCAGGCGATCATATCCTCGGGGGAAAGGTCGCCTTCATCAAGGTACTTTTCCATCATCTCATCGTCCGCATCGGCTATGGCGTCCAAAAGCTCTGCCCTGTACCGCTCTGCGTCGGCGCGCATATGCTCGGGGATCTCCTCCTCGCGTATATCCACACCTTCGTTGTCGTAGTACACCTCGGCCTTCATGCGTACAAGGTCAACTATGCCCACGAAGTCTGCCTCGCTGCCTATCGGGAGCTGTATGGGCACGGCGTTGGCGCCGAGGCGCTTCTTCATCATGCTTATGACGTTGAAGAAGTCCGCGCCTACTATGTCCATCTTGTTCACATAGGCTATGCGGGGTACGTTGTACTTGGTGGCCTGATGCCATACTGTCTCGCTCTGGGGCTCTACGCCGCCCTTGGCGCAGAATACCGCCACAGCGCCATCCAGCACTCTGAGTGACCTCTCTACCTCGACGGTAAAGTCAACGTGACCGGGCGTGTCGATGATGTTTATGCGATGCTCCCGCCAATATGTGGTGGTAGCAGCGGAGGCTATAGTTATGCCCCGCTCCTGCTCCTGCACCATAAAGTCCATAGTGGCGGCGCCTTCATGTACTTCGCCTACCTTGTGTATTTTTCCTGTGTAGAAAAGTATGCGCTCGGTAGTGGTGGTCTTTCCGGCGTCAATATGGGCCATGATGCCGATATTTCTCGTTTTTTCCAGCGGTGTGGTTCTGGGCATTTCCTCTGCCTCCTTTCCCTTGATGCTATTGATCCGTTCAACAGATACGGCGTGCGATTGCACGCCGCGTCGAAGATTATGCTGTTGTTGGCTTTACCACCTGTAATGAGCGAAGGCACGGTTGGCCTCGGCCATCCTGTGGGTATCTTCCTTCTTCTTGAAGGCGCCGCCTGCGTTGTTGCAGGCATCCAGTATTTCACCGGCAAGTCGCTCCTGCATGGTGCGCTCGCTGCGGGCGCGGGCATAGCTTACCAGCCAACGAAGACCAAGGGTCTGACGGCGCTCGGGACGGATCTCGATAGGTACCTGATAGGTAGCGCCGCCCACGCGGCGGGCCTTGACTTCCAGAACGGGCATGATGTTGTTCATGGCCTCCTCGAAGACCTCCAGAGGCTCGCGGCCGGTCTTTTCCTTTATTATATCGAAGGCGCCGTAGCAGGCCTTCTGAGCGGTACCGCGCTTGCCGTCAAGCATCACCTGATTGACCAGCTTGGTAACCAGCTTGCCGCCGTAAATAGGGTCGTCCAGAACTTCACGCTTGGGTACAAATCCACGTCTTGGCATATTCTGTTACCTCCTTACTTCTTGGGGCGCTTTGCGCCGTAGCGGGAACGGGCCTGCATGCGCTTTGCAACGCCTGCGGTATCCAGAGCGCCGCGAATGATGTGGTAACGGACGCCAGGGAGATCCTTTACACGGCCGCCGCGAATGAGAACCACGGAGTGCTCCTGCAGGTTGTGGCCGATGCCGGGGATATAGGCGGTACCTTCGAGACCGTCGGTAAGACGGATACGGGCGATCTTACGAAGAGCTGAGTTAGGCTTTTTGGGGGTCATAGTACGCACTGCGGTGCAGACGCCGCGGCGCTGGGGGCACTGCTTCAGTATAGGTGAATTGGACTTATACTTTACCTGTTCCCTGCCTTTGCGAACCAACTGGTTAATAGTAGGCATTAGGTTTTCTCCTTTTCAAAATATATTTGTTATTTATATTAAGAAAATCCTCTGCAACCCCTTGAAGAGGAATTTTTCCCGATAAACAGGCTGCCGCTTCAGTGTAAAACGCCCATGAGCGCAGACTCTACCCATAAAGCACAGCATTCGTATTCTACAACATAAGCGGCCCGCTGTCAAACGTTTTTAATGATTTTCTTCCGAAAAACACTATATATTTTGCTCTTCCTTCTCTTTTTTCTCCGATGCGGTGAACAGGCCCTGCCTGAGGGGCTCCCTGGAGAATACCAGCCTGCTCATATCCTTGTAGGGGCTTATCTCAAACCAGCCCTTTGCCTTGAATTCGTCAAGGCCTGGCACCTCGAATATGTCCATACAGGTAGTCTCGGAGAACTTTTTTATCATGCTCTTGCGGCTTGCCTTGCCCATGAGCCACGTTCCACCCACTACTATCACAAACAGCAGCAGCGGCATGTAGCTTCCTATGGCGGCTATGGCCTCGGCCGTGGGCGTGAAGTTCAGCACGGCCAGCATTATTATTGCCACGGTAAGGGTGACTGCCGCCTCGCGGTTAGAAGCGGCATTGTGCTTTTTGCGGCAGCTGGAGCAGCAGGAAAGCTGCACCGGCAGCATGGAGCCTATGCGTAGCTTTGTCTTCAAGCCGATGGCGTTCCTTCCCTCCCGCTTGGGCTCCGGATGGCCTATATCAGCCATCGCGTAGCAATCCGCTTTGTTTTTCTTTTCCCCCTTGCAGAGCACGCACTCCTCGCCCTCGAAGAAGCGGGCCATACCACCCTCCGGCATAAGGCTCTCTATGGTGTCGATATCCGCCTTTATGCCCGCGGCGTTGTCATTTGTCACAGTGCAGGTTCTGCAGCTCTTCATATTGAGCTTTTTGCAGTATTCTCCGCCGTACAGCGGACAGTCTGTCCTTGTGTATTTTGCCATTTCTGATCCTCCATACAACAGCCCCCATGGACAGCTCTCGCCCATGGGGTCCATTTAAGGCTGTATTTATTGTTCGGTTACGGTGGGGATATCTTCCTTCTCACGCACCTCTACGTTGTGGTAGCGCTTGAGGCCTATGCCGGCAGGTATAAGCTTGCCGATTATGACGTTCTCCTTGAGGCCTACCAACGGATCTACCTTGCCCTTTATAGCGGCTTCGGTGAGCACCCTGGTGGTTTCCTGGAAGGATGCGGCAGATAGGAAGGAATCGGTAGCCAGAGCGGCCTTGGTGATACCCAGCAGCTTGCGCTTTGCAACCGCAGGCTGCTTGCCCTCCAGTATAACCCTCTCGTTCTCGTTCTCAAAGGCGAATATATCCACCAGCTCGCCGGGGAGCATAGTGGTGTCGCCCGCATCCTCTATCTGTACCTTGCGGAGCATCTGGCGGATAATGACTTCGATGTGCTTATCCGCGATCTCAACGCCCTGGAGACGGTATACGCTCTGTACTTCCTTGAGCATATATGCCTGAACGCCCTTTACGCCCTTTATCTTCAGTATATCGTTGGGGTTGATGGAACCGTCGGTCAGCTCATCGCCTGCGTCCACCATGTCGCCGTCCCTGACTCTCAGCTTTGAGCCGAAGGGGATAAGGTACTTGGCGCTCTCGCCGTCATCGTTGGTTATGGTAGCCTCCCGCTTCTTGCCCTCGGTAAGGGACACGCGGCCGCTTATCTCGGAGATGACCGCAAGGCCCTTAGGCTTGCGCGCTTCGAATATTTCAACGACACGGGGAAGACCCTGTGTGATATCGTCGGCAGATGCAACGCCGCCGGTATGGAAGGTACGCATGGTCAGCTGCGTACCGGGCTCGCCTATGGCCTGGGCGGCGATGATGCCTACGGCCTCGCCTATGTCTACCTTGCCGCCGGTTGCCAGGTTGGCGCCGTAGCAGTGCGCGCACACGCCGTGCTCGCTGCGGCAGGTGAATACGCTGCGGCAGCTTACGGTCTTTATGCCCGCGTTGATTATACGGTCGCGTATGCTGAAGGTTATCATCTCGTTGCAGGGGATTATGAGCTCACCGGTGGTGGGATCGTAAACGTCCTCTGCGGTGTAGCGGCCCAGCAGCCTGTCGCTGAGGGGCTCTACTACCTTGTTGCCTTCCATAATGGCGCTTATGGGCATGCCCTTTGGACGTTCGCCGCGGGAAGCGGCACAGTCCTCTTCGCGGATTATGACGTCCTGAGATACATCCACCAGCCTTCTGGTGAGATAGCCGGAGTCTGCAGTACGCAGTGCAGTATCCGCCAAGCCCTTTCTGGCGCCGTGGGAGCTTATAAAGAACTCCAGAACTGTCAGGCCTTCACGGAAGTTAGCCCTTATAGGCACCTCTATGATCTGGCCGGAAGGGTCTGCCATAAGTCCGCGCATACCTGCCAGCTGACGTATCTGGTTCTTACTGCCTCGGGCTCCGGAGTCCGCCATCATAGCGATGGGGTTGTAAGGATCGAGGGAGCTCATCAGCGCGTCGGTAACTTTATCGGTAGCATCTTCCCAGACCTTTATGACATAGCTCCTGCGCTCGCTGTCGGAAAGCATACCGGCGTGGAACAGGTTGTCTATCTCCGCCACCTCATTCTCGGCCTTGGCGATAATTTCCTTCTTCTCCGCAGGTACCTGTATATCCTGGAAGCCTACGGTTATGCCGCCCCGGGTGGAATACTTATAGCCCAGAGCCTTTACGGCATCCAGCATCTCTGCGGTGCGGGTGGGGCCGTACTTGCGGTAGCAGCGGTCGATTATCTTTCCCAGATCCTTCTTTACTACCAGCTTATCGATCTCCAGCTTGAACATGTCGTCCAGCGTATCCCGCGGCACATAGCCCAGATCCTGAGGTATTGCGTCGTTGAATATGAGACGGCCTACGGAGGTGTCTATGACGCGGCGGTACTTCTTGCCTTCCCATTCCCGCTCTATGCGCACCTTCACCTTGGACTGGAGGGTGACTTCGCCCATCTGATAGGCCATGAAGGCCTCGTCCTGGCTGCAGAAGACCTTGCCCTCGCCCTTCATGCCGTCGCGCTGGAGGGTCAGGTAGTAGCAGCCAAGTACCATATCCTGAGTAGGACAGGTAACGGGCTTGCCGTCCTGAGGCTTCAGTATGTTGTTTGAGGCCAGCATGAGGAAGCGGGCCTCGGTCTGTGCCTCCACGGAAAGGGGCACGTGAACCGCCATCTGGTCGCCGTCGAAGTCGGCGTTGAACGCGGTACATGCAAGGGGGTGCAGCTTGATGGCGCGGCCCTCTACCAGCACCGGCTCGAATGCCTGTATGCCCAGGCGGTGCAGCGTAGGCGCGCGGTTGAGGAGTACGGGGTGCTCTTTTATTACGTCCTCCAGTACGTCCCAGACCTCGGGCTTTACGCGCTCTACCATGCGCTTCGCGCTCTTTATATTGTGTGCGTATGCGTCCTCAACAAGCTTCTTCATTACGAAGGGCTTGAACAGCTCCAGCGCCATCTCCTTTGGCAGTCCGCACTGATACATCTTGAGCTCAGGGCCTACGACTATAACGGAACGGCCGGAATAGTCCACGCGCTTGCCCAGCAGGTTCTGACGGAAACGTCCCTGCTTACCGCGCAGCATGTCGGACAGAGACTTGAGGGGCCTGTTGCCGGGGCCGGTAACAGGGCGTCCACGCCTGCCGTTATCTATGAGTGCGTCCACCGCCTCCTGAAGCATGCGCTTTTCGTTGCGCACTATGATATCAGGCGCACGCAGCTCCAACAGTCTCTTGAGGCGGTTGTTTCTGTTTATAACTCTGCGGTACAGGTCGTTCAGGTCAGACGTGGCAAACCTGCCGCCGTCCAGCTGTACCATAGGGCGAAGCTCGGGGGGCAGCACTGGCACTGCGTCCATGATTATCCACTCGGGCTTGTTGCCGCTCTTTATAAAGGCTTCCACTACCTCCAGGCGCTTGATGGCATTGCTGCGCTTCTGGCCGGAGGAGTTGTCTATCTCCCTGCGGAGCTCTTCTTCCAGCTTTTCAAGGTCCAGCGCCTGCAAAAGCTCCTTTATGGCCTCTGCGCCCATACCTGCGCGGAAGGATTTCGGCCCGTACTCGGCCTGGGCGTCCCGGTATTCCTTATCGGAGAGCACCTGCTTGTACATGAGGGGGGTGGTGCCCGGATCCAGCACTACAAAGGCCGCGAAGTACAGCACCTTTTCGAGGGAGCGGGGGGACATATCCAGCAGCATCTTCATGCGGCAGGGAATGCCCTTAAAATACCATATATGGGATACGGGGGCGGCCAGTTCTATGTGGCCCATGCGCTCGCGGCGCACCTTTGCCCTCGTTACCTCTACGCCGCACTTGTCGCAGACAACGCCCTTGTAGCGCACCCGCTTATAGCGTCCGCAGTGGCACTCCCAGTCCTTGGTGGGCCCGAATATGCGCTCGCAAAACAAGCCGTCGCGCTCGGGCTTCAAGGTACGGTAGTTTATGGTTTCGGGTTTCTTTACCTCGCCGTGGGACCATTCGCGGATCTTTTCAGGTGAGGCAAGGCCAATCTGTATAGCGTCGAAATTGGTAAGCTCAAACAATTTCTTAATCTCCCTTCGGCCTTATTAGTTCAAGTCGTCTGTATCGTCACCGTCTACGGAAAAACCGAAGTCGTCTCCGTCGTCGGCTGCGTCGTCAAAATCGAATTCGTCAAACTCGGCAAAGTCGCTGTCGTTTGCATACTGGTCCGGTGTATCCTCAAGGCCCGCCATGTTGACGTCCATAGGCGCCACATCCTCGTCGTCTATCATCTCGCCAATCTTTATCTCTTCCTTGGTGTCGCTGAGCACCTTTATGTCGAGGCCCAGAGACTGGAGCTCCTTGATCAATACCTTGAAGGATTCGGGTACGCCCGGCTCAGGCACATTCTCGCCCTTGACGATGGCCTCATAGGTCTTTACGCGGCCCACGACGTCATCGGACTTGACGGTGAGGATTTCCTGAAGGGTATTGGCAGCGCCATAGGCCTCCAGTGCCCAGACCTCCATTTCGCCGAAGCGCTGGCCGCCGAACTGAGCCTTGCCGCCCAGAGGCTGCTGAGTAACCAGGCTGTAGGGGCCGGTGGAACGGGCATGTATCTTGTCGTCTACCAGGTGATGCAGCTTCAGGTAGTACATATAGCCTACGGATATCCTGTTCTCGAAGGGCTCGCCGGTGCGGCCGTCGTAAAGCACCGTCTTGCCGTCCCAGTCCTTGCCGGCCTTTACCAGCATGGACTTTATGTCCTCCTCGGTAGCGCCATCGAATACGGGGGTAGCGATGTTCCAGCCGAGGGTCTTGGCGGCCATGCCCAGATGCAGCTCAAGCACCTGACCTATATTCATTCGGGAAGGAACGCCCAGAGGGTTCAGCACTATCTGCAAGGGAGTGCCGTCGGGCAGGAAGGGCATATCCTCCTCGGGAAGTATCCTGGATACAACACCCTTGTTGCCGTGGCGGCCCGCCATCTTATCGCCTACGGATATCTTGCGCTTCTGCGCTATGTATACGCGAACCAGCTCGTTTACTCCCGGAGGCAGCTCGTCCTTGTTCGCCCTCGTGAAGACCTTTACGTCTACTATGACTCCGCCTTCGCCATGAGGCACCCGGAGGGAGGTATCCCTGACCTCTCTTGCCTTCTCGCCGAATATGGCGCGGAGCAGCCGCTCCTCGGCGGTGAGCTCGGTCTCGCCCTTGGGCGTTACCTTGCCGACCAGTATGTCGCCGCTCTGCACCTCTGCGCCGATGCGGATAATGCCGCGGTCGTCCAGATTGGCCAGCGCATCCTCGCCCACGTTGGGGATATCGCGGGTTATCTCTTCCTCGCCCAGCTTGGTATCGCGGGCTTCGGTCTCGTGCTCCTCGATATGTATGGAGGTATAGACGTCTTCCTTGACGAGCTTTTCGCTTATCAGTACGGCGTCCTCGTAGTTATAGCCCTCCCAGGTCATAAAGCCTATGAGGATATTGCGTCCCAGCGCTATCTCTCCCTGATCGGTGGAGGCGCCGTCCGCTATCACCTGCCCGGGTATTACCCGTTCGCCCTTTACCACTATGGGACGCTGGTTGATGCAGGTGCCCTGGTTGGAGCGTTTAAACTTGATTATGTTGTAGGTCCTGTCGTTGCCGTCATCGCCGGTTATCACTATATGGCTTGCGTCAACGCGCTTTACGACGCCGTGCTGGCGGGAAAGCACCACGACGCCTGAGTCGTGTGCGGCCTTGTACTCCATGCCCGTGCCCACCACGGGAGCCTCGGGCTTGAGGAGGGGCACTGCCTGACGCTGCATATTGGAGCCCATCAGCGCGCGGTTAGCGTCGTCGTTCTCCAGGAATGGTATCATTGCGGTAGCGACGGACACCAGCTGCTTGGGGGATACGTCCATGTAGTCGGTCTCGGTGGCCTTTACTTCGATTATCTCGTCCAGCCTTCTTGCAACGACCCTGTCCTTGGCAAACCACACCCTGCCGTTCTCGTCGGTAATGGTAGGCTCGTTTGCCTGAGCCACTATGTAGTCGTCCTCCTCGTCGGCGGTGAGGTAAACTATCTCGTCGCTTATGCTCTTGTTCTTCCCGTCCACCTTGCGGTAGGGCGCCTCGATAAAGCCGTAGCGGTTTATGCGGGCATAGGTGGAAAGGGAGTTTATAAGGCCTATGTTAGGGCCTTCAGGGGTCTCTATGGGGCACATGCGGCCGTAATGGGAATAGTGAACGTCTCGAACTTCGAATGTGGCGCGCTCACGGTTCAGGCCCCCGGGTCCCAGAGCGGACAGCCTGCGCTTATGGGTAAGCTCCGCAAGGGGGTTTGTCTGGTCCATAAACTGGGACAGCTGGGATGAACCGAAGAACTCCTTTATGGCGGCCGTCACGGGGCGGATATTTATGAGGTTGGAGGGCATGGCGGTCTCGGTGTCCTGTATGGACATGCGCTCCCTCACCACGCGCTCGAGGCGGGTCATGCCGACGCGGATCTGGTTCTGTAGCAGCTCGCCCACGCTTCTTATGCGGCGGTTGCCCAGATGGTCGATATCGTCGGTGCGGCCTATGCCGTGGCTCATGCCGAGAAGATAGCTTATGGAGGCGGTTATATCATCGGTGATGATATGGCGGGGTATAAGGTCGTATACCCGGGCCTTCAGGAACTTCTTGAGTTCCTCCTCTTCCATGTCCCCCGCTTCCTCCAGAAGCTTCATGAAGGTGGGATAATGTACCTTCTCGTTCAGGCCGGCCTCTTCGGGATCGAACTTCAGGTAGCACCTGGCGTCGACGAACAGGTTGCCGAGTATCTTTACCCTGGCGCCGTCGGGCGCTATGACGTATACGCCGTGTACGCCGGCGTTTTCGATGGCTTCGGCGGCCTCCCGGCTTATTACTTCTCCCTCAGTGGCAAGTATCTCGCCGGTGCCGGGAGCTATGACGTTTTCCGCCGCAGTAAGGCCGTGAAGGCGTGAGGCGATGGAGAGCTTCTTATTAAACTTATAGCGGCCCACTCTGGCAAGGTCGTAGCGCTTGTCAAAGAACAGGGCGTTCAGCAGGCTGCGCGCAGATTCCTCTGTAGGAGGCTCGCCGGGGCGCTGGCGCTTGTATATCTCTATCAGGCCTTCCTCGGTGTTTTTGGTTGTATCCTTCTCGAGGGTTATCTTCAGGCGCTCGTCTTCGCCCAAAAGCTCCAGTATCTCGCCGTCTGAGCTGTAGCCCAGGGCACGCAGCAGCGCAGTTATAAAGACCTTCCTCTGGCGGTCGATCTTTACGTACATTATCTCGTTGCTGTCGGTCTCGTACTCCAGCCAGGCGCCGCGGTTAGGTATCACCTGAGAGGCAAAGAGGTGCTTGCCGACTTTATCTATAGATTCGGAATAGTATACGCCGGGTGAGCGGACCAGCTGAGAGACTATTACCCGCTCTGCACCGTTTATGATGAACGTGCCCTGCTCGGTCATAAGAGGGAAGTCGCCCATGAACACGGGCTGTTCCTTGACCTCGCCGGTCTCTTTATTTATAAGGCGAACTGTAACGCGAAGCGGGGCGCAGTAGTTTACGTCCCTTTCCTTGCACTCCTCCACCGAGTATTTCGGATGGTCGAAATCTATGGAGTAATCTACAAACTCAAGGACGAGCTTTTCGGAATAGTCTGTAATGGGCGAAATGTCGTCAAGAACTTCCTTGAGATCCTCCTCCACAAAGCGCTGATAGGAATTTTTCTGAACCTCTATCAGGTCGGGCATATCAAGAACTTCATTGATACGGGAAAAGCTCATGCGCTTTTTCTTGCCCATGTAAACCTCATGCACCATCGCGTTCACTCCTTATACTTTGTTATTACCATATAACCATGGATTATATTATCGGCGCGTCACTCCATATGAGCATTTCCATTTTGTGGGCATAGGATACCCAGCATGATTTTTACGGGAAAAATCAACTGTAAAAAGGCCAATCCCCGCAATTTACCATGCTAACGCAGTATATTATTGTAACACCGCGTGTCAAGGTTGTCAACGAGAATAATGGCCTTTCTTAATATTTTTTATATTTGGTTTAACTCCGGGCAATGGGCCCTGATTTTTTCTATGACTGCTTTACCTTGGCGAATATCATCCTTCCCGCCGAGGTCTGCAATACGCTTGTAACGGTGACGTTCACCGTTTCGCCCACGAGGCGCCTGCCATTCTCTATGACTATCATAGTGCCGTCATCCATATAGCCTATACCCTGGCCCGCCTCCTTGCCCTCCTTGACCACGAACACGCTCATTTCCTCGCCGGGCAGTGCGATGGGCTTGAGGGCGTTTGCCAGCTCGTTTATATTGAGCACGGGTACCTTGCGGACAGCGGCCACCTTGTTAAGGTTGTAATCGTTGGTTACAACCACGCCGCCAAGCTCCGACGCCATGAGTATCAGCTTGGCGTCCACCTCGTCCACCTCCTTATAGTCAGTGCTGACTACGGTGATGGGGACGGACTTTTTATCCTGCATACCCTTGAGTATGTCCAGCCCCCGCCTGCCCCTGTTGCGCTTGAGGCCATCGGAGCTGTCGGCGATATGCTGAAGCTCCCGCAGCACAAAGCTCGGCACTATTATTTCGCCCTCAATTATGCCGGTATCACATATTTCCGCGATGCGTCCGTCGATTATGACGGAGGTATCCAGAAGCTTGGGCCGTGCCGAGCCGTGAGCCTTGCCGTGGCCGCCTGTAACAGGCATACTGAACTGCCCCTTCCGCCTGCTCATGGCGCTCCACCCAAGGTATCCGAAGGCGATGTACAGTATTACGTCTATGACCAGAACTACCCACGCAGGCTTGAAGCGCGCCACCAGAGTACTCGCCAAAAATGCAACAACGAGCCCGGCGATCAGACCGCAAACGCAGTAGAGCAGCTGCCCCGCTGGCATTGCTGACATACCGGCCTCGGCATAGCTTATGGCGGCGGTAAGCGGTTCGGCAAATAAAAGATTAAAAATGATTGCAATAATAGTACCCGAACCCACAAACACAAGCGCCAGTCCCCATGGAAGCATGCGCTGATACAGCGTAAGCCCTTCCGGGAAGGTGATGACCCTGTTCGCAAGCGCTACAAGCCCCACACCCACCGCGGCTCCCGCCAGGGTGAGCAATAGTCTTGCGACTTTTTTAGCCAATTCTTAACTCCTTTCGTTTAACGGCCCTTGGCCTTATTTTGATGTTACCCGATAATATCTCGGATTTCGTCTATATCCCTGCCGCTGGCAGCCGAAAGCTCGGCAGAGAGCACCTGCCGGGCGGTTATGAGCATCTTTCTGTCCCCTGCGGAGAGGCCCTTGAGGGAATCCCGCCTTTTGAGACACTTTATAACGTCGGCGACGTCGTATATGTCGCCGCCCTTGAGCTTTGCCAGGTTGTCCCTGTAGCGCTGGTTCCAGTTTTCGCTTTCGGCACACACTGCCGCCGCGTCAAGGTATTCAAAGATCTTCTCGCACTCCGAAGAGTCTATCACAGGTCTCAGGCCAACGCTGTCGGCCGAGGCTACCGGCACCATTGCCGTAAGCTTCGATGTAATGAAGCGCAGGATATAATACTTGGCCCTTTCGCCAAGCATATCCTTTTCCTCAATGCTTTCCACGATACCCACCCCATGCATGGGATAAAACACGCTGTCGCCTACATCGAACACCTTTTCCTCCTGTTCTCCGTTCATGTGTGCTTCGGAAGGCCTGTCCGAAAAATGGGTGTATCCTTCCACATCATATATTAACTATACACTTCCTTACGGCCCCTTGTCAAATAAAATGCCCTGTTTCCCTGTTTTTTCCGGTTATTGGCCGCCGTCGCCCCGGCCTGATATCATGGCGCCCCGTACCATTACCGATGGGCTGCCGACGCAGCTGCCTCCGGGCATTGAGAAGCGCAGATCGCCGCCTACCCTTACTATGGATCTGAGCAGCTCTGTAAAATCTCCGCTCAGCGTTATCTCGTTTACCGCACGGACGTCCCTGCCGTCCTTTATGAGCCGCCCTTTGCACAGCACCGAGAACTTGCCGCTCACCGGGTTCACCCCGGCGTGGAGGCCGGAAAAGTCGGTGATGAGCAGGCCGTCCCCCAGCTCGCTTATGAGCTGCCCCAGCGTACCCTCCTTTGGCGCTATGTAAAAATTGGTTATTCTCACGCCTACCGGCGAGCCGGCGCTGCTCCTGCCGCCGTTTGAGGTAGACTTTACCCCCGCCTTCTTGGCGGTCTTGAGGTTGTGCAGCAGCGTCTCCAGCTTTCCGTCCTTTATCACCGCCTTGGCTACGGAAGGAGTACCCTCGTCGTCAAAGGGACTTGGATTGATGGGATACAGCGGGTCGTCCATCAGCGTGACGCACTCCGCCGCTATATCCTCGCCCTCCCTGCCCGCCAGGGGCGAAAGGCCCTTCTGGGCGGCGTCGGCAGAAAACATGCCTGCAAAAGCACCCAATACGCTTGCCATAGCGTCGTTGCGGAGTATTATATCGTACTTGCCGGGCGCTACGGGCGCGGGATCCATGGCGGCTATGGCCTCATCGACGGCCTCCCGGGCGCAGCCCGCTATGTCCAGCGCCTCACCGTCTGCCCGGAATGCAAAGCCGTCCCTCATCTGGCCCTTATCCTCCAGCACCGGCTCCACATAGCAGCAGGATACCCTGTCGCTCCTTTCGGCCCTGAGGCCCAGGGTGTTGTATATGCAGAATCTGCCGCCTGCGGTGACTACCTTGCAGTAGGCCACCCGCTTTACCCGGCCGTCGCACCGCTTTGTCTCCCGTTCCAGTGCCTTGCAGAGCTCTATCTTTTCCGATTCATCCATGTCCTTCAGTGCGTCGGTCTTTTTTTGTATTTCCGGATACTCCGCAGGCTCCGCCATGGGGTGTATATCCTCGCTCTTTACCGTCTCCGCATTATCTATGGCCTCCTCCACAAAGCCCTCCGGGTCATCCATAGCTTCGGTATAGGCGTAGCCGTTCCTTCCGTCCTTCTGCACCCTTATTCCTAAACCGAAGGAGGAGCTTACGGTATAGTCGTCCACCTCGTCCTCCAGTACACCTACCGAGAACTCGTCGGACTCGTTTACGCATACCTCCGCGCCGTCGCAGCCCCTGTCCATGGCAATGGTCATGAGCCTGTGGGCGTATTCCTTTATCCTTCCGTCCGCTTTTATCTCGGCCTTATGCTCCCTGTCAAGCCCGTTATGCATCACAGCCTGCCTCCCTTTCCGCCAACGGTTATGCCGCTCACCCTTATCCTGGGCTGTCCCACGTTTGTAGGCACGCTGCCGGAGCGTGAGCCGCACATGCCGTGGCCAAACCACATATTCATGCCTACCCGGTCTATCTTCATCAGCACGTCCGCCCCCCGGCCTATGAGGGCTGCGCCCCGTACCGGGCAGTGTATCTTGCCGTCCTTTACCCAGTAGCCTTCCAGCACCGAGAAGTTAAATTCGCCTGTCAGCGGGTTCACCGAGCCTCCGCCCATCTTAGCCGCAAAAAGTCCCTCTCCCATGGTCCTTATCATCTCCTCCTCGTCGTCGTAGCCGGGGGCGAAGAAGGTGTTGGTCATTCTGGAGGTGGGTGCGAACTCGTAGCTCTGCCGCCTGGCGGAGCCTGTCATAGGCTGGTTCATTATCCGGCTGCCCAGCCTGTCCACAAGATAGCTCTTAAGCATGCCGTTTTGTATGAGTACGTTGCACTGGGAGGGGTTGCCCTCGTCGTCGTAGCGTATGCTGCCCCATTCGCCGGGGAGTGTGCCGTCGTCTATGGCGGTCACTATGTCGCTGGCTATCTTCTGGCCCAGCTTTCCGCAGAATTCGGAATTGCCGCGGGCGACGGAGGTAGCTTCCAATGAATGCACGCAGGCCTCGTGGAGTATGACTCCGCCGAAGCCGCCGTCTATGACTACCGGCATATATCCCGCCGGGCAATCCACTCCGTGAAGCATCGTAACGGCAGTCCGGGCGGCGGTGCGCCCATCCTTTTCGGGGTCTATCAGCTCATAAGCCTCAAAGCCCATGCCGAAGGCAGGTATCTCCTGCCCGGTCTGGAATTCCATGCCGTCGCTTGCCACCGCCGTAAAGGCGAGGCGTGTGCGCGGCCGCCTGTCCTCCGCCCATACTCCCTCGGTGTTGCAGACCAGCACCTTTTTATCCGTATCCATATATGCGGCGCTGACCTTGGTTATCTCGCCGGACTCAGCCTTCGCCGCGTCTGTGCCAAGCTTTAACAGGTGTACCCGCTTTGCGTTATCCACCGCCGAGAAGGGTATCCTGCACCTGTAGTTGCCGTCGCGTATATCCGTGAAGGGCAGCACACCGCCCCCTTCGCCCTTTATTATAGCCGAGGCCTTTTTCGCCGTCTCCACAAGGGCGGACTCGGATATATCCACCGTATAGGCGTAGGCGGAACGGGTACCGGAAAGTATGCGCACCCCCGCGCCGCGCGCGCGGCTGTAGGCGGCATTCTCCACCACGCCGTCCAGCATGGATATGCTGTGGCTCTCCCCGTCCTCCATGTAAAGCTCCGCGAAATCTCCCCCTGTTGCGAGGGCAGCGTTGAGCACCCTTTCAGCCGATGTCCTGCTTATCATTTTTCCTTTATCCTTCCCTGATTGATATGGTTCTGGCGTATCTTCCCTTCGCTGCCCAGCTCGCCGGGTATGTAGTACTTATGGCCCTTTACGCTGGGCGGCATGTACTCCTGAGCCACCACGTGGCCGGGATAGTCGTGGGGGTACTTATAGCCCCTGCCGTGGCCCAGCTTTGACGCGCCGGGGTAGCTGGTATCCCTGAGGTGTATCGGCACCGGCTGGTCGGGTATGCTCTTAGCCTCGGCGAAGGCCGTATCCTTTGCGATGACTACCGAGTTGGATTTCGGGCTCTCGCAGATGAATATTATTGCCTGCGTGATGGACAGCCCTGCCTCAGGCATCCCTATGAACTCCAGCGCCTGAGCCGCCGCCACCGCCTGCACCATGGCCTGGGGGTTGGCGAGGCCCACGTCCTCCGAGGCGTGTGCGATGAGCCTGCGGCAGATTATCCGCGGGTCTATGCCCGCGTATATGAGCCGGGCAAACCACGCTATTGCAGCATCGCTGTCCCCGCCCCGCAGGCTCTTGCAGAAGGCGGACAGCATGTCGTAAAACTGCTGATCGTCGCAGTTTATGAGCTTCTGCTGTATGCTCTCGGCGGCGATATCCTCCGTTACGTGTATCACCCCATTGCCGTCCGCCTCGGTGGTGAGTATGGCCAGCTCTATGGCGTTAAGAGCCGTCCGCACGTCGCCGTTGGCTATGCGGGCGATGTGGTCGTACGCCCCTTCGTCTATCTCCGTATCATAGTTGCCCATGCCCCGTTCCTTATCGGCCACGGCGGCCTTGATGCACTTCTTTACGTCCTCTTCAGTAAGCGGATAAAACTGGAAGGCGCGGCACCGGGAAACAATAGCCCCCGTCATGGATACCATGGGGTTTTCCGTGGTAGAACCTATGAATTTTATTATTCCGCGCTCCAGGGCCGGCAGTATGCTGTCGCTCTGGGCCTTGCTCCAGCGGTGGCATTCATCCAGCAAAAGATACGTCTCCCTGCCGTAAAGCCTGAGGTTGTCCTCAGCATTGGCTATGACCCCGCGCACGTCCTTGACGCCGGAGGTCACCGCGTTGAGCTTTACAAAATCCGATCCCGTGGTGTTGGCCACTATTGAGGCGAGGGTGGTCTTTCCGCAGCCCGGAGGGCCGAAGAATATGCTGGACTGGAGGGAATCCGTCTCGATGGCCCTCCTGAGAAGCTTTCCCTTGCCCACTATATGCTGCTGGCCCACAAATTCGTCCAGCGTCCTTGGGCGCATCCTGTCCGCCAGCGGCGCGTGCTTATTCATGCCGGCCGAAAAAAGATCCATGCCGCTTACCTTTCCTTTGCTGTAATTTACCTTATAGTAAATTATACCATGGCAAGCGGCACAGTTAAAGCTTTCGAAAAAGTGGTTAAAAACCACTTTTTCGAGTTTTTTTCATCCGGTGCTTGCGCCTATTGCGCGGCCAGCACCGAATGCAGGGAAAGCCTTGCTGCGCAAGCGCTTTTTGCGGATTTGCCGCACATGTCGCCAAATCCGAATAAAGCCATAAGGGGCTGCGGCCCCTTAACAACCCCAAGGCTTAATGTAAGTTACGCCTGATATTCGGTGAGCGCCTTTTCGCAGTCCGCAACGCTGCGGGCAAGCTGCCTTGCGTATTCCGATACCGGCCCCGTCTCCCTGCCGGCCATGCCTATAAAGTCACGGTTGGCGCTGACAAGCCTGCGGTACATCAGAAGCAGCGCGTGGAATCTGCCCTGCTGGGCGTTGATCTCCTCTTCCTGACGGCGTATGCGCTCCCGTAGCTCGCTTTCGGTACGGCGGTACGTCTCCTCCTTCTTTTCGGCTTCCTCGGCTATGGAGGTGATGTAGTCAAGCCCCTCTATAAACGCCGCGCCGTCCATTCCCTTAAGCCTGTTTATACGCGCCGTCACGCTGCCTGCCGCCTTTCCGCGTCCTTCGCTCTGCTTTGGGGTGCAGTACGGGTCAAAGTCCACCCCCTCTGCCTTCAGCTCCTCGGCTACCTGCCTTACCAATGCCGGCCGGTTCTTCAGCAGCGCCCGGTATTTGTTCTGGTAGCGCAGCATTGCCCTGTTGTCCCCGCCGCCCATGCTCATGGTGCAGTAGCGGACGGATATGCCGTTTGCCTGGGCGCTGAGCACCGTTCGGAGCAGGGAATGTATCTCCTCCTCGGTAAAAGGCACGAACGCACCCGCGTGAAGAGCTGTAGTGCTGAGATCCCTTTCCTTTATGCGGGCATAGTAATAGTTTCTTACGCTGTTTGGCTTTCGCCCCGTCTGTTCCGCCACCGCCTCAAACACGCTTTTAAGCGGAGTCCCTCTGCCCACGCTCTTTTCTATCTCCGCAAAGAGCAGTGTGTCCTCCTCCTTTTTCCAGCCTGTGCGGCCACGCTGTATATTGGCCATATAAAATTACCTCCGTCAATGTTTGTTGCTGCTATTATTTCCCATGTTTCCGCAGTACATACATAAAATAACAAAAACCAAAGCGTCACTATCAGCTTTGGTTTCTGTCAATTTATATGCGGTTTTAAGCCGGGATATTATCCCTGCGGCAGCTCCTTACATTTCGAGGCTGCCGGTGGTGCGGGGGAAGGGCAGCACGTCGCGTATGTTGGCCATGCCGGTTACGTACATTACCATGCGCTCGAAGCCCAATCCGTAGCCCGCGTGCTTAACGCCGCCGTATTTGCGCAGGTCGAGATACCAATCGTAATCCTCTACCTTCATGCCCATCTCCTTAATGCGGCTCTCCAGCACCTCAAGGCGCTCCTCACGCTGGCTGCCGCCTATTATCTCGCCTACGCCGGGGACCAGCAGGTCTGCCGCCGCCACGGTCTTTCCGTCGTCATTAAGTCGCATATAGAAGGCCTTGATATCCTTGGGGTAATCGGTAACGAACACCGGCTTCTTATATATCTGTTCGGTCAGATATCTTTCGTGCTCGGTCTGAAGGTCTGCCCCCCACTCTACCGGATAGTCGAACTTGGCACCGCTCTTTTTGAGTATATCCACAGCCTCGGTGTAGGTTATGCGGGCAAAGTCATTGTTCACCACGTTGTTAAGGCGGTCTATGAGGCCCTTGTCGACGAAGCTGTTGAAGAAGCTCAGCTCGTCCGGGCAGCGCTCCATTACGGTACGGATTATGTATTTTACCATGTCCTCTGCGGTATCAAGATACCCCTTCAGGTCGCAGAAGGCCATCTCCGGCTCTATCATCCAGAACTCCGCGGCGTGGCGGGCGGTGTAGCTCTGCTCCGCGCGGAAGGTAGGGCCGAAGGTGTATATATCCCTGAATGCAAGGGCGAATGCCTCGCCGTAAAGCTGCCCGCTGACGGTCAGGTTTGCGCTGGTACCGAAGAAATCCTCGGAGTAGTCCACCTTGCCGTCGGGGGTCTTGGGTACGTTCTCAAGATCCAGGGTGGTTACGCGGAACATCTCGCCCGCGCCCTCGCAGTCGCTGGCGGTGATGAGCGGGGTATGTACATACAGGAAGCCCCTGTCGTCAAAGAAGCGGTGTATGGCCTGCGCAACTACGTTGCGGACCCTGAAGGTGGCCTGGAAAGTGTTGGTGCGCGGCCTGAGGTGCTGCATTGTGCGCAGATACTCGAGGCTGTGCCGTTTCTTCTGCATTGGATAATCGCTGGCGCAGAGGCCCTCTATCTTTATTTCCCTTGCCTTCACCTCAAATGGCTGCTTTGCATCCGGAGTGAGCACGAGGTCGCCAACTACGCTTATTGCACAGCCGGTATTTATTTGTTTTATTATATCGTTGGGTATATTATTCTCATAAACCACCTGTACGTTCCTGAAGCAGGAGCCGTCGGACAGCTCTATAAAGCCAATATTCTTGCTGTCGCGCACGGTGCGCACCCAGCCGGCAATTTCAACTTCGCCCGCGTACTTAGCGGGATCCTTGTTCAGTTCACACAGTCTGATCATGAGAATACCTCCAAATGTTTCGCTTTTTTCACTTTACATAAATAAAGCTTGCCCTTCATTATATCCCCGCTCACACGCTTTTGCAAGGCGGCAGGGATATTTTTGCCGCCGCCGGAATAAATATTTGAAATGACAGTACGTCCACTACCTTACGGAGGATAAATTCGCCATGTATCAGTCTCCAGTGCCGCTGATAGTGATACGCTCCGCAGCCCCCTCCCTCATAGAGGTCAACGGGCAGATACTCGGGGAATGCCGCTCGGATTCCCACATAGCCATGCCCGCCGGTGATAACGGGGATTACTTTATTTCCGCCATACCCCTTTCCTTCGGCCCATGGAGGTATCCCATCACCCGGAAGCTGTCCCTGTGCGACGGAGAGGCTCTGCCCACACAGGGACCCGATGTTTCCCTCTGCCGCTGGCCCGGCGGGGTATATGAAATGTATTTCGGCCCATCGGCCGATTTTCCCGTACAGCCCGCCGACTTCCCCAGGGAGCTGGATCAGCTGGGCTATATGCAGGGCCGCAGCCGCCGCAACCTTACGCTTTTCCGCGAGAACGGCCTGAAGCTGCTCATAGAGGAAGACGGGAGGTCGTCCAGCTGCATTTCCATAGGCCCCGGCGAGTACGGGTCACTGACGCTTTACGGCGTAGCCGGGCGGCAGCTGGTAGCTGTATCCACATTTGAAGGCGGACGGCAGAGGCTTCTCATGCTGGACGACAACATGAACTCGCTGCTGGAGCTTTACGGCGAAAGCATATTGCTGGAGGAGGGCAGCGTATCGCTCATAGAGCCGCTGGGCACCCTGCTGGGCCACCAGCGCCGAACCCGCTACAGATATCAGGGGGGCGGCTTTTCGGCCGACTGCCCGGAAACCGGTTTTTTCACCCGCGAGTATAAATACCCAGCCGACAGGCAAAAGCTGGTCATCGCCTTCTGCGAAGCAGTCCGTGAAGGCTTTGACGGCGAGGCGGCGTCATATATGACAGGATCCCTCAAGATGGACTTTTCCATTGACGAAATAAGAAATTTCCTGGGAAATTTTGACTGCTGCCGCCCGCCCCTGTCAGACCGCAGCGGCCGCCTTATTGGGCTTATTGAAACCGGATCGGACGGGGTAGCCTGCGCAAGGCTTTACGAATTTGCCTTTGAAGACGAGCTCATAGCAGACATATCCGAGGCATAGAAAAGGAGCTTCCCACCGTAAGCTCCTCTGTTTTTCTGCTTATATTCTCCGCACGAACTCCGTCATCATTGCCTCGAAGCGGCCGGCACCTTCCTCGGCAATGCGTATGACCTCGTCTGTGTCCATAGGGGTACCCGCTACACCTGCCGCCATACAGGTAAGCAGCGTAAGGCCGAGTATTCGCATGCCGCAGTGGTTGGCGGCTATAGCTTCAGGCACGGTGCTCATGCCCACCGCATCGCCGCCCAGGGCGCGTATAGCCCTTATCTCGGCGGGCGTCTCGAACTGCGGCCCCGCCATGTAGAAGTACACTCCCTCCTGCACTGTTTCGCCCCGCTCATTTGCTATGGCCCTGAATATATCGCCGTACTCTTTGTCGAACACGCGGGACATATCCGGAAACCGACCGCCGAATTCCTCTATGTTCGGCCCGGCCAGCGGGCTGCCGGGGGCAAACTTTATATAGTCGGTTATTATCATGAGGTTCCCAGGGCAAAAGCTTTTGTTTATGCCCCCGGCGTTGTTTGTGATTACCAACTTGTCAATGCCCAAAAGCTTCGCCACCCGTATCGGATAAGCCACATCCGCCATAGTATAGCCCTCGTACACATGGAGCCTTCCCTGCATCACAAGTACCTGCCTGCCGCCCAGCTCGCCTGCGACAAAACGGCCGATATGCCCAATAGCCGTAGCTGTCTTAAAATTAGGTATGTCACCATAAGGTATATAGACAGGCTTTTTTATTTTATCTCCCAGGCCGCCCAAGCCTGTGCCGAGTATCATCAATATCTCGGGCTGCCTGCCGTCCAGCCGTTCCCTTATGCTATCCGCGCTCTCTCTGTATTGTTCAAGGGTATACATATGCTTTTCCTCCCTTATGTCATTTTTGAAGTGTGTTTTTGATTATATCATGAGACCACTCAGTAATGCTAAAAAATAACGAGCTTCTGCTCCTGATATGCTCAACCGCATAGCCATACCCGGCTGCCTTACCGGTACTCATCTAAACAAGGTGCTCAATCCTGAAAAGATAGTAAGCCAGCCTTTCTGGACATATCTTTCCCAGCCCCCATTCAACAAAACAAGCTGATGAAGGTCTTTACTATAATCACCGCCATATTCCCTCCCCTCACCCTCATGGTCGGCTGACACGGCATCAGATTCGACATGCCGGAGCCAGACTGGCCCTGGGGCTACCCTGTGGTAATAGTTATCAGCATAGCTGTGGTGGCCGGGCTGGTGTGATGCTATGAAAAAAATGGTTGTAAGCAAAAAAGCAGTACTATAATACTAGCACTGCTTTTTTTCCTGGAGGCACCACCCGGAATCGAACCGGGGATGAAGGTTTTGCAGACCTCTGCCTTACCGCTTGGCTATGGTGCCGATGTGGAGCGGGAAACGGGGCTCGAACCCGCCACCTCCGCCTTGGCAAGGCGGCGCTCTACCAAATGAGCTATTCCCGCAGGATTGGTGCCTCAGAGTGGACTTGAACCACCGACACAGGGATTTTCAGTCCCTTGCTCTACCAACTGAGCTACCGAGGCATCAATGGCGATCCGGAGGGGGCTCGAACCCCTGACCTCCAGCGTGACAGGCTGGCATTCTAACCAACTGAACTACCGGACCAAATGGTGGGAGCAACAGGGCTCGAACCTGTGACCCCTTGCTTGTAAGGCAAGTGCTCTCCCAGCTGAGCTATGCTCCCACGTGCACGCCCTTTCAGACTGCGAGGATTAGTATACACTATTTTCGGCACTCATGTCAATATTTTTTGGCAAATTACTTTTAGTGCAAACACATACTTTTTCACGATGCCTGAAGGCATACAAAAAGGGCCGGTATACTACCGGCCCTTACGGGTATGGCGATCATTCGATGCTGTCCAGATAATCGATGATGCACTTACAGGGGCATACCTTTGCGCAGGCGCCGCAGCGGGTGCACTTTGCCTCGTCTATCTTGGCTACGCCGCCCTCCACGTGTATGGCGTCGTTGGGGCATTCTTTGGTGCAGCGGCCGCAGGCGATACAGGCCTTCATGCAGGCTGCCCTGGCTTCGCGCCCGCTGTCGGTATTGCGGCAGGAGACGATCACGGTCTCGTTCACCGGCTTGAGAGCTATTACGCCCCGGGGACAGATATTTGCACACTGTCCGCAGGCAACGCACTTCTCCTCGTCGATATGTGCCAGGCCGTCAGCGATCTTTATTGCTCCGAATGCGCAGGCCTGAGCGCAGTCCCCCAAGCCGATACAGGCAAAACGGCACATCTTGGGGCCGCCGGCAAGACCGGCTGCGGTAGCGCAGCTGGTATATCCATCATAGTTATAGCGCTCCTTTGCTACGCCGCAGTCTCCCTGGCAGATGACGCGGGCGACCTTGCGCTCCTCTGCTTCGGCAGAAACGCCCATTATGGCGGCTATGGCCTCGGCGCCCTTAGCGCCGGAGGGGGAACACCCGTTTACGGGGGCCTTGCCGGCCACTACGGCATCAGCGAAGGCATCGCAGCCAGCGTAACCGCAGGCGCCGCAATTGGCGCCGCCCAGGCATGCACGCACAGCCTCGACGCGGGGATCCACTTCTACCTTAAATTTTTTATCGGCAATGGTAAGTATAACGCCAAACAGCACACCCAGCACTGTCATAACGCCAGCAGAAAGAATTATAGCAGTAACGTTCATCTATTATTTCCTTTCTTATACCAATCCGTTGAAACCCATAAAAGCTACGGACATCAGGCCAGCAATGAACAAGCCTATGGGGAAGCCCTTGAACTGATCTGGTATATGTGAGGTTTCCAGACGCTCGCGCACGCCGGCCATAAGGGTTATGGCAAGCAGGAAGCCCAGTGCGCCGAACACGCCGTTGAGAACGGCGGAAAGTATGTCATACTGTGCACTGGTGTTCAGGGTAGCAACGCCCAGAACCGCGCAGTTGGTGGTTATCAGGGGGAGGTAAATGCCCAGGGATTTGTACAGCGCAGGACTGGACTTCTTGAGGAACATCTCCACGAACTGGACGAGGCCCGCAATTATCAGTATGAAGCTTATAGTATCCAGATAAGTAAGCTGGAGGGGATACAGCACATACTGATAGACTGCGGAGGTGAACAGGGATGCAAGGCCCATGACAAAGGTAACCGCAAGGCCCATGCCCGCCGCGGTCTCGACCTTATTTGATACACCCAGGAAGGGGCAGCAGCCGAGGAAGCGGGAAAAGATGAAGTTATGGCTCAGCACGCAGCTCACGAAGAAGAGCAGCACGTTGCCGCAGCTGTTGGTTTGCATTACAGGAGTCATTTATGCGGCCTCCTTTGCTTTCTTTTTCTTTTCGATGCTCTTCATTATGATGTTGGCCACGCCGAGGGTGAGGCCGAATATCATAAAGCCGCCGGGAGCCATGGTGGATATGAGCATAGGCTCATATCCGGAGCCGAGGAGGTTGATGCCGGCAATGCAGCCGGTACCCAGAAGCTCACGGACACAGGCGATGATGGAGATAGCCAGGGTGAAGCCGAGGCCCATGCCAAGGCCGTCCACCGCAGAGGCCAGAGGCCCGTTTTTGCTGGCGAAGGCTTCCGCGCGGGCAAGTATTATGCAGTTTACCACTATCAGCGGTATAAACATGCCCAGGCTCGCATAAAGGCTTTGAACGAATGCCTGCAGCAGGAGCTGTACTATGGTAACAAAGGTGCATATGACCACTATGAAGCAAGGTATGCGCACCTTGTCGGGAATAAAGTTCCTGAGCAGTGAAATAACGAAGTTGGAGCCTATCAGCACGAAGGACGCCGCCGCGCCCATGCCCACCGCGTTTATGACGCTGGTGGTGGTCGCTATGGTGGGGCAGGTGCCGAGAACCAGGCGGAAGGTGGGGTTCTCCGTGATTATGCCGTTAAGGAATACGCTCGTGAGCTTAGGCTTATCGCTCTTAGACATTTGCCTTTACCTCCTTTTTTGGCTTTTCCTGGCCATATACCCTTATCTTGACGAACTTGTCTATGAGGGGAGTAGCCACGTTCATTATCAGTATGGCGTAGGTAACGCCCTCGGTATAGCTTCCCCACTTGCGTATGACCGCCAGTATGAGGCCGCAGCCGAAGGCATATATGTACTGACCGACCTCTGTCATGGGGCTGGTGGTGTAGTCTGTCGCCATGAACACGGCGCCAAAGAGCAGACCGCCGGAAAGCACGGAAGTCAGTACGTCCTGATCCATCCTGAAGATGGCGGCAAGTATGGCAAAGGTTCCGACGAACACAACGGGAATGCGCCAGCTTATTACCTTGCGGATAAGCAGGTAAGCCAGGCCGATGAGAATGGCTATCTTGCTGACTTCGCCTATTGTGCCGGGTATGAAGCCCAGGAACATGTCAAGGGTAGAAGCCTCATATCCGCCCAGAACTGTGGCGGAGGATACGGCGTCAACCCCCTTGCAGAAGGTGGGCAGATACCATGCGGTCATCCTTACGGGCCAGGAGGCAAGCATTATTCCGCGGGCGGTAAGGGCGGGGTTCATAAAATTGTCGCCTATGCCGCCGAAAAGCTGCTTTACGAGGACTATGGCTATGAAGCTGCCTACCACGGGCATCCACCAGGGGGCGTTGCCGGGCAAGTTGAGCGCCACGAGAAGGCCGGTAACGGCGGCGGAGAGGTCGCCTATGCGTACCCTCTGGCGGGTCATCTTCTGGTAGCCGTACTCGGCCAATACCGCGGCCGCCACGCCGAGGACGCACAGAAGCGCCGCGTTGAAGCCGAAGCAGTATACGCCCATTACGGTGGTGGGGAGCATGGCTATGAGCACGTCCCGCATTATGGTCTGGGTGCTGTCCTTGCTGTGGACATGTGGTGCGCTTGAAACGTGAAGACTCATTACTTCTTTGCCCTCCTTGCTTCCCGCATGATAGCGTCTTTAGTATTCTTGAAGGAGGCGGTAAGCCAGCGCTTTGCGGGACACACATAGGAGCAGCTTCCGCAGACTATGCACTCCATCACGTTGTTGGCTTCGGCGCCCTTGAGATCGCCCTTGTCGCAAAGGTGCTTCATGAGGTATGGATTAAGGCCTATGGGGCAGGCCTCCACGCAGCGGCCGCAGCGTATGCAGGGGCTCTCCTCGTAGCTTCTTGCGTCCTTTTCGTTGAATACCAGTATGCCGTTGGTGCCCTTCATGACCACTACCTGGTCGTTTGGGGCGCAAAGGCCTGTCATGCAGCCGCCCATTACTATCTTGCCGGCCTCGTCGGTATAGCCGCCGCACTCGCCTATGGCGTCGGCAACTATGGTTCCCATGCGAAGGCGCAGGTTCGCGGGCTCCTTTACGCAGCCCTTTACTGTGGTGACGCGGCTGATGAGAGGCTTACCCTCTATCACTGCATCGGCTATGGCCTTTGCGGTGCCGACGTTTATAACTATGACGTGAGCGTCCAGAGGCAGCTTCTTGCTTGGAACTTCCCTGCCGGTGACGGAGTAGATCAGCTGCTTTTCAGAGCCCTGAGGATATTTGGTAAAAAGGGGCATGACCTCTACCCCCTCGCGGCCCTCCGCCGCACGCTGCATTGCGGCTATGGCGTCGGGCTTGTTATCCTCGATACCGATAACGCCCCGCTTTACGCCGAGAGCCCGCATCGCGGCCCTGAGTCCGTCCACTATGCGCTCGGATTCCTCGATCATGAGGCGATGGTCGCAGGTAACGTGGGTCTCGCACTCTGCGCCGTTGAGGATTATGGTGTCACAGTACTTACCCTCGCCAACAGTAAGCTTTACGTGGGTGGGGAAGGTCGCGCCGCCCATACCGCAGATGCCCGCAGCCTGTACCGCGGGAACTATCCTGGCAGGGTCGCACTCCTCCACGCCGCCCAGCGGCTCAAGCTCTGTCCACTCGTCCTGGAAATCGTTCCTGATGGTGATGATGGTGGTGGGTCCTCCCAGCAGAAGCACCTTGGTGCCTATGGCCGTAACCTCTCCCGAAACGCTGGCATGAACCGGTAAACTGACAAAACCGGTAGCGTCTGCGATCTTCTGGCCCAGCTTGACGTGATCCCCCACCTTTACGCAGGGCGCTGCGGGAGCGCCTATGCTCATGGACATGGGGATATCCACGCTGTCCGGGATATACTCTCGTATGGGAAGACCGCTTGTTGATGTCTTGCCCTCATGCTGATCGTGCAGAGGATGCACGCCGCCCTTGAAGGAATGCTTTGGCAAAGCCAACACCTGCCTTTCATATTTTTCAACAGCTTCACAAGCCACATAACAGATCCGCCAAGAATATGCCTTATAAAAAATATACTGTGGCAAAGACGATACGCAGCTATGACTAACTATTTGTAACCAGAGATTATTATAGCATATAAGTTTCGGAAAATCAGTATAAATCTTTCCTCTCGAAGTGTTTTTTTCTCGATAATGTCTGATTATTTTCTATCAAACCCGGCCCTTTGGCGATCTTCCTATATACTGAATAATAGACAAGATTGTTAAAAATAATCCGAAGGCTTTTTTCAGCCATTCCTCCTTGAGCCAGCCGGCGGCCAG
The DNA here is from genome assembly GCA_004557245.1 of Clostridiales bacterium. Lineage (GTDB taxonomy): Bacteria > Bacillota > Clostridia > Christensenellales > CAG-138 > SFEL01. The sequence goes on along the minus strand of SFEL01000014.1, from coordinate 46,345 downwards.
CGCCCCTGCGAGAGCTCCCACAATGCCCGCGGCTATTACGGGCAGGCTGCTTTTAAGCTCCAGCCTTCCCTCTTTTTTGTGTATATACAGCGCAACGGCTGCGGCGGGCAGGAAGGACAGCATGTTGACCCCCTGGGCCTGCCTCTGCGGGATGCCCATCAGCAGCGTAAGCGCAGGTATGAGCAGCGTGCCGCCCCCCATTCCCATGCCGGAGATCACCCCTGCGGCGGCGGCTATGGCAAAAAGCAGCAGCTCCCTCACAGCAGCATCCACACCCCTGCACAGAACATCACCGCGGCGAACAGCTTATCCAGCGCGGCGGACTTCATCCTGCCGGTCAGCTTTGCCCCGGCAATGCTGCCCAGTATGGCCCCCGGCGCCGCGAAAAGCAGGGTATGCCAATCCACCCCGCCGCCTGCGCAATACACAGCCGCGCTGGCAAAGGTAAGGGGCAGCATTATGCTTATGGCGGTGGCATGGGCATCCTTTGACGCAAAGCCGCACATTCGCTCCAGAGCCACTACTGCCACAGCCCCGCCGCCCGAGCCGAAAAGCCCGTTGCACAGCCCCGCCAGCAGCCCCGCAAGCAGCTTATTGATATTCTTCTTATTAAAATATGCAAAAAAATACTCCGCCTTTTTCATAGGCAGAGTATGCGCAGAAAATCTAAGTTTTATCAGTAGGCTATGGCTTCGCTGCGGCTCATCCAGAAATGTATTCCGTAGGTGGACTCTACCCACCTGTCCTCGGTGAACCTGTCGGGATAGATCCATTCGCCCTTTTTATATATGAAGTTCTCGTCAACAAGCGACACCGCCCAGTCGTAGCTTTGCGTAAAGTCAAAGCTGGTTATTGTCAGCACCTTGGCCTTGTTGCAGCGGCAGGCGTTGTTGGTGGCGGATACCCGCTTTGCATCGGCTGGGATGAGCAGCATTACCACCCTGTCCTCGTAGCACTTCTTATAGCCTATAAAGGCCCCCCTTTCGGGGCAGCGCAGCCGGAAATACCTGGTGCTTTCGTCCTGTATTATGCCGTCCAGCCTGGCCCCCTCAAGCCATGCGCTGTATACGTTGCCTCCCCGAAGGTCAATGCCGGTAAGATCGGCATTGCGGAGGTCTGCCCCCTGAAGGCCGGCGTTCCTGAAGTTCGCCCCCACAAAGGTGCAGTTTTCGAACTTGCCGTTTGCAATCGTAGCGCCCTCAAAGCTGCAGCCGTCCAGGCATACGTTCTTCATGTCCCACCACTGGCAGTCCAGCCCGGAAAAATCGGCGCCGGATATGTCCGCATCGTGAAGGCACAGGGATTCAAGGCCGGTGCGGCATTTGCGCGCCTGCTCCAGCTTAAGCAGGAATTCTTCCTTTGATACAGGCTCCATACAGCGCCCTTTCCCGGCGTCACTTTCCCAGCTTTACAAAGTAAACATAGCCGAATATCAGCGCGCCCAGCAGCAGAAAAAACATCAGCAGCGCCAGGCCGCAGCCCGCTACGGTTCTGCCGGAAAGCTTATTGCCGTTATTGTTGTCCTTCTGTTCCATTATGTATTCAGCGCTCCTTGTGTTAATTTACCGTTAAACCGTTACACTAAGCATAATACATGGCCCGGCATATTTGCAAGCGCTTTTGCAGTATGATATCGGAAAAGTGGCTAAAGACCACTTTTCCGAGTTCTTTTCGCGTTTTGCCTCTCGCATTCGCTCCCGGGCGGCAAAACCCGCAGAGTACGAAAACCTCCGGTTTTCATCCGTTCTGACGTACACGCCGTCAGAGCCGGATTGAATATAAGGGGTTGCGACCCCTTATCAACCCCGGGGACTTTTCCCACAGCCTTTAAATTTACAAATATCGTCGGGCTTTTCTTTTCTCTTTGCTTCTTTCTGCTTTTCTTTTCGCCCGAAAAGAAAAGAGAAAGAAGGGACGGCGTTATATTTCTCCGCCCTATTTTTCCTTATAGTAAAGCATGCAGTGGCAGTACCCCTCAAAGTCGGGGTCGGCTATCTGCTGGCGGAACTGCTTGCACATGCACTTTGTGTCGTCGCTTATCTCCCGCACGCAGGGGCAATGGCCGTTGCGCTCGCTGAGGCCCTGCTTTATCAGCTTCACTATCTGCTCGTCCTCATTAAGCCTTATCTTCATATGGCGTTTTCCACCAGCCTTATTATGTTCTGCTTGCCGGTGAGGCCCTCTGTACGGGCGGCTACGCGGCCGTTTTTCAGCACCACGAGGGTAGGTATTACGTTCACGCCGAACTGGGCCGCCAGCGGGACCTCCTCGTCAACGTTGCACTTGCAGACCAGTATATCCGCCCGCTCCTGGGCTATCTCCTCTATGACGGGGGCTATCATGCGGCAGGGGCCGCACCATGTTGCCCAGAAGTCTATGAGCACCGGCTTGTCGGTATTGGTGACACTTGCGAAGTTTTCTGTTGTAAGCTGTATTTCCATGCTTATCTCCTGACCTTTTTAATTTAACGGCATATATATGCCATGCGTGTCTATTATACCCTGTTTTTCACAGAAAAGGGTGAACGGGGGGTGAAATATTTCTGATTGCGGAAAAAATACCGCCCGCAGACGGAACTTCCTCTGTGGCCGATACTAAGAAAATCCCCCCTATCCGTTGACACGGAAAGGGGGAATGGGTATAATACTTATACAGACTTTATTTCACGCTTCAGCGCAACAAAAAGAATGATAATCAACTCAATCATACTTCACACCCCCTTTCGGATGGTGTGCTGAGGGCCCGCCGCAGGCGGGTCAGTTCCGGCGCGTCTCCCGCGCCGGAACTTCCTCTGTGGTCGCAGCTTATACGGGCTTGTCCCATTCCTTTAGAGCGCTTGCAGCTTATACGGCTGAAAGCTGTTTTAATGCGTAAAAATACCGTCCACGCATTGACATACGCAGACGGTACGGGTATCAGACTTTATTTCACGCTTCAGCGCAACAAAAAGAATGATAATCAACTCAATCATACTTCACACCCCCTTTCGGATGGTGTGCTGAGGGCCCGCCGCAGCGGGTCAGTTCCTCCCCGTGCCCCGGGGAGGAACTTCCTCTGTGGTCGAAGCTTATACCAGCCGCCCCCGTTCCTTTGGAGCGCTTTCAGCCAAAAAAAGCCCCCCACATGGGGGGACTGTGCTAACGCCCGCGGAAGTCAAGTTTAGGGGCGGCAGAGCCGCCCCCTGGTTTGAAGCTTAATTACTTCTTCAGACCCATAGCGCCGGCAGCGGCTACGAGAGCCATTACAGCGTAAGCAACTACGGATACGTCACCGGTCTTGGGGATCTCGATCTTGCACTCGGGGTTGGTGATGGCAGCGCCGTTCTTGCTCCACTGGAAGCAGGACTCGACCTTGTTGTCCCAACCGAAGTTGTCGTTGATAGCCTTTGCGCTTACAGGAGTACCGATCTCGAGGTTGAAGTAGGCCTTGATGGTGTTGTAATCGTCAGCACCGCACTGATTGGACCAATCGATACCAGTGACCTTCTCGTCCTTGATGGTGTACTTCACCAGAAGCTTATCCTTCGTGCCATCAGTCTTCTTGGAGTAGACTTCAATGGTCATGTTGTTCGGGTTGGCAGTATTAGCCACTACATAGTAGTTGCCAAGTACGCCCTGGGTGTATGCGGCCAGCTTGGACTTCAGGGTAGCGCAAACCTTAGCCTTACCAGCATCGGTCACCTTTGCAGTGAAGATGTAAGCGGCCTGATCCTTAGTGGACATATCTTTCCAATCGGATTCCTTTACCCAAGTGCTAACGTCATTCTTGAGGTAGTATACCAGAGTGTCATCCTCTTCGTCCCATTTGATGCCGGCAGAACCATAGAGGTTATTCCAAGTACCGGTAGTACCTGCTTTGCCAGTCAGACCCTTGAGTTCAATCTTCAGAGAAGCGGCTGTCCACCATTCCCTATCAGCCTTGGGCTCAACGGTGAGCTTAACGGCATAGTAAACGTTCTCGGAGTTGATAGCGGCGGCGCAGTTGTTCTCCTGCCATACATAGTTGCCGCAGCCGTCGTTGACCTTAACAAAAGGAACAACCTCTACCTTACCCTTGCCGCAGTTAGCAGCAGTAGCAGTAGCCGACCAGTTGAAGGGGCCGGTTACGCAAGCGGATGCAAAGGCGGAAGCCATGGAGAGAACCATGACCAGAGCCAGAGCGATTGCAAAAATCTTCTTCATTGCTTTAAAATCCCTTTCAAATATTTTTTGTGTTTTGCAAGTGATCGGGGGTTTCCCCCCGGGCGAAGCGCCTTTTACGGCGCCCTTCCGCTTAGCACGCCTATATGTTACCACCAATTGTTACGGACGTCAAGGGTTTTTTGTTACGAAATTGTAACAAATCAGGCGTAGCCTTTCGTAAAAGCGAAAACTTCGCTTTTGCGACGTTTTTTCATCCTCTGCTTGCGCCTGCGGCGCGGCCAGCATAGGATGCAGGGAAGGAAAAGCGCAGCTTTTCATCCGTTTTGACGCGCATGTCGCCAAAGCCGGATTGAAAATAAGGGGCTGCGACCCCTTATCAACCCCCGTGGGGGGTCAAGAAGTTTTTTATTCGACAAATTAAGACAGTTGCGCTATAATATTTTCAAGTATAATACACAGGGCAAGCGGCGGTCAGCACACCATCCGAAAGGAGGTGTGGCTTATGATGAAATTATTGGCTTTCATTATTGCTTGGTTAAGCGATATAAAGTCGGTGACAATCACCATTCGCAAAAAATAACCGCCCTGCTGACATCAGAGCGGTAGTTCCCGTAAGGGAATAAAACTTTAAGGACGGCTGACCGTTTAGGTCTTACCCTACTGTTATTATACCCATGCTGCCCGTTCATGTCAATGAGCGGGCGGTATTTTTTTATTCGACAAATTAAGACAGTTGCGCTATAATATTTTCAAGTATAATGCATAGGGCAAGCGGCGGTCAGCACACTCTCCGAAAGGAGGTGTGGCCTATGATGAAATTACTGGTTATTCTTTTCGCGCTTTTGCGCGAGGTAAAATCGGTGACTATCACCATAAGGAAAAAATAACCGCCCTGCTGCAACCAGAGCGGTTTTTCCTTTTGGAAAACTAATACTGTGATGTGGCTGACCGTTTAGGTCTTACCCTACTGTCATTATACCCATGCCGCCCGTTCATGTCAATGAGCGGGCGGTATTTTTATGAATAATCCTCCCCGCTTTTAAGGAAAACTGTACAGGTAAGGACGCTTTTTAGGGGAGGTGGCTTCATTATATGAAAAAAAGGCTGAAATACGCTCTGCTGTGCGGGGCGCTGCTGCTGCTGGGCGGCGGCGTGGCCCTGGGGCTGAGGTTTTACAGCGGCATTGCCCGGGACCCCATGCGCGCCTTTACCGAGCCGTCCCCCTCTCCCTCGCCTTTGCAGGCGGGGCAGCCCCTGCCTTCCCCTACCCTCAGCCCCGAGGAGCAGCTTTTGCGGCAGGCCGATACGGATTTCATGCGCAGCAGGGTAAACATACTGCTGGTAGGCTGGGATCAGAGCCCGGAGCGGGACGACAGCGACAGCGTGATGTACCGGGACAGCAAAAACAACTTCCGCAGCGACGTGCTGATGCTGCTGGCGGTGGATTTTGAGCAGGGCAACGCCCACCTCATATCCATTCCCCGGGATACCATGGCCAAGATATACAACACAAAGGGGCATTACAAGATAAACGCAGCCTTTGCCAAGGGGGGCAGCGCCGAGGGCGACGGCTTCGAATACGCCATAAAGACCGTGGAAAACCTCATGGGGGTGCCCATATCCCACTATGTAGGGGTGAACATGGAGGGGCTGAAGGCCGTGGTGAACGCCCTGGGCGGCGTGGAATACGATGTGGACCGGGAGATAAAGCTCAACGGCCGGGTGCTGCACAAAGGGGTGCAAAGGCTGGACGGACAGCAGGTGCTGGACTACTGCCGCGCCCGCAAGGGCTACGGCACCGATGTGGACAGGGCTGACAGGCAGCAGCGTATGCTCTTCGCCATATTCACCCAGCTCAAAGAGGGCAGCAGGCTGACCTCCATACCGAAATTATACCTCAGCGTAAAGGATTACATCTATACCGACCTTACGGCGGAGCAGATAGCGGCGCTGGCGGTGTTCGGCATGGATCTCGTGCCGGGGGAAAGCCTTGTGCGGCATACGCTCAAGGGCAAGTACATAAGCGGCACGGCGTATAACGGCGCCTCCTTCTACGTGCTGGACACCAGGGCGCTGAAGAGCCTTATGAAGGATATATTCGGCGTGGATATAAAGGTGGACTACCGCTACGACTATCGTTACATACAGGATAAAAAATCCTGATAATTCTTTATTATCCCCATCTGAACTCCCCCCGCGGTTTCTGCTATCCTATATTAAAGCAAAACTGCGGGGGTATTATTGTGCCGGCGTTTACCTCAGCTGCCGGAGGTTTGCACGTTAAAATAAGCGTTTTACTTTGACTTTACAGCCATACTGCGTTATTATAATATTACCATTATATTGGCGATATTATATTATCAACTTTTATGTCCAAAAAATCTAAAAGGAGCGATGTTCAGCCTATGTACCGTATAGTAAGAAAAGAACGTCTGCACGACACGGTGTCTTTGATAGAAGTCGAAGCGCCCTACGTCGCAAGGAAGGCTCTGCCCGGCCAGTTTATAGTACTGCGCATTGACGAACAGGGCGAGCGCATACCCCTCACCATCGCGGATTACGACCGCGAAAAGGGTACGGCAACCGTAATATTCCAGAAGGTAGGCGCCACCACAAAGCGTCTGGACACTCTGGAGGAGGGCGATTACCTCATGGACTTTGCAGGCCCTCTCGGCAAGGCCAGCGAATTTGACCACCTGAAGGGCAAAAAGGCTGCCGTAGTAGCGGGCGGTCTGGGCGTTGCCATAGCTTACCCTCAGGCTAAGGCCCTTAACGCCATAGGCGCTGACGTGGACGCATTCATAGGCTTCCGCAGCACCAGCCTGTATATCCTCACCGAGGAATTCAAAAACGCCTGCAGCAATCTCTACATAATGACCGACGACGGCTCCAACGGACACAAGGGCTTCGTTACCAGCGCCCTGGAGGAGCAGCTCAAGGCCGGCACGCGCTATGACGAAGTATTCGTTCTTGGGCCTATGCCCATGATGCGCGCCGTATGCAACCTCACCAGGGAATACGGCATCAAGACCACCGTCTCCATGAATACCATAATGATAGACGGCACCGGCATGTGCGGCGGCTGCCGCCTTACCGTAAACGGCGAGACCAAGTTCGCCTGCGTCGACGGCCCGGACTTTGACGGCCATCTGGTAGACTTTGACGAGGCCATCATGCGCAGCCGCATGTACAAGGCCGAGGAAAAGCTTTCCGACGAAAAGCACTTCTGCCATCTTACAGGAGGGGAGAGATAATATGCCTAATATGACTTTGCAGAAGACCCCTGCCCGGGAGCAGGAGCCCAATATCCGCAACAAGAACTTTAAGGAAGTTTCTCAGGGCTACGACGAAGAGCTGGCCCTCAACGAGGCTTCCCGCTGCCTCAACTGCAAGAACATGCCCTGCGTTTCCGGCTGCCCCGTAAACGTGCGCATTCCGGAATTCATAGCAAAGATCGCCGCTCATGATTACGAGGGCGCTTACGCCATCATAAAGACCACCAACAGCCTTCCCGCCATCTGCGGCCGTGTATGCCCCCAGGAAAACCAGTGTGAGAGCAAGTGCGTCCGCGGCATTAAGGGCGAACCCGTAGGCATCGGCCGCCTGGAACGCTTCGCCGCCGACTACGCCATGGCAAAGGGCTCCGCCCCCGCCGAGATACCCGCCCCCAACGGCAAGAAGGTAGCCGTGATAGGCTCCGGCCCCGCAGGCCTTACCTGCGCAGGCGACCTTGCGAAGCTGGGCTATGAAGTGCACATTTTCGAAGCTCTGCATACCCCCGGCGGCGTGCTGGTATACGGCATTCCCGAATTCCGTCTTCCCAAGGCGCTTGTCCGCGAGGAGATAAAGAATGTGGAGGCTCTGGGCGTAAAGATAGAGACCAACGTGGTAGTCGGCCGCTCCATAAGCCTGGATGAGCTGATGGAGGAAGAGGGCTTTGACGCCGTATTCATAGGCAGCGGCGCAGGACTGCCCAACTTCCAGAAGATACCCGGCGAGAACCTCTGCGGCGTATACTCCGCCAACGAGTTCCTCACCCGCATAAACCTCATGAAGGCATACGAGTTCCCCAATACCGACACTCCTATCCGCGTGGGCAAGAACGCTGCCGTAATAGGCGGCGGCAACGTGGCAATGGACGCCGCCCGCTGCGCAAAGCGTCTTGGCGCCGAGAACGTGTACATCGTATACCGCAGGAGCGAGGCCGAAATGCCCGCCCGCCGCGAGGAAGTACACCATGCCAAGGAAGAAGGCATCATATTCAAGGTGCTCAATAACCCCGTTCGCATAAACGGCGACGAGAACGGCTATGTCACCTCTATGGAATGCATAGAGATGGAGCTGGGCGAGCCCGATGCTTCCGGCCGCCGCAGGCCCATTGCCAAGGAAGGCAGCGAGTTCACTCTGGATGTTGACACCGTCATCGTGGCCATAGGCAACAGCCCCAACCCCCTCATCAAGAACACCACCCCCGGCTTGGTAGTAGGCCGCAAGGGCGAGATAACCGCAGACCCCGAGACCGGCGCTACCTCCAAGCCCGGCGTATTCGCGGGCGGCGACGCCGTTACCGGCGCAGCTACCGTAATACTGGCCATGGGCGCGGGCAAGAAGGCCGCCGCGGCTATAGACGAGTATCTCAAGAATAAGTAGTGTTTTTTCTCTTACTTTCCTTTTAAAAAAGGAAAGTAAGCAAAGGAAAACCAACTAAAACAAAACATAAAACAGCGCTCAGCCCCGCCGTACACAAGACGGCAGGGCTGTTCTTATATTCTTATACGCATAATCCTATGTCTTATTTATATATATTTCCCATTTGCTTTTCTTTTCTCTTTGCTTCTTTCTGCTTTTCTTTTCTCATGAAAAGAAAAGAGAAAGAAGATGAATTTACTCTTTTACCCCATAAACGCCACCCGTTCGCCCCCCTGTAATATCTCGGGCAGGTCGTTCATGCGCAGCAGGTTGGCCCGGCTGGTATTGTACTCCCGGGCTATGGAGTACAGCGTATCTCCGGCGCTGGCAAAGTACACGGTTATGCCCTGATGCGGGGGTCTTTGGGGGCACTCCTCAATGCCCGTCACCGCCTCAAAGCCGCCGGTGCAGTACAGATCCGCAATGAGTATGAGCGTACAGTTCAGTTCCACGCTCCTGCCTCCTCCCGCCGCCGAGGCCGCCGCCACTCCGTATATCATGGCGTCTGTGGCGCCTTGGGCCTCCATGTTCACAGAGAAGGGTATATCCTCATTGAAAGCGAATATGCAGCCGCTTTCGGCGGTGTATAATATGCGGGTGAACAGCAGCCCCTCAGCGGTGAGTACCCCGTTTTCTATGCCGTAGGACGTCACCATGGGCCGTGCGGTCGCGTATACCACCCTGGCCGCCTCGGGCATACCATCGGGTATCATTACGTTTTCACTTATGGACTGCCGCTGTGTGCTCAGCCCGCAGTATGACGAGGTGCGTATAAGTCCATGTGTGCAGTTAAATGGCACCGTAGGGGAAAATGTGTCTGTCACAGCATCGGAACGGCCGCCGGCACGGCCCCATGTGCGGTATGTGAGCTCCACATCCGCTATCACTACGCCAAAATCCTCAGCCCCCCGCACCTGACAGCCGGATACCCTCACCTCGCCCCACATGGGAGTCAGCGCCTCTCCGTCCACGGTCTGAGTGAAGGGTATGGCCTGGCTTAACTGGCTCATCGCCCCTGTGCGGCTCTGTACCAGCGCCGATATGTACAGCGTACCCTCCAGGCATATTCCGTCTTTGCCGGGAGATACGTCCCTCAGCGCCCCATGTACCTCGCTGTACAGCACCTCTGTGGCGAAGGGCGCCTCTATCTCCTCCCGCAGGCGGAAGCTGCCCCGGCTCTCCCCCGCCCGCTCGTAGAGTGTCAGCTCCTGCCGCTGCTGCTCCCCATCCTCTATACCGCTTATTCCGTCCAGCACCTTTGCCCCGCCTGAGGCTGTCACCATTGCGTTTATATCCGCTACCGCGTTGAGGGTAATTCCGCCCTCCCCCTTGTTTATTTCCAGGGATTGCAGCGCCGCCTGCACCTCGGCTCTCATGCCCTCCCGCACGCCCCCCGCCGCTATGCGGTGGGTGAAGGGGGCGCTTGAGGTGAAGGCAAACACCTTGTCATCCATGCAGATGAGGTCAATCCTCACAACTCCCTCTATGGCTATCTCGCCCTCCCGGGCGCTGGATGAAGATATAACCACCTCGCCGGTATACGAGAGTATCTCCTTTGCGCTGCGGCCCTCCGGCAGCGGTATGCCGCCCTCGACGGTTCCCTGAGATACTCCTGTATATATTATCCGCTCCCCCGGAAGCTCTTTCCAGATCAGTTCCATATGCCTGCTCCTCTCGCACAGATTATCGTTATATAATCATACGAGGGTAGTATGCCAATTATGCAAAAGGGCCGCTTATGTGGCCATTCACCCGAAAAACGAAGGTAAAAAACACACGGGTGATAATATTTAATGTTTCTTACTCCGGCCGCTTGTACGAAGATACTGCATAAAAAAATGAGTATGCGTGGGCGTTAATAACATGAGTTACTAACATTATCAACATAGTTATCCACATTTCAACGCGTTTAAGCCAGTTTCAGTGTTAACAACAAGTTAAGAATAAAACCTTGACGTATATTTATTATTGCCCTGCCCTTTGCCGCCGCCGGTAAAAAGATATTATTTTACACATAGGGCGAATTCCGTGTTTCCCTTTTGGGGACAAAAAAGGGGAGCCGGCCGGCTCTCCCCTTTTCACCTTGATTTAAGGCTTCAATGTTATCCAGTACCTCTGTATCATCCCGCAACGGCTAAGAGCCGCATCACACTCAACCTGGTTTTCCAACACGCCGCCGTTTTTTATTATAGTCCGGCGGGACGCCTCGTTGTCCGCGTCGCATGTGAGCAGCACCCTGTTCTCCCCCGCCTCGCGGCACTTGGGCAGCAGCAGCGAAAGCATCTCGCCTGCGTAGCCCTTTCCCCGCTCGGAAGGACGCACGCTGTAGCCGATATTCCCCCCGAAGCGCAGCAGAAATTCCGTCAACGGCCGCCTGAAGTCAATCATGCCAACCAGCCTGTCATCGCTTTTGCGCACCGCCAGGTACACATCGGACGGCACATAGCCTTCGCCGTAGCGCTCTCTGAGCCGCCCCTCAAAATCCGCCCATTCGGCGTAGCTGTTGGTATCCTCCAGAGCGGCACATCCATCCAGGCTGTCGCCGTTGTCCAGCATCTCCTGCCGGTATGCCATTACCTGATCTGCGTATTCCTGAGTCGGGCGGATAAGCTTGAGGGTATGCATGGAGACCTCCGGAGGTTTTTCTCCATTATAGCACACCTATATCACATTCTGAATCTTGCTTCTGCCGTTTTTCTCCCGGGCAGTCTCCATGATGAGCTTGTCAGCAACCAGGGCGATGAACTCGCCGTTGGTGGGCTGCTCAGCCTAGTGCTGCTGCGCAGCAATAGGCTGATTGTCTACGTTTTTGCTACATGCCGCATCTGAAGCCTGAGACTGATTTATAGGGGAGTTAGTCGAATCCAGTACCTTCTGTTTCTTGGTGTTTTTCAGATAATAGCAGACAAAAAATATTAAAGCAAGTTTTAGGGCGACTAACATCAGAAATTTGTGTGTTGGTGGGTGTGAGGAGGCAAGTTGGGATTAAGATAGAAACAAGTTTATAACAACTTTTATGCAAACAATAAAATATTAAAGTACTATAATTTTTTGCTTAGTGATCATCATCAGGCTATTCCTTATAGGAAAATAGAGAGTACGCTATGGGCATATAGGATGTGTAAGGATAAAAAAATTCTCGGAAGCGACCATTTGGATACTGTTTGGGCTGCAGCATATTTGCCATTTGTGACTCACGCATTTACGGATAATGCCTTTTGTGATTTATTGGAGGAATCAGGCATAGCAAAAATGTATAATACAAAAGTTTATAGTATGAAGACCATAGATAAACTAATTGAAGAACTGCAGAGATTATAAAAGAAAAACGCTTGTAAAGTTCGTTATACTCCTTTTTAAAAGCTGTGCTGTCAAAGCGATTTGTGAGGACTGAAGTCCAACGAATGATAAGTCACTCTTTCTTTATTTTATCCTTATATTTGGGTTGTTCAGGTTCTTTTTAATGGAATCCATTACTGAACCCCTTATATGAACCACAAGCTTGGGGAGACATAATACTTAGAATACGTATTCTTCTACGTATATGTAGAACTTCTCTGAATGAGGCTCCGCTAAGTTCGTTCTGGTGGAGGTGGCGTGATTGTTTTATTTATTTGATGTGTTGCGAAAGCATCAGGAGAAAAACGCTTATTTCCCTTACTTTCTATAAATATTATACCAAAAATTCAGAGTGAAAACCAATTTTGGGAACTGCTTAGGAAACTTGACATTAGAGTTAATGAAATTAAAGCTCCCATATAAGGGAGCTTTATATAGTTTTTTCACATGTGTTTTAACTTATCTTTCGTCAATATATATCTGTGAAGGATTTTTGATCCTTATATTTGGGTGACCTTCGTACTCATAAACCTCGCCATAGATTCTAACATTTTTTCCATTCAAATAATGCTCTATATCCTTAGGGAATTTCCATCTGTCTTTTCCCCATATAATTGCGGTTACTTGTTTTATTTTTAAAGAACGATTGTCATGGCCAATGTTAATAAATGTTGGTCGCCCATTAACTGATGGCTTATATGCTGTGCTTTCAACGGGTCCTGCAATAGTGATTTCTTGACCATAATAATCCTCAGCCCAAGCCCAAGAATGAGTATTTTTTATAGGGGCCTCTGATAGATATTTTGCTTCGATTTTTCCTTCTGCCTTATTAAATTCATCAAATACTATAACATAATCCGTTTCGTCAGATGACCGAACGAAAGTAAAAGGGGAATTTATGTCGTAAGATCTTAGAAGCCCAGGAGCCAAAGTTTTAGAAGAAGATGAAATTTCAACTTTGGCATCCTCTTTATTGATCCATACAGTATCGCCCGCCTTGGCAATGAAAAAAGATTCATCGGATATAGTATTGATTCTGAAATTATTATTGTATGCTGACACACCCATGATTATTAGACAGATACAAAATAATATAATTGCAATTCGATGTTTGGATATGCAGTTCTTAATACTGCCTTTATGATTAGATCGTTGATGCGTATCATACTGAGGTATTGTACGCTTATTTTCACAGGAAATACTAGAATCAGCAGATATGGGATCTATAGGCATGATGACTTTTTCACCACAGAATGAACAAAAGATGCTATCGTCTAGTAATTTTTTTCCGCATTTGCGACAAAATCGCTCCATATACAATACTCCTTTAATGATACATACAAGTGACTGTACCTAAAGAATGTAGCCCCATTTCTTGATGTAAATGGGAGTGCAACTATTTATTAATATTAACATATAACACTATTGCCCTCAAGGAAAATTGTGCAGATATTACATCGATAATAGAAAAATCTAACATGATTATTGATGAAAAAGACCTTCCCAACATTCGGAAGGTCTTTTATCTTTCCATATTCCATTCTCATTAGGCTGCCTGATAGCTTGCCTCTCCTTTCACGATTGAAAGTTTATTTTCAACTTTGTTTTCCTGAGTTTCCACTACGCCGAACTGCGCTATTTCAGGATACTTGGCAAGGAACCACTTCTTGATGTTGGGATAGCGAATTCATAACCAAAACTCCTCCTGTTTATAGGCATAATTTTCACCCAATAAACAGAAGGAGTTAGTCGGCTCAGGAAAAAATATTTATCGGATTTTCCCCTCAAATTCAGTTGGAACTTTGAGCGTTGGTCGGTGTGAGAGAGAACAGATCGCGAAGCCCTCAACCCTCAATTTTTGCCTGATTATATGACGTTTTGAATCTCCGTCTTGCCGCCCTTTTCCCTTGCGGATTCAAGGATGAGCTTATCGGCAACCAGGGCTATGAACTCGCCGTTGGTGGGCTTGTCGTTTTTGCTGTAGATATTGTAGCCAAATATCTGGTTGATGTTCTCTATTTTCCCGCGGGTCCAGGCCACCTCTATGGCGTGGCGTATGGCGCGCTCAACTTTAGATGCAGAGGTCTGGAACCTCTTGGCGATGCCGGGGTAAAGCTCCTTGGTTATGCGGCCGCAGAGGGCGGGCTCAAAGTATACCATGCGCACCGCCTCCCGCAGGTAATGGTAGCCCTTTATGTGGGCGGGTATGCCTATCATGAGGAATACAGAAGCGATTTTCTCGTCCAGAGTCTGGGGTTTGGGGCTTATGGCACAGACCTGCGAGCGCTGTGCGTAGGTGCTCTCCATCATGTCCATTATGCGCTTGTACAGCGTATCGGGGTCGATGGGCTTGACCATGTAATACTTTGCGCCAAGTGTGCAGGCCTGCCGTACCATCTCCTCCTGACGCAGGGCGCTTATCACTATGACGGCAGGCACGTCCTTCACGAGGCCGCTGTTAAGCCTCTCAAGGAGCTCAAAGCCGTCCATGCCCGGCATGATGAGATCGCACAGGAGCACATCGTACCGGTTGTTGTTCATTGCGTCCAGGGCGGACTGACCGTCGTTCACGGTGTCCACCCTTTCTATTCCTTCCTGAGCCGTAAGGTAATCCCTGACGGTGGTCTGGAACTGGTTGTTGCTGTCTGCCAAAAGTATGCGGTATTTAGCCATATAGTGCCTCCGTAATAATGTAATTTTTTGGTTATCCTGCGGTATATGCGGTTTTCTGTATGCTGTGATTTTAGCACCGCCATTTTCGCAGCGATAGGGAATAAATTTGGCTGTTTTTGTAGGCATTTGCCTCCTTTCGCACAATTATTGTCCGGTTTTGTCCAAAGGTTAAAAAAGTGTGCCGTTATTTGCTTTTATGGCACCGCCGTGATATGCTATAATGGATTTTGCTGAGAATTGCAGGAGGGTTGTCACATGGACGACAGCAGGCTTTTTGAAAGGACGGTTTCCTCCGCCATACAGTATTCCGGCCCGGTATTCGACGTGTACAGCGATACCGTTGAGCTTTGCAACAAAAAGACCGCCCGGAGGGATTATCTTAAACACCGCGGCGCGGTGGCCGTGGTGCCGCTCACGGATAATGGCGGCGTAATAATAGAGCGCCAGTTCCGCTACCCGCAGCAGAGGGTGATGACAGAGATACCCGCAGGCAAGCTGGAGGCCTTCGACACAGACCCTCTCGATGCGGCGAAGCGGGAGCTTAAGGAGGAGATAGGCGTAACGGCGAAGGAGTTTGTCCCTTTGGGCATATACATACCCTCCCCCGCCATACTTTCGGAGCGTATATATGTGTACCTTGCCAGGGGCCTGAGCTATGGCAATGCCCACCCGGATGAGGACGAATTTCTGGACTACCGGGAAACGCCACTGTGCCAGCTTATAGATATGATAATGAATGACCAGATTTCCGACGGCAAGACGGTATTCGGCCTGTTCAAGGCGGCGGAATACCTCAGGCGCCAGGAGCGGGAAGCAAATGGATAAAAGCGCGGTATTCAAGAACCTTTTGTTCGATCTTGACGGTACGCTCACGGACCCCGCATTGGGCATTACCTCCGCCGCCCAGTACGCTCTATGCAAGATGGGCATAGAAGTAACGGACAGGACAACGCTGACCTGGCTGATAGGGCCGCCGCTCATAGGCTCCTTTGAGGAGGGCTTTGGCATGACCAACCTTCAGGCGCTGGAGGCGCTGAAGCACTATCGGGAATACTTTTCCGAAAAGGGCATATTTGAAAACCAGATATATCCCGGCATAGCGGAGCTTCTCAGTGACCTGAAGGCCGCGGGCAGGCGGGTCATGGTGGCCACCTCAAAGCCGGAGGACTTCACCCACAGGATACTGGAGCACTTCGATATAGCCCGTTATTTTGACTTCGTAGGCGGCAACACCATGGACGAGGGCAGACCCACAAAGGCGGACGTGATAGCCCATGTGCTTCGCTCCTGTCCCGATGCAGCGCCGGAAAACACACTGATGATAGGAGACAGGAGGTACGACGTGGAGGGGGCGGGGGCCTTCGGACTGGACTGTGCCGGCGTGCTCTACGGCTACGGCAGCCGTGAGGAACTGGAACAGGCGGGAGCCAGGTACATAGTCGAAAGCGTGGCGGCGCTCCGTGAGCTGCTGCTTTAGCTTATAAATCTAATAAATAATAAATATCGGGAGAAACGGATATGTCAAAGGTCTACTTTACGGATATGCGCACATCCTTCACGGAAAACCTGCCCCAGAAGCTGACCCGCCTTATAGACAGGGCCGGCCTGGGCACAATAGACTTCGACCATAAGTTTGTCGCCATCAAGATACACTTCGGCGAGCTTGGCAACCTGGCCTACCTCAGGCCGCAGTACGCGAGGGCTCTGGCAGCCTACATAAAGGAGCGTGGCGGTATACCCTTCCTTACCGACTGCAACACCCTCTACGTGGGCTCCCGCAAGAACGCCCCTGAGCACATAGAGACCGCATATATAAACGGCTACACCCCCTACGCCACCGGCTGCCAGGTGATAATAGCCGACGGCATAAAGGGCGCCGACGAAGCCTATATACCCATAGACTGCGAAGAAGTTAAGACCGCTAAGATAGGCCGCGCCATAGCGGACGCGGACATAATAATAAGCCTCAACCACTTTAAGGGCCACGAGGAAGCAGGCTTCGGCGGCGCGCTGAAAAACCTCGGCATGGGTTCAGGCTCAAGGGCGGGCAAGATGGAGATGCACTACGACGGCAAGCCGGTAGTGGATCAAGACCTCTGCCGCGGCTGCCATATGTGCGCAAATATATGCGCCAACAACGGCATACATTACGAAAACAGCAAGGCCGTTATAGACCACGGCAGCTGCGTGGGCTGCGGCCGCTGCATAGCCATATGCAACTTCGACGCCATACAGCCCGACAACAGCTCAAGCGAGACCAGCCTAAACAAGCGCATCGCGGAATACGCCTATGCCGTGGTAAAGGATAAGCCGAATTTCCACATAAGCATCGCGGCGGATATTTCCCCCAACTGCGACTGCCACCCCGAAAACGATGCGGCGATAGTTCCCAACATCGGCATGTTCGCCTCCTTTGACCCCGTGGCCGTAGACATAGCTGCGGCGGACGCGGCAAATGCCATGCCCCCCAATCCCAGAAGCGTGCTGGGTGAGATGGAATGCCGCTGCCACGACCACTTTATCAACGTCCACCCCAACACCAACTGGCGGGTGCAGATAGAACACGGCGAAAAGATAGGCCTGGGCAGCAGCGAATACCAGCTCATACGCATATAACCATACTTAACTGAAAGGCACTTTGACTTTTGCTTGAAAGGTACACTGCGGTAGACGTGGAAACCCCCAACCGCAACAACGACTCCATATGCTCCATAGGCATAGTACACATGGAATACGGAACTCCCGTCTACAGGCGGGAGTTCCTGGTGAACCCCCGGGAGCACTTTGACGACTACAACATAAAGATACACGGCATAACCCCCGGCATGGTGGCTGACGCCCCTCTGTTCCCCGAGATATGGCCCGAGATCGAGCCGTTTTTCCACGGAATAATGGCGGCTCACAGCGCCCCCTTCGACCTTGGGGTCATATGCAAATCCCTTGCTGTATACGGCCTGCCCATACCCGAGATAACCTATATCTGCTCATTGCAGAAATCCAAAAAGCACATACCCAAGGAGCTTTACGGCAGCCATAAGCTCAACGACCTCTGCGCCGGGCTGAAGCTGCCCCTTGAGCACCACCACGATTCCCTGGACGACGCACTGGGCTGCGCCCTGATCATAGAAAATCTGGTGGACCGCTTCGGCGTAGGGCCGGAGGACATAAAGAAGTATCAGTACAAGGGAATACAGTCCACCGTATCAAGGCAGGAGCGCCATATGGCCATACAGGCCCTGTGGAACACCATGGAAAAATACGGAAGGCGCAGCGTGCTGTTTGCAGAGTATCACGAAGCGCTGGAGGACTGGGCGCGCAAGTACGCCAAGTACCTCCGGGACCCGGACGTGCGCGCCTGCCGCGACCTGATCGAAGGGGCGCTGCAAAGGGGCGGCATAACCCAGGAGGAATACCAAATAATAATGGGGCTGTAATATGTTGACGGAGCAGGGCATAAGGCGCTATATCAAATCTCCCATAGACGTCATATTTTTCGAGGCATCCCCCTCAACCAACCTTGAGGCAAAGAGTATAGCGGCCACCGCAAGGGAGGGCACAGTAATATTCGCAAGGCGGCAGTTTTCCGGCCGCGGCCGCATCGGCAGGAGCTTCCAAAGCCCCGAGGGGGGCATATACATGACAATGCTGGTACGCCCCACAGACCCCGTTTGCCTGACCATGGCGGCGGCGGTAGCTGTGCGCAGGGCCATGGTGAAAAAGCTTAACCTCGACCCCGCCATAAAGTGGGTGAACGACATATACTGGGGAGGTAAAAAGGTCTGCGGTATACTTGCCGAGGGCGCCCTTTGCAAAAATGAGCTGAGGTACGCGGCGGTGGGAGTGGGGCTGAACTACCAGAGCCCTGAATTTACAGGCGGCCTTTCGGCAAAGGCGGGCAGCCTGTATCCTGATTCCCAGCCTCCCGTATCCATAGACGAAATGGCGGCAGCCATGGCGGATGAGCTGTATAAGGCGCTGACAAACCCATCGGACCCTTCCATATACCGCGAATACCGTGCCAGCAGCATGCTTACCGGAAAACGGGTCGTGCTCATGCGGGAGGGTGAGCCCGAGGCCACAGCCATAGACGTCACCCCCCAGGGACACCTGATCGTCCGCTTTGACGACGGATGCACCGAGGAGCTTTACAGCGGCGAGGTGAGCGTCAGAGCCGCAGAATATCCGCATACCGTATAAAACGCAATACCGACAGCAGCAATTGCAATACTAAACCCTTCTTTTCGGTGATAACATGTTATAAAGACTGTTGTCATCGATTTTTTATAAAAGGAGAACTAAAATGGAATTGAAAAAGTCTACCGTATGGAAGAGTTACCGTTTCCCGCTCATACTGCTCTGCTCCATAGTACTGGGCTGTATAGCAGGCGCGCTGCTGGGCGAAAAGGCAGGCGTGTTTGCTCCTTTAGGCAATATATTCGTAAATGCCATGTTCACAGTGGTGGTGCCAATGGTGTTCATCTCCATATCCTCCGCCGTCGGCAATATGTCCAACATGAAGCGGCTTGGCAAAATACTGGGTTCCACTCTCGTCACCTTCATCGTCACCGGCATAATCGCCGGCATCATAATGATAGCCGCTGTAAAGCTGTTTCCTCCCGTGCTTACCCCGTTTGAGGTAGCAGCCGAGGAAGTGGGAGAGCCCAAGACCGTAGGCGAGCTTGTTGTAAGCTTCCTCACGGTAAGCGACTTCCCGCAGCTTTTCAGCCGCAGCAACATGCTGCCCCTTATAGTGGCCGCAATAATATTCGGCTTTGGCATATCCCTTTGCGGCGGCCCGGAATGCGCCGTGGGCCGGCTGCTCAATAACCTTTCGGATATCATCATGAAGGTCGTGAGCATACTGATGTACTACGCGCCCATAGGCCTCTTCGCCTTCTTCGCCTCCCTCATAGGCGAGTTCGGCCCCACCCTCATAGGCAACTTTGGCCGTGCCATGCTGCTCTACTATCCTCTATGCGTTCTGTACTTCTTTATAGCCTTCCCCCTATATGCCCGCTTCGCAGGGGGTAAGGGCGCCGCCAAAAAGCTTTTCCAGCACATACTCAAGCCCGCTGTCACC
Organism: Clostridiales bacterium; assembly: GCA_004557245.1. Lineage (GTDB taxonomy): Bacteria > Bacillota > Clostridia > Christensenellales > CAG-138 > SFEL01. The sequence continues at coordinate 26,422 of SFEL01000014.1, read as the reverse complement.
TCCCTCGGCACCTGCAGCTCCATAGCCACCATACCCGCCAATATGGAGGCCGCAGAGGAAATAGGAATACCCCGTGACGTAAGCGACATAGTGCTGCCCCTTGGCGCTACCATGCACATGGACGGCTCAGTATTCTCCGCAATACTCAAGATAAGCTTCCTCTTCGGCTTCTTCGGCATGCCCTTTGAGGGTATAGGAACCTATGTGACCGCCTTGATGATAGCCATATTCTCCGGAGTAGCCATGTCCGGCGTGGCCGGCGGCGGCTTCGTAGGGGAGATGGTCATAGTATCCCTGTTCTTCCCCGAACAGATGGGCATCGCCTTCCCCGTAATCGCCACCATCGGCGCGCTGGTGGATCCTCCTGCTACCTGCATAAATGCCTCCGGCGACACTGTGGCATCCATGATAGTTGCCCGCTTCGTCGAGGGCAAGGACTGGTTCCAGAAAAAGCAGAGCGCCAAGCGCGAGGCATAAGGTCCGCTTTGAGGCAATTGTCCTGCACGGCAAACACCGAATGTGAAATCATAGTCAAAAGCCCGGAGCACAATACTCACCGGGCTTTTTTTATGGTATAATGCTGACTGAAAAGTTTTTGAATTTTAATTCTGGAGGTATCATAAATGTCACAGCTTAAAGGCGCATGCATAATAGGCCAGTCCGGCGGCCCCACTTCTGTAATAAACGCCAGCGCTTACGGCGTTATCCGCACCGCGCTTGATTCCGGCTGCATTACCAAGGTATACGGCGCGGCCCACGGCATAAAGGGCGTGTTGGACGACGTGCTCTACGATATGGGCCAGGAGGACGCAAAGGAACTCGAATACCTGCTCTACACCCCATCCTCCGCTCTGGGCTCCTGCCGCTACAAGCTCAAGGACAGCGCCGAGGACGACTCTGATTACAAGCGCATTCTGGAGATATTCAAGAAGTACGACGTGCGCTACTTCTTCTACAACGGCGGCAACGACTCCATGGACACCTGCAACAAGATATCCAAATACATGCAGTCCGTGGGCTACGAGTGCCGCATAATGGGCGTGCCTAAGACAATAGACAACGACCTGTTCGGCACCGACCACTGCCCCGGCTATGCTTCCGCCGCCAAGTATGTGGCCACCACCTGCATGGAGATATATAGGGACGCCCGCGTTTACGACACCGGAATGGTATGCGTCATCGAGATAATGGGCCGCCACGCCGGCTGGCTCACCGCAGCCTCCTCCCTTGCCAATATAAGCGGCGAAGGTCCCGACCTCATCTACCTGCCGGAGCGCGACTTTGACCTTAATAAGTTCGTGGAGGACGTAAAAGCCGTATACGTCAGGAGCGGCAAGTGCATAGTCGCCGTATCCGAGGGTATACACGATTCCACCGGCAAGCTCATCGCCGAATACGGCGCGGAAAACGCCCCCGTGGACGCCTTCGGCCACAAGCAGCTGGGCGGCCTGGCCGCCTACCTCGCCAACTACATCAAGGGCACCATGGGCTGCAAGGTCCGCGGCATAGAATTCTCTCTGATGCAGCGCTGCGGCGCGCACCTAGCCTCCCTCACCGATATCCAAGAATCCTTCCTCTCCGGCAAGACCGCCGTACTGGAGGCCATATCCGGCACCACCGACAAGATGGTAGGCTTTGAGCGCAAATACGATGAAAAGGGCAACTACGTCTGCGGCATAAAGCTCATGGACCTTACCGATGTTGCCAACACCGAAAAGAAGGTTCCCCTTGAATGGATCAACCGCGAGGGCAACAACGTGAACAAGGAATTCATTGACTACGCCCTGCCCCTCATTCAGGGAACCCCGGATCGCCCCCTTGAGAACGGCCTGCCCCGCTTCGCAAGGCTGAAGAAAATTCAGGCGAAATAATAACAACGTTTATGCAGGCGGCGCACCCTTTCGGGTGCGCCGCTTGCGACTGTCGAAAAAGTGGCTAAACGCCACTTTTTCGAGTTTTATGGGTTTTGCCTCTCGCATTCGCTCCCGGGCGGCAAAACCCGAAAGGTGCGAAAACCTCTAGGTTTTCATCCGTTCTGACGCACATGTCGTCAGAGCCGGATTAAAAATAAGGGGCTGCGGCCCCTTATCAACCCCGGGGTTTTTTGACAGACTGGCCTTTTCGATACACTAACTGCCCCGGTCGCCCGGGGCAGTTATATTCAGCCGTATTATTCTTCTGCTTCTGTCTTGCTGCTTTCCAGCATCTCCGGGAAGGGCCAGCCCTTTATGCCGCCCTCGATAATATAGAAGCGGGTCTGGTCGATCTTTTTCTCGTTTACATAGTAGCTTATGGCGTTCTCCGCGCCGCCCTTGCCTTCCATGCACATCACATATATAGGCAGGTCGTTCTCGGTAAGCTTATCCGTTACCTTATCCAGTCTCTTGCGAAGGTCCTCGGTATTGGCAGGATACGCCTTGGTTTCTATGGAGCCTGCCAGATGGCCATCTTCCTTGTAGCTTTCTCTGGTCTGTACGGAGAGCAGCAGCATATCCTCCTTGGCCTCGATCTTGGTCTTGAGCTCATCAGGGGTGATGTACTGGTAATTGGGGGTCACTTCCAGCATATCCCCATAAGGCCAGTTGGTGCCGCCGCCCTCAAGTACGTAGAACTTGCGGGGATCTATGCCCTTGGTAGCCCAGTGGTTGATGGCGTTATACGCGCCATTGGTGCCGCTCATGCAGATCAGCACTATGGGGTCAAGTGTCTTTTCTATCTGCTCGTTCAGCTCGTCCAGAGCGTCCCACTGTTCCTTGTTTGTATTGGGGAAAGAATAGGTGGGTATGGAGCCGGGCAGGTGGCCGGCGTTGTAATATTCGCTCTGACGGATATCTATAAGCATGACGTTCTTGTTTTCGTCAAGCAGCTTTACCAGATCGTCGGGAGCGATATAGAGATAATCTATGTTGTACCACTTGAGCTCCTCATAAGGCCAGCTCATCTGGCCGCCCTCAAGTATCCTCAGCCTGCTCTCGTCAACGCCCTTTTCCGCATAGTAGTCGTAGGCGTTTTCCGCGCCGGTCTTGCCGCCCAGGCCCACTATAATGACGGGGCCTTCCTTCTCATCTATCTTTTCGAGGGCGGTATCCAGCTTAGCCTTGAGCTCGCCTGTATCCGCGGGATATGCGTAGGTGGCGATGGCGGTGGGCAGATGGCCCTGGGCGTAGTACTCCTCAGGCTGTATATCAACTATGACCTTTTCGTCACCATTCTCTATCATTGTCTTTACTTCGTCGGCAGTGATATACTGATATTCCTTGGCGGGAGCTTCTTCATCGCCGGGGAGCTGCTCGGCGTTCTCCTGCTGCGCACAGCCGGCGAACAGGCCTATTGCCATCAGCACAGCCATTATCAGGGACAACTTCTTCATGGTATCTTCTCCTTATATGTTGCTTTATATGTTTCCTTGGTTTCCGCATTTGCATTGCCTGGGCTTCCGCCCTCTCACAGCCGAACCGGCTGTCAAGGTTAGCCTCCTCACCCAACGGGGCAGGGCGTCACTACAGGCTGAGGTATTACTATCTCGGGTATCTTGGTCCTGCGGGGTTTGGGGCTGGCCTTTGGCGTAGGAGTAGGCAGGGGGCTGGGCTCCGGGGTGGGCGTGGGAGCGGGACCCAGGCTTATGTACACCGTCACCTTTTCGTCGCCGTCTATCTCCTGTCCCGCACTTACGCTTTGCAGGGCGACCAGACCCTTTGGCACCTTCTCGGAGGATACGAACAGTATGTCGGCATCGATGCCCTTATTTTTAAGTATGCTCTGAGCTACGTCAGCAACTTCGTATGTGAGGTCCGGCATCTCCAGAGGCTGGCTATCTGCTACGGGCTCTTCGTTCTGCTTTGCGCCCTGTATAAAGTTTGTATAATAATACCATCCGCCCGCGCCTATAAGGGCCACCGCGGCTATTATGCCTATGACAAGGCCGGCCTTACCCTTCTTTTTGGGCTGCTGGTCCCCGGCTGCGTCTTTGAGCTCCTCCGTCTCGTCCTCCTGAACTTCCCTGGCCTCCTTCAGCTCCTCCTCTGCCTTTATTATATCCTCCTCGGCATGGGCGAGGTCGGCCTCTGCCGCTTCAAAGGCCTGCTCCGCTGCGGTTATTACGGTTTCCGCCGCACCCATATCCTTTACGGTTCTGAGGGTGCTTTGGGCCTTGTCCACAGCTTCCTGAGCCTTTCCGGCTTTCGCTTGGCTTTGCCAGAGCTTTTCTTCCAGCTCGTTTATCCGTTCCTCTTCCTTATTCATACTTCTTACCTATCGATCCAATATGTTGATTTATACATTTTGCGTCATGATTGGCGCTTTGTCAACAAGCGGCCAACCACGATTTTATTAACAAATTATGAATTTACGTAATTTTATTATTCGTAATATTCCGGCTTGAGAACTCCCACGTAGGGCAGGTTGCGGTAGAAGTTGTTGAAGTCCAACCCGTAGCCCAACACGAATTCGTTGGGTATGACGAAGCCGGTATAGTCCGGTGTGATATCGCATTCTCTGCGGGAAGGCTTATCCAGCAGGCAGCATATTTTAAGGGACGCGGGCTCTCTTGCCTCCAGTACCTTCTTAAGGTGCTTAAGGGTATGGCCGCTGTCCATTATGTCCTCGATTATGAGCACGTGGCGGCCGGTTATGCTGGTATCCATATCCTTGGCTATGCGCACTATTCCGGAGGTCCTCTTTCCGTTGCCGTAGCTGGATATGGACATGAAGTCCAGCTCTGTCATACAAGTCATATGCCGCACAAGGTCGGAAAAGAAGTGGACGGCGCCCCTGAGTATGCAGACGCATATCACGTCCTTGCCCTCGTAATCCTCCGAAAGCTGAGCGCCCAGCTCGGCTATGCGCCTTTGCAGTTCCTCCTCGCTTACCAGCACCTTATCCACTACCTTATTAAGATCGGTCTTTTCTGCCATGTTGAACCCCCGGTTATTTTAAAAATTTTTTGTTTACTGCTCCGCAACGTACGTTACACGAAGCACCCGTTTCGTGTTTTCGTCCACCTTTACCTTATCGGAAATACCGTAGCCCGGTATGAACAGGGCATCGCTTCCCGAAAAGAGTATGGGCATATTTCGTTGATCCCTCGGCACTTTTCTGTCTATGAAAAAGTCCTTGAGTTTCTTTCTGCCGCCCGAGCCTATGAGCTGAAACCTGTCCCCATCTCTCCGGGTACGCACCCTGAGGCCGGCAGGCAGCTTGTCCCTGTCAATATAGGCGACAGTATTGTTTTTTATTATACCACCTTCGACAGCTTCTGCAAAGAAAAAACCTCCGGCAAACCGGGTTTTCCCCTCAATATTGAAGGGCACGTCCACTTCATTGGCATTTTGCCGGATTCCAAAGCAGATGCTGCCATAGCTCACCCATGCGCTTATGTGAGGTATATCCGCATGGGCACCGGTTTTTGCCGTAAGCATGTCCATTATGCGCTCTATGTGGCAGCGCTCTACATCCGCCGTGGCCCCTGCCTCGAACACCGCAATGCGTATGGCCCGGCTCTTTAGGGGCAGCGGCAGCGCAGCCAGCTTAGCCCTGTCGTAGCCTTCCTCTGTCTTTGCATCCCTGAGCGCGTTGCGGGCCAGCCCGTCCAGATATTCCTCGTCCTGCCGCAGCAGCTCGCCCATGGAACACAGGCCCTCCACAAAGCACGGGTTCAGGTTATCCTGAATGTAGGGGATAAGATCGAGGCGTATCCTGTTCCGGCTGGCGTCCCGCTCAAGGTTGGTGCTGTCGTTGCAGTAGCTCAGGCCGTTATCCGCTGCGTATTCCTCTATTTCCCGCCTTCTGGCCCAGAGCAGCGGGCGTATTATATTGCCGTAGGCAGGCTCCATGCCCATGAGCCCCTTCAGGCCGCTGCCCCGTATGAGGTGCAGCATTATGCTCTCCGCCTGATCGTCCATGTGATGGGCGACGGCTATTTTATCCGCGCCAAGTTCTTTCGCGGCCCTATGGAAGAATTCATAGCGCTTCTCCCTCGCCGCCTGCTCCAGCGTCTTGCCCTCCGCCCTGGCTATACCGGGTATATCCAGCCCTTCGCAGACGAGCGGCACCCCCAGCCGTCCGCACAGCTCCTCGGCGAAGCGCTGGTCGTGATACGCCTCCGCCCCCCTTATACCGTGGTTGAGGTGGGCTGCGCAAAGCTCAAAGCCCCGCTCCGGCGCTATTTTCAGCAGCACATGCAGCAGCGCCACCGAATCCGCGCCGCCGCTCAGGCCCACCAGCACCCTCTCGTTCTTATTTATGAGGCCGTATTTGTCTATGGCGTTTTTTACTTTGCTTTCGAGTTTTTCCATATAAATAAGTATATCCCCCCTGCATCGGTTTGACAAGGCGCAGGAGGGAACATATAATTATTAAGTACCAGCAGGTACATACCCTTATAAATTCACCGTCGGGAGAAGATAAAGCATATGAAGCTCGGAGTAGTAGGACTTCCTAACGTAGGCAAAAGCACACTTTTCAATGCCATAACTCAGGCGGGGGCACAGGCCGCCAATTACCCCTTCTGTACCATAGAGCCCAACGTGGGCGTGGTAGCGGTGCCGGACAGCCGTCTGGACGTGCTGGCCGAAATGTACCACCCCGAAAAATACACCCCCACCGCAATAGAGTTCGTGGACATAGCGGGCCTTGTGCGGGGCGCATACAGGGGCGAGGGTCTGGGCAACAAGTTCCTTTCCCATATACGGGAGGTGGACGCCATAGTTCACGTAGTGCGCTGCTTCGAGGATGAGAACATAGTCCACGTCGACGGCTCTGTAGACCCCGTCCGCGACATGGAAACCATAAATATAGAGCTGATATTCGCTGACATGGATACCATGGACAAGCGCATAGAGAAGGCCGAAAAGAACAGCAAGTCCGGCGACAAGAAGCTGCTGGCCGAGGTGGAGTTCCTCAGGCGCATAAAGTCCCATCTGGAATCCGGCAAGCCGGTGCGCAGCATGGAGCTAACGGAGGACGAAAGGGAATACGTTGATGGCCTGTTCCTGCTCACCTCCAAGCCCGTCATATATGTGGCCAATATATCCGAGGACGATATCGGCCGTGACCTGCCCCAGGTAGACGCACTGTACAGGGCGGCAGCCGCCGAGCAGGCAGGCGCCCTGACCATATGCGCAAAGGTAGAAGAGGAGATATCCGAGCTTTCCCCCGAGGAAAAGCAGGACTTCCTCAGGGAGATGGGCATAGGCGAAAGCGGCCTGGATAAGCTGATAAAGGAGTGCTACTCCCTGTTGGGCCTCATAAGCTATCTCACCGCCGGCCCCAAGGAGGTAAGGGCATGGACGATCGTCAAAGGCACCAAGACCCCTCAGGCGGCGGGCAAGATACATACCGACTTTGAAAAGGGCTTCATAAGGGCGGAGGTAGTAAACTTCGACACGCTGGTGGAGCACGGCACAATGGCGGCCTGCAAGGAGAAGGGCCTTATCCGCAGCGAGGGAAAGGACTACGTCATGCAGGACGGAGACATAGTGGTGTTCCGTTTTAACGTGTGATAAATAGGCATAGAAAAGGAACGGCGGCGTGAGCTGTCGTTCCTTTATTTTTCTTTTTGTTTTTACTTATGATACAGCTTCTTTGTCTGGTATTTGGGCTCGCAGGTCACGTTTATTCCCAGCTTGCGGAAGGTGCTGCTGTCCACGCCGGAAAGTATGACCGTTGAGTGAGCTTCACAACCCCTGAGCTTATCCAGCTGCCGCATGGCCATCTCGGCGGTAGGGTTGGTGGCGGCAGATATGGAAAGGGCGATAAGCACCTCGTCCATGTGCAGCCGGGGATTGTGGTTGCCAAGGTGATTCACCTTCAGATCCTGTATGGGCTCTATCACTATGGGGGATATGAGGTGCATATCCTTCTGTATCCCGCCGAGACGCTTGAGTGCGTTGAGCAGCACTGCAGCCGAAGCGCCAAGGAGCTTAGTGGTCTTGCCGGTGACTATTTCGCCATCGGGCAGCTGTATCGCCGCGGCAGGCTCCCCGGTCTGCTCCGCCCGGGCTACCGCCGCGTCTATTACGGGCCTGTCCTTTACGGTTATGCCAAGCTGGTTTATGAGCAGCTTTATCTTTTCAGCAGGCCGGCTGTCGCTCATTCCCTGACGGGCAGAGCACATGGCGGCGTAGTAGCGGCGTATTATCTCCTGACGGGAGGCCTCGCAGCATACCTCATCGTCCGTTATGCAGTTTCCCGCCATGTTCACCCCCATGTCCGTGGGAGACTTGTAGGGGGACTCGCCGTATATCTGCCTGAACATGGCGTTGAGCACCGGGAATATTTCCACGTCCCGGTTGTAGTTGACGGTGGTGACGCCGTAGTTTTCAAGATGGAAGGGGTCTATCATGTTCACATCGTTCAGATCCGCCGTGGCTGCCTCGTAGGCAACGTTCACCGGATGCTTGAGAGGCAGGTTCCATATGGGGAATGTCTCGAACTTGGCATAGCCCGCGCGAATGCCCCTCTTGTTCTCATGATAAAGCTGTGAAAGGCAGGTAGCCATCTTGCCGCTTCCTGGGCCGGGAGCGGTCACTACTACCAGAGAGCGGGTAGTCTCAATGTACTCGTTGAGTCCGTATCCCTCGTCGCTCACAATGGTTTCTATATCGTTGGGATAGCCGGGAATAGGATAGTGACGGTATACCTTTATTCCCAGCTGCTCCAGACGGCGCTGGAATACGCCGGCGGCGCTCTGGCCGCGGTACTGGGTGAGTACTACGCTTCCCACGTACAGGCCTATGCTTCGGAATGCGTCTATGAGCCTCAGCACATCCAGATCGTAGGTTATGCCCAGATCGCCTCTCACCTTGTTCTTCTCGATATCCGCCGCGTTTATGGCGATGACTATCTCAGCCTGGTCCTTCAGCTGGAGAAGCATGCGCACCTTGCTGTCAGGCTCAAAGCCCGGCAGCACGCGGGAAGCGTGAAAGTCGTCGAAGAGCTTTCCGCCAAACTCCAGATACAGCTTGCCGCCGAACTGGGCAAGCCTGTCCATAATATGCTCTGACTGCATGGAAAGGTATTTCTGGTTGTCAAAGCCTATCTTCATTCCCTTTTTCCCCCTTGTTTTATCAAAAAAATATATAAATATGCAGTTTTGACCTAATTTAATATTATATAACCTTGCACAACCCTTTTACAATTGCCCTTTACCATAAGATTTGAGTATATTTCCAAAAGCAGCGCGTATAACAAAAAACGCGAAAGAGCTTTCGTCTCCTTCGCGTTTGATTCTATCAGATCCAGCGTGCCTGCGAGAATGGCGTCATTACGGCGCGCACCTTGCCCTTCACCTGACAGTAGGGTATGAAGCCCACATGCCGGCTGTCGCCGCTGTAGTTGCGGTTATCGCCCACTACGAACAGGCACTTGTCCGGCACCGTTACCTCCTCCATCGTCCCTTCTATGTAGTCGTCCCAGTAGGCGCTCTCGTCCAGCTTTTGGCCGTTAAGGTAGATAGCCCCATCGTATATGCTTATTCTGTCCCCCGGGGTGGCTATGACGCGCTTCACGCACTTTTCGGTATGATAGGGGTAGCGGCAGATTATTATGTCCCCATGCTGTGGCTCGCACACCGCATATGTGAGCTTTTCGGTGAACATGCCCTCTCCGTTCATGAGTGTAGGATACATGGAGTCGCCTATGCACTGCACCGGTTCGAATATAAAGGTGCGTATGCATATTGCCACAGCCATGAGCGTCAACAGGTATATTATGAAGTCGCTGTTTGCCGCCCGCCTGTAAGGCTCGTCTTTTTTATGCAGTTCCTCGCGGGCGTCCCTGAATTTTCCAAGTTCTTTTTTGCTTAGCATCTGCGGCCTTTGCCTTCCTTATTTTTTCTTTCCACATGGTAACACTCAAAGCCCCCCTTGTCAAATAATGCCCTTCCTTTTCCCCCATAATTCATCAATAATTCACTATTACAATGCAATGCTTCATGTGTTAAAATTGTTTTTATGAAACGATATATTAAACTTACATGCGGCATTGCCGCCTTATTTATTGTACTGACGCTGGAGGGCTGCGCCAAGCCCGCCGTATCTCCGGAACCCCCGCCCACAGCTGCTCCCGCGCCTACCGCCACGGCCGAGCCTGTGCAGGAGCCCGTGAGCCGCTATACCATCGCATGGATGAGCGACACACAGCACTACTCCAACAGATTCCCGGATAGCTTCTACGCCATGACCGCCTATCTGCGGGATGCGGAGAAGGAGCTGAACCTGAAGTACGTTGCCCATACAGGCGACCTTATAAACAACTATGGAAGCGAGCGCCAGTGGGAAAACGCCGTGCGCGCCATGGCCTCCATCGCCAATATACCCGCGGGGGTATGCGCCGGCAACCACGACGTAAAAAACGATGACGTGCTGTACGACAATTTCAGCCGTTACTTCGGCGAAAAGCAGGTAAGCTACCGGGAGTGCTATGGGGAAAGCTTTCAGGATAACCGCGGCCATTACGACCTCATCGACGCAGGCAGTACCAGGTATATCTTCATATACATGGGCTATCACGTTGAGCAGGACGGCATAGAGTGGATAAAGAGCGTGCTGGAGCAGTACCCGGACAGGGTGGCCGTGCTCTGCACCCACGCCTACTTTGACACCGACCTCACACTGCTCGCAGACGGCAGGCTGCTCAAGGAGGAGATAGTTTCAAAGTATTCCAACGTATACATGGTGCTTTCCGGCCACCGCTACAACATAGCCTGCGTGCCGGAGGAATTCGACGACGACGGCGACGGCACGCCGGACCGGAAGGTATACCAGATGATATGCAACTATCAGGCGGCAGACGACCATGGCGGCAGCGGCTATATGATGTTTTTTGACGTGGACGAGGAAAAAGGCGTGATAAACTGCTACACCTATTCGCCGGTGCTGGACGATAAAGTGCGCTTTGACGACATATCAAAGAAAAAGAGACGCTACAGTAACGCCCCTCACGACGAGATGATGACTTTGGAGATACCCTGGGAATTGGCGGATTAGAGCGCAGCGAGGACACATATGGCAAGGAGCGGAAATACTTCCGCTCCTCAGAGTGTCAAAAAAGTGGCTGAACGCCACTTTTTTGAGTTTTACGGGTTTTGCCTTGCAAAAAATATGAGGTTCCGCCCCGGGAAACGGGCCAGAACTGACCCGCTGCGGCGGGCCTCCGGGCGGCAAAACCCGCAAAGTACGAAAACCTCTGGGTTTTCATCCGTTCTGACGCACATGTCGCCAGAGCCGGACTAAACATAAGGGGCTGCGGCCCCTTATCAACCTCGGGGTTTTTCGACAGACTAAGGAGCGGAAATACTTCCGCTCCTATGTTATATTATCGGTTATTGTAAGCTTAGTCGCTTATGCTCCTGCACTCCAGATAGTAACGCTTTTCGTTGGCCTCGCCCATGGAGAAGGTCTTGCGGGGCAGCGCGCCGTCGAATATTACGGTGCGGAAGAACGCACTCTTGTCCATGGGGGGCAGCAGGAAGCCCATGTTGCCTTCCTTGGTACCCAGGTCCATAACCACGTCAGCGCCGTGTATGTAGTCGATGGTGGCGCCGGCAGTCTCCTTGATGAGTATGTCGAGGGCGTTCTGGAGTGTTCCTACCTCAAGCTGAGCGGCAGGGTGCTCTACATAGAAGCAGCCTACTCCCTTACCGTTCACGAAGGGGATAACGTGGCCGGCCTTGCCATCCATGGCCTTGTGGAGCTCGTCCATGCTGTTGAAGTTCCTGACTTCGCAGCTGCCGTTCTGCTCGGTAAGCTTGTTCCTGATCCACTCAACGGCCTTATCGCCTACGTTGAATATTACCCTGTGAATGGGCTCGAATACTATGCCGTCGTCATGTACGTTCTCAAGCTCTACCAGGCAGTAGCGGGCGGGGTGCTCGTCCTTTGCAGTGAGGCCCTTCTCGGCCTTTATCCGCTCCCAGTTGGCCTTTGCGGTAGCGAAGGAATGGTTGCCGTCGCCCATTGCGAAGAGCAGGGGCGCCTGATCGGTGTTGTACTTTCTGGCGTATGCGTCCTTGTCGATCAGGGCGGTGAGGGCGTCGATCGCGCCCTTTATCTGGCCCTCGTCCTTTACGAGGTAGCCCTTTATGTGGCCACCCTTCTGCATGAGGTCGAAATCATACAGCTTTTCGGTCTTGTCCAGCTTCTCGCCTATGGGTTCTATAACGGTGCGCTCGGGGTCGTCTATGAGCACCAGTATATGGGGCATCTCCAACGGAGCGTCCTTCCTTATTCGAAGGCGGGGAGGTATACGCTCGACTATAGTGCCCTCGGTAGCGCGGATAAGGGTGGTTGAGCCCTTGGTATAGTCGTAGTTTTCCAGATCCAGCGCCACGATCAGGCCCTTGCGGGTCTTGCCGTCCACGGAGCGGACTACATAGGCGAAGCCCTCGCCCTTGTTCTCCAGCACGCCCTTCTCAACGTATTCCTTCATGTGGGCGTTTATAGAGGCTATGCGCTCAGCCTCGTCCGGCTTGTCCAGATACAGCTCGGGCAGCATTATGCGGAGAGTGGAAGGCGCGTCGCCAACTATCTTCTCGGTCTCGTTCCAGTAATCCGGCTGAGAGGTGAACTGGTCGCAGGCTACTACGGCCCACTTGGTCATATCCACGTCCTTGTTGGGGAGCAGCAGTTCAGGCACCCTTACGCCTATGTTATTTGCATACTTTGTCATGAAACAGCCTCCGTCAGTATTTTTTTGTTTTTAAGGTAAACTAAAAAGATTTTTAAGTACATAACTATCTTTTTATATCATACATCACCCCAAGCCCTCCGGTCAATCAAAAGCAGCTTATTATGTTTTGATTTTTGATTCCCCAGGCTGAATCTTTTTCGCACTTTAAATAACTAAAGCGTCATGATATAATTACATTATAAAACTGACGGGAGGCGACAAGGCAATGTACCGGAACAAGCTTACCACCCCCGAAACGGAGTGGTTTTTCAAGGCCATACTTTCCCTGAAGACGGAGGAGGACTGCGCCCGTTTCTTTGAGGATGTGGCCACAATAGGCGAGGTGCAGGCCATGGCCCAGCGGCTGCACGTGGCAAAGCTCCTTAACGACGGCTGCAAATACTCAGACGTCGCAGAGGCCACCGGCGCTTCCACCGCCACCATATCCCGGGTGAGCCGCTGCCTCACCTACGGGGCGGACGGATACAAGCTGGTTCTGGGCAGGCTGGAGAAGTAACCGTTTTGTCCGCTTATGTTTCACGCTGCACATTTTTTGTAAAAAACACTTGCATTATATCCGCAGATTGGTTATAATACATATCGTTCGCGAGCAATGTGTGCTGATATAGCTCAGCTGGTAGAGCGCGTCATTGGTAATGACGAGGTCCCCGGTCCGAATCCGGGTATCAGCTCCAGAAAAAGCCATCCGATTTGACGGGTGGCTTTTTTGCGCGGCCTTTCGGGGAGATTGCGTCCAGCCAGCGGCCCGCATACCCCGGTGTACCCGCCATAAGCGGACATACCGCTTTCGCTTATTCCTCGATCTCTATGCTGTCCCCGTCGGCAAGCGTGCGGCCGTCCAGCAATATCAGCTTTTCCGCCAGCAGCCGGGAAAAGCAGCTGAGTATGGCCGATGTGGCGATGATCTCATTGGTATCCTCAGTAGCAAGGCTGCATTCTGCCTTCCGCCCCAGTATGGGCGCGGCCATGCTTTTCACCTGCCCTGCGAAATACCCCGTCGCCATGGCGTGCCGCCTTGCAAAGGCAGTATATACCTTCCTTACCTCCTCCTCGCTTATGCCGGTCGGTATTATCTTAGGCAGCATTGAAAGGCTCAGGTTCTGCTTGAGCGTGCAGATTATTATAAGGTATGCTATATGCACCCGGTAGTAGCGTTTCTTTACCGGCGGCGGCAGAAGCTTCAGCCGTATATAGTTGTTTATGGCCGTGGCGGTTATCACCTGCCCGTCCTTTAATTCGGGCGGCAGGTAGTCTATATACTGCCTCAGCAGCACCACCGTCTGCTCCATATAAAGGCCTATGTCGGGTATGCTTTCCCATTCCGGCAGGCGGAACTTACTGAGGTATTTTTCCCATCTGCGAAGCTTGCCCGCTATCAGTTCCTTGTCGTATGCCATATTTTCCCCCGTATCATGTGCTAAGTCTGATTTTACCATTTTCTTTGCATTGCCGCAACAAATATGTCTTTTTGTATCACTTGACGCATTGTGCTACACGCGCTAATATAATATATCATATTAGATTATCGGAGGTGCGATGTGTTCGCCATAGTTACGGATTCTTCCGCCAATCTCGACTATAAGGCTTTAAGCCTGGAAAATATTACCGTCGCCCCGTTCAGCTACAGTATGAACGGCGAGGAGCACAGCTGCCCCCCGGTGAACGGGTTCGACGGCGCCGCCTACTATGACGCCATGAGAAACGGTGCAGTCGTAGTGACGTCTCAGGTGACGCCCCACGTATTTAAAGAAAAGATGACCCCGCTGCTGCAGAAGGGCCTCGACGTGCTGTTTGTAGGCATGTCCTCCGGCATAAGCGGATCCTACTCCTCTGCCGAAGCGGCGGCAAAGGAGCTTCGGGAGCAATACCCGGAGAGGAACATACGGTTGGTGGACACCCTCAGCGCATCCCTTGGGGAGGGGCTGCTGGTGCTGCGCGCCGTGGAGCTGCAACGGCAGGGCCTGGACATAAACGGCGTGGCGGACGCTCTGCTTGCGGAGCGGTACGCCATGGATCAGGTGTTCACCGTTGGCGATATACGCTATCTGGGCCGCACCGGGCGCATATCCAACGTAAAAGCCTTCATAGGTTCGGCGCTGGATATTCGGCCCATACTCAAGGGGGACGACGAAGGAAAGATAGTCTGCTGCGCCAAGGTGCGCGGACGCAAGGCGGCCCTGAAAGCCCTTGCCGACATGTACGACGAGCACGCGGTGGAGCCGGAAAATCAGGTTATAGGCATAGCCCACTGCGACTGCATGGACGACGTTCGCTATCTGGAAACCCTCCTTCGCCGCAACAGACCTCCCAAGGATATAATGACCGTCTGCTTCGAGCCTGTGACCGGCAGTCACGTAGGCCCGGATACCGTTGCGCTGTTCTTTATGGGCAGCGACAGAAACATATAGTGGTCCGCCGATTTTATGTGATATAATAATGCCTGTAGATTTTTCCTGTTGGAAAGGACGGGCATTTTTTAATATGAAGAAGTTTCTTGCTGAATTCAAAGAGTTCGCCATGCGCGGCAATGTCATGGACCTTGCCGTGGGCGTCATCATAGGCGGCGCGTTCAAGGGCATAGTGGATTCCCTGGTAAACGACATAATCTCCCCCGTCATAGGCATACTTGCAGGGCAGAACTTCAGCGATAAAACCCTGAACATCGGCGGGGCTTCCATAGCCTACGGCGCATTCATAACCGCAGTGCTGAACTTTATAATAATAGCCTTCGTGCTTTTTCTGCTTGTCAAGTCCATGAACAAGCTGCACGATATGGTAAAAAAGCCCGAGGAAAAGAAGGAGCCCCGCAAGTGCCCCTACTGCCTCAGCGTAATACCCGATGAGGCTACCCGCTGCCCCCACTGCACCTCAGAGCTTCCCGGGGCTGAAAAGTAAGCCATGGCCGACACCTTCACATTAAAGGTCATAGCCCGCATAAAGAGCGACTTTATGCAGAAATTCGGCATACCCCGGCAGAGCAGCCTGGGGGGCGGACAGCTTTCCACCGTGGTATTTGAGCCTGAATACCGGGACGCCAATGCCCTCCGGGGCATTGAGGGCTACTCCCACCTGTGGCTCATATGGGGCTTTTCCATGGTGGAACGCCAGGGCTGGCGTCCGACCGTAAAGCCTCCCCGCCTTGGGGGCAATACCCGCATGGGGGTATTTGCCACCCGTTCCCCCTACCGTCCCAACCCCATAGGGCTGTCCTCGGTAAAGCTGGTATCCGTGGAAAACCGTCCCGGCCTGGGCCATGTGCTCACAGTGGAGGGAGCGGATCTTATGGATGGCACCCCCATATACGATATAAAGCCGTATCTTTCATTTACCGACAGCCACCCGGAGGCAAGGGACGGCTTCGCCGGAGAAAAACTTGAAAAGAACCTTCAGGTGGCCTTTCCTGAGGAGCTGCTTATTGCCCTTCCCGCTGACAAGCGGGAGGCGCTGCTTTCCGCCCTTTCCCAGGACCCCCGGCCCGCATACCAGCAGGACGGGGAGCAGTACGGCTTTGAGTTTTCCGGCTTTGACGTGCGCTTCAGCGTGGACGGCGATACCCTGACGGTATTCGACGTCGCCCCCGCCGGTTCACAGAAGCTTAAATAAAAATCCGAAAACCGTTAATAGAACCGCCACAAGAGTATAACTTTGGGCCAAACTTCCGCCACACCTCCCTGGTATTATATAATCACTTCAAGGAAAGGAGGCGCAATAACAGCCCAATGACAGCAACACGCAACAATACCTACCCGGTAAATTCACCGAAGCCGGGCGTCCCCCCTCCGATAAGTCCCATAAGTTGCCACTCAGAGGGGAGGCGATAGCAGCACACAGAAAACCATAGGCTTTATACAAAGCTTTCTTCCCGGTCTTTCCGATAAAACTCCATATACATATTCACAGGGTCGCCTGAGCAAACAGGCGGCTCTTTTTGTATAATGTAAACACGATGTCAATTATCCCTCTATTAGCTTGCGGTAAAAGCCGCCATGAGGTAAAATATGCTTACCAGTAATATGGAGATTTTTTAAGGAGATTTTTAATATGGAAGATCTGGATAAGGATATAGTGGTATTCAACGACGAAGAAGGCAACGAGATAGAGCTTGAGGTAGTTGATTACTTCGACTATGAGAACGAGGAGTACGCCGTAATGATAGACCCTGCAGCAGTTGATGACGATGAACGGGATCTGTTCGTCTTCCGTATTCAGGTAAACGGCGAATACGAGGAATTCCTCCCTGCCGACGAGGACAAGATGGATATCCTCTCCAAGATAGTTGATGCCCGCTTGGACTGCGATGCGGAGAGCTGCGAGGGCTGCTCCGGCTGCAGGATAGACGACTGATACTTAGGCAAACTTGGCTTTACGGGGGGGCGCCGGCTGCCGCTCTTTTGCGTAACTCCTGCGCGGCACCCGCCCCCGCTTTTGATTTTACTCAATTTTTTATTTAATTTCAGGAGGTTTTCTTGTTATGTTTACTGCAAGCGAATTTCGCCGTATAGCCCGGGATAAGCTCAGGGGCCACTGGGGCAGATCTGTTTTGGTAACCTTTATAGTCAGCCTCATATGCGGCATAAGCAGCATATACAACCTTGCAAAAAATATGGGCCATATGGACTTTGATATGCTCTTCGCCGGCAATTATAACGATTTCTTTGCCGGTTTCGCGGCGGCGGATACAGGGACAAGTCTCTTTGGGTCACTTATAGCCCTTGTGCTGAGCATAGTCGTGCTGCTGTTCTCAGGGGCGCTGGAAATGGGCCTTAACAAGTATTACATAGACCTTGTGGCTGAGAACCGTCAGGGTGAAGTATCCGTCATATTCTCCCGGTTCGATATATTCTTCAAGGCCTTAGGGCTCAATCTCTTTATGGCGCTGTTCATATGGCTGTGGACTTTGCTGTTTATCGTGCCCGGCATCATAGCCGGCTACCGCTACTGCCTTGCCCCCTATCTTATGGCGGAAAATCCCAACCTTGGCATTCGCGAGGCGGTAAACATGAGCAAGGAGCTTATGGCGGGCCACAAGTGGCGGCTGTTCTGTCTTAACCTGTCCTTCATAGGCTGGGCCATACTGAGCGCCCTGACCTGCGGCATAGGCGACCTTTGGCTGAGTCCCTATATCTACGCCGCCAACGCCGCCTTCTACGTTGACCGCACCGGACGCAATATCCCCATGGCAAGGGAACCCAATCCCGATCCTGCGGTATAAGGGGAAGCCAAGCACCATAAAATACTTCAGGAATAAGCCTGTCAAGGCTCAATACCCGGAGGAAAAATGGACATTACCATTCAGATGCGCAGCCTTGAGCTGCTCATCAAAATGCTTAAAAGGGACATGGAGGGCATACCCGCCTACGGCTACACGCGTCAGATGGGGAGCCTTCCCCTTCTGTCCGCAAGGGAATCCCTGCCTCGCTGCACCCCTGAGGAGGCGGGCCTTTCCAGCACGGTAGTGGAGCGGTTCTTCAGGAGCCTTTCCGATAATACCGCCGAGCTGGGCATACATTCCGCAATGCTGCTGCGCCACGGCAAGGTCTTCGCCGAGGGGTATTACGCCCCGTATCGGCCGGAGATCCCCCATATGCTGTACTCTGCCAGCAAGAGCGTCACCTCTACCGCCATAGGTATGGCTGTGGACGAGGGGCTCATGGATATAGACGAGCGCCTGGAGGACATATTCCCCGGCTATGCCGGCAAGCCCGCAAACAAGTGGTCGAAAATGCTGACGGTACGGCACCTCCTCACCATGAGCACAGGGGTCCGCTTCAACGAGGTGGGCAGCGCTCTGGACGAGGACTGGGTAAAGATGTTCATGGAATCCGTACCCAAGTTCGAGCCGGGCACCCAGTTTGAATACAATTCGCTCAATACCTATATGCTCTCCGCCGTACTGAGAAAAAAGGCGGGCATGAGCCTTACCGAATTCCTCACCCCCAGGCTGTATGAGCCGCTGGACATACGCAGCCACCACTGGGAGACATGCCCCAAGGGCATGGAAAAGGGAGGCTGGGGGCTGAACCTCTGCATAGAAGACCTTGCCAAGATAGCCCAGCTGTATTTAAACAGGGGGGTATGGAATGGACGGCGGCTCCTCTCCGAAGAGTGGATAGACGCCGCTACCTCGCCCCAGATACCCACTCCAAACGGCGAAATGAGGCACGGCTACGGCTACCAGATATGGATGAGCGGCGGCGGGGCTTACCAGTTCAACGGCGCTTTCGGCCAGTATGCGGTAATATTCCCACAGTACGATGCTGTGGCTATAATATACTCCGGCAGCACACAGCTCTTCGCCAAGACGTCCCTAATGCAGCTGCTTGATTCCTGCTTCTGGGCCTGCTCCGACAGGGAGCTCGCGCCTTACCCTCCAGGCTATGACAGCCTGAAGGCGTATCTCGCCAAGCTGGTGTTTTCTCCCGAGCCTGAAAGGAAGGGGCTCGGGACGGACAAAATCGCCTTCAATAAGATACGCAGCTTGCTTGACGGCAGGGAGTTCCGCCTTTTCGACAACTACGGCTCC
Organism: Clostridiales bacterium; assembly: GCA_004557245.1. Taxonomy (GTDB): domain Bacteria; phylum Bacillota; class Clostridia; order Christensenellales; family CAG-138; genus SFEL01. The sequence goes on along the minus strand of SFEL01000014.1, from coordinate 7,212 downwards.
CTTTTCCCGCAGCCGCTGCAAAACGTTCACGGCTGCTACAGCAAGGGTGCGGACATAATACGCTTCAGCTCAACGGAAAAGGGCCTGGCGGTCACATTTTACGAGCAGTGCGAGCGCAATACGGTATACATAGATATGGACGGAGGTTTTACGGATTCCGTCTTTATAATGAAGGAGGAGCAGCATCTGGTCTCCACCCGTGGAATATGGTCCGCAGGTGAAAACGAAGCCTGCATTACTCTGTTCACCAGCTTCCTCGAAACGCCGGATACCCGTATAATTGAGCTTCGCATACTCAACGAAAGCATAGAGGCGGTGTTCGACGAGACGCCCACAGCCGAAGGAGCCACCAAGATGCTCCTGGAGCTGGTTGGCCTTGTGGACGACAACTCCATGAAGCGGCTGCTTCCCGCCATGAAGCATGTTCCGGGCATGAGCGAAAGCACCATAACCGATATAGTCAAAAAATACGCAGCGCCCCGCTCCTTCGGGCGGGAGATACACCTGCATTAATGCATATTTCCAATATGTAGCAAAGCAAAAAACTAAGCATACGGAGGTGAACATTTCAAATGAAAAAACAGCCTGTACTCGTATTGCTTGCCGCTGGCATGGGCAGCCGCTACGGCGGGCTAAAACAGATCGACCCCATCGATGCCGCGGGTAACCTGATAATCGACTTTTCAATCTACGACGCAATACGCGCCGGCTTCCACGACCTTGTGTTCATAATCAAGCATGAGATTGAGCAGGACTTCATGGATGCCATCGGCAGCAGGATATCCCAGCGCGCCAACGTCAAGTGCGCGTTCCAGGAGATGAATAAGCTTCCCCATGGCCTGAAGGCTCCAGAGGGCCGCACAAAGCCCCTCGGCACCACCCATGCCCTGCTCTGTGCAAGAGACGAGATCGGCGGCAGACCCTTCGCCGTCATTAATTCCGACGACTACTATGGCCCTGCCGCTTATAAGCAGCTTTACGAATTCCTCGCCGGAGATACGCCCTCAGACGAGCAGCTGATGATAGGCTATAAGCTGGAAAATACCCTCACCGAAAACGGCAGCGTAGCCCGGGGCATATGCGAGGTGGACGATGAAGGCTTCCTCACCCACATAGTGGAGCGGCGCAGGATATTCAAGCGGGAGCACGGCGGCGCTTTTACAGAGGACGACGGCAAAACCTTCATCGAGCTTCCGGAGGGCACCCCCGTCTCCATGAACTGCTGGGGCTTCAAGCCGGATATCCTTCCCATGCTGGAGGATGTATTCAAAGCAAATTTCGAAGCGGGCATAAAGGAGAACCCCGCCAAATATGAGGACCTGCTGCCCAACGCCGTACAGGCCCTTATGTCTGAGGGCAGGGTGCGGGTAAAGGTCGAGGAAAGCCCCGACCGATGGTTCGGCGTGACATACAAAGAGGATAAGCCCGCAGTTATGGAAAACATAGCAAAAATCAAGGCGCAGGGCACATACTCCGAAAAGCTCTGGGACTAATTCATTAAAGGAGAAACAGTTTATCAATGTGTGGAATAGTAGGCTACATCGGCCCCAAGCAGGCCGCGCCCCTCATACTGGAGGCCCTCGAAAAGCTGGAATACCGCGGCTATGACTCCTCAGGCATAGCTATTGCGGACGGCAATAAGCTTGGCGTCGTGAAGGCCAAGGGCAGGCTGAGCGTGCTGGAGGAAATGACGGACTGCGGCAGAGCCCTGCCCGGCTGCCTCGGCATAGGCCATACCCGCTGGGCAACCCACGGGGAGCCCAACGACGTAAACGCCCACCCCCATCTGAGTCAGCACGGCGAGGTGGCTCTGGTTCACAACGGCATAGTGGAAAACTACATCGAGCTCCGTGATTTTCTTACCGAGCAGGGCTATTCCTTCATGTCCGAGACGGATACGGAGATAGCCGCAAACCTTGTGGAGCACCTTTACAGGAGCAACCGCGAGGACGGTCCCGAGGCCGCCATACGGGAGGCCCTTAGCCTCATCTCCGGTGCGTTCGCCCTGGGCATAATCTTTGCCGATCACCCGGATACCCTTTACGCCGTACGCAAGGACAGCCCGCTTATAGTCGGCGTGGGCAAAGGCGAAAACTTTATCGCCTCAGACGTGCCTGCAATACTCAAGCACACCCGCCAGGTGATACGCCTTGACGAATACGACATGGCTGTGCTTACTGCCGGCAGCGTGAAGATATACAACCGCTACGGCGAGGAGCTGCACAAAAACATAGAGCATATCCAATGGGACGCTGACGCCGCTGAAAAGGGCGGCTACCCCCACTTCATGCTCAAGGAGATAATGGAGCAGCCGGATGTGATACGCAGCACCGTCCGCCCCCGTGTGAGGGACGGCAGAATAGACCTGGGTCTTTCCCACATATCCCCCGACGACATAATGGCCTGCGACAGGATATTCATAGTTGCCTGCGGCTCCGCAAGCTACGTAGGCCAGGTGGCGAAGCACTACATCGAGCGTTACACCCGCATACCCGTCACGGTGGAGCTGGCATCGGAGTTTCGCTATTCCAATCCCATAGTGACTGACAGGACCATAGCCATAGTCATAAGCCAGTCCGGCGAGACTATAGATACACTTTTTGCCCTGCGCGAAGCAAAGTCCCGGGGCGCCCACGTACTGTCCATAGTAAACGTAGTGGGCAGCACCATCGCCAACGAGAGCGAGGATGTCATATATACCTGGGCCGGCCCCGAGATAGCCGTGGCCACCACCAAGGCTTACAGCGCACAGCTTTCCGTATGCTATCTGCTTGCCCTGTACATGGGACATTGCCGCCATATGGTAAGCGACAGCGAGCTTAAGGACTTTCTGAACGCCATAGAGGAGCTGCCCGGCCTGATGCGCAGCCTTCTCGAAAAGTCAGACTATATCAAGTACCTCGCATCCCTCCATTTCAGCTGCCGCAACATATACTTCATAGGCCGCAACATAGACCACGCTCTGGCTCTGGAAGGCTCCCTCAAGCTCAAGGAGATATCCTACATATTCTCCGAGGCGTATCCTGCGGGAGAGCTGAAGCACGGCACTATCTCCCTGATAGAGCCCGGCTCGCTGGTAGTGGCCCTCTGCACCTACAGTCCCCTGACCGAAAAGATGATAAGCAACATGCGCGAGGTAAAGGCCCGGGGCGCAGTAGTGCTGGCGCTTGCCACCGAGGGCACTCCCGGCGTAGAGGAAACCGCCGATCAGGTCATGTGGATACCCAAGACCGATCCCTTCGTTTTGCCATCGCTGGCCATACTGCCCCTACAGCTCTTCGCCTATTACGTGGCTCTGCTCAAGGGCTGCGATATCGACAAGCCAAGGAACCTTGCCAAATCGGTAACGGTGGAATAAAGACGGATATCAAAAAAAGTGGCTGAACGCCACTTTTTTTATGTCCGTTATCAGAATATCCTCCACGCGCAGATGAAGTTGCGCTTGGACCAGTCGCCCATGCAGCTCCTGTGTATTACCCTGCCGTTACCGCTGGAGGCGTCTATCATGGTGCCGTCGCCCATGGCTATTCCCACGTGGCCGCGGAAGACGATTATGTCGCCCCTTTGCAGGCTGGAAAGTGAGCTGACTTTTGTATAGCCCGACACGCTGCGCCAGCCGGAGGAGGTGAGATACTTCTGGTTCACTCCCGCCTCTCTCAGGCACCAGTATACGAAGCCTGAGCAGTCGAACTTATCCGGTCCCTTGCTGCCCTTTGAGTACCGGCAGCCAATCCTGCTCTGGGCCGCGGAAATGAACCTGTCCACGCTGCCCATGGTGCCGGTAAGCGCGCCGGTGCCGCCTCCGGAGGAGCTACTTCCCGACGATGAGCCGCCCGACGAGGGCTTATAGTTGCTGGGCGCCTTCTTCGCCTTGCTGGAGAACAGCGCGGCCATGGTGCCCTTGCCTACCTTGCCGTCGGCGCTGAGACTATTGCGCTTCTGGAAGGCCGATACGGCAGACTCGGTTGTGGTTCCGAAGTATCCCGTGGCGCTGCTCTTGAGGTAACCAAGCTCCTTTAGCCGCTTCTGAATTTTTGTTACGTTGCTGCTCGTCTCGCCCAATGATATTACGCTGGCCTTGGCGTTCTTGCTCATCAGCAGCTCCTTAGTGGAGGGGCCTATGTAGCCGTCCACCGTAAGGCCGTTCTGCCGCTGGAAGCTCTTGACCGCGTTCACGGTGTCCTTTCCAAATGTACCGTCAGGGGTGCTGGAAAGGTATCCCAGCTTGTTGAGCCGCTTCTGATAGCGCAGCACGTCGTCGCTCTTTTCGCCGTACTTCAGGCTCTTTGGCACCGCGTCCTCGCTGTATAGCATTTCGCGGGTCTGTGTGCCCACCTTGCCATCCACGTCCAGACGGTTGTTTTTCTGGAACTCTATCACCGCCTTCTCGGTTTCCTCGCCGAAATAGCCTGTGACCTTATCCAAATAATCCAGCTCGCGAAGTCTCGACTGTATATCCTCCACGTCGGAGCCGCTTATGCCGAGATCCGCCATGTATGTCAGCGCGTCGTCAGAGAACAGCTTCTCATATGTGGCCCTGTCCACCACGCCTGTGACCGTAACGCCGTGCCGACGCTGGAATATCTCCACTGCCTCTTTTGTGTTGGGGCCGTAGTAGTTAGTAGGCTCGTCGTTGTCCATATAGCCAAGATCCATCAGCCTCTGCTGTATCTCGGCTATGTTCTCGTCCTCAAAGCCCTGCTGGAAATACAGCGGCTTCGGGGTAGGCCCGGCCGCCAGCTCCTTAGCTTCCCTGTCAGCCTGAACATTCTCATAGTCGCCGGTAAGGTCGACTATGCCGGCGGAGGAGGTTATTACGCCCTGCATGCTGGGCTGAGGCCTGTTGTTGGATATTACGGATATGCCTGCTATGAGCAGCACGAGACAACCCAGAAATGCGCATAGCGACGTTATGGTGCGCTTGTCGCGGCGCTTTACGCCCAGCACCAGCCTTCCTATGGCTCCGCCTATGCCGCCGCGCTTGCTGAAACGCCGCAGCCACAGGCCCAGCCGCCTGAATGCATTTTTCAGTATGGTTTTTATGTTTGATAAGCCTCGGCTTCTTTTCATCTGCCCGCATCTCCCAAATGCTTAAGATCACCTAAAATATTATAGCACAAATATTATAATGCAAAATCAAACAAATCGTAAACCCGCAGCAAGGCGTAAGCCGCAGCCATTTTAGGACAATTTTGGATTTTACGTCTATCAAATTATTTTGCTTGGGGTTATAATGATAAAAAAGCATAATTGGGGGAAGAATTTACAGCATGATAATCGTCGGCATATGCGGCGCCAGCGGCAGCGGCAAGAGCACCCTTGCGAAGGAAATTGAGGACTCGCTTACCTGCTCCTCTTCCATAATCGGTCTGGACTGCTACTACAGGGACCATTCCGACCTGCCCTTTGAGGAGAGGGTACATATAAACTACGACGAGCCGGATATATTCGACTTTGACCAGCTTTATGCCGACATACAGCTTCTGCAAAACAATCTTCCCATAACCAAAAAGGGCTACGACTACGCCAATCACAAGCGAGCGGACAGCGACGAGCTGATACAGCCCATGGACGTGCTTATACTTGAGGGCATACACATGTTCCGCGATAAGCGCATAACCGACCTCATGAGCCTGAAGGTCTACATGCACGTGGACATAGACGTTTGTCTGCTCCGCCGCATAAAACGGGATATACGGGTCCGGGGCCGTTCCATAGAGAACATAGCCGAACAGTACATGGCCACCGTAAAGCCCATGTACGAGGAATACATAAGCAAATACATTCGCGACGCCGACTTTGCCGTAATGCGGGGCGGCAGGAACCGTATGGCAATAGACGCCATATCCGCCTACATCTCCGCCAAGCTCCTTGCCGAAAAATTCGACCGCGAGGCAAGGCAGGAGGCTCTCAAAAAATCAGTTTTGGAGGAGCGCTTTGAAGGATAAGCAGGATATGGAGGGCCTTTGGAAGTCCTCAAGAAGATACATTTTAATAGTGGCCTTCGGAGTCATATTATATGAGATAATCGAAAACCTGGCTGCCGTAAAAAGCTCAGTCAGGGGCTTTTTCGATGCCATCAGCCCCATATTTATAGCCGTGGCCATAAGCTTTATAGCCAATATGCCCATGCGCTTTCTGGAAAACAGGCTTTTTGCAAAATGGCGCGCCTCAAAGCTCAAGCGGGTAATGTGCGTGGTGATGGCGGTGCTGTTGGTGCTTTCCATAATCACGGTGCTGATAGTGATAGTAGGTCCCAAGCTGGTCGACAGCATAAAATCCCTGGCGGAAAACTACGATTCCTACTCCAAGAGCCTCATAAAATGGGGCAATGACGTATGGGAAAGGCTAAACCTCAACGAAGACATAGCAATGAAAGTTCGCGAGATGTCCGAGGAAATACTGGAGGAGCTGGACAGCTTCATAAGCAAGCTTGCCTCCAAACTGCTGCGCTTTACCGTGAGCACTGTGGGCGTCGTTGTGGATCTGCTCTTCGCCCTGATAATCAGCATATACGCCCTTTCAAATAAGGAGAACCTCATACGCCAGTGCCGCAAGTTCATAAAGGCCATATTCAACGAGCGCCATGCAGCCAGAATACTGGACGTATGCGCCCGCACCAACAAGTCGCTGCATAACTACGTATACGGTATGCTCATAGAGTGCTTTATACTTGGCTCGCTGTGCTTCATAGGTATGCAGATACTGGGATTCCCCTTTGCAGTGCTGATAAGCGTTATAATAGGTGTTTCCCAGATGGTACCCATAGTGGGCCCATGGGTATCAGGCGCAATAGGCCTCTCCATAATATTCGTTGTGGACCCTCCCCGCGCCCTGTGGTTCATAGTGTTCGTGCTGGCCATACAGCAAATAGAGGGCAACCTCATATATCCCAAGGTGGTTGGAAACGCAGTGGGCATATCCGGATTGTGGGTGATGATAGCGGTGCTGTTCGGCGCCCGTCTCTTCGGCCTGATGGGCGCCATACTATGCGTACCCATAATGGCGGTGCTGTATACCCTTATTGGGGAATGGGTGAATAATCGGCTGGAGGAAAAGCGCGCCATTGCCCAGCGGGACGAGAAATGACGGAAATAAAAAAGCGGCCCTGCATGAAGTGAACCCCGAAGATTAGACAAAAAAGAATATTAAGTTGTTACGGAATGAGTTCGGTATTGTACCGGGCTCATTCCTTTCAGTTTCATTGAGATC